>CALFSK010000067.1 GCA_937916845.1 uncultured Lactobacillus sp. | reverse complement strand
CTTTCGAGTGCTTTAGATTAGTGCGCTCAAAAACTATTTTGTTTCAAATAAAAAGACGAGTTTGGGTTTTATCCCAAACTCATCTTTTTTATCGTACAGTATGTTTAATCAAATCAGTGTGCTTTAGCTGCGTCAATTTGTTGCTTAAGGGCCTGAATATCAGCCGTTTTAGCGTTCGGGTCAGCCATCATTTGGTCGTACTTGAATTGCAAGAGTGGGAGGTCAACCGACTGCTTGGGCGCCTGCACTTCCTTGTCCGGATCGACTAACTCGTGATCTTTAAATACTAAGGTCCGGGTCGCCACGGCTTCTCTAAACGGATCATCATGGGAAACGAAAATAACCGTCCCTGGATAATGCTGTAAATAATCCGCTAACGCATCGAGGGCGTCAACATCCAAATAGTTAGTCGGTTCATCTAGCATCAGCACGTTGTAGTCACCGACCAAGATTCGAACTAATTGTAGCTTGACCAGTTCGCCACCACTCAATTCAGCGACCAATTGCGGGTAAAATCGGGCTGGTAACCCGAGCGCCCCCATCACGTTACGGACGGTCTGATCGGGTAAGTGACTCGCGGCCCGCACCGTTTGCCAGACGGTCAAATGACCATCTAAAGCCGTCATATCCTGATTGAAGACACCAACCTTCGCTGCGGGCGCCAAGGTTAATCCCGGTGTCTGACCCGCTAAAATGGCCTTTAACAAGGTCGTTTTGCCACTACCATTGGGGCCAACCAGCGTCACCCGTGATTGCGGTTTAATCTGAAACGTCGTTGGTTTTAGTAACGTTTTGCCATATTCCACCAGCTGCATATCTAAGGCGGTCACGACCGCTTTCCCAGTAAAATGAGGAAAGTCAGTCGCCACCAACTTGAACCCGCTTTGTGTGAATGGCTTAGCCACCGTCGCCTCCCGTTCGCCACGTTCAACTAACTTTTTGGCGCTGCGGTCCATCTTCGCTGCCGTCGCTTCCCGCAACGACTTGGAGTTAGCACGTTCAGCCGCGGTCATGCGTTTATTGCCTTTGCGGATACGTTGGGCCTTTTCGTGTCGTGCCTGGGTCGCTTTTTTCAAATCCTGAAGGTGCCGGGCTTGGCGCGTATACGCGGCTTCTTGAGTCACCAACTGTTGTTGTTCAATCGCATGATAATGTGCATAGTTTCCCGGATACATCTTGAATTCCTGATGAACGACCGCCCAAGTGGTCGTGGTCACCGCGTTTAACAATTGCCGATCATGTGAGATCAACAGTAAGATGCCCCTGAATCGCTTCAGTTTTCTGGCTAACCAATCCTGATGGGCTTCATCCAAGTTCGACGACGGTTCATCCAAGATCAAAATTTCTGGGCGTTGGCTTAAGGCTTCGCGAACCCGAGCTAGCATGGCCTGACCCCCGCTTTGGTCAAAGGTCGGTGCAATCTGCGGCACGTACACTACCGGTGCATCAATGATCAATTGGCCTTGGTAGTCGTGATCCGTCCCCGTTAAAATGTGCGCTAACGTTGATTTCCCCGCCCCGTTGCGGCCAACGATCCCAATGTGTGCGCCATCCGACGCCGTTAAATCTTTAATCGTAAATAGTGGCCGGCCCGCCACTAACTTTTCAATATTCGTTAATTTTATTTCTGTCATATCAAAATCCCCTTTAACTCGTGGGATATTCGCGGTGTGCGTCCTAAATATAAACACAAAAAAAGCGTTCCCGAATCCGGGAGCGCTGGCATTTAGATTTCGCCAGCACCACTAATTAATCCCAAAAACGACAGTCCACCCCTTATCTATCGGGTCAATGACTGTTCAGTTACTAGAATTAATTAGTTGCGCATTGGCTGAAATCCTCCGTACTTTCATAAGTTGATTTATACAATAGCATGCTTAAAATAATTTTGCAACCAGCTCCGGTTGAATTCCACCCTAACTTTCAGTAAACTTAAATCACTTTCTGAAAGTGGGTGTCATATTTGAAAAAGGTCCTTGCCATTGCGGTTTTTGCCATGCTAGGTGGCGGCTTACGGGAGTTACTTAGCTTAATCGTGACTTGGCCCCAGCATTTTTGGATCACCGCCATTATTAATATTACCGGTGCCTTTATTTTAAGCTTAATTACGAGCCTCTTGCCAGCTCGAGTTTCCCTTTCGGAAGCCGTTGTAACGGGAATGAGCGTTGGCCTAGTTGGCAGTTTTACAACCTTTTCAACTTTCACCAACGAAACGCTACAGCTCTTGCAAAATGGCCATAGCGTTTTGGCAATACTCTATATCGGTGTCAGTCTCGGCTTAGGTCTGCTTGCCGGATTAGCTGGTAATTTACTCAGTGATTACTGGATGACAAGGGGGGCCGCCTGATGCTAACGTTCGTCTTATTAGCCGGCAGTGGCGCCGCAGTCGGGGCACTGTGTCGCTTTGGCCTGATGCGCCTCGCCCAACCACTAAACGTTCGGTGGACATTGCCCGTTGCCACCCTCTTTATCAACTTGACCGGTTCACTACTATTGGGCGTGGTCTTGACGCACCACTTACCTTTAAACTGGCAAGTCTTCTTGGGAACCGGCATTATGGGTGGCTACACGACCTTCTCTACCATGATTAACGAGATCGTCTTGCTTAGTCGTAACCATCACCAACAAACAGCCTGGTCCTATTTGGGCCTCAGCCTGCTAGGCGGACTTGGCTTAGCTTTAATTGGCACTTTAATTTAAACTGAACGGCAAAAAGCCATGCAGAAATATCAACTATTTCTGCATGGCTTTTCCCATTACTCTGGTCGAAACGTGGGACAAAGAGCAATTTATCCCACGCTATTATTTTAATTTTGAAACGGATTCGCCAATAAAGCGATTCCTCCGAGTGCCAAAACGGCTACTCCGATCCACAAGGCCATTTTAAGCAAAAATAACCCGATGATGACGGTAAAAATTAAACCGATTAATTTAAACCCAATTTTAAAGACAACTTTTAGTAACCAAAAACCAATCACTAAAGCAATCAAAAAACCGATCATTATAGCGCCCCTAAACCGGAGCTTCCCTCCTTACGGTCGACATTAACTGTCTTCTTAGCAAGAAGTCTAGCATGCTGTTTTACGAACGCCTAGTGACTTGTCCCAAATTAACGGAAGCTTAATTAATCTTGTAACGCCGCAACCTGTCGAACCATTGCTAGCTCTTCATTGGTTGGAATCAACAAGACTTTAATCTTGGAATCAGTGCTACTGATGACGCCTTCTTGACCGGCATCGTTCAATTGTGGGTCCAATTTCACCCCAAAGATCCGCAACTCATCAATGATTTGTTGCCGCAACGGTGCGTTGTGTTCCCCAATACCCCCAGCAAAAATAATGGCATCGGCACCGTTTAATTCCGTTAAATAGCTCCCAGCGTATTTAACAATCCGGTTAACAAAAATCTCAATGGCTAACTTCGCCCGCGGATTCGTCGCTGCCTGGGCTCGAATCTCACGCATATCGGGTGAAATCCCTGAGACCCCTAATAACCCAGATTCATTATTGAGCATCATCATAATTTCGTTAGGGTCACTAATGTTTTCAGCCTGCATTAAGAACGGTAAAATTGACGGGTCAACGTCACCGGCCCGTGTTCCCATGGTTACCCCGGTCAACGGTGTAAAGCCCATTGATGTATCAAAGGCCTTCCCATCTTTGACAGCGGCTAACGATGCCCCGCTCCCTAAGTGTAACGTGACTAAGTCAAGTGATTCCTTAGGTTGGCCCAATAGTTCAGCGGCCCGACCAGTCAAGTAACCGTGCGAGATACCATGTTCACCGTAGCGCCGAATATGATACTTATTCGTCAACTCATACGGTAAGCTATAGATCGCATTCTTTTCAGGCAAATCGGTGAAGAATTGGCTGTCAAAGACGGCGTACTGTTTCACGTTTGGCAAAGCTTGGGCCATCGTCTCGATTCCCTTCGCTTCCATTGGGTTATGCAGTGGTGCAAAATTACTCAAATCTTTGATAGCTTGTAAAACATCCGGCGTTACTTCGACGGCGTGTTTGAACGTTTCGCCACCCGCAACGACCCGGTGAGCGACCGCCGTAATCTCATCCAACGACTGAATGATGGCTAACCGTTGTAATTCCGTCAGCATCAACTTGGCCGCGTGGTTTTGATCTAAGTTATCAACCGTTGTTTCATACTTCTGATGGTCACCATATTTAATTGTAAAAATCGAGCCTGGCATACTGATTCGTTCAACCAAGCCACTAGCAACCACCGTTTCAGCGGGCATTTCAAATAATTGCCACTTCAACGATGAGCTACCTGCGTTAATAATTAATGTTTTTTGCATCTCAATGATCACTCTCCCTCTAATAGAATACCGAACTTTTCTGAAAAATAGTGAACTAATTTTCAAGATGTATAATAAAACTAATCAAGTTTTACAGAAAGGAACTTCTCATGCCCGATATTACCGACGCTGAACTGGTGCAAAAAGGCCTTGCACACCAGCTTCACCACACTAAAAAACAAATTGAATCTCTAAGTAAGGCCATCGACCACATGCCCGACGCAACCGAACTCCAAGTTAAGGGGACGTTGTTAAAAACGTATGCGAGTCAAATTGACGGCCACCATAATTTTGTCGAATTACCCGACTACCGTCAACCCGAAACAAAGTTAACGATCAAACTCGACGCGACTAAATCCATTATCGCCAACGCCGAAGACTACTTTCATCGTTACCGTAAGAGTAAGCGCGGCCTAAATACGGTCATCCATAACCGTGAGTTAGCCGAAGCTGAGTTGCAGCAACAACTCGCCCAGCAGGCCGCGTTTGACCCCACTGACCCTGACCAAGTGGCCCAATTAAAACAAAGCCTGATCGAACAGAGCGTGATCCACACCCAAGTTCTGCACTCATCTAAAGCACCAGAACCAGCCCATCCACGGCGGTTCCACACGCACGACCACGTTTTAGTTGAGGTCGGCAAGAATAGTTACCAAAACGACCACTTAACAATGACCGCGCGGAAGGATTATTACTGGATGCACGCTGGCGGTGAAATTCCCGGCTCACACGTTGTCATTCACAGCACCAATCCGAGTGAGCGTACCTTACAAGAAGCCGCCGTTTTGACCGCTTATTACAGCAAGGGTAAGAAGATGCGCCGGGTTCCAGTCGACTGTTTGAAAGTTGGTCAAATGCATAAACCTAAGGGCGCTAAATCGGGCCTAGTGACGTTTAGCGGTCCAGCCCGGACAATTACGGTCAGTCCCGATCCCGAACTCGTTAACGAGCTCCGCGACCCCGAAAAATAGTCGTAAGTTGCTATCGTCTGGCCACTAAAAAAGTTGTTCAGCAACCCTGCTGGACAACTTTTTTATGATTTTGCGCCAAAATCGCGCTGGATTACAGACACCTTATCTGATCTTCAGGATTAACGCTGCCACCACGACTCTTTCAAGAAATCAATGGCGGTAACGTCACTGAGCGCAATTTGGTTAACAATGCCGGCCTGCTGGTTCAAAAAGAGCGCCGACGCGTTGACGGCGGCAATTAACCCACTTGGACGTTCGCCGTCTGCTAAGGTCAATCGCACCACACAATTTAATTCATAAGCTTGTAACAACGAAGCTTCAATTGGTTTCAGCTGTTCCATTCAGATCACCTCATCGAAAATAGTAGCTTTATCATAGCACACTTTTAGAACGTACGTTCGTAATAAACTATTACAATTTGATGACGTTGCTAGGACGGGATTTCCGGCATTTGAATGTTTTCACGTTAAAACCAATCACCCAGTTAACTACCCGAGTAACCGAACATTTTTGGAATCTGAACATCACATTGCACGTTTCGTGCGCTAACAAAAACCACGTCCCAACATCCCTCATCGGAGGGCCCGTTGATACGTGGTTTTTCTGATTGCACTAACTGATCAGTTCAGGCAATCACTATTTTTTCAAAATTTGTTTAATCGTTGCGACTTCTTCATCGCTGAACGTCAACTGTTTAGCGGCGTCCAAGTTTGCGTGTAGGTGATCAATACTGGTCGTCCCAATAATGACACTGGTAACGGCTTCAGACCGTAACAACCACGCTAATGCCATCTGAGCTAACGTTTGCCCACGGTGCTGTGCCACGGCGTTCAAATCATTTAACTGCTTGACGACTGCATCGGTCCCGTTCGCTAACAAGTACTTGTTGGTCCGGTGAATCGGAAAATCAGCGGGAATCCCGTCTAAGTAACGCTGCGTCAGTAGTCCTTCTGACAACGGACCGTACGCGACTAAACCGGCCCCATTTTGCGCTAACAGGTCAATCAAGCCAGTTGTTTGGGCCGTTTCATGCAACATGTTGTAAGAAAATTGGTTAACGGTAAACGGCGTGTGCATGTCCTTAAAGTAGCCGATCATTTCTGCGGTTTGGTCCCGGTCGTAGTTTGAAATGCCGACGTACATGGACTTTCCCTGCCGTACAACTTGGTCGAGGGCCTGGGCGGTTTCCTGTAAGTCAATATCTGGATCTGGCCGGTGTGAGTAGTATAAATCAACGTAGTCCAGATGCATCCGTTTCAAGCTACGGTCCAGTGAGCTAATCAACGTCTTGCGTGACCCAAAAGCGCCGTATGGTCCGGGCCAAGCCGGATAGCCCGCCTTCGTCGTAATCACTAACTCATCACGATAAGGTTTTAAGTCGTCTTGGAAAATCTTCCCAAAGGTTTGTTCTGCCGACCCCTTAGACGGTCCGTAATTATTGGCGAGGTCAAAACTAAAGACCCCGTGATCAAACGCATCGAGCACAACTTTACGCGAATTAGCATAGGGTTGTTCGTCACCAAAGTTCCGCCATAATCCTAACGAAACAATTGGTAACTGTAACCCAGTCCGACCAACCCGGCGAATCGGTAGCTCATCATAGCGGGTACTTGCTGCTGAATATGTCATACTAATACCACCTCAAATAATTTTAGTTAACGGTTACATTATAACCTTAAACAAAAAAAAGGCAGTCCTCGCAAGTCGCCAGGATTGCCTCACTTAGGAGTTTATATGTGATGTCTGCTGTTGCTGCCTGATTGATACGCCGTTTGAGGTAAGGAGCAACAGTGCGTGATTACCTCAAACTACTTTCCATTGTAGGCCGAAATCACGTATTCGTTAAGGGGCATTAAAAACTACTATGCCGATTATAGTAGCTCAAAAATTCCCGCTGCGTGGCTGCGTCCACCGTGATTTTAGTGACGCTGGTATTTTCCGGTTCCGGTAAGCTCATTGGGTCCTGCGGTTGCAACACGGCTAGCGCCATGGCTTTGACGGTAAAACCGTGCGTCACCACAATAATCTTGTCATCGGGATACTGTGCCGCCGTGGTCGTCAAAAAGGCTTGGGCCCGTTGAATCACGTGGTCAAACGTTTCGCCCGCCGTCGCCACCGTCACGTAAGTCGGTAAGACGTCTTTTAACAATGGATCGAAGTACTGCGGGTACGTTGCCAACAACTTTGCGTTATCTTGGCCGTCCCACTGACCGTACGAAATCTCCAGTAACCGCACATCCGTGGTTAGCGGTAAATCCCGCCCCCGGTTTAAAATTGCGGCCGTCGCTCGCGTTCGGTCCAGCGGGCTACAGATCAGTCGATCGGCAAAACTGATATCAAACGCCGCGTGTAACTCCTGTGCTTGCTGTTGTCCCACCTTGTTTAGCTGGGTAATTGCTGTATTAATTGTGCCCTGTTTCAAATTTTGGGCGTTCGCCGTCGTTTGGCCGTGGCGAACGATGTAAAAAGTTGTCATACTAGCCTCCTGCAAAATTAAATATTAATGAATAACGCTTTTCTTTTCTTAATTATGCCATAATTTTTCTCATTTGTTGACTTGACAAAATAAGTTTCTCTTGATAAATTGTAGTCATTGAAATTAAGGAGTGAGTTTTATGACAATTAATCGTAATGCTAATTTAATCGTCTCCTCCTGGTCTACACATACATCTGTGTTGGCCTAATTTCGCATGAGCAAATCAAGCCTTAGCACGGATGTTCAATCACATTCGATGACGAGGGCGGTTATAATACTGATTAATTAACAGCCCTGGTAGTCGAATTGACTACGAGGGCTTTTTTATGGTCATTTGGTTAGTCACTAATTTGAAAGTGGGGATTTTTTATGCCAACGTATAACTTTTCTGCCGGTCCAGCCGTCATGCCGAAACCGGTCATTGATCAGATTCAAGCTGAATTACCGTCGTTTCAAGATTCAGGAATGAGCATCATGGAAATCTCCCACCGCTCACAACTATTCGAACAAGTCATCAACGACGCCGAACAAGATTTGCGCGACTTAATGCAAATTCCAGACAACTACCGCGTCCTCTTTTTCCAAGGCGGCGGGACGTTGCAATTTACAGCCGCACCACTTAACCTAGCCACCGCCAACCACCACATCGGCCTACTTGATAGTGGGCATTGGGCCAGTCGGGCCGCCGATGAAGCCCGGCGAGTGGACACCCAAGTCGATATTTTAGCAACGGGCGCTGATAACCATTTCACGGCGTTACCGCAACTACAAGGACCAGTCGACCAAAACTTAGACTACGTTCACCTTACCACGAACAACACCATTGAAGGAACGATGTACACAAAACTTCCAGATACTGGTCGCGTTCCGCTAGTCGCTGATATGTCATCCAATTTCTTGGGTCAGCCTTATAACGTCACCGACTTCGGGATGATTTTTGCCGGGGCTCAAAAGAACCTCGGTCCCGCCGGCTTAACCATCGTGATCGTCCGTGACGATTTAATTGGCCACGCCAAGAATCTGCCAAGCATGCTCGACTACCAGCTCTTTGCGGAGAAGCAGTCAATGTTTAACACGCCACCAGTCTTCGCCATTTACGCTGCGGGACTCGTCCTTAAATGGTTGAAGGCTCAAGGCGGGCTTACCGCAATGGCCCAACGCAACCAAGAAAAGGCGGCCCGACTTTACGACTTCTTGGACCAATCTCAATTATTCACTAATCCGGTGAAAACTACCGACCGTTCCACGATGAACGTGCCGTTCGTGACGGGCGACGCTGCGTTAGACGCCCAATTTATTGCTGGTGCCACGGAACGGGGTCTCTTAAACCTAAAGGGTCACCGGTTAGTTGGCGGTATGCGCGCCAGCCTGTATAACGCCATGCCACTGGCTGGCGTCGACGCCCTTGTTGATTATCTCGCTGCTTTTGAAGCCACCCATGCTAAAGGAGTGTTGAATTAATGTATCAAGTTAAGACTTATAATGCGATTGCCCAAGCTGGGCTCAATACGTTCACTCAAAATTACACACTTAACCAATCCGAACATCCCGACGCCTACTTAATTCGTTCGGTTAATTTGCACCAACAGACCTTGCCAGAATCACTGAAAGTGATCGTCCGGGCGGGCGCCGGCGTCAACAACGTGCCCGTCGACCAGGCAACTGCTAACGGGACCGCTGTATTCAACACCCCTGGCAGTAACGCCAACGCCGTCAAAGAACTGGTCCTTGCGTTGTTAATTATTTCTTCACGGAACTTGATGGCCGCAACTAGCTATTCCGCTAAACACACTGAAGCGGACGTTTCTCAGCGGACTGAACACGACAAAACGAAGTTTAACGGCACGGAACTGTTAGGTAAAACCTTGGCCGTGATTGGTTTAGGCCACGTCGGGTCATTAGTGGCTAACGCCGCGTTGACGCTTGGTATGAATGTGATCGGCTACGACCCCTATTTATCCGCCGACGCCGCTTGGAACATCGCCAAACAAGTTCAACGCGCCGCAACGCTTAAAGACGCGGTCAAACATGCGGACTACGTCACCGTGCACGTGCCTAAAAACGAAGACACCTTAAACCTGATTGGCCCCGATGAATTGGCGGCAATGCCTGACGGTGTCAACCTGTTCAACTACTCACGCATTGGGATCGTCAATAACACGGCGGCCGTGGCTGCGTTAGATGCGCACCACTTAACACACTACTACACCGACTTTGGTGAGCCCCAACTGGCAGACCGCGATGACGTGACGGTTACGCCTCACATTGGCGGCTCCACGATTGAAGCGGAAGTCAACGGAGCGACCCAGGCCGCCAAGACGATCATGACTTACTTAGAAACCGGTAACGTCAAGTCAGCCATTAATTTGCCCGACCTAACCGTTCCGTTTAACGCCGCCTACCGCTTTACCGTAATTCACGACAACGTCCCTAACATGGTGAGCCAGATTACGTCTAAGCTGGCAGCTGCCAACTTGAACATCGCTACCATGGCGAACGCGGCCAAACATCAAACGGCCTACACGATTATTGATGTCGACGCCTTGGACCATCAAAACAGCCAACAACTGATCACGGCACTCAACGCCATCCCAGCGGTGACCCGTGTCCGGTTGATTGCTAACGCCTAGTCTTTTCCAATTTGGATAAAAAACTTTCTAACCAAAGCAGTCCTATCAACCCTTGATAGAACTGCTTTTTTGGTGTTTCTGTTTAAAACATTAAAAATTAAATATTGATTTTAATCTGTTTTTAATGTATTCTCATTTTTATATCGTACATAGTCACTTGAGTAGGGGGCACTTATTTTATGAAATGGAAATTTTTAGCAACAGCAGCAGCAGTTACCGTCACAGCTGGTGGCTTATTGGTTGGTTGTGGTAGCAAGTCGGCAGATTCTAATGCAGCAAACGCGGGTAATACCACCGCTGGCATGGCCAAGACCCAGGTTTTAAATTGGTCTGAAAACGGGCAAGACATTACAACGCTTGACCCGTCAATGGCAACCGATGTTATTAGCGGGACCATGATCAGTAACTCGCAAGAAGGCCTGTACCGTTTAGGCAAAGACAGCAAGGTTACACCAGGGATTGCAACGGGAACCACGGTCTCGAAGGATAAAAAAACTTATACCTTCACATTACGTAAAAACGCCAAATGGAGCAACGGTGATAAAGTAACCGCCCAAGACTTCGTTTATGGTTGGCGTCGCACCGTTAACCCTAAGACTGCTTCTCAATACGCTTATTTGTATTCTGGCATCAAGAACGCTGATAAGATCACCGCAGGGAAGGCTAGTCCTTCTACTTTAGGCATCAAGGCGGATGGTAAGTACAAGTTGACCGTTACGCTAGAAAAACCAATGCAATACTTTAAACTCCTGATGGGCTTCGTGGTCTTCTTCCCACAAAACCAACACGCCGTTCAAAAATATGGCAAGCAATACGGGACTAGCGCCAGCAAGATGGTCTATGACGGGCCATTTAAGATGACTGGTTGGAAAGGGACCAACTCAACTTGGACCCTTGTTCGTAACACAGACTACTGGGACAAGAAACACGTCTACTTGACGAAGATCAACGACCAAGTGGTTAAATCAACCACGACCGCCTTTAACTTATTCCAGAGTGGCAAACTTGACGCTGCCGTCCTTTCTGGGCAACAGGTTAAAAATGAAAAGAACAACAGTAAGTTGGTCATCCGCAAGTCTTCACGTTTGAACTACCTTGAATTCAACCAAAAGAAGGTCAAGGCTTTGGCTAACACGAAGCTTCGTCAAGCCATGTCATTAACGTTAGACCGTAAACAACTCGTTAACGACGTCCTCGGTGACGGTTCCGTTACACCAAAGGGCTTCGTCACTAGCGGCTTAGCTAAGGACCCAACGACTGGCAAAGATTTCGCAACTGAAAACACCGTTGCTGATTCAGTCACACAGGATAACGCCAAGGCTAAAAAGCTCTGGCAAGAAGGTCTCAAGGAAGTCGGCAAGAAGTCGTTGACCGTTACGTTAACGCACGATGATACCGATCAAATGAAGGCCATCTCCGAATACGTCCAAGGTCAATTGGAAAAGGAATTGCCTGGTTTGAAGGTCAACAGCGTGACCGTTCCTTATAAGACCCGGATCGCCCGTGAAACCGCTGGGAACTTCCAGTTAGTTATCTCCGCATGGCAAGCAGACTTCTCCGACCCAATCTCTGACTTAGGCATCATGACGTCTAAGAACGACTACAACTTTGGGAAATGGACAAACTCTGATTACGACAGTGCTATCAGCGCCGCTAATTCAACGACTAGCACCGCAACTCGTTGGGCTCAACTTGCTAAAGCTGAAAAAACCATCGGTACTGATCAAGGCGTCGCCCCACTTTCTCAAAACGTCATTGCTCAGATGGTCAACCCTAAGTTGAAAGGGCTCGTTTACAACACAGCTGGTATCAACTACAACTTCAAGGGTGCTTACATGGCTAAATAAAGTCCAGCACACAACGATTTGATATTAAATAATAAGGTGTATTCACTCATCCGTTGTTCAGGATTGCGTGAATACACCTTATTTATTTTCAAAAATTAAACGGATTGCTACTATTAATGACGTACTTAGTTGATGAATCCTATTTTTTAAAATCACACAAGCGGTCGCTTTTCATCAGTACCGCTAATTCACGAACAAGGAAGACCTATGCAAACTTATTTATTGCACCACCCCACCACTGACCAACTCGATCAACTTATGGCGATTTGGCTTCACGGCAACCTGAAGGCCCACCCATTTATCAAGGCTGACTATTGGCGTAAACAGGCACCCGTCGTGCGGACCGCCCTGCCACAAGCACAACTGATCATCGCCACAACTGCTGAAAAAATTGTCGGTTTTATCGGATTACAAGGACACTACGTTGCGGGAATCTTTGTGCAGGCCAGTGCTCAACAACAAGGCGTCGGGACAGCGTTACTGGCCGCCGCCAAGGAACTGACCCATAAACTACAACTTTCCGTCTACGTCGCCAACCGACCCGCCGTGGCTTTTTATCATCACAGTGGATTTCACGTTCACGAGCAACAGATTGACAAAGCTACGAATCAACCTGAATACACAATGCGTTGGCACCGCTAGCCATTGGCACGCTTTGATTATATTATTTGTAATCAAATTTATATATTTTCAGAATAATTTTTATTACGTATAAATATTGACAAGATTAAATTAACGGTGTTAAATTGACATTGAAAGCGTTTTACGAAACTGCTTTAGTTTGGTAAAAAGGAAGTGTCAACTTGAATATCGAGCTATTTATTGCCCGCCGCAAAGCTTTGGGTTTATCCCAAAAAGCCTTAGCTGAGGGCATTTGTACCCAAGCCACCCTCAGCAAGTTTGAAAACAACGGCAAAGCGCCCGCAATTCGAATTGTGGCACAACTTTGCCAGCGCTTAAATCTCCAATTAGAAGATGTTTTCCCAACCGAACGAGTTGCTGACGCAGCGGTATTAAAAGTACTTGAAAAAATTGAATTTGATTTAATCACCAGCGAATATCGTGATGCAGAAACGTTATTGGCTAAAATCGCTGATGAACCCCGGCATGACCGTGAAACTAAGCTCCAGTATTGTTATTTGAAAGGATACGTGGCCGCTTTGAACCACCATCCGATCAGCGACGTCCTGTTCAACTTCGATCAAATCATTACCGATCTTGATGAGTCGCACACAACGATCTATACCCAGTTAGCTTACTGCGGCACCGGGATTGCTTATCAGTTTAACCACGACCCCAATAAAGCCCAGTACTACTTTGAAAAAGTTCGGCACGCTTTACCAAACCTGCCCTTAGAAACCACGGCAAGCGTTTGGCGAGTCATTAATCTGGCCTACTATACGGGTAACTTTTACGCTAGCATCGATCAGCCGACCCAAAGTTTGAAGCTGTTAGATTACGGCATTAATATCTGTTCCCGTTTTCACGTGACCTATTACGCCGCCTGGATCAAGTTTTTACAAGCACAGCTCATCGGCGAACCAACCAAGGTTAAAGAGTACCTGAACGATGCAACTGCCTTTGCACGTATCAACAATAACAAGCAATTACTTAAGAAAATTTCAAGTTATTCAAGTTCAATTTAAGAACCCGGCAAAATAATTGCATTTGTTTAGTTAATCACCTAAACTTGCAAGTATCAAAGACGTGGTTTGAACAAGTAAGGAGGGGCTGTCCATGTTATTAGCAGGTCTTTTAGTCGCAGCCGGCTTAGCGGCCGTTGCTGGTGTTGCTGCCAGTAATCACGTGCCCGCTGCCCAACCAGTCAGAATCAAACACGATCAACGTAATCCGCAAAACCGTCGTTAGGCTGACCGTTATCAAAACAAAACGCTTAACAAATCTCAAGTAAGATTTGTTAAGCGTTTTAGTTTGTAACTGTCTTTGTCAGCGATTTAGCGTTCACTCGGCCATTAGTATAAGTAATAATTATACCCAATTAACTAACCTGCTGTTATTTAGGCGTTTTCAACATTTTTGATTGCTTTAGTATTATAATTAATTATGTTCAGTTTAAATAGTTACCTGGGGTTAATCGCTAAATTTGAGCTGGATTTCATCGGGACAATAATTGTCCCAGGAGCCCTTTTCAAACTAAAACAGCCCCTTAACCGATAACTGTTTTTTATAGTCTTTTTAGCTAGTTGCTGTTCGTTTTCAATTATTAAAAATAATGACGTTTGTTCTTATTCGTTCGGTTTATAGTTTAAAGGGGTTAACTTTAAATTCTTCATAATCGCGGACATGCGTCTAAAACCGCGTGGATTCAACCAGTATTCAACTTTTTAGACCACTGTTTCATTTATCGGTTGATATATGACACCACCTTAACCGATAACTAATTTTTATACACAACTTCCGTCGATTTTAATTCATAAGCTTAAAGACTTTAATTTATGAATTATCATTATAAAATTCATTTATCCGTTGAGCACCTTAACTTTAAGGCCAGTTTTTATCTAATTTTCTCTTTATTAGCTTGAGCTGCTGATATTTAAGACTTAAAAATGAATTATTATCCAACAGCACCTCAACTAATAAGCCAAAGCTATGGCTTAAAAGGCTAAATCCTATTACAACAGCACCTATACCAATCGATGCTTTTGGCATTATTAATAATCATTATAGTTTCAACACCTCAACCATTATCGTTGACAGCACCCAATCATTACGATTATGATTAACGGTACCACTTTCGAATCGTTAATCATGTTATGATTAACTTGTCATATGATAAGTCTATTTGATAATCATCTTCGGGTTGAGGCCTGCTTATTTGTGATTATTAATCGCTAAAACAACATTAATAATTTTTATGGAGGCTACATTTTCATGAATATTAAGGATCTGTACTATTTTCAACGTCTAATTAGTACACAAAGTTATACGCAAACGGCTGCCGATTTTCATGTAAGCCAGCCAACCATTTCGCAAGCAATCAAGCGTCTCGAACGGCATTTCCAAACAACGCTCTTCTTTCGTCAAGCTAAGACCAAAGCGCTAGTGCTAACGCCTAGTGGTCAACAACTCTTATTAGCCGCTAACGATATTATCTCTAACTGGCAGCACGTCAATGAATCGATCAGCCACTTGCGTCAACATACGCTTCGGCTCGGCATTGAACCTTCCGTCAGTGAACATTACTTACCGGCTCTGACCAAGCCGATTTTGGAACAAGACTTACTTAGTAGCGTTCATACCGTTGAAATGGGTGCTAACCAACTGGTCAAACAAGTTTTAGGTGGTCAACTCGACTTAGCAATCAGCGGTAACTTGGATCAAACTTTAGATGAACGACTAGCGGTCACCCCGCTACGCCCATTTAAGTTCAAAATCCTTGCCAGTCCTGAACACCCACTAGCAAAAATGGAACACCCAACGTTTGAAGAGGCTTTAAAATCACCTTTTGTTATTTTAAACGCCACTTACCTAAACAAGTTAGTTTTCCATCAATTAGCTGAACAACTCTCCATCAAACCACAAGTGCTCTTTGAATCCGATAGTAGCACGCTTGTCAGTGGGCTAGTTCAAGAAGACTTAGCCCTTGGTTTTGTCTCGGACATCACCGCCCCAGCACAAAGCGACTTGGTCGAGATTCCAATTGAAGATGTTCAAGTTCCAAGTGTTCATATCAATTTGATTCGCCGGGCCCACCAATTTCCAATTGGCTTATTCAAACAAGTCATGGATATTATCGAAAAAACTTTCGAGGCCGATGAAGCCGTTCAAGAACAATAATTTAACATCAAAAAATCGTGCGTTCAGAATCATTATGACAATTCTGAACGCACGATTTTTAGTTTCGATTGCAAGGTGAACATTAACACCAATACCATGAAAATTAGCCGCTCCGTCGGACAGAATCGGTGTGCTGTGGGGGACAGCCTCAGCCAAAGTGCGGTCTGAGGCCTCAATTCAAAGCCGGTAGCCCACGTCTTTGAATTGCCCCGCAACATTAGCCGGCTAAGGGACGCCGACCAATATTGCCGCCACTGCACACCAATCCTGTCCGCCTGCGCTAAACACGGTTCTTCTGTTACTGAGGATCTAAATTTCTCGAATGCTCGGAGGTCGCCACTGATAACATCGGTCGTGATGGTGGTGTTGGCCGATGATTTTTCGGCCTTACACCACGGACGGTCCGGAACAATTGTGGGTTGGCAATTGTTCCGGGCGAGGGTTAAGACCGCTCCTCAGGCTTAACCCGGTCCCACGACCGCGTGTTATCAGTGGCGACCGGATTAAATATTCCAAACAAGATTTTATTTTTAATAATAATAAACCTTAGCCTCGTAAGCGCGTAACTTATCACCGTGGTCATCATCGTAATTACTGATGAGTAACTTGGCATCCGCTGGTAGCTGTTCGAAGTGGCGTGTCTGGGTTTCCGGCGTGAAATTACAGATGACTAGTAAGGTCTGATCATTCGTTTGACGCGTATAAGCATAAACCGAGGCATCGTCAGCTAATAACAACTGATACTTACCCGTAGTGATAACCGGTAACTGGTGACGTAGCCTGATTAAGTGCTGGTAGAAGCTAAACGTCGAATTAGGGGTCACCTGGGCCGCCTCTGCGTTGATGTGGTTGTGATTGGGGTTAACGGGCAGCCACAGCTTAGCAGTCGAGAAACCGGCGTTTAACGCCCGATTCCACTGCATCGGTGTCCGCGCGTTATCCCGGGAACAATTGGCCAAATAGCGTAACATCGTGTCTGCCGAAAGCACGCCCTCTTCATCCACAAAATGGTGATAAGCGTTGATTGATTCCAAATCTTGGTAATCGGATAGCTTGGTGAAATGGGCGTTGGTCATCCCTAACTCTTCACCCTCATAGATATAAGGCGTCCCTTGTAAGAAGTGCAGCAAAGTCGCCAGCATCTTAGCAGAACGTTGCCGATAAGCTGGCCGTTCGTCACCAAACCGGGAAACAATCCGGGGTTGATCATGATTATTCCAATAGAGACTATTCCACGCGGTGCCATGTAACCCGTTTTGCCATTTAGTCATCGACTGTTTGAGATCAACTAACTTGACGGGCTGATCATTCCACTTACCTAACTGTGGATTAGGATTGCCATCTAGACCCATGTGTTCAAATTCAAACACCATGTTCAGTTCATGTTCGTTTAATCCTGCGAGCTGTTGTGCGTCGCTTACAGTAGCGTTCGGCGTCTCACCGACTGTGATTAAATCGTGACCCGCAAAGACTTGCTTATTCATTTCCTGTAAATAGTCATTCAAACGAGGACCGTTAGCGATAATTGGACCAATGTCCGCGTACGGTTCACCGTCGTTGGGCTGACCATCCGCAAAGCTGGCGGGTTTGGAAATCAAGTTAATGACGTCGAGGCGAAACCCATCGACACCTTTATTGACCCAAAAATTCATCATGTCGTAGACGGCCTGCCGTAATTTTGGATTTTCCCAATTCAGGTCAGGTTGTTCCACGGCAAATGAATGCAGATAGTACTGTTGGCGACTTTCGACGTATTCCCAGACGGAACCGCCAAAGAAGCCACCCCAATTATTGGGCGCGTGACCATCGACCGGATCACGCCAAATGTAATAATCGGAATACGCATTATCACGGCTCTTAGCACTCTCTTTAAACCACTTATTCTGATTAGAAGAGTGGTTGACCACGATATCCATCATGATCTTCAAACCCTTCTCGTGGGCAGTCGCTAAAAGCTGATCAAAGTCAGCCATCGTGCCAAATTCCGGGTTAATATCGTAATAGTCACTGATATCATACCCGTTATCAACACCAGGCGACCGGTAGATTGGGTTGAGCCAAATCACATCGGCCCCTAACCGCTTCACATAGTTCAGACGTTGTGTAATCCCGGGCAAGTCGCCGATACCGTCACCATTTGAATCTTGAAACGAACGGGGATAAATTTGATAAACGACGGCTGATTGCCACCATGGATTAGTCATTACAATCACTCCTTAAATTTTTTATACTGGCGTACGCTTTAATTCGTTATTTTAAACCGCTTACACTTACGGCTATTTTATCATTATACCTATACTTACGTACCGCCTATCAGCCAATCCTTAACGGTTATTTACCCTATTTATCAACTATCTGGCATCCCCACGACTAGCCATTTTAAAATTAATAAATTTATTCGTTAGTTGACGTTTCAAATCAAGCATGCTATCATCACACAATAATCAAATAACGAACGATAACCCTACTCTTAAGTAGCGGATTAGCTGTGTGTCAGGAAGTCGGTGGTCGCTGCGAACCGATCAGGCTAATTACGATGAAATACGGTAGGCACAGTCCGGGTACGCCCGGCGGATAATAACTAGACCCGTTAACTGCTAGTGAGTGGAGCCGATTTTTGCGGCTCAAGCTGGGTGGTACCACGGTCTAATCAATCGTCCCTGTTGCAATTATTGCAACGGGGACGATTTTTTTATACCCAAATAAAAGGAGTGTTTATCTATGGAAAATTCAAAACGGTGGCGGCCAGTCCACCTACCAGAAGCCTTAGCCGTCTTACTCATCATGTTAGCAATTATGGGACTCGGCGTGATTAAATTCGGACTCTCACCACAGACTCCCGTCATCTTAGTCATTGCCTTAGTCATTCTCTGGGCGCGCATTCGGGGCGCCCACTGGGACGACATTCACGGTGGCATCGTCGACGGCATCAAGACCGGGATTATCCCCATCTTTATTTTCTTATTAATCGGGGCGTTAATCAGCGTCTGGATTGCTGCCGGAATCATCCCTTCCATGATGGTCTTTGGCTTTAACCTGATCTCCGTGAAATGGTTCGTTCCGTCCGTCTTCCTCGTTTGTGCCATCATTGGAACGTCAATCGGGAGTGCCTTCACCATTATCTCAACCATTGGGATTGCCTTATTCGGTATCGGAACCACCATGGGCATCGACCCGGCACTGGTCGCCGGTGCGATTATCTCCGGTGCAATTTTTGGGGATAAGACCTCCCCACTGTCCGATTCAACTAACTTAGCGTCAGCCATCGCTGAGAGCGACCTGTTCAGTCACATCCGTAACTTAATGTGGTCCACGATTCCCGCCTTCATCGTCTCCTTGATCTTGTACACCGTTTTAGGAACGGGGGCATCGACGGGCAACAACCTGGGCAAAATCCAAACGACCTTAGCGGTGCTGAACCAGAACTTCACCATCAGTTGGTGGGCCGCTTTACCACTCGTTGTCATGTTTGCATGCGCCCTGCTTAAAATTCCAGCCATCCCAACCTTACTGATGAACATCGGCTTAGCCATCGTCATGATTTTCATTGAACAACCCCACATTGCACTGAGCAAAATTGCCGGTATGATTGAAACTGGCTTTGTCGCTAAGACGGGCAACGCCAGCGTTGACGCCCTCCTATCACGGGGCGGCATTAGTGCCATGATGGGCACCGTTTCACTCATTTTACTGACGCTCTCACTGGGTGGTTTGTTAATGAAATTCAACTTGATTCAAACCGCCATGGTCCCACTAGCTAAACGTTTAAAGGGCACCGGCGCGACCGTCACCGCTGCTATCTTAGCCGGAATCGGGGTCAATATCTTCGTTGGTGAACAGTACCTCTCCGTTATTCTCCCAGGTAAAGCTTTTAAAACCACGTTTAACCAGCGGGGTCTGGCAAACTTAGCCCTTAGCCGGGTACTGGAAGATGGTGGTACGGTGATCAACTACCTCATTCCATGGGGTGTTGCGGGAGCCTTTGCCGCTAACACGCTTGGCGTTTCAACGCTGGCTTACTTGCCATTCTGCTTCTTTAGCCTATTGTCGCCGATCTTCTCAATCATCAGCGGCTTCACTGGTGTGGGACTCAAGCGTCAAACGCCTGTTACCAATCAAAGCAACTAAAAACACTTCTTTTATTATTGACTAAACACAAACCGGAAAGTAATGGTGCCCGCTTGTGATTTCAACAGGTTCCCCGCTACAATTAAGCGAAAGCATGCTTTTGCCAAGGAGGGGATAATCACAGACAAAAAATGGCGAACCATGTAGAAAAGAATGCCAATCTTCCCACAGAGAGTAAGTATGGAGGTGGCTGGCTTGGCAATGCTTAAATCTAGTGATATGGCATCATATTTGCACGTTGGAAAAATTTCATGATTCGCGATACAGATTTGCCGGCAAATCAGCGTTATTTATACTAAAACATCTGTATCTAACCCACTAACCTCGCTAATACCAAAAGAGATTATTCTCGGTGGCTAAATCACTGACATTGGTAAAGGCCTAAACTATAATTGAAAGTGTGATTATAAACTATAAAAATGACACTGATTTGGTAGGTGATGATGCTGATGATTCGAACACAAAAAGTAAGACTTTATCCCAACCGCCATATGAAAAAAGTGCTGGATAGTCTTTGTGATTACCGGCGGTATTGTTGGAACGAAGGGTTGGCTACTTGGAATGACATGTATGATTTGAACACACTTGATTCAAGTAGTCCCCACCCTAGTGCTTACTCAGTTCGGAATGAATTAGTCGCAAATAAAGCTGATTGGCAGTATGAGTTGTCAGCGCGTACTTTGCAGCTAGCAATTGCTGATTTGGGGAATGCTTGGCAGAACTTCTTTGATAAGGCAAAGCCTGATTGGGGTAAACCCACATTTAAATCAAAAAGGGTAACTCGGCAAGGCTTTAAAACTGACCGAGCTAAAATTGTCGCTGGTAAACTTCATTTGGACAAGCCACGTGGTACCAAATATTGGTATGACATTAGGATTAGCAAACATACCGATTTGTCAGGCATTTTAAAAGTGGTCAGTATTTACCGTGAAAATGGCAAATACTGGGCTAGTCTTCCTTTAGAAGTTGAGCTTGATGCCAAGCCAAAAACTGGTGATAATTCAGCCGTTGATGTGAATGTCGGCCATTTAAACTACACGGCTGGTGTTATTAATACTCTGCCAAGACGGTTACGTAAGTTGTATCAGCAAATTAAGTTTTACCAAAAGAAGCTAGCTCATAAGCGAGTCATGAATGGAAATAAAGCAACTAGGAGCAGACGTTACATTGCAATGAGAGCCAAATTGCAGCGTAATTACCGCAAAGTTACTAATATCCAGCATGACATCATGCAAAAGTTTACGACGAAACTCGTCAATGATTACGACAAAATTGTGATTGAAGATTTGTTCATTAAAGATATGCAGATGAGCCACGTTGCTTCTAAAGGCTTACAACGCTCGATGTTTGGCTACTTTCGGCGGATATTAACTTATAAGTGCGAATGGTACGATAAGGAGCTGATACTAGCGGATCATCAGTATCCTTCAACACAGCGCTGTTCAGAATGCGGTCATATCAAATCTGGAAGCGACAAAATTACACTGCAGGGTAATGTGACACATCAAACTAAACATAGTGAATATGTTTGTTACAGTTGTGATGCAGTGCTCGATCGTGATGAAAACGCCGTTGCTAATTTACTAGCTTTAATCTAAAAATTAATAATTTAACGGGGCTGGCTAACGCCCTTAAGCTGTCATAGTTGGTCAATGTGATTGCTCCCTGATGGAACATCGGAATACCGACGTCATAACGGCAGCAAGTAAAATTAAGAAAGGAACTATGTAACCTTTCTAAATGTGGAAACCAGTAATGATTTTCTACATTTCTCCATATTTTGCATAGCAGGGGATTTGAGATGCTTGCATATGGTTATCGTAAATTTGGGGGACCCGCCGTTTTTGAAACGATTACTCAACCGGTGCTTGAACCAGCTAATAATCAAATTACTATTGAAACACTCGCTGTCAATTTGAACGACCAGGACCGTCGCGAACGTCTAGGCACGGGAACCGACTTAGTTTTACCAACTATTCCTGGACACGATGTCGTGGGCAAGGTGCTCAAAGTCGGTCCCGGGGTAACGGGGCTAGACATTGGCACACTCGTTGCGGCCCACGCCCAGCACACTTACGCTGAGCAAGTCACGCTAGATAGTGACTTAGCCGTGACGGTGCCAAACGATGTCACTCCCGCACAAGCAGCCAGTTTAATTACGCCGGGAATCATCGCTTACAAAGCCGTCCGTTACTTTGCGGACGTCCAGAAGGATCAGACCGTCATCGTCCAAGGTGCCGGCAGTATGGTCGGAATGTTAACGATCCAGTTGGCGCAACGTCTAGGTGCAAACGTCATTGCCATTGCCCCATCACACTTTACTGATAAGTTGACCGCACTCGGGGTCGAACAAGTTGTCGCGCCCGACCGTCAAAACCCGGTCCACGTTTTAGCAGACCGGGGCGACGTGATTATCAATGTCAGTCACGACAATACGAATGGTAAAGATGAGCTCGCAATGGCAAAATTCAACGCGACCATCGCGTCGTTTGCGACCCACCTACCCGCAACTAGTAAGTCGATCCGGTTCCAGGTACTGCACCCAACGAATGTGATTTCGGATCAGGCCACCTTGCAGATGTTATTCAAGTTACTCAGGACAGGACAGTTAACCGTCGACATTGCGCAGCAGCTGCCCTTCACGTTGGACGGCTTCATTCAGGGGCACACGTTACTGGATGAACCGTACAGCGGCCAATTAATCGTCGCTAAATAGTCATTTTCAAATAGAATCAGCTTGCAAGGTCGGATTTGATCCTACAAGCTGATTTTTTGCGTTATTTACTAAAGATTGAAAAGTCTAAAATCGCTATTAACAACGTAACAGTAGCGATAGTCACTCCTAAATCATCCGCTCCGTCGGGTAGTATTGATGTGCTATGGGGGATGGTCCCAGCCGAAGTGCGGTCTGGAACCTCACTTCAAAGCCGATAACCCACGTCTTTGAAGTGCCCCGCAAAATTGGCGTAAAATTCACTCGCCAATCTTGCCGACACAGCACATCAACACTACCCGACTGCGCTCAAAACAGTCTTAGTATTGTTATCAATATCGGACCATCAGTGGTAACCGGACTAACTCACAAGTAGTTAATTTGTATTAGTCTAATACTGATACAACCGTAAGCAATCTCGAAATTTAACTTTTAACCTTCCCTGATACTATTAATATTCAATAAATGTCAGTCACTCATGGTAGTAGTATGCTATTTAGCTCCGTCAGTCAGCGTTGGTGTGCTGTGTCGGCAACATCAGCCGGGGTGCTTGGCCGGCTGGATGTTGCGGGGCGATTTCAAGACGTGGGTCATCGGCTTGGAATCGAGGGAGCAGACCGCACTACGGCTGCGACCGACCCCACAGCACACCGACGCTGACTGACGGAGCGGAGATTACCCATCACAACTCAAAAAAGACGTCCATTCGCAGATGGGCGTCTATTTAGGAGTAGGTTAGAATGAGGGTTAATCATTCTAGGGTTAGGACTTGACCTTAACCAGTTTCGGCCAGGTTAGGGTCAAGTGTGTTTATTTCGTTGAAACGGTATCGGCAACTTTCACTGCGTTACCGTTCAATTCAATGGTCAATGGTTCACCAGAGACGAGTGTCACTGTCGTTCCTTGTTGATCGACGTCGACTTTTAAGAGCCGACCGCGGAAGTTAACGTGGAACTGATAATGGGTCCAAGCGTTAGGGACAAACGGTGCAAACGCCAACGTATCATCCTTAACACGCATCCCAGCAAAGCCTTGTACGATTGCCAACCACGAACCGGTCATCGACGTAATGTGTAAGCCGTCGACCGTGTCGTTGTTGTAGTTATCAAGGTCTAACCGAGCAGTCCGTTGATACATTTCAACCGCTTTGTCTTCGTAGTGCAAGTCAGCTGCTAATACGGCGTGAACTGCGGGCGACAAGCTGGATTCGTGGACCGTCAACGGTTCGTAGAAGTCAAAGTTAGCCTTCTTTTGTTCCGGTGTGAACCGGTCCATGAAGTAGTAGATGCCTTGTAAGACGTCCGCTTGCTTGATGTATGGTGACCGCAAGATGTGATCCCATGACCAGTGTTGGTTGATTGGGCGTTGATCTGCCGGAATCGTCGAAACGGGCTTCAAGTCCTTGTCCAAGAACGTATCGTGTTGAACGAAGATGCCGAGTTTGTCATCGTGTGGCAAATACATCCGGTCCACGATATCTTGCCATTTCGCCAATTCGGCATCGGTAACGTCTAAGGCTTGTTGCTTTTCAGCGCTGACCTTCTTTAAGCTGGCTAACGTGTATTTCAATGTCCAACGTGCCATCAGGTTGGTGTACCAGTTGTTATTGACATTGTTTTCATACTCATTAGGTCCAGTTACACCGTGAATCATGTACATTTGCTTGCGTTCTGAGAAGTGTACCCGATCGGCCCAAAAACGTGAGATGGCCGTCAAAACGTCGATCCCTTTGGTCTTCAAGTACGTCTCGTCACCCGTATAGCGGGTGTAGTTAAAGATGGCGTAAGCGATGGAACCGTTCCGATGAATTTCTTCAAAGGTGATTTCCCATTCGTTATGACATTCGATCCCATTAAAGGTCACCATTGGGTAGAGTGCCCCTGCCAACCCTTGCTGCTTAGCGTTATGGAACGCACCTGCCAGCTGGTTGTAGCGGTATTCCAATAAGTTTTCGGTAACTTTTGGCTTGGCTAATGACAAGTAGAATGGTACCCCGAAAGCTTCGGTATCCCAATAGGTCGCACCACCGTATTTTTCACCGGTAAAGCCCTTTGGTCCTAAGTTCAATCGTTTGTCTTCACCATAGTACGTTGAGAATAACTGGAAGAGGTTGAAACGAATCCCCTGTTGCGCCGCGTCGTCACCATCAATGACCACGTCAGCTAATTCCCAGCGCTTTGCCCAGACTGCTTGGTGCGCTTGTAATAAGTCTTCATATGATTGGGCATTGACATTTTCTGTCAACGTTGCCAAACCGCTACGTAGCGTTCTGATATCTTTATAATCACGGGAAGTGACCACGATGACCCGTTTTTCAAAGTTCTTGGTTTCATCAGGTGCTAAAGTCCCGCGGAAGATGTTCGTGACGGCTTTTTCCGTTTCCGGAGCATCCACGCCGCGGAAATCCGTCACGTGCAACATTTGCATGCCCAACGTGAAACGGGGGGTGCCAAAATCATTTGGTTTAGTTTCAGCGACCATACTCCCGCCAGTCATCGCGTGACTTTTATCGAGAACTTGCCAGAATTGTTCGTCGTAGTTAGCATCTTCGTTGAAGACATCGGCGTCGATTTGGGAAATAAACCCAATTTGGACGGGTTCCGCACTCAAATTATGAACGCTATAATGAACGTCAAATAATTCCTTTTGGTCAGCACTGACAAAGCGATCGATTAAGAATTGGACCTTTTTCTCGCCTTTAGTCACAATGAACGAACGCCGGAGAACGCCGGTGTGCATGTCCAAATCAACCATAAAGTCGCTAATATCGTCCTTAGCTAAATCAACCTGGTCCCCGTCGATCGTCAAGTTAACTTTAATGAAGTTAACCGCATTGACGACCTTACCGAAGTAATCGGGATACCCATTTTTCCACCAACCAACACGCGTCTTGTCAGGATACCAAACGCCCCCGACGTAGATACCCTTCAAAGTATCGTTAGAGTAGTGTTCTTCAAACATACCGCGCATCCCCATGTAGCCGTTACCGATGCTCGTCATACTTTCTTGTAATCGTTTATCCGTTGGAACCAGTTCATGACTGACCACGTGCCACGGATTCACTTCAAAAATACGTTTCATGACAATTGCTCCTCCTTGGACGAATTAACGAATAACATCCTTTGTTTCTGGATCGAAGAAATGTGCTTTGGCCATTTCAAAAGCAACTTCAACGTTTTCACCAGGATTGTGGTAATCACGCGCATCAACTTGGGCCGTAAACTTAGACTTACCAGCTTTGCAATAAAGCATGCTTTCAGCGCCTAAGAATTCTGAAACGACGACTTTAGTGTTAACAATGGAATCTGGCATTGCTTCAAGCGCAATCCGTTCAGCGTGAATATCTTCTGGGCGAATCCCGACGATCATTTGTTTCTGGTCGTAACCTTGGGCCTTCAAAGTCTTTAATTGACCTTCTGGCACGGCAACGTCCAAACCTTCACCATCCGTCACGCGACCATCGTGTAACGTTGCGTTAAAGAAGTTCATTGATGGCGACCCCATGAACCCAGCCACGAATTGGTTAACTGGTTCATTATAAAGTTGATGAGGGGTCCCAACTTGCATGATCTTACCATCGTTCATAATCACGATTCGGTCAGCCATGGTCATCGCTTCAATTTGGTCATGGGTGACGTAAATCATGTTAGTCTTTAAACGTTGGTGCATTTGGGCGATTGTCGTCCGCATGTCAACCCGTAACTTGGCATCCAAGTTAGATAGTGGTTCATCAAGTAAGAACGTGCCGGCATCCCGAACAATGGCTCGGCCTAAGGCAACCCGTTGACGTTGCCCACCGGAAAGGTTAGCAGGGCGCCGTTGTAAGAAGTCGGTCAAACCAAGTTGTTCAGCAGCGTTGTCGACCCGTTTCTTAATTTCCGTATTGCTGTACGTCTTGCGAATCTTTAACCCGAAGGCCATGTTATCGAAAACGGACATGTTTGGGTACAAAGCGTAAGTTTGGAAAACCATCGCAATGTCGCGGTTCTTAGGTTCCACGTCGTTCATGACCTGGCCGTTCATCTTGAAGTCACCCTTTGTGATGTCTTCTAGTCCGGCAATCATCCGTAACGTGGTTGACTTCCCACAACCAGATGGGCCAATGAAGAAGACGAATTCCCCATCTTTAATATCTAAGTTCATATCAGTAACGGAGTACTTTTCGTTACCTTCGTATTTTTTGTAAATGTGTTCGAGATTCATTTCAACCATCGAAATCCACTCCCCTATTTTCTCACTACTAAACTACGTCCTAATACGCAACCGACTGCAACCGGTTGCTTTTACGTTCAAAAATTAAAGCTGACTTTCAGCTAGTTAGATTGATCAGCAACCTTAGTGGCCGCTGTATCCGTGGCATATTTAATTAAAACGGGTTGGCCGTTAACCGCAATTTTACCGTCACTGACTTTAACGGCTGTTTCCGTTAATAAGTTCTGGTAAGTGTTGGCTTGCAAGGTCGTTGCAACTTCACTCACTTGACCCTTTAACGGAATCCAAGCAACCAGTGCTTCACCCGAACCACGATACGTCACTTTGATGATGCCATCTTCAACCACCGCAAGCTGATAATCAGCGGCGTGCATAATTGGCAACTTCTTAATTGCAACGAGCTTTTGAATCAGCGCTGTAATATCACCGTGTTTGTCGTCCACGATGTCATCCTTATCGAAGAGTGACGGTTCGTGTTCGGCTAAAAATTCTTGCCCGTTGTAAATTAGCGGAATTCCGCGTTGTAAGAAGATCCACGTCAAATTATTGACGGCTTCCGGCTGACTGTGCAACAAGCTCATCATTCGGGCGTTGTCGTGATTTTCTAAGAAACGCATCTTGATATAGTTTGCTGGGAAGGTCGCGTCTTGCCGTTGAAGCAAGTCCACGTAGCCATCCACCGTGCGCCGTCCTTGCCAGTAATCCTTGAAATCACCGAAGACGTCATAATCGTAAGTCATATCAAAGGCTTGGTAGAGTTCGCTATCAGACAACCCAACGTATCCCTGTGCCCGTAGTTCCTGAATAAAGCCGCTACCAGCGGATTCAGCTAACCACAAGGTGCCAGGATGCTTGGCGTTAACTTGTCGACGCGCTTCTAGCCAAAAATCAAGTGGGACTAATGGCGCAACGTCGCAACGGAACCCATCAACAAACTGGCTCCAGTAAAGTAAGGTGTCGATTTGGTATTGCCATAAATCATGCTGGCCATAATCCAAATCCTTTACATCGCTCCAGTCGCCGACTTTGTTCATCAACTGACCCTCAGCATCATGGTAGAACCATTCCGGATGTTTTGTCGCCAGTACGGAGTCGGGTGACGTGTGATTATAGACGATGTCTAACATCACTTTCATCCCAAGCTCGTGTGCTCGGTCCGTCAAGGCCTTGAAGTCGTCCAAGGTCCCATATTCCGGGTTGATCCCGCGGTAATCTTTAATGGCGTAAGGTGATCCGAGGGTCCCTTTACGGTTGGCTTCACCAATTGGATAAATTGGTAATAACCATAAGATATTAGTACCGAGGTCCTTGATCCGTTGCAGATCAGCAGTGACTGCGGCGAATTTACCAGATTTTGAGTAGTTACGTACGAACACGGAATAAATCATGTCGTTGCGTAAATTCGTTTGCGTATCGCGTGCCATTAATCTTCCTCATTTCTCTTTTATTGTTGACCAGCCGTTAAAAGACACCGGCTTCATCAACTTCTGGATCTTTAAATTTAGTCTTAAGGTAAACCCATAACACAACGAAGGCTAAGCTCAACGACTGGACCGTTAACTCAATCGTCACGTCAAAGTGAATCAAGCCAATGACCATCGCCAGCAGGCTACCAATCCCCATCATCATTAATGAGAGGTTGACAGCTTCACGATAGTTGCGAATATGAGTGATTTTGTTATGCCGCGACAAGAATAAGAAGAACGCCGCGCCATTAACGAGGATCAGGTTGACCCCCACGATGATTAGACCAAGTGTCATTAACATAAAGAGCCCAATCATCACTTTGTTACTTTGATACCAAGAGTCCACCAAGAAATCATGCGCGTTGGTCTTTAAATTGTACGTTGGCACGTACTTAGCGTTAAACGCGCTACCGACTGCTTTGACTTGGAACGTTTTGGCACGTAAATTAATCACGCTTTTACGTCCGGCCATGTCAGCGGCGGTTAAGTTAAAGCCCGCGACTTCGTCCTGATTGCTCAGAATCACTTGGTGTTTCACGTTGGTAAATTGTTGATTTTTAAACTGTGCTTGCTTAAAGGCCGTCTGCATCGCTGAACTGTCAGCCATGCGATCAATCGTTGGTAAGAACGGCTTTAAGTTAAAGTTGGTTTGATGATTATAGTAAAACGGAATTGGCATCAACATTACCGCGGTTAAGAATAGAAAAATCACGATAATTTGTAACCAGTTATATTTGTCACGGTTCGCAAACATTCTTCGAGGTGAGAAGAGGCTGCCAAAAAACCGGACCGGAAATGCGATGGATCCTTCCTTTTTTGCTGAAATCTGCATCTAAATTCACCCCTACTAAAATTTGTTTTAACCTTTGCTCCCACCGGCAAGTAATCCGGAAACGAAGAACCGTTGTAGGTAGAAGAACAGGCAGGCAATTGGTAACGCCACTAGAATCGCACCGGCCGAGAATAAGACGACTTGTTGATTTTGAGCGTTATTAATGAATGTTTGTAACCCCACGGCAACCGTGTAATGTGATTCAGACGTCAATAAGAACTTCGCCATCAGGTAATCTTGAACTGGTGACATGAATGCCCAGAGCGCTTGAACCGCGATCATTGGTTTAACTAGTGGTAAGACGATTGACCAGAAGATTTTGAAGTTTCCGGCCCCGTCCAACTTAGCTGATTCATCTAAGTCGTAAGGCACGTTATCAAAGTAACCCTTCATCAACCAAGTGTTTTGTGGAATCCCACCACCAATGTAAATGGCGGTCAAGAACCAGTAGTGGTCCAACGCGTTTAACATGTTGGCCAAGACGTAGTAAGCGGTCAAGGCAGCCATGGTTGGCACCATTTGGATAACGATGAAGAAAGTTAAACTGAATTTCTTACCAGCAAAGCGGTAACGACTGTAAACGTAACCCGCTAAGGTCACAACGATAACTTGAATAACCATACATGAAATTGAAATCACCATGGTGTTCAAGTACCAGCTACCGTACAGCGTCGTGGTAAAGAGAGCTTTGAAGTTGGCTAAGGTCCATTTGCCACCGAAATCAAGAACGAACGCTGAAACGTTGGCATCCTTGAAGGCGGTAATGAAGGTAATTAATACCGGATAGATAATAATAATCGCTAAGATCGCCATGTAAAAATACGTGAAGAACTCTTTCCAAAAACGATGCCGCCGGGCGCTATTTTGTTTGGAATTTACATTTTTAGTTGGTGCAGTTGCATTTTCCATAACCTAGTCCCCCATTTCGAACGCGTGCGTCTTCTTGAAGACGATCAGTGAAATCCCAATAACCAGTACGGAAATAATTAACGTAACGGCAGCCGCAAGTGAGTACTGTGGTGACGTCCCAGTCGTTAATTTGTAGATCCATGAAATCAAGATATCAGTCCCACCGGCATTTGCACCGACATCACCGGGACCACCTTGGTTGAACAGGTAGATCATCGAGAAATTATTGAAGTTAAACGTGTATTGTGTCACGAAGATTGGTGCTGCAATTGCGAAGATGGTTGGTAACGTGATTTTGTTGAACTTTTGCATCACGGTCGCCCCATCCAAAGTTGCGGCTTCGTATAAATCTTCGGGAATGGCTTGCAAGATCCCGGTAATCATCACATAGATGTATGGGAATCCAAGCCAGCCTTGAATCATAATAATGGCAACTTTCGTCCAGAACGTATCGGTCATCCAGTGAATTGGTGCAATGTGGGCAAATGGAACCAAGGTGTTCCATAAGCCAATGACTTGCACGTTGATCGCACCGGCTGAATCGTTGAAAATGTTTGAGAAACTCATGATGGAAACGAAGGCTGGAATGGCCCATGGGAGTAAGAAGATAACCCCAAATAGCCGCTTGCCCTTGATAAAGTTTTGGTTGGCAATAACCGCCGTTGCGATCCCAATGATGATTTGTAACGTTGTCGCGCAGACCGTCCAAATAACGGTCCAGCCAAAGACGGCGTTAAACGTTGCCCGGTAACTGCTCAAGAAGAACATTGACGTGAAGTTCTTGAAACCGATCCAGTCCAGCAGCATTGCCGGTGGAATGTGGGCAAAATCATAGTTGGTAAAGGCCATCAGTAAGGTAACCAGTACCGGGAACACAATCGTGAAAATCATTAAGAAGTAAGCTGGTGTGGTCAGTAAGTAAGCAAACCCACCATCCAATAAGTTCGCGCCTAATTCTTTAAACGTGTGTGAAACTTTTTTACCATTGTTGATCAATTGTGCCACGTGTTTGGCATCGTACATATTTGCGATCCAAAATACCAAGAACACAATGGTCAGTAAAATCTGTAACGTCCCATAAATCATCATGAACAATGAGTTGTCTTCCATTGAGACAGAACCCAATGTGAACAAGTTAGCAAATGCGCTAACCCCAACTAAGGCAAACTCTGCTACGAATGCCAATAAGATGATGATAAAGAGGACACCCTTGATTGTTTGGCCATTATAGAACTGACCCAACCCGGGAATAATTGACAGGCGTTGCGCTTTTTTTGCATCTTTTTTCTGCATGTCGCCCGTACCCCTTTCCTAATAAATCCTAAATTAAGTGCTTTTTTCTTTTAAAAAGGCTGAGACAAAACGAATTTTGTTTCAGCCCCCTTAAACGCTATTTAAAATAATGACTATTTATCATATTTCTGAGAAATATTAGTTAAAATGGTCTTTTGTGCTTTGTTAGCAGCTTGTTTTGGTGTCATCTTGCCACTAGCAGCGTTAGTAACCATTGTTTGTGCTGGGGTCCAAACTTCAGACATTTGTGGCAAGTTGATCAAAGGAACATCCTTGTCATATTGTTTGGAAACAGCGCTAGCCATGTCATTACCAGTCGCAACGGCTGACTTACGTGCAGCGGTGTTTGCTGGAATTTCACTAGCAGACTTGTAAAGACTCTTTTGACTAGCATCGTTTGAAATGTAGTCTAACCAAGCTTGTGCTGCGGTCTTGTTCTTAGAGTAGTTAGAAACTGCCCAAGCTTTCCCACCGGCAAACGCTTGATAATCCTTACCATTGTTCAAAGTAGGTAAAACGGCAACCCCGTAATCAATCTTAGACTTCTTGTAAGTTGCAGCCATCCAAGGACCATCGATAACGGCAGCGGTCTTGCCAGAAGTAAATTGTGACGTTACAAAGTTTTCGTTTGAAGTGACATTTTGCATCCCACTTGGCCAGTACTTCGTGAACCATTTGGTCATGTAGCTTAACCCTTCAACGGCGCCGGAGTTGTTCAAGCCCATCTTCTTAGCGTTGGTGTTGTTATCACCGAAGACGTAGCCACCGTAACCCTTGATGACACCGAATGAGTTATAGAAGTTAGTCCATTGTGTTAAGAAAGCAACTGATTTCGACTTGTCGTTAGCGTAAGCATATTTCTTATCCTTAGTTAACTTTTCAAGATCAGTGAATGACTTAGGTGCGTTCTTGATCAACTTCTTGTTGTAGTAGAGCACATCAGATTCGATCGTAACGGGTGCAGCGTAAACCTTACCTTTATAGGTAACGGATTTCTTACCCGTTGCATTGTAACGACCATTAACTAACTTGGCCGTTGCTAATTGTCCCTGTGACGCCATTTGACCAACCCGGTCGTATGGTGCCATCAAAACATCGGGACCCTTACCTGAAGGACCATCCAACTTCAAAGCGTCGTCTTCATCAAGCATGGCCTTGTATGAAACCTTCACCTTAACGTTGTTCTTCTTTTCAAACGCAGGAATCACAGACTTCATATATGATTTATACGAAGGGTCTGCAGAAACCTTCAATGTCTTACCCATCTTTGATGAAGAGCTGGATGAAGACTTACTATTACCACAACCTACAAGCGTGAGTGCCAAGCCCGTGGCTAAAACACCCATCCCCAACTTTTTCCAAGTACTCATAGTGCTTCCTCCTTGCGAAGTATCTTAATTCATTTACCATAATTTATTATGCAACTATGCAAACGCTTTCGCAAGCGTTTTCGTAATGTTAACGTTAACAACATTTGTTAAAAAATAAATCCCAGCTAGATAATTAGCTGGGATTTACTGTTATATCAACATTTATACCAATTTATAAAATGTTAACGATTTTTGTTTATAAACATTAGTGTGGTTAATACTATACCAATTGTTGAATAATCAACCAATGCTTGCATTAATTGGCTTGGACCACAATGTTACTCCAAGCAGGCAACGTCACTTGGTCAGCCACAACGGTCGCCCCGCCCTGCACGAGTAAGACCCGTTTCCCTGCAAACGGTAACGTATAAGTTTGTGGTTGATCCGTTAAGTTACAGACGACCGCAGCGCGTTCAGTCGTATCATCGATCAAGTAAGTAAAGAGTCGTTGATCACTCGGTAACATGATGAACTGGCCATTTGCGAACGGTGCTTGTCGTTTCAATTTAAGCAATTCACGGTAGTAATTGAAGACACTGTTCTCATCAGCCATCTCATCGTTCGCGTTCATGCGATCGGTTGCACCGTGTTTCCATGGCAAGTGGTCTGAGAAACCGTGGTACTGGCTGTCATCCCATTGCATCGGACCGCGGCCCGCCATCTTATGGGTGCGGTTGAGCATATCCATAATGGCAGCCTGCGACTTGCCCGCCGCTTTAGCACTGGCAACAAATCCTGGCACCGTCTGGTCTTCAAAGTCGGCCACGTTATCGTAACGAATATTCGTTAGGCCCAATTCCTCACCATAATAGATGATTGGAATCCCACGCTGTAAATACAACGCCGTTGCTAACGACTTGGCACTGGCTAGTGGATAATTAGCGTCACCATAGCGCGTAGCTACCCGCGCCATGTCATGATTATTCCAATAAAGCGTTGGTAAACTAGTATCCGCTAAAGCAGCTTGAATCCCAACCGTATGTTGTTTATAAGTTGTCACATCCATTGGTCGTGGTTGGAACATGTCGGAGAACGTTGGGTCATCCCCCGAATTATCATCCGCAAACGTCTTAAACGTAATGACGTTATCACACTCGTCCGTCCCCGGCTTCGTGTAATCGACCATTAAGTGGGCATCGGCTGACGACGCTTCGCCCACAACGTAAGTTTCAGGGTGCTTTGCTTTGATTCCCGCGACAAAATCATGTAAGTATTGGTGAACTTTAGGAAGGTGCGCGTAAAACATGTCACTAATAATTGGCGTTTGATCGCCGGTCGCACTCGGATAGTTCTGACGAAAATCAGCCTTAGCTAAGTGAATAAAGGCGTCCAACCGTAAGCCATCGATGCCCTTTTCCACCCAGAACTCAGCGACATCGCGCATCGCCTGTTGGACAGCTGGATTTTTCCAGTTTAAATCGGGCATCCGCTTATCAAATAAGTGGAAATAGTATTGGGGCCCACCCGCAGGATCTTTTTCCCAGACACTACCGCCGAAGAAAGAGCCCCAATTATTAGGCCGACCGCCATCCGCAGCGGGATCTTGCCACAAGTAATAGTCGCGGTACGGGCTATTCGGATCAGCTACCGCTTGTTTAAACCACGGGTGTTGGTCCGAAGTGTGGTTCAAAACGAAGTCAAACAGAATGTACATCCCGTTGGCGTGGACCGTTTTAATGAGTTCCTCAACTTCAGCCATCGTCCCCAGGCTCGGATCTACTTGGTAATAATCCGAGACGTCGTAACCATTATCGACTTGCGGTGACTGATAAATCGGGTTCAACCACAGCGTCGTAATGCCCAATTTTTTTAAATAGGGGACTTTCGCCGTGATACCCGGAATATCCCCAATACCATCGTGGTTACTATCGTTAAAACTTTTAGGATAAATTTGATAAATCGTTTGTTGGTCATACCAGTGTTTACTCATGATAAACTCCTCTATCACCGGGTCGATTCTGCAATCGATAACCGTGAATTAATAATAATTTTTTCTTGGTCGTGGGGCGTAGCAGGCGAACCGGGATTGGCAATGTTTGCCAAAAGTAGTCTGACCGCAGCCTGGCCCATCGCTTCCAAGGGTTGCTTCATTGTTGTTAAGCGTTTCGACGCAATCTGATTCAATAAGACCCCATCAAATCCAATCACACCGTAATCTTCAGGGACCCGCTTGCCTTGCAGGATAATGCCATCTTCAATCCCGATTGCCAAGCGGTCACTCGCGCAAATGAACGCCGTATTGTCAGGAAATTCCGCCCAGTGTTGCTGGACATAGTCCGTTGCGACGTGGCAGTGATTGGCCAATTGAACCAGTTGGCCGCTAACTTGGTTAGCCGTAATAAAATCACGGAATCCCCGTTCGCGGTCCTGTTCAAACGGCTCGTCCACGGCAATACCCACAAAAACGAGGTTGGTGTAACCATTTTGAACGGCATACGTCGAACTATCTTGAATCGCTTGGTAATTATTCGTATCGACGTAATCATAACCTTGTTGATTACGCCCAAAAAAGACGACTGGTTGCTTGAGCTGCTCGACCCAGGCGTAATTCTTTTGCCGAATCCCAGTTAAGATGTAGCCGTCGCACTCGCCGACCTCGTAACTGTTACTAGTTGCCAATTGCAGCGCATATTGATGTTGATTTAACTCGTTCGCGATCCCCGCTAATAACATCATGTAGTAAGGTTCGGTGGTATCCATATCTTCGAAAATTGTTAATTTGACCACACGGGTCCGCCGACTCACCAGCGCGCGTGCAGCCGCATTGGGCTGATAATTTAATTCAGCCATCACGTGCAGAATACTATCCCGTAACTCTGGTCGCACTTGTTCTGGATGATTGATTGCCCGCGAAACCGTCATTTTAGAAACGTTGGCCCGCTTAGCGACGTCATTTAACGTTGCCATTGACTAAACTCCCCCTTTTTAGTTGTCACTCAATCCCGACGCTTTATTTTAATGATCTGATCGGGTGCACCGAATGTCTAGTAACGATTTGGTGTGGCACAATCACAGCCGTTGATAACTCTTCAGCCGGACGGTCAGTCATGACGATTTTAGCTGCTTCTTCGCCTAAACGTTGTGGAAAGACCGCAACCGACGTCAAGGTCGGGTGCGCCAACTCTGAGAAGATCGAATTATTGAACCCAATCAACGAGAACTGTTTGACCTTCCATTCCGGATCGTTATGTAACACTTGTTGGAGCTTGAGTGCCATCATGTCATCGACCGCCACAAAGCCGGTCACGTCTGGGTATTGTTCAAAGAAATGCTTCATGGATTTGACCCCTGAGGCATGGTCTTCGAACCGCGCTTCTAATAGAATACTTGGTAATTGGTGTTGCATCATTGTCCGCTGATACCCGAGCATCCGGTCACCCTGGACCATTTTAGATAAATCTGAATACAGAAAACAAATCCGCTGATGGCCGCGATCTACTAGGTACTGGGCCGCGTCCGTTCCAGCCTGTACGTTGTCGTTATCGACATAGGACGTCTTATTGACATCTTGATACGGTTTTCCAATAATGACGTACTGCACGTCAAAATGGTTCAGTCGTTCGACCACCGGATCATCTTTTTCTGAGTACAACAAAATAAAATTGCGAATGTGACCCTGCGCAATCATGACGTCAATATTATGCACGAGTTCGTCACTAGAAATCCCCGTGGCGAGGGTCGTCATTGACCCGTTCTTGCTACAAACTTCGTTAATTCCCCGAATCATTTCCAAGAAAAATGGATTTGAAAAAATTTCGTGATGATCAACTGGTAAAACGACGCCAATCGTATTACTAGCTTTAGTGGCTAAATTTTGCGCATTAAAATCCGGTGCGTAGTTTAATTCACGGGCAGCTTTAATAACCTTATCCCGCGTTGGTTTACTGATGACTTTGCTACCATGCATTGCACGGGACGCCGTTGATGGCGAAACCCCCGCGCGCTTGGCAACATCTTTGATCGTTGCCATGTTGTCCCCTCCAATCGAATGTTTCTACAAGCTTAAATATAAAACGTTTTCACGTTTATTGCAAGCGATTGCATAAATATTGCGTAATTTACTTACGATGCGCTACAATCGGGCAAGTAACTGTGCGTATTCCCATTAAGTCCATATCGTTCACGCCGCGACTATTTGGTAAAAACCTAAATCAGACTAGTAATACCCCACGTTTTCCCTTACAATACTAGTTAATTCATCACTTAGGGGGAAACAATTCGCTATGGGCTCACAAACTATTGTCAAAAAAATCACAACGTTAGGCGTCCTCACCGCTATGCAGATCGTGCTGGGCAGTCTGCTATCCATTCAATTTTTAACGACCAAAATTGCCTTTGCTTTTATCATCGTTGCGTTGACGGCCCGGCTCTTTTCACCACTGGTCACGGCTGGCAGCACCGCGCTCGCCTACTTTTTAGGCATGGTCCTCTTTCCCAAGTTCACCTTTTTCCCGGGATTCATTCTGACCGCCTTCTTGACGGGGCTAACTTTTGGCATTGCGTTTCAACACAAAACGACCTTGCTACGGCTATTACTCGCCAATTTTATCGTCGTCTTCATCTGGAATTTCATTTTAAATAGCTTGTGGCTACATATCATGTACCTCACACCGTGGGCGGCGCTACTAACGACCCGGTTCATTCAAGAAATTGTGACCTACGTAATCTACACCGCAGTTCTACTGGCACTCTTCAAGATTCCGGTGCTCAACCAGCTCACTAGTAAATTTAACTTGCAGTAAGCGGAATCAATTTAGCGCAACAAAAAAAGAGCTGAAAATTCAGCTCTTTTTTGATGCACTGTTATTTAACTAAAAGTTGAAAAGTCTAAAATCACTATTAACACTGTAATAGTAGCGATAGTCACTCCTAAATTATCCGCTCCGTCGGGTAAACCCTGGTGTGCTATGGGGGACGGTCCCAGCCAAAATGCGGTCTGCTCCCTCAATTCCAAGCCGATAACCCACGTCTTTGAATCGCCCCGCAAGATTGGCAGATAAGAAACACCTGCCAATCTTGCCGACACAGCACACCAAGGCTACCCGACTGCGCTCAAAACAGACTTACTATTATGATTTGGATAATCAGAGGTTGTCACTGATGATATCGGTCGTGAAGGTGGCTTTTGACCGGTGAATTTCCGGTCTTAGGCCACGGACGGTCCGGGACAATTGCGCATTTTGCAATCGTTCCGGGCGAGGGGGCAGACCGCTCTTTGGCTTCCCCCGGTCCCACGACCGCATGTCATCAGTGGCAACCGGACTAATTCACAAGTAGTTAAGTTGTATTAGTCTAAATACTGATACAACAGTAATCAATCCCTAAATTTAACTTTCAAACTTTTGTTATTTAACATACTTTGCGACCTGCGTCCCAGCTTGGCGACCGAAGATCACGATTTCAGCAACGGAGTTCCCACCGATCCGGTTGTCCCCGTGCAGCCCACCGGTGACTTCACCAGCAGCGTAGAGACCAGGAATTGCTTGACCGGACTTCTTCAATACTTCGGTCTGTGGATTGATCTTAACGCCACCCATCGTGTAGTGAATCCCGGGCGCAATCTTAATCGCGTAATACTTCGGCGTATTCAACTGGTTATCCATTCCGGTCGTCCGCTTGAATTGGCCGTCCTTCTTGTTCTTGACGTCCTTATTCCACGTTTTAACGGTCGTGGCTAAGTTGTCACTTGAAACACCAAGCTTCTTAGCTAAGCCGGCGAGACTGTCGGATGAAACGACCATGCCCTTCTTCTGGTACTGGTTGATAGCCGTGACCCGCTTCTTAACGCCGCCGTCAAAGAGGACGTAAGCGTACTTGCCGGATTGCTTGTTAATAGCTGCGGAAACCACGTCACGGGTTCCCATTTCATTGGTGAAACGTTCCCCTTGTTTATTGACCAAGATACCACCTTCACCACGTACCGCTTCACCAACTAAGTATGGTGGCTTTTGGTAAACCGTTGGGTGAATTTGAATCTTGTTCATATCAACCGTGTAGCCGCCCAGTGACTTGATCATCTTGATCCCGTCACCAGTACTCCCAGCTTGGTTGGTCGTGACGTACTTAGACAGGTCTGGACGATATTTCTTAATCATGGCCTTGCTTGCACCGAAGCCACCGGTTGTCACGATAACCGCTTTGGAACTGATTGTTTTTGTTTTATCTTGGTTAAACTTAACTTTGACGCCGTCAACTTTGCCAGACTTTTCATTGATCTTAGTGACGTCGGCGTTGACGTAAATTGGTATGTTATTTTTCTTAACGTTACGGAGTAAACCGCTGACTAAGTAACCCCCGACCGCGGAACCATCCGCTGGGCGGTGAGTCCGTTTAACACTCATCCCACCGGTAATCGTTAAGTTATTCAGCTTGATGCCCATGCCATCTAACCAATCAACGGCACTGGCAGAATGGTCAACGAAGAAGCGTAACATCTTCTTGTCGTTCGTCCCGTGGCCACCCTCGAGCGTCTCTTTATAGAACTTATCGTTAGAGTCTTTGACGCCGGCTTTCTTTTGAACCTTCGTTTCCGAAGCGTTCATCCCGGAGGAAGCCTTTAACGTGTTCCCACCAGCGACCGGCATCTTTTCTAAAATAACGGGTTTGAGCCCCTTTTCTTTCGCAGCTAATGCGGCGGACATCCCAGCACCACCGGCACCAACGATGACGACGTCGTACTTCGACTTCAGGTCCTTAACGGATGAATATTGGGTCTTTGACGCCCCCGTTGTCACCTCTGTTTTTTTGGAACTGCTACTACTGCTACTCTTCTTGGTCGTGTTGGCATTACCACATCCTGCCAAACTAGCAGTCACCAACGTTAAGCTGGCAATTGCTGAAAATAAGCGTGTCTTCATTATCCGTTCCCCCTCGATAATTGAGATATTGTGAATTTATTATTTTATTGTATCATGCCAGTTTTAGCTTAATAACCCCTAAGCGTAAATCCTAATCAACTTCTTACCCATCAGATTGATAAGCTTTCACAATATAAAAAGCGTTCCCCAGCGACAACTAGGAAACGCTACTATAATGACACGTATCTTTAATTTAACGCGGCGACCATCCCGTCTAAAAACGTTGTCACGTCGCCGACAAATACTTGGTGTGACGCCGCCATAATTGGCGCAGTCGCATCACGGTTAACGGACAAGACGTGTTGCGCACCCGCGATGCCAGCTAAGTATTGGTCGTCACCCGAAACACCTAGATTGATCAAAACTTCAGGGGCTACGGACACAGCATCCCCGCCAATCTGCTGATCAATACTGAACTGCTCCAAGCTCGTCAATGGCTGTGTGACCGCAATGGCCGCCCCAATCCACTTAGCCAGCTGTTGTGCTTGTAATAACACGGCGGGGTCCAGTGCGCCCCGGCCCAAAGTCACAATCCGTTTGGCCGTCGCAATACTGCCCACGTTAACGGGAACGTCCTTGGTCAAATTCAGCTTCTTAACAACCCGGTGCAAATCTGATACGGCTAACTGTTCCGGTTCCTTGTGAGCTTCACTAGTAGCCGCTTCAACTGCCGGTGCGTTCAAAGTGTGGGTCGCAAACGTAGCAGCTAGCTGATGCGCCGTTCCGACTAATAGTGGCAGCATTTCTAGGTCCTGCGTGAGTGCCATCATTGGTGAGCGCGCACCGTACGCTAAGTCCCCAATCAAGGTCGTCACACTGAGCAACTGGGGCGTACTCTGACTCACCGTTTGCCAAGCCGTCAGGGCCGCTGACTGGAAAAAGGCGCTATTTTCATCAGCTTGGCTAGCCGTTGATAAAGCACCCAGGGTCAGCGCGCGGGCCGTTGCCAGCAGTGGCGCTAATTCGGCTAACGGGGGTTGTTCCATCAGGGCCAGTTGTTGAATCTGACGACCCGCATGTTCTAAGATGCCCGCACCAACGGCACTGAGCATCATCTGACCAACGGCTTGGACCCGCTGAAAGATTGTCAAACCTTGTCCAATGGCGCCTAGCCGGTCACTAGCCGTTACTTTGACCTGTTCAAGTGTTAGATCCGCCAGCGCTAAGCCCCGCAAGCCTAACGTCTCAAGCTGATTGACGACTTTCACCCCAGGCTGATCCGCCCGAACTAGGAAAGCGCTCGGCACGTCCGGTGGCGTTTGCGCTAAAACTAAGTAAGTCTGTGCCATTCCCGAATTAATTACGTGGGTCACCGTCCCCGTCAATTGCCAGCCGTCTACCACTGGCATGGCTGTAACGGCGGCCGTTGCGGGGGCCCCCATAGCGGATAGTCCCATTACTTGTAGCGTTTCTAAGTAATCGTGCTTTTGTTGCGTCGTTCCGTACATTGTGATGGCATCAACCACTTGCCACCAAGTTGCCAGTAGCGTGGCTAAACTAGCCGAACGCTGTGCCAATGCAAGAACACTCAAGGTCTGCTCACTCAACCGGTCCGCGTCGGCGGACAATCCTGTTTGTGGCAAGCCCCGTTTCTGTAGCGCCGTCAAAACGGTAGGCGCCATTTTACCTGACGCTTCCATGTCGGCCACCAGGGCCATTAAATTATCATCCATTAAGCTCAGCAGTTGCCGCCACTGTTGGCTCTGTTTAGCGGTTAAATTCAAATTCATCCTGGTTTTTCACCTCGTTAATTTATTACCTCTAACTTACCACATTTCGGACTCCTTCAAGGGATAAAAAGTGTTCATTGATCACCTTGATCAAAAATAACGACATACTATAAAAAGATAACCGGGTTATTTAGTCAAGCCAAATAGGTCCCACGCACTGCTATACTTTACAAAGGACTTATTCCTTAGAATTTGAGGGGGGACGCTCATGGATGAGCACACATTAGATCCAACAGAATTTAATAAAATGAAAAACGGCGGGTGGTACGACGTCGCAGACCCAGAAATTGCCCGCGTCATGACACAAGCTAGTCAATTAACATTTAAATTTAATTACGGGGACCAAGAAATGGACCCGGAAACGGTTAAACAACGTTTATTCGGTCAGGCCGATGAGTCCAACTTAGTGTTTGGCCCCATTCGGATGAGTACGGGAATCAACACTTTTCTCGGTGAGGGCGCCATGGTCAATTACGATTGTGATTTTATGGACCATGCCAAAATTGAAATTGGTAGCCGGACCTTAATTGGTCCCCGCTGCCAACTGATTACTGACTACCATCCCCTGCACGCGGATAGCCGCCAGCTAGGTAAAATGTTCACCAAGCCCATTAAAATCGGTGCTGATTGCTGGATTGGCGCTGGCGCAACCATCATGGGTGGCGTCACGCTGGGAAACAAAACTATCGTTGGTGCTGGTGCGGTCGTCACCCGTTCTTACGTTGACGGTTCGGTTATTCTTGGCGGGAATCCAGCCAGCGTCATCCGACCAACTGACGATGTCAATTCGGACATCCCGGAAGACGAATTTAAAGCGCGTCAACTGATTATTAAAGTTGACCAACACCTTAAAGTGAACGAAAGTGTTCAGGTCGCTGCGATGACGCTCCCGGCCAACACTCGTGGGGGCCACTATAGCTTTACTTCTGAAGACGACACCATTTTGTCCGTCTCACATGCGGGTGTTATCAAAGGCCTTCAACGTGGTCAGGCCAAAGTCACTGTTCTCTTTATTCAACCTAACTTTGACCAAGTGATTTCAGAAGAAGTCCTCATCACCGTTGAATAGCTAATCCAACACTGACGCTTCAATTACTATTACATTAATCACTTATGACCTAGTCCGGTCGCCACTGATAACATGCGGTCGTGGGACCGGGTTAAGCCTGAAACGGTCTTAACCCTCGCCCGGAACAATTGCAAAACCCGCAATTATCCCGGACCGTCCGTGGTGTAAGGCCGACAAAAAGCGTCGCCCAAACGCCACCATCACGACCGATGCTATCAGTGACAACCTCAGAGCATTCAATAAATCTAGATAATTGAAACTGTACTTAGTGACGTCGGACATAATTGGTGTGCTGTGTCGGCAACATTTGTCGGTGTTTCTTTGCCGATGAATGTTGCGGGGCGGTTCAAAGACGTGGGTGTTATCGGCTTTGAACTGAGGTTCCAGACCGCACTTCGGCTGGGACCGTCCCCCATAGCACCCCAGTTATGTCCGACAAAACGGCCAATTAAGATCAAACGTCACAGATTCACCAAATCCAAAATGAACGGCTACCCGACGATCATCGCCAGTTAGCCGTTCATTTTATATTCAACCTCTAAAATTAATTACTGTTTTGGTTCAGTAAAGCCGTATTCTAAAATTCCCATGTAGGTTTTAGCCCGCTCAACAATCCATTGCACGTCATCCATCGACTTAACGTCATGATTCTTAGCCATGTGGACTTGAAACTCTGCAAAAATCTGATTATAGACGCCCACGATTAAATCAACGACATCGTCTTGATTCAATTCGGGACGCAATTTCATCTGCGTTAAAACATCTTGAATCAGATGCCGAGTCACCGTGATGCTTTGCGTGTATAATTCCTTGATCTGCGTCTGGACCTTCGCTGGTAATTGATCGACCTCACCGTATGCGTTAATTAATAACCTCATCTCGTCTGGGTGGGTGCGACCGAATTCACTCTTATACTTAGTCCCCCGCACGATTAAGGCGACTAAATCACTGGGCGCTTCGTACGCCCGCGGATCAATATTATCCATAATCGTCTGCGTGGCGGTCTGCACGGTGAGCACGTATAGCGCTTGTTTACTGCCGTAATAGTGGAAGATCAACCCTTTTGAGACTTGGGCTTTTTCCGCAATCAGATCCGTTTTAGCATCCCGATAACCGGATTCCGCAAAAGTGTGTAATGCGGCCTGCATGATACGGGCCTCTTTTTGGGGGTCCTTAGACGTTTTTTGTTTGGTCATCCCTGACTCCCTTCCGCTACTGGGCTAAATCGCGTCGCCGGTAGCCAATTGCTGCTACAACTAATATTAGCACAGTCAGCGCAAGGCACCACCAGTTGGTTGACCAGACCACGGCTTTAAGCGGCACTTTATTCACAAAGCCTAACGGGGTCAAATGCTTCGCCCACTTCGGCAAATCGATCAAGTTGCCCAAGTATAGGGAGAAAAAGGCGTAGGCCACCCAGGCCCAAGCTAAGTACCGCCATTTTGGTAGCCATCCCGTCAATAGACTGGCAAAGGCTATCATCACTAGCATTGCTGGGACATACGCCAAAAAGACGTGCCAGTAAGTCAACCAGCTAATCGGGTCCTTCATATCAGCGGCACCCATCAGATACATCCCACCGAGACCAGCAAACAGAACCACGATACCCGTCAACATGGCCCAGCCCGTATAACTCGCCCAGACGTGCCAACGGGAGGTTGCCGTTGCCGAAATTTGATGTAAGTAGCCCTTATTTTCATCACTGACCAGCTTCAACATGAGCTGAACTGCGGCAATGAGCGCCACGATGACCATCACAACCGCCAAAATGGCAATAAAGTTTTTCACAATGAGTCGGTTCGCGGATGCAAGGGCCGTCGCTCCCAACAATTGTTTAATCATTGGGTTACTTTTAGCCAGGTCACCGATGGTATTAAAGACCGATCCATAGGCCACTCCGAGGACAAAGTTTCCGATGATCCAGGCAATGATCATTCCCCGTGATTGCCGCCATAATAGACTGACGGGCCCCCGAAGCCAGCGACTTGCGCGTTGCCGTCCTTGACGCACGGTAATGAGCCCCGCACCGAGGTCACGTTGAAGACTTAAGCCTAGCGCCAAACCTAGGCAAACTAATCCAAATAGGACGTACGCAATGACTGGCAGCCAATGGTTAGCTTGATAAGCACTGATTTTTTCAATCCAGCCAAATGGAATCCACCACGTCAGTTTGGGATGACTGACATCGGTACTCATGCGAACGACGTACATTACACCTAAAATAGCGTAACTCAGCATGGTCGCGCCACTCGCATTGTTGGCCAACTGCGCAACAACTAGGGTCAGCATGCCGAATGCCCAACCCAACGCTGCTAACGCAAAACCAATTAACCAGTTACCGGTCGTATCCGCACCGGGCATCCCCGCGACTTGTAACCCCAAACCAAAGAGTAAGCCGACCAGCCCATTAAGCAGGGTCAATTCAACCGCACCAGCTAGAAGTGGCGCACCCCGGCCAACCGCGTGAGCACGGATTAATTCTAGTAACCCGTCATCTTCGTCCCCACGGGTTGTCGCGACCCCAATCATAATATTCATGATAACCATAAACAGGGCCATAAAGACGACCATTTCAGTCGCAAATACCTTGGCCGTCGTGTACGGATGTTGCGCCGTAAACGCCCCAAAGAGTGAAACCATGGCAGGCGTTTTCAGCGTCTTAATAATTTCATTAATGGCGGTCTGATCACTGTAAATACCATCAAATTTAGCCGCAATTGCCGTTAATAGGCCAGCCAAAATGACGATCCACAAAACCAGTTTGGCCCAGTCGCGTTTGAGGTTAAAACGAATTAGCAGACCGGTCCGCTGAAATAATTGTGTTAAATTCATCACCATCACTTCCCATCCGGCGTTTGCCCATTCTTCTCATAGTAGCGCATGAACAAGTCTTCCAATGTTGGGGGCGTCGTGGTTAAGCTAATGAGTTCTCTTGCTGTTAGAAATGCCATCACGGCCGTGAGCTGATCAGCGTCGACTGCTAGACTGACGTGGTTAGGACCTGATTTGATTGTCATACCATGAACACCGGCTAATTGGTCAATGCCATCTAAGACCTGCTTCGTTTGAACGTCGACAGTCGTCCGCGTCAAATGGCGCATCTCAGCCAAGGTCCCCGTCTCAACGACTTGTCCTTCACGAATAATGCCAATCCGATCACACATTTTTTCCACTTCAGAAAGAATATGACTCGATAACAGCACGCTCTTTCCCCGTTGTTTTAGCTTCAAAACTTCATTTTGGAACGTCTGCTCGTTCAAGGGATCAAGTCCAGAGGTTGGTTCGTCAAAAATATAGAAATCCGCATCCGTTGAAAACGCCGCAATCAATGCAACTTTTTGCCGGTTACCCTTTGAATAAGTGCGCGCTTTTTTGCGCGGGTCAAGTGCGAACTTTTTAATTAATTCGTCAGTATGGGCGCTGTGTTTTTCACCGTTCAGCTTTAAGAAGAGGTCAATAACTTCGCCCCCGCTCAAATTGGGCCACAGATAAACGTCGCCGGGAACGTACGCAATGCGTTGGTGAATTTTGACACTGTCACGCCAGACGTCCTGACCAAAGATGGTCGCTGAACCCCCGCTAGCCCGTAAAATTCCTAATAAAATCCGAATCGTTGTCGATTTACCGGCGCCGTTGGGGCCAATAAAGCCAAAAACTTCTCCGGGATAAATTGCAAAATCAATATCTTTCAACGCGTTAAACTTACCAAAGCGTTTTTGTAAATGGGTCACTTCTAGTACTGGTGCTTGTTTTGTCATATGTTTTCACTCCCATCACGGCGGCAATCAGCCGTCCGTCTAAATTCAAAAGCAATCATAATCGTCATTGACTCATAAGTCAATGACTGGTCAGTCAATATTTTGAACTTCTGTTTATCAACGTGCCAGATTCCCCAATACAAAGGCTTTTCACGCACTAAAAAAGCGTTTGGATAATTTCCAAACGCTTAACGTTAACTATTTTAATACAAAGTTGGCACCAATCCGCCGTCAGCACGCAACGCTTCACCGGAAAAGCTGCTAGCAAACGGACTGGCTACGAACACCGTTAACCGACCAATTTCTTCGGGACGGATCAACCGCTGAATCTGAGACAACGGCCGGTGGTTAACCATAAAGTCATGTTCCCACTGATCCTTTGGTAGATCAGAATCCGCGTACATCTCATCCAGCATATGCTGAACGCCTTCCGTCAAAGTCGAGCCGGGCATGACCGTGTTCACGGTCACGTGCGTTCCCACGGTTAACTTAGACAAGCTTTTTGCCAGTGATAAATTCATGGACTTGGTCATTGAATACTGAGGCATTTCACCGGATGGCATGACCGCCTCTTCACTCGCAATAAAAATAATGCGCCCAAAGTCCTTAGCGAGCATCGATGGTAAATAATGCTTCGCTAACCGGTTGCCAGATAACACGTTGACCTTAAAGAAGCGGTCCCAAGTGGCGTCATCAATGTCACCATACGCCATCGGGGCAAAGATACCCATATTGTTGACCAAAACGTCGACCGTCGGCACTACCTTGAATAGCTTTTCAGCTTCCGTGGCGTCACTAATATCAAATGGCGCTGCCACTGGTGTCGTTTCTGGATACGCAGTTGCTAATTGATCCACAACTGCTTGGACCGTATCCGCCCGCCGACCATTAATGACGACGTCCGCGCCTTCTTTAGCAAAAGCGGTCGCAATTGCGCGCCCAATTCCTTTAGTCGAACCAGTCACCAAAACCCGCTTATGTTCCAATCCCATTTCCATCCGTTACGTCCTCCGTTCGTTTTAACTACTGCTAAGTCTAAGTGATTCCTTCGGGCAACTCAATTTTATCGGCTCATTAAAATAATGCAGATTATTTCCCGGGAAATTCCAACGCAAAAAAGCCACCGGTTAAAAAATTTAACTGGTAGCTTCTATGTACCAAACTATTCTGCACTGCTCTTTTCGTATTCTGCCAAAACAGGCATCACATAGCGTTTTTCGGCCTGTCGACGTGCCAAAATAGCATCATCCATATCAGCGAATTGTTGATTCAACACTAACCGTCCGCGATACATTAACCGTGCGACCCACTTTTGTGAGCACCGATCAAACGATACACCAATGACGCCGCTTCGGTTCCGACTGTTAGGCTTCAAGCGGTCAACCGATGTCCCTTGATAGAGGGGCAAATTATCACTACGGCCCATATTCTTACGGGTCTTAGGATTTTCAAAAATGTTTTTCCGACTCACATCAGCACGTAAACAGCCACAACTCTTTGTGATTCCTTTTCGCAACCGGTAGCTGTCAACAACGACCTGCCGACCGCATGAACATTGACACAACCACCGAGCATTACCGTTAGGCGCACTTTCAGCACGTTCAACCACTGTTAAACGGCTAAAGGTCTCTCCTGTTAAATCTTTTAGTCGCATCAAAATCACCTCGCTAAGTTTTGACGACTCTTCAGCCAGCTTTGACTGAATGTTTATATCTATAAGGTAAACTGATTTTGTGAAAATAATGTGATGAATACAAAAATATTCATAGTATAATTTATTTTCATTTTAATAATCAAAAATAACTTAATAAACATACCACACATTCCGGCTTTGTCTTCTAATTCAGAATACTACTTATTTTATTTATTGTCATTTGATATTATTTAATTTATAAGAAAAAGTATAAAAAAGTGAGACCAGGTCGTTATCCTAGTCTCACTTTTGATTACATAAACCACCCTAATGGTGCCAATCCTAGCCAGCTGACAACACTGACGTGGGTCGTTGGTGTGGTATACGGCTTTAAACTCGCTTTAATATCTGACGCACTGGCCAACGTCTGCAAGTCATACCAGTAAGCCCCTTTGCTCGTCTGATTAACTAACGACCACCGACCAAGACTCTTTAACGCTTCGGTATCCAAATCCGTCGTTAACGGATCGATGAATACGTGCATCGTCGGCATCCACGCGCCGTCATAGTTTTCCGTATCCCGTCTTAAAATGACAATCTGATCTTGAAGTTGCTTAGCTGCCCGGTAAAGTCGAAAGACGACCACCCCAATGATAACCGCCGCAAAGAACCAAATGGTCATCGCGTTTTCACCCCGATTTGCATCGTCGATATTTAAAATCAGGAACATTACAATCCCTAAGAACGCCACCGCCGAATAGAGAACGACGTTAACGGTATTCATGGCCTGATCACGCATCCGCAGGCCCACTTTTAACCGCATCTGGGGGTCGCCCGGTAACACCTTAGTAGCGACCGCTTGATCCGTCCCCGTGTAGACAACTTGAATATGTGGATTAGAAACTTCATAAGTTGCCAACACCTTGAACTGTTGATTCGCCTTTGCCAACTCCGGCACAAAATCCGTCGAGACGTACTCGCTAAAAATTTGGTAGGTCGTTGTGACCCGCTTAAAGTGGTACCAGCTATTCCAAATACCGACTAACAAGTAATGACGTTTGGCTTCCCGATTCAGCCACGCCAGCTCTTCCTTGGACCCTTTGATCATAAACCTATGCTTCCACATAAAATCGCTTCCCCGTAATGATTAAATATAACCGATTGGTGCTAAACCCAAGTAGCTCATAACCGATACGTCAACGCTATCACCAACGACTGACTGTAGCGTTTGCTTAATTTCCGCTAAGCTGGCTAGTGACCGCACGTCATACCAGTACGTCCCCTTTTGATCATGGCCGACCAACGTCCATTCACCAATGTCTTTGACCTTATCTAAGTCCAAATCATGTGGCATATGCTTCAAAAAGACGTGCTGCGTTGGCCGCCAAGCGCCTTTGTAGTCGCCGGTGCGTACGCGTAATGCGTTGGACTGCCGGTGTACTTTCCCCGCCATAAAGGCCGGTGTAAAGCTAATCACTAACCAGAAGAAAACAATCCACTCCATACCGTCATCCGTGAAAACGTTGAAGTAAATTAACCCGATAACGAGGAGCAACCCGATTGCAAATAGAATGTTCATCCTGTTTAACAGGTGCCCTCGCATCGCTAAGGCAATTTTCAATTGTAATTCTGCATCACCCGCATCGACCCTGGTCGCCTGTAATTGCGGTTCAGTCGTGCCCGAGTAACAGACCCAAATCTCTGGATTCGTTAAGTGAACCGTTGTTAACACTTGAAACGGTCCTTGTGGCTGCTTTAAATCAGTGGCCACGTCATCCGTGACGTACTCACTAAACAGGCGGTACGTTTTGGACGTCTTGGTAAATTGATACCAGTTGCCGCGAACACTTTTTAAGAGCCACCCCTTTTTAGCCAAGTGGTTGAGCCATTTCAGTTCAGATTCAGAACCCTTGATTGTTAATTTATACCGACGCATTGAAACCCCTTCTTTCAAATACTCCCCCGATTATTTGTCGGTTATTCCTGAATCTTTTCATTCTCGCAGATTTGATTGAGTAGCTTTAAACGTGCGTATTCCGCTTCTAAAACGGATTCACCACTCCCCGTGATTTCGTACGTGTGCACATCGTCATCATCCACTTGTTCAGTCATGAGGTAGTCCCTTGTCATGGCGTGTAAATTAGTAAACAACGTCCCCAAACCAAGTTGTAGCTTATTATCCGTTAACGTCGCAATCTTTGCGGGAATATCCTCACTTTTAATTGGCTTACGAACACTCACGAGCGTCAAAAACGCTGCTTCCGTCATTGGTTCATACTTATCGACTAGCCGTTGGTAAAAATTCTCTGGCATATGCGATCCCCCCTAATTAAGTTAAAATAGAGCGCTTACTTTTGTTGACTTAATTATGACGCTCTTAGTAAGCGAATGCAATCTACACCAGTGTTTTAGCACCACATATTAAAAAAGTCACCGCAGATTTGCTCGGTGACTTTTCATAAAAGACATTTCACTATTTTTTTGATCATACTAACGTCGGTTTAATGGACTTGAATATCCGCAACCACGGTACTCGTCGCGTACGGAAAATGCGATTCCGAAACTTCAAACGGCTGGCCATCATCCATGTAACTGACCTGATTAATGACTAGAACGGGCTCATTTAACGTTGCACCCATGGCCTCGACGTCCTCATCCGTTGCCTTCGCCGCAGAGATGATTCGGTGGGAGCCAGCAATCGTCATCCCGTGTTCCCGTTCCAAATAGCCATAAATTGACCCTTCCAAAACTTTCTTCGTCAACGTGACTAAGCCGGTCGGCATGATTGTGTGCTCATAGGCCCAAATTTTGCCATCAACGAACCGCGTCCGCCGAATGACGTAAACCGGGTCCATTTCATCGATCATCAGCTGTTCAGCTTCGCGCTTGGTCGGTAAGCGGGCTTCTAGTTCCAAAACCTTACTCGTAACCTTTTTACCCTCATGCGTCCGGGTCGTCCCCAGCGGGCGGTCGACTTGCGTTTCTTGCCGATGTTCCGTCAAACCGAAGTCTTTGCGTACAAAGGTCCCAGCCCCCCGTTTCGAGTAGACCATGCCTTCAATAATCAATAATTGAATCGCTTTGTGGATCGTAATCCGGGTCGTATCAAACTTTGCCGCTAACTTATTTTGATCCGGCATTAATTCACCTGGTGTATATTTGCCGGACTTGATATCGTTTCGTAAGCTGTCGGCAATCGTTTCATACTTGTAAGCCAAATTAGTCACACTCTTTCTTTAGTAAGTTCTTGGTAACTAGTTTACCCCTTTTAATAGCTAAATGAAATCATTTGTATATACTTTTATTATCTTTATTCAATTAGCACTGCTAAACACGATGACCTTTTAATTCTTCCTATAATAGTTTGATTACTTTACATTGGGGCCACAAATTAATTGCTGCCTAAGTCAATGTAACCGCTGCCCTTCACTTGGTTTTGCTTGCGATGGTTTACGGTTTGGCGTATGCTGTAATAAGTTAAATTCAGATGAGAAAAAGCTGTGACGAGATGAGTAGATTAACCATTGTCTTTAGAGAGCCGTGCTTGGTGCAAAGCGGTGACAACGTTGATCGAAGATGGTCTCGAAGAAGCTACTAGGGCCACTAATCAACCTTAGTCGGAGCGATCCGTTAACATCAAGACGAGTCCCCTTGGGGAAAATCTAGGTGGTAACACGCACAAACGCGTCCTTGAAAGTGTAAACTTTCAGGCGCGTTTTTTTTCGTTGCCATACCGCTCATCACCGTTGTTTGCCATTATTATTTATATCTAAGGAGTGTTTTGTATGCAAAATCAGCAATCTAATTCTATCCGTACCGTAGTCGCTACCGGGATTGGCGCCGCCGTCATCTTTGTCTTAATGAAGTTTGTGGCCATTCCAACCGGGATTCCTAATACCCAGGTCAACGTCTCCATTGGTTTTCTGGCCCTACTCGGCGCCATCTTCGGACCAGTTGCTGCCGGCCTAGCCGTATTCATCGGCCACGCTTTAAACGATTTCGTCACTTATGGTTCACCATGGTGGACATGGGTCATCGTTGATGGTTTAATCGGAGTCGCCTTCGGGTTAGCTAAAAACCGGCTCAAGATCGCTAACGGTGCCCTTTCCACGTCGAAATTAGTTTGGTTCAACGTTTACCAAGTGATCGTTAACTTTGTTGGGTGGGTGCTTTTAGCCCCAACCGGTGATATCATTATTTATCATGAACCAGCAACAAAAGTGTACGTTCAAGGCGTCACGACCTGGATCATCGACTCAATCTCAGTTGCCATCATTGGGACCATCCTACTGGTTTTATACTCGCGGACCCGGACCCAACGTGGGAGCTTAAAAAAGGAACGTTAATACTATGACCGCACCAATCATTAGCTTTAAAGACTTTTCATTTCAATATAACAGCCAAACTGAACCGACGTTACGCCATATCAATCTGGATATTTATCCCGGTGAAAAGGTCCTGATTGCGGGGCCGTCCGGTTCTGGAAAGTCCACCTTAGGGCGATGTTTGAACGGACTTATTCCACAATCCTATCCTGGAAAGGTGGATGGGACTGCCCTGGTCGCCGGTAAAGAAGTCACGAAGAGTTCCATTTTTGACCTCTCCATGAACGTCGGTACCGTCCTCCAAGATCCCGACAGCCAGTTTGTCGGGCTGACCGTTGTCGAAGACATGGCGTTTTCACTAGAAAACGATCAACAATCACAAGATGAGATGCAAGCAGCAACCGCAAAATGGGCAACGACGTTAGACTTAAAGGACTTATTGACCCATCGGCCGCAAGAACTCTCGGGTGGTCAAAAACAACGGGTCTCCATGGCCGGCGTCCTAATCGATAACAGTAAGATTTTGCTGTTTGACGAACCGTTGGCAAGCCTCGATCCCGCCTCTGGTAAAGCGTCAATGGCGTTGATCGACCACTTGACCCATACGCAAGATTTGACCGTAGTAATTATCGAACACCGAATTGAAGACGTGCTACAACAGCCAATCGACCGTTTGATTGTCATGCAAGACGGTGCCATTGTGGCCGATGACAAGCCCGAAGCAATTTTACGGCAGTCCTTAATGGCCCAGCTTGGGTTGCGGGAGCCGTTATATTTATCCGCTTTAAAGCTTGCTGGTGTTGACCTCGACACGTGTCAACACATTGATTCCTTAGCCAATTTACAAGTGCCAGACTTAACGGACCAGCTGCAACGCTGGACAGCGGGTGTGACCTTAAAAGCGCCCGTCCAGCACCCGGACCCACTGCTGATCATCGACCATTTGACCTTTGGCTATGATCCTAAGGCACCCATCATTAACGACCTCTCAACTACCCTCAATCGGGGTGAGATGGTCAGCCTCGTTGGGCAAAATGGGACTGGTAAATCGACGCTCAGTAATCTGATTACCGGTTTCTTGACCCCTCAACAGGGTCAGATGACTTTTAATGGACAGCCGTTGGAGCGCCAATCTGTCAAAGAACGGGCCGATCAGATTGGCTATATTTTGCAAGATCCTAACCAGATGATCTCAAAAACACTGATCTATGATGAAGTCGCGGCCGGACTAGTTTTACGGGGCGTTGACCCTGATACCATCGAACAACGGGTTTACGACGTTTTAAAAGTCTGCGGACTTTACGAATTCCGGCACTGGCCCATTTCGGCACTGAGTTTTGGCCAAAAGAAACGCGTGACGATTGCAGCCATCTTAGTTCTGGAACCAGCGATGCTCATTCTTGATGAACCTACCGCGGGACAAGACTTGCAACACTACACCGAAATGATGGGCTTTTTAACGAAAATCAATCACGAAAAGGACATGACCATCATGCTGATTACCCATGACATGCACCTCATGCTCGAATACACTGACCGGACGATTGTTCTGGGTGGTGGGAATATTTTAATGGACGCAGCGCCAGCCGATGTTCTCACAAACGACGCCATTATTGAACAAGCTTCATTAGCCAAGACGAGCCTCTATTCGTTAGCGGCAGCCCATGCGATCAATCCGACCGAATTTGTGGCTAAGTTTGTTCAGGCTGAACGGGAGGCACGCTGATGCAGCATCAACTATTGATTGGTTACGATGACCGGCACACCTTCTTAAACCGCCTGAGTGGTAGTACCAAGCTGCTGAGTTTTGTTGGCCTATCCGTCATTGGCATGATGACATTCGACACCCGCTATTTGCTTGGTGTCATGGTTTTTTCGTTAATCCTATTCCGATTTTCAAAAATAAAATATCGCGACGTATCCTTTGTAATGAGCGTTATCATCGGTTTTTCCGTGTTGAACCTCGTCATGGTTTACGTCTTTGCCCCCCACTACGGGGTAGATATTTATGGCACTGAGCACCTGTTACTAGGAAGTTCTAACCACTACTTCAACTTAACGACGGAGCAACTTTTTTACGAGTTTAACTTGCTCCTCAAGTACACGTTTGCCGTTCCGTTGGCGCTGATCTTTTTGATGACGACCAACCCTAGCGAATTCGCAGCTAGTCTGAATAAGATTGGCATTTCTTATCGTATCAGCTACTCGGTCGCCATTGCGCTCCGCTATATTCCGGATGTTCAATCAGATTACCGGACAATCAGCTTAGCGCAACAGGCCCGCGGGTTTGAAATCTCTAAGAAGGCAAAGTTCATGACCCGGGTCAAAGGTGGTATTCAAATTATGCTGCCACTGATTTTCTCCAGTCTGGATCGGATTGAAGTGATTAGCCAAGCGATGGAATTACGCCGCTTTGGTAAGGGTAAAAAACGGACGTGGTACATGGCTCAGAAGTTCAAGCGTAATGATTACCTCGCGTTACTAGTCGTGGCTTTGTTAATTTTACTTGGCATTGCCCTGTTTAAAGTTAACGGCGGACGTTTTTGGAATCCATTTAAATAACTATTTATCAAATAAGGCCACCCAGCAACGTTGTTGGGTGGCCTTATTTTTGGCTAAAGATCCGCTTTGAAATTGTTTCACGTGGAACAATGAACAATATCACATTAGGCTAGACAAATACCCTTAAAATATAAAAAAATGGCCCATAGCCATCTTTTTATATTTTCTGAATTGCACGAATGTTTCACGTGAAACATTCCTACTGATGTTCTAATAGCCACTGGAAGCGTCGAATCGCCGCCTGGTGGTCAGTCTCACTATGCTGTGCCACATAAAAGTAACTTAACGTTTCGTGTAGTTCGGCTTGTCGTTCAGTTACCAAGTGATACTGCTGGTCAAATCGCTGGTTAAAGTCTGCCATCGTTTCACTAGTCGCCAGTTCACGTCGACAAAAGGTTTGTAGTTCACCCTTAGTCAGGCGTTGCCGCGCAATTACCCCTAACTCGGGCTTGGCGGCCAACCGACGACCAAGTTCACGTTGCATCGTTTCCGTTGCGTGATCCCTTAACCACGTTTCAATCTGGGTTACCGTTGTCTGGTCACACAATTGTTCAAACCACGTCAACGTCAGCTGGGACGCCCACCGCGTGGTCAGTAATCGTTCCCAATCCGCTCGCTGGTCCGCTGCTTGATGATAAATCCATCCCCAACAACTGTTGAAGACGTCGTCGTAGAAACGCGTCGTTTGCCGCTGATCTAATTCACGGGTCGTTTGGTCAAGATCCTGCACGAATTGATGGTCTAACATGGCTAACCGACGTACTTGAATCCGTCCCGTTTGCCGGTACTCAATCACCATTTGCCCAAATTGGTAGGAATTGACTAACGTTTTTGACAGGCTCGGTGGCGTTAACTTTTCAAACCGTTGTTTGGCTTCTGGGCGTTCAAGACGCGTCACGATAATTGCGGCTAACTGACTCAAATAGCGACGGTATGACCGGCTATTGCGTAACTTTTGTTCAGCCGTATCCGCAGACTGCTGCGCAGCGATTTGGCGTTGCTGCTGGTCTTGCGCTAATTGCTTCTGAGCCGCGTGCTTTTCAGCATCCACGACGGCTTGTTCATCGGCAGCCAGTTGCTTATAAGTTTGCTCAGCCGGACGTAGCTCACGCAACGGGAGTTTAGTCGTTCGGCGTCTTAAGTACGTCGTCACCGTATCCGTTGTCGTCTGCCGCAACTGTTGTGCCTGCGGGCGTTGCGCCACTGGTAGATCCGGTAGCCATGGCTGCTTAAACATAATTGTTGGCACAACGGGAACTGCTTCCGTCAGGGTTTGATACTGCTGGACCGCGTTGCGGTTATCTTCAGTTGTAATCACCATTAAATAGCGAGTTTCGGCGTTCATGAACTTTTTTACACATTCCGAACCCACCACTAATTCCTGGTGATTATGTTTATTTTGAACGTGATATTCATAGCGCACCGGCTTGTGGCACAGTTCGCAATGTCGCCACTGAGTCCGCGCTTCACTCGGATTAATCACGTAAGGCAAGCTAGCTAGTAGTTGCCACTCGTGACTGCAGGCGGTTAGCCAATCCGCGTGTTTTTGAATAATTAAGTTACGGACCGTTGGCTTCAAAAAATCACTGTCCGCTTTGATCGTGACGTGCTCACGTAATAATGGACTAATTTGCTGCAAACTGCTTTGCCGCCGTACCCGCTCGCTTAACAGAAAGAAGCGATTTTCTGCAGGTGTCACTAAGGTGGTCATCGCTGGCATGGCGCCCACTCCCCTCTTAAAAAGATGCCGTTCTAGCATACCATATCTTACCGTCACGTCTCCAAAAAGAACCCCCAAAGACACAACAAAACGGCGCCGTGCAATCGCACAACGCCGTTTCATATTTTAATAGCTAATTATTAGCTAAACATTTTCTTAGTTGCTTTGAGCAAGGTCTTAGGATCCTTGTCGTAACGTGGTGTCTTAACCAAGTTTTCCATTGGTACGCCGGCAAAGTGGTAAGCAGCAATTTCACCAGAACGAACCGCACTTTGTTCCGTGAAGATCATCTGGTAAGGTTGTTCCGCAAATTCACCCGTGAAGGCCAAGTTAGTCGAATGCTTTGGCAAAACTTCTGGACGATCGGACTTTGCCCGGTTGTTGAAGAGTGCGGAAGCATATGGCATGTAAACTGGAATATTGTTAATGATGCTATCCATGATCTCTTTTTCCTTATCCTTAATGTTACCAGGACCAGGATCAACCTTGGATAACTGGCCAATCAATTCTTGTGCCATTTCTTTCCCAGTCATCTCAATGTAAGGCTTGTGTACAAATTCACCCTTGCGACGTGGGTAGAGGAAGTAGCCCCAAAGAACCGTTTCATTTGGCTTCTGGGTCGTAAAGTGTGGTTGATGGTGAACCACGATCGACATGTTAACATCCTTTTGATTCAACGGCGTAATTGGCGTGGTTGAAAGGAAGGAGTTCAACGCATTGCCGGGTTCCTGAGTAGTGATCCGCACGATTTCGTTTAAGAACAAGTGGTTCTTAGTCGTCAACGTGAAGCTGGACCATTCACTCGCATTGCGGTCATTGAAGAACTTGTCTGGCGTCCCTAAGTTGTAGAAGCGTTCAGTAGCTTTCTTCCAGAGTGCCGCACTGAGCCCGTATTCCATGTTTTCTGGTGCTGGTGTGTTGTAATCACCCATCGTTGCGGAGTCGGTGATTGACCCGTTCGTGAAGATTACGGCAGTATCGTCGTCCACTTCAACTTCTTCGGTATCACCACTCTTAACATCCTCCACGACTAAACCAGTGACCGTGATCTCGTCTTGCATTTCGGTGTCTTTAAACTTCCAGTCTTTAACAATCTTGTTATCGATGAAGGTGACATCTTGAGCTTCCAAGTACTTGATCAGTGGTAAAATCATGCTTTCAAATTGGTTGTAACGGGTCCGGTTGACCCCAACCAAATGTTCAATTTGTGTGAATTCATAAATCATTTGGTGCATATAACGCCGAAGTTCCTGAACGGAGCTTTGGGTTCTGAATGCAAACGTGGTTTCCCACATGTACCAGAAGTTGGTTTGGAACATATGTGGATCTTCTTTGAAGTAATCCGCAATTGAAACGTTATCGAGCTTAGTTTCTTCGCTATCTGGCATCAAAACTAACTTGCTTAGTAACGTCCGGTCCTTGTTATTCATGCCCAACTTGCCTGCATCAATAATGCCCTTACCACCCTGCATCAAACGTGCAATGTCGTAAGTCCGGTGTTTCGAGTCAAAATCACGTGTATCTTCAGCGGCCGTCATCCCTGGTTCCGTTACGGAAGGAATCCGGTCCAATAAATCCATTAAGTCAACGTACGTCCGGTAGTTCAGCATCCGACCACCACGGGCAACGTAACCCGTTGTGTTTTCCATCGGATGATTCTTGTTCCAATACTCATTGGTAAAATCAGTGGTAGAACCACCATCGTTAGCACCGTGCATATCAACACCGTAGAACGTGATGTCCTTGCCATCCCAATGACCATCTTGAATCAAATATACAGCCGCGGCCATGTTTGATAGCCCGGCACCAATCATAATTGCTTTACTTTTAACCATAATAACGCCCCCAAAATAGGTTTTTCAACGTTTGATAACGCTTACAGGTACATTATACAACTTGGATAGTGCTTGTCCAGTTTGAACTGAAAATTTTTACTTCTTTTCATAAAAACTTAATCAATGTTGTCACAGTGACTTCACGACAATCCTACAACACTGCTTGTTATTAACGCCACCGCTTGCTATTCAAACTTTACGTTAGCGTTAGTTTAACCGCAAAGTTTGAATTATTTTAATCATAAAATCAAAAACCATTTAAACTTTCTATTAATATTATGAGCTGTGCACCTTTTACCAGCCTAATAAATGCTTTAAGATTAACTATCGAATCATTATTTTTGGAGGGATTTTTTTGCCGGTAAACGGTCCTACTCGTAATACGTTACCCACCCGAATCATCGCATTAATTTTTAGTTTGGCTTTAAACGCCTGCGGTAATGCACTGTGCGTGACTTCCAATGTCGGCAGTGGTATTTGGACGGCCGCAGCGGTCAACTTGCACGCTGCGTTTGGCCCAGACGTCGGTATCTTGCTATTCATCATTGGCTTGATCAACGCGCTGACTAATCAAGTGCTGATTCGGCACATAGATTTACCTCGTTTCGGGGGCGAGATCGTCTACGTGCTAGTTTTTAGCTATTTTATTGATATTTTTATCAAAGGTTTTACGTGGCTCGGGGTACCCGCACTACCATGGTTTGTGCGCATGCTCCTATCGATATTAGGCGTTTCAGCCTTTTGTATTGCCATTTCGATGTACCAACGCGCTAACATCTTTATGCACCCTAACGATGATACAACGAACATTTTGCGGTTTATGTATTTAAAGGAAAACGCAACCGCATCGCAGTTGATTGACTTCATCCCACCAATTATCGTTATTTTGATAACGTTTGTGATCACTCACCGAGTTTTGGCGGTGAACATTGGGACCCTTTACTCGATCCTAATGAACGGTGTCATCATTGCCGCTGCTGATCAGTATATCTTTCCAAAGCTTGTTCATAATTTCAAATTTAATTCACGCTAGAGAGTGGGCCAAAAGGCGGTCAGTTTGTGAGCATTAACGTAAAATCAGCGATTATTCCTGAGTCTGGAATGGTCGCTGATTTTGGGTTAAGCGGAACAAACTGCCTTTTGGCCCACGTTTCGACCATAGTCATAGAAAAAGCCATTCAGAAATATTCTGAATGACTTTTAATTTTGACTATTCGTTCAAAATTAACGAATGGTACCCGTATATTGAAACGCATCTGAGGTTGGATCTTGCAAAAAGGCTTTTAAATCGGCCATATTTTCAATCGTGGCCTTTCCAGATTTTGCTAACATCACGTTAAAAGTGCCTTCACCTAAAGTTTCACCGTAGTAGGCCACTGGAATATCCAGACCATACGCCGTCCCGGTCTCCCAAATCGTGCCAGTGTCAAAGCCATCAACAACGGCGACCACTAACTTAGCCCGTTTTAAATGCAACACGTTGTCCGCAAAGACCGCATTGCGGTCTGCTTCCGTCGCGTCAGGCGTCAAATCGATGCCATCCAGTCGCGGACTGTAGTAGGTTAGCCCCATGTCATCCATTAACCGTTCAATCTTCGCTAAACGTTCTGGTTGTCCCGGCGTAAACCAAGGGCCCGCTAAATAAATTGCGGGGTGTTCACTCATTAGTCGTGTACTCATTTCATCGATCCTCTCTCAATCATGTTTATCCATTTTAACCACCGGCCGTTTTAAAAACAAGCATCACAAACAAACCGCCCAAGATGAAACCAGTAGTAAATGGTTTTATCTCGAGCGGTTATGATGATTTTAAATTGTTATTATTTTTGACTCAATTGGCTTAATCCATTAAAGTCGGCCGTCGATAACTCAACGTTTGCCGCTGCAATGTTATCTGCCAAATGTTCCACGGAACTCGTCCCAGGAATTGGCAAAATATTATCTGACCGCTTCAATAACCAAGCTAACGCAATCTGAGCAGGACTAACTTGGTACTTTTGTGCCATGGTGCTCAGCTCACTACCTGGCTGTGCCAGTTCACCGGTTGCCAATGGGAACCATGGTAAGAACGCCATGTTTTGTGAAGCGGCGTAATCGACCACGTCGTCATCACGATGATCTGAAACGTTAAACAAGTTTTCAATCGCATCGATTTTAGCCACTTTTTGAGCTTCTTTGATCTGGTCCACGGTAACTTGGCTCAACCCGATATGTTTAATCTTGCCTTCGTCTTGTAACTGCTTCAATTCACCAACTTGGTCCGCAATTGAAAAATGAGAATCGATTCGGTGTAAGAATACGAGGTCTTCATGATCGATTCCTAAGGTCATCATTGAGACTTCCACTTGTTGCCGCAGATAGTTAGGTTCACCATGTGGCGTCCAAATATTTGGTCCTTGCCGTGTTTGACCAACCTTATCCGAAATAAAGATTTGATCGCGGTTTTGCGCACCACTTAAACCGGCTGCTAAGTACCGATCCGCAAACCATGGCCCGTACGAATCCGCCGTATCAAAGAAGTTGACGCCGTATTCCAAAGCCTTTTTAATCACCTTGACCCCATTTTCAGGATCAGCATAGGGCCCCCAAGTTCCGGGACCCGTTAATTGCATGGTGCCGTACCCAAGCCGATTAACCTTGAACTGATCATCAAACGAATACGTTCCCGCATTGGCTGCATTAATTGTCGTCATTAAATCGCTCCTATCAAAATCAATATTATTTCGTTATCCTAACCCAGTTTACTCCCAAGATTGAGCGGGTCAAACATTTTACCCACTTGCTCATTACCAGGGACCAATCGTCATCCGTTAGTGTTTACGATTCAATCGCTGCCGTTTGATCCGTTGTGGTTGCGCATGCACGGTGGGATCACCTACTAAAGTAAGTAATCCAGTTGCAACTAGGACGACCATTAAAATTTGAATAATTGCCATATTGAACACCTCTACATAACTTCTATAATTGAAATATGGCTAGTTTAGTCCCTTCGACTTACTCGAAGGCAACGCTTTTTTCCTGATTATCTAATACGACTTATTTGTTCATCAAAAAAGCGTTTGGGCCTGTCGCTCCCCAAACGCTTCAATGTCTACTCGGTACTTCGCTTTTCCCTTTTCCAAATTTCAGGCACTAACCACAAGACTAATCCCAAGTTGATCAGTAGCAATACCGCCGTCATAATGAAGACGGCATTATAGTTGAACCACCCCGCAACAATTCCACCTAGTAACGCCCCCAGCATATTCCCAATCGCTTGAAACGATTGATTATAACTAAAAACCGTTGACGTTAAGTGGACCGGCGTATTTTTGGTTAAAACCGTCTGAATCTCCGGGTACAACGCCCCGTCAGAAATCCCAATCGCAAACCGCAATATTCCAAGCGCAATCACGCTTGTCACGATCCCCTGTGGGAAATACATAATGACCGCAAAAATATAGCCGAAGACAAGCACCCGGCCCGAACCATGGTGATCACCGTATCGCCCTAATCGCGGCGCAGCAATGATGTTAGAAATTCCGGGAAGCGCGGCAATAATCCCCGCAACCACCGTAATGGGGCCATGATAATTCATCAATTCCCGCACATACAGGCTGATGATTGGCGCAATTGACGCATTCCCAAATTGCACAATTGCCGTTGAACAAAGCATCACGATGATCAGCGTTGGGTTTTTAAACGCCGCTAACGGGTTGCGACTATCACCCGGTTGCCGATGATGTTCCACCGGCTTAAAGTGTTCCTGAACAAAGATCAAGCTCAGCAAAAATGCGACCATCAAGAGGCCCGCCGTAATGAAGAAGGTGTTACGAATAGAAAATAGTTGGGCTAAAAAGCCCCCAATAACTGGTCCGAATAATTGCCCACTAACGGCCCCCGTAATTAAGGTACTTAGCGCCCGACCACTATATTGGCGTGGGGTCTGCGAAGCGACTAGCGCCTGCGCGTTAGAAATGAAACCCGCAAAAACACCTTGAAGTGCCCGCAAAGCAATTAATTGCCAAACACTGGTCACAAAGCCCATCAATCCCATCGCAACGGCCATTCCGAGTGAGGCCCGCAACAGCATTATCTTACGGCCTTTTTTATCCGCAATAATTCCCCATAACGGGGCTGAAATTGCAGAAATCGCGTAGTCCGCAGCAAAAGCCAGACCACTATAAAACGTGACCTGAGCTTTGGTAAAATCACCTAATTGACTAACGAATAATGAGAGAAACGGCATAATTTCACTAAAAGCCATTCCAGCAACAAACGTACAAAACCATAGGACAATTAAATTACGATGCCACGGTCCACGCTCACGTTCTGCGTCATCCACGTCTGTCATCTCCAAATCTAGTAATTACTAATTTTCAGTAAGTGTGTCATGATAATTAGCTTATCATATTTTTTGCACAAAATTACAGTTATTTCCCGGGAAATTTCTTCAGAATGGTCACCGAGACAGCAAAAAGCACGCGTCCGTAATCACACGGGCGCGTGCTTTTCAACTATCTATAACGTTAATTACTGGATTTCAATGTGACCAGCATCTTTTGCGGGTGCCGTCTTAGGTAACGTGATCGTCAACACACCAGCCGTTTGGGTCGCACTGATTTTATCAGCAGCGACGTTTGGTAAAACGTACTGACGTTGTAACGTGCCAGCATGACGTTCATTCATGACAACGTTTTGATCCTTGTCTTCATGGTCAACAAAGCTATTCTTCTGAACTTTGATTGACAATACGTTGTCGCGGTAATCCAACTTAACGTCCTGCTTATCAATTCCTGGAACGTCGACCTTAACTTGATAACGGTCATCCGTTTCGTCAATATCGGTCTTCAATGCCTGATCCATACTAGTAAATGGTGCCCAGAAATCCTGCGCCATCCGTGCAAAAGGATCCAACATACCAAAATCATTTTTGTTCATTAAAGTGTTAGCCATACTAACAGTCCCCTTTCATTCATAATGCTTGGCTAATTAAACGGGCCGGCGGTTTTATTTTATTTGACCTTTCCTGACCTTCAGCATATATACTACCAGCTTAATTTATCGATGCAAGCAATTAGCACTCTCTATATCAGACTGCTAATTCCTAGTTAATCCTTAAACCCTGTGCGAATTAGTAGCCGTTTATACCTAAACCTGCTACATTAAAGGTAGTGATTTAAAAAGGGGTATTTACTATGAAAATTGATATTCATCGTTCGGCACACAACAGCGTCATTGCTGGCGTTATCGGCGGTCTAGCCGAACATTTTAACTGGAATCCTAACGTTGCTCGGATTCTGTTCATCGTTTTATCCGTGACACCCGTATTTCCAGGAATCATCGTTTATTTGATTTTATGGTTGTTAATGAAGGATCCAATCGAAGGCTAATCGTATGCAGGTGGTGCCCCCTTTATTCGGGCGTCACCTGCTTTTATCATCACGCCCTGATACCCAATTGTCACACTCGTAATTATTAGTCATAAGATTGTTAAACATTTTAATACCTAAAAATAACGTTCATCATATATAATATATTAAACAAACAATGCATAATGGAAGGGATGTGGCGAAATTGTCCTACACAATGCGCAAGAAGCGCCGAGACTTTAATGACCCCAATCGATAATATAATAAATTTTTAGGAGTGGATTGAATGATAAAAGATAACACCCATAGATTGAACACCACGGAAGCAACTACTGATGATCAGGTTCCACCTGATCCGGTCAAGTTGTGGCAGCTTGATGAATCGGCTTTAGCTACTAAGTACCATACGGATTCCCAAGATGGGCTAAGTGCTGCCGAAGCCGCTGACCGTTTACAACACGACGGTCGAAACGAATTGGAAACGAAACGTACATCCCGGTTCGTCCAATTCATCAAGCAGTTTAATAACAGTATTATTTATATTTTAGCGGCCGCCGCGATCTTAACGTTTTTCATGCACCGTTACTCGGACTCCGTCGTTATTGGCTTAGTCATCATTGCCAACGCGATTATCGGATACGTTCAGGAACGGCAAGCGGGTAACGCCTTAGAACGTATCCGTGAAATGCTGATTTCGAAAAACTTTGTGATTCGTGACGGAAAGAAACTCGAAATTGATGCGCGTGACCTCGTTGTCGGTGACCTCGTTAACTTGGAAGCCGGTGATGCGGTTCCCGCGGACATGCGTCTTATCTCCGCGGACAACTTCAACGTTCAAGAATCCGTTTTAACCGGTGAAACGAACGCCGTTGAGAAACAGGAAGAACCGATGCCGGCTGACCAGTTAGCCCTGGCCGACCGTAAAAACATGGTCTACGCATCAACCGCTGTCACCAGTGGTTCCGCCTTCGGGATCGTTACAGCAACCGCTGAAGATACTGAAATTGGGCATATTCAACAATCCGTTAGTGAAGTTAAACAAACATCAACACCGTTAATGCGGAACTTAAATTCCTTAGGCCTCTGGCTTTCCATTGCCATCGTTGTGGCGGCCGTCTTACTATTTGTATTAGGGCTAGTAACGAAGATTTACAGCTTACCAACCCTTTTAATCGCCGTTATCACAATGGTCGTTGGCTCAATGCCTGAAGGGTTGCCAGCTAGTACGTCCGTGGTCCTTGCGATGGGAACGCGGCAAATGACGAAGAAAAACGTTATCGTTAAGTCGCTTCCCGCCGTTGAAACTTTAGGGGCCGTGGATATCGTTAATACCGATAAAACCGGGACTTTAACTAAAAACGAAATGACCGTCACTAAAGTCGTCACTCCTGACAACACGTTTGACGTGACCGGTGTCGGTTACGACGACAACGGTGGCGTTAATTTTGACGGGGCGTTGAAGTTACACGGTAAAGCCGTTGACTGGCATGCCGATCGCAACATGGAATGGCTCGTCAAAATTGCCGGACAAACGACCGACGCACAGTTGCACTTTGAAAATAATCGCTGGGAACTAACCGGTGAACCAACCGACGGGGCGTTAACGACCTTGTACCGGAAGATGACTGGTCACGATCCTGAAGTTGATGAAGTCGACTCACTACCGTTTGACTCCGCCTTTCGTTTTTCCGCCCGCTTAGCCGATTTAGATGGCCAGCGGTTCTTGATGGTCAAAGGGTCACCCGCAACCATCCTGCGGTTAACTAAACAGGCTGATCACCCCACTTATTGGGATCAAGCGATGGATGAGTTAACGGCGGACGGCTTACGGGTCGTTGGTTTAGCTTACCTACCCGTTTCTGATAGCGTCACGGAAATTGATGCCCAACAAATTGGCGGCTTAAACTTAGCCGGTTTAGTTGGGATCATCGACCCGCCACGTGAAGAAGCGGCTAAAGCCATTGCCGAACTACGGCAAGCTGGCGTACAAGTTAAAATGATTACCGGGGACCACCCGGACACTGCGATGGCGATTGCCAACAAGTTAAACTTGGCACCAACCGTAAACGCCATTACGGGGCCTGAAATCGACGCCATGGATGACGCCGAATTAAAGGCTAAGATTGACGATTACAACGTCTTTGCACGTGCGACACCTAATAACAAATTACGAATTGTCCGTGCACAACAAGCAAATGATCACGTGGTTTCCATGACTGGTGACGGGGTCAACGATGCGCCCGCCCTAAAGCAAGCTGATATTGGGGTTGCGATGGGGATCAAGGGGACTGAAGTGGCCAAAGAATCCGCTGACATGGTCCTTGCAGATGATGACTTTGCTGACATCGTCGCCGCCGTGCGTGAAGGTCGACACGTCTTCGATAATATTCGGAAAACGATTCGTTTCTTACTCCCAACGAGTTTTGCTGAAGGGTTAGTCGTTATCATCAGTATCTTGATGGGACACGACTTACCACTGTACCCGACCCAGTTACTTTGGATTAACATGGTTTCCGCACTGACCATCCAGTTCGCGTTCATTTTCGAACCACCAGAGGCTGGCATCATGTCTCGGGGACCACGGAACGTTAAGGCGGGCTTGCTGAACAAGCTGGACTCGTTTGAAATTTTCTACGTTTCCCTGCTGATTTCTGGCTTAGGAATCTTTGCTTACGACTACTTGACCGCAATTGGGCTACCAAACGTGGTCGGGAGTACGATGTCACTGAACATCATCATTTTTGGGAAGATTTTCTACCTGTTTAACTTACGAAACGACCACCCGGTTATTTCCAAGTACTTCTTCCAAAACAAGATGGCGTTTTATATCATCGGTATCCTGATCCTGTTGCAGCTCGGCATTATCTACTTGCCGTTCATGCAATCGGTCTTCCATACTACCAACATCAACTTCTGGTATGGTTGGGGCATCCCAATCGTATGCGGGATCGTCGTCCTGATCGTGACGGAAATCGGGAAGTTCCTACGTTTCCGGTTCGCTCGTGACGAAGTGTTAGACTAATTAAACGACAATCTAAAAGAGCAGCGCCTACATATGAGGTGCTGCTCTTTTTGTGTCAGAGATTTAATACTTCTTGATATGACTACTATTCAAGACTGACACGTTTTGACCGTTCCAAGCCGTCATGCTCTAATCCTTCTTGATATGACTACTATTCAAGACCATGTAGGATTCTGCAAATTGAAGCAACGCGTTCTAATCCTTCTTGATATGACTACTATTCAAGACTAGTGAGCAAGTACAAGAGTACCGTGGATAGTTCTAATCCTTCTTGATATGACTACTATTCAAGACGGTCACTACATGAGTTATCAAGAACGCGTTGTTCTAATCCTTCTTGATATGACTACTATTCAAGACCAGTGACGCGGTTACATCCCTATCAATCGTGTTCTAATCCTTCTTGATATGACTACTATTCAAGACAGGAGGTCAAACATGGCAGTAACGCAATTTGTTCTAATCCTTCTTGATATGACTACTATTCAAGACTACCAATCCCAAAATAACATTTTTATCGTTGTTCTAATCCTTCTTGATATGACTACTATTCAAGACAATACTGTAAGGACGTTCCCAATTAACAATGTTCTAATCCTTCTTGATATGACTACTATTCAAGACTACAACTCGTACCGATGGCAAAACGTTTAAGTTCTAATCCTTCTTGATATGACTACTATTCAAGACACACTTGCACGCATCACACTCAAAGAGCCTGTTCTAATCCTTCTTGATATGACTACTATTCAAGACATATATTTTGGGTCAAATTCAATACCCATGGTTCTAATCCTTCTTGATATGACTACTATTCAAGACCCTCTAGCCCGTCGTTGCTTGCCATTTGCGGTTCTAATCCTTCTTGATATGACTACTATTCAAGACAGCATGACTGAGCCTAAAAAGACAACCAAAGTTCTAATCCTTCTTGATATGACTACTATTCAAGACCGTTTTTTTAAAAAATTCCACATTATATTAGTTCTAATCCTTCTTGATATGACTACTATTCAAGACAATTTATTTATCATCGCGGCCGGTTATATGGTTCTAATCCTTCTTGATATGACTACTATTCAAGACTAAAAGCTTGAATCAATTCCACACCTTCAAGTTCTAATCCTTCTTGATATGACTACTATTCAAGACGCCATAGTTCCTTCATCAAGTCGAACGGTCGTTCTAATCCTTCTTGATATGACTACTATTCAAGACGATCCCAGTGATCGGGTAGCGCTGAATCCGGTTCTAATCCTTCTTGATATGACTACTATTCAAGACCTTATCTGTCATATTTATTCATACTTCTTTGTTCTAATCCTTCTTGATATGACTACTATTCAAGACTAAGGTTCCCGCCGTTAGTGGTGTGTCAGCGTTCTAATCCTTCTTGATATGACTACTATTCAAGACAACGTCATCGTTTTGCTTAACTGGTTCGCCGTTCTAATCCTTCTTGATATGACTACTATTCAAGACCATCAGACCGAGCACGATTTCAATTGAGACGTTCTAATCCTTCTTGATATGACTACTATTCAAGACACCGGGTTCGCCGGGGTCACCTTTTGGTCCGTTCTAATCCTTCTTGATATGACTACTATTCAAGACACGGCCAAAAATTTACTTTTCACCGAGAATGTTCTAATCCTTCTTGATATGACTACTATTCAAGACACCAGTGTCAGCATCGTTATCCGGATTAGTGTTCTAATCCTTCTTGATATGACTACTATTCAAGACATGCGTTAAGCAATTCGTTAGAGGCTTCTAGTTCTAATCCTTCTTGATATGACTACTATTCAAGACAAAAGTAAAGGAATCTTTCGGCGCTTTCGCGTTCTAATCCTTCTTGATATGACTACTATTCAAGACTACCGATTCACCTTCAGACTCCGAGCGTGGGTTCTAATCCTTCTTGATATGACTACTATTCAAGACACCGTCAATCGTGACAGGTTGGATCTTGCTGTTCTAATCCTTCTTGATATGACTACTATTCAAGACTAAAGACTGGCTAATTGCGCCCAAGCCTGAGTTCTAATCCTTCTTGATATGACTACTATTCAAGACGCATAAAGCAATAAATGAAATTAATGCTGGGTTCTAATCCTTCTTGATATGACTACTATTCAAGACTTCAAGCTGTAGGTTAAATCGCTGTTCCCAGTTCTAATCCTTCTTGATATGACTACTATTCAAGACACCCCATGGCGATGAAGAAATCATTTTTAAGTTCTAATCCTTCTTGATATGACTACTATTCAAGACGGGTTGCGCATTTAATTTACGCAAAAATGGGTTCTAATCCTTCTTGATATGACTACTATTCAAGACCTCCGCGGGTTTGAAACCAATTGTCCGCGGGTTCTAATCCTTCTTGATATGACTACTATTCAAGACCAAGGATGAGAAGATTATCAAGAAGACGTAGTTCTAATCCTTCTTGATATGACTACTATTCAAGACGGCGTGAAGTCATCAGAATCGCTAATGAGCGTTCTAATCCTTCTTGATATGACTACTATTCAAGACATCAGTTCCTAAAACAATGCGATTTATACGGTTCTAATCCTTCTTGATATGACTACTATTCAAGACATCGTTGATATTCGATAATTTTTTTATATTGTTCTAATCCTTCTTGATATGACTACTATTCAAGACATCAAATTGCTAGAAAAAATGCTAAAAAGTGTTCTAATCCTTCTTGATATGACTACTATTCAAGACGAATGGCTTAGAACGCTTTATATAGCTTTCGTTCTAATCCTTCTTGATATGACTACTATTCAAGACGGGGTAGCTGACATCAATGCCATTGACATCGTTCTAATCCTTCTTGATATGACTACTATTCAAGACTACAGGTTTTAATGGGTTTAGCACAGCGTCGTTCTAATCCTTCTTGATATGACTACTATTCAAGACTCTAAAAGACTTTTCTTTTCCGGCATATTCGTTCTAATCCTTCTTGATATGACTACTATTCAAGACCGCCATATCCTAATCCTTACTTAATTAACTCATGTCACGCCAATCGACTAAGTCCCCATCAACATAATAATAACAGGCATTTTGGAACTTTTCCATTCTTCTTGATTCTGAGTATTCAATGATAAGCAAAGTGGCATTCAATTCGTCCACCAACTGACTTAGTCCCATTAACTCGTCAGCAGTGACATAGTGAGTGACATTGGTCAATACAATCCACTTACTGCTACCCAGCTCAACATGTGTCTGGATCAAAGTTTCCAAAACTTCAGTAGGATTCGAAGCTAATTCCTTAGGAAAACTTATTCCGATAAATTTCATGACCTTCTCAATATTTGGCAATTCTGATACTTCAAGTGGTAAATCAGTTAAAAAGCTGACATCCGTTACTTGTGTCACCATTTGACTGCTGCTTTCAAGTAAATCAACCTGTTGTTCATCAGTCATTAGATCAATTAAGCGTTGCTGGATTTTCTTTAGAAACAATCGGTTTAAGTCAACAGTCAACATCAAGTCACCATACCAACTACATTGACTACTCAAGGTTTGTAACTCAAAGTCATCATTACTTATTTTGACTGAATCTGCACGATCAAGCAATCCCTGAATCAAATCAAAATACATATGGCTGTTTCCAGTATCTACTATATTAATTTTCCCCGTTTCAATATGAAACGGTTTAAATGGATAATAAGTCAGGTTCATATAATGATTGTCCTTTCAGCTGAGTTTGTAATATCCGTACTCGGCGCACCAACAATGTAATGCATGGCCTGATACTGTCTCTCCGTGACCGTCATCGTCTGAACCTTTCCACCCGGCGGTGCTAGAGGCGTAATTCTTTTTTCTACAAAATCAGCCGTTTTCTTATTCACACAAACTCGAACGTAGTTGGAATATTGCATCATTAAAAAGCCTTCACTGATTAGTGCCTTACGAAACCGCCGATAAGATCGTCGTTGTTCGGACGTATCCATCGGAACATCAAACATGACTATTAATCGCATCACTCGATACCTCATCTGGCAATTCCACCTCAATCTTCACTTCATCCGTTTCTTCACTCAAAAAATGCAAACTATTTGCAACGTGTTGACTAATCGCATTACTCAAATAAGTCTGCTTACCATTAAACGTAATTACAATATTCAGAAGAGCCAATAACCCAAACTTCACATCCGGTGTAAGCTCATTAAACCGCTGCTGACTAACCCATTGATCAACTACTGGTCGGAACGGCTCCATTAGGTCTGAGCCTAAATTGAATTCATTTTCATTGTTTTCATGGTGAATGCCAATACAGGTCAGGTATCCGTTCATAACAATTTCACGATTAACCAATGACAAAATTAAAGCGTATCCGTAATTTAAGGCTGCGTTAACCGGATCAAAATTACGACGCTGGAACTCATCACCAAATAATAGTGTGAAATATTTATTAGCAACTACCGCTTCTCGATTTGTCGCATCGTTTAACTCCAATTTATCTAACTCGTCACGCAGGGGTTGAGAATTTTTATCAGAAAAATCGATTACCTGGATTTGATTTTGAATTTTACTACCAACATTTTTAGTCCATAGATTCTGAATGCGTTGTTCTGGCCAGTTAATTTGTTTACGTACTAAATCAGCTGTCCTTCTAGTGGGATAATAATCATTAGTTTCACAAATTGGTTCTCCCTGATGATCGGTAAAAACCACTTTGGCGTGTGCTTCTGCCAGTGCACATATTGCTGCACTAGTAATCACTGCTTGTGTCGTTCCAACTAGTAGCAATTGTACGTCCGCAATTGGCACGTGATACTTTTCCCGGTCCGTTTGCACCAATAACAGTCGATTAGAGTATGAAACCTTGGCGTGTTGCGTAATCATGACATTCCGCCAACCCATAAACATTACCTTCTTGTCTATTTTGAATTTTCGTGCTAATATTTACTTGTATCAATTTCTAATCCTTATTGATATGACTACTAGCGTCAAGATCAAACAAGACTTTTTAGTCGAGTTTCACTTTTTGAGTCCGTATTCGGACCATTACATATGTACACAGATGTCACCATTCAACATGGTGGCATCTTTTTTTACTATAAATCCTTTAGTACAACGCGGCGCTCAAATAATCCAGTTGGTGATTGATAAATAATTTCAGCATTTTGAGTTAATTTTATTCCACCGGACAGTTTCAATTCACCAAATCCTGTGCCTAATCCCAGATTCTGTAAATTTCCAAATGTAGAATTGGCATGTAATCCTGTAAATAATTGATCTAAAATCAAACGCTTTTCTCCAGTATCCGTAATTCTTTTAAACATATCGTCTTTTCCTAGGAGCTTTTCTCTGAAACTACGATTATCATAAATCTGGAAATATTTTGTGACTTGGTCAAGCGTTGCATCAAATACTTCATCCAAATCACTCGCAGACACATTTCTTTTCACTAATTTGCGCTGCATACTTAATGGCAATATCAGTTCCTGTATATTATGGTAAAGTGTATCTGATCCTAACGCAAAACGATGTACGCCTCCTTTGAACTCGTCTCGAATGACCTGATCAAGCCTTACTTTAGGTAATATGACTTCGAATGGATCGTACTTAATCTTACCCGTCTTTTTCATTATTCGTGTAAATTGGGGTTCTAGAATACGGTGCAATGCTTCTTTCTCTGACAAGCCATTACATACCAACCGTTCAATTTTGACACGCTGTAACGTCGCAACACTAATAACTTTATATTCAAAGGTTCCCTTTTTCGAAACTTTTACAATGGCTAAATAGGCTGTCTGCTTTTTCGTATACCCCCCGTAAATCGTAGGATCTAATCCATCCTTTTTAGAAACTAATTTCTTAGAATCAGCATCTGTTGCTTTAAATAACGTCTGCTTAAACATCCCCGCATTATTCTCACGCACCTCTCGATTAACTAAAATTCGCTTGAAATTATAAATTTGAATGAGTTCTGCAAGGCCTTTATCCTTATCCCAAAGAATTTCTCCTGTTTCTGAATCAATAATTGGACTTGTTGCATTTTTTAATTGATTAATGAAGTTGAAATGAGTCATCGTTACTGGTAACTTCTTGAATTTCCCATAAACAAAGAATCGCTCTAATTTTGGATACCGGCGCAATAAATAATTACCGATTAGCGCCGTTAAATAGGCATCAAACGCATGATGGTAGTTATTGACATCCCGATTTTTCGGAAAATTAAATGTCCTTCTGAACTGATGTGTCAGGTTCGCTTTGACAGAAACAATTGTTGTTTCTGGATAACTAGCGTCAATCAAGTCCGTAATTAACTTAATAACTTGTCGCGTTTCCACTAATTGACGATGAACAAATCCAACTGCAAATTTGCTAATCTCATCACGTCGCATCGTTAAATTACGTAACTTACGTCCAGAAATTAATCCCGCTTGATGCAATCGGCGCCAATCATTTCCCATTGTCATACCGAATTTTTCACTTGCAAAAATATCGTTCTTTTCAGCATTGATTGGAGCACTAGTCAAAACCCGATTATCCAACGAATCATCTTTGATTAATGATTGAGGCAAAATATGATCGATTTGATATAAGCTGGGTCGGTCAATATTAATTGTTTTTCCAGTATAGAGATCGCGACCATTTTGCATAAAATATAGTACTAACCAGTCCGTTAAACGCTCGTGTGTCTTAAACCTTTTTTGGAATTCATCTTTAACTGTTTCACTCACAATTTCTTTTGCCGTTGTCTGATAAGCATTTTTAATTTGTTGCGAGCGAGTCTGTGTTCGCTGTCCTGATTGCCCGCCACCGCGAGCAGCTTCAACGTACACTTTGCTTGGTGCCTGCCCATGCATCGCATTTTGAATATCTGCCAACACTAACATCACTTCACGAATGGCTTTCTTGTTTTGTGGTGAAGTATACAAATCATTAATCGTATCCTGTATATCTGCTTCGTTCAAACCAGCCGCATTAGCCGTTGTAATTTGTCTAGCAATTACTTCTTGGCTCTGCAGTTCCATAAAATTATGGTTAGTTGCCCACAACGCGTCCAGAATTGAACGCCCATTTTCATCCTTGAACGTGACCAACAACTTTTTTGACAATCTGCCCCATCCACGATATCGTAAGTGAATCAATCTATCCCGTTGTTGTTCTGTCAACCAGGTAAGCTCCTCCAGTTTAGCTTTAAAAATCGATTTGTCCTCAAAGACCGTCGACCACAAAATAATTTTTTCAATATCACCTTGTCTATTTGAATCCATCAATGCATCCGGGACAATCTTATTCAGATCGTAATATGTGGAAAGTGAACTGTTAAACTTTTTAGGATCAGCTAGTCCGGTAATTTGGGGCTCAACTTTACAATCTCCCGCGCATACTAGGTTTCGTTTGATTTGTTTAACACTAACTTGCTTTTGCTTCTTAAACACCTGTTCATACAGCCGTTGCTTCTGCTTGACCGTAATCCATTCGCCGTCTATCTTAATCTTGTTAAGCTCATTTAAGACCATAAAGCGTTGATAAATGAGACTTTGTAATGGTAAAACATCCTCGCCAACTAAGTAAGTATCCGTTGTGCGCATGCGTTGAATAAACGCGTTTGCGGAAGCTTCACGGTCAACTTTTTCGTCAAAATTCCACGGTGTAATTTGACCATCTGCTTTACGAACCATCCAAGCAAAATTTGCATTACTATGAGTATTTTGACTTTCCTGTGTGACCAAAGGACCAGTATAGTAAGGAATTCGAAAACCAATCAATTCATCTAACTTATACGGGAATTTCCCCCGTCGCTTCATAACCGGGTTCGATTCTCCCAGCCACGGATAGTATTGCTTTTGACGATTAATAATTTGATCTAACTCATTTTGCTGTACTTGATACGGGATTACACCGTTTTGCTTTGTGCGCAACTTTGGCATATACGTTTCAGCTTGAATTGACTGATAGATTTTTTCTGCGCTACTGTTAGTTGATTTATCTGATTCAACAAATTTATTTAGTTCCTTATAAAAATTCTCCTGCGGCATAGCTTTACCCGCAATGCCACTAATATAGTGGTCATACGTTGCTCGTATGGCGTGCTTTCTTTCAACATCAGTTTGCGTATTTAAGTATGCTTTTAATAATTTTAAGTCGGCAGCGTGTTGGTTATACTTATCAATCATACTTTCTGAGAATGACTTACCTTCTGGTATCAATTGCGATAAGTTGATTGCCGAATATAACTTAATCACAATTGTCATAATGTCCTGTGCCGACAAGGACAACCCATCTTCAATCAGGGGCATCGAATCTTGACTATTTCCCATATCGAAGGACCAATTTTTTTGCTCCTCAGCATCAATCTCAGTAAGAGTTAAGACGTTTACCTTAGCTTTATTCCCAACCAAAGCCTTAGCAAGTTCCGTAACAACAGCTTTTCGCCGATTTTTCGCTACTCCATTACTCTCTGTTTCACGGTAAAGTAATGGTATAATTTGCTTTTGCTGGTCGCTACGTGATAAGTCATTGCGGACTAAAATAGCTTTAATCTTGTTTAATTGTTCTCCATCGGTTGTGATAGCTAATCCCAAACTATCATCTAGCTGTGACCATAAACTATTTAACTGTTCAAAATCAGTTTTCAAATCAAGATTAGTAGACTGATAGTTAGTAGCTGGTCCCTCACTTAAAAAATTTCCCCGGCTCTTAATAATATGGTGCATCGCTAAGTAAATCTCACGCAAATCAAATTTCCGATTCTCAGTCATTAAAGCATGTCGTAAATGATAAATTGTTGGGTATTTTTCATAAAACTCCTTATCAGTACGATCATTAAATAGCGTTTTAGCCTGCCCATTATACTTAGGGTCCCGCGGGGAAACTGACGCGTATTTACGGCGAGCAAAAAAATCCGCGTCAATTTCACTGATAGGTTCATCGAAAAACTCACGTAGCAAACGTAGACGCCATTTCCTTCGCTTTAACCGGCGACGGGTTGTCCGAAATCCTCGCCGTTCTGCCGCCGCTTCACCTTCACTGAATAAGCGAGCACCAATCGCGGTTTTGCCTTTTACCTTTTTCAAGTGACCTTTGTCATCAACAACAGTCCATCCCACGGAACTAGTCCCAATATCTAAGCCAATGCCATACGGTTCCTTCATAATCACTACCTCCAATTTTAAAAGCACTATAACCTTAATATGGCACAACTTATTCATTATTTGCAACCCCAAAAAGTGGTATTGGCAGGCGATGTAACCGCTTCCTGGTTTAGATAGTTAAGTGTCCTTTTATAGCACGCTTTTACTGCAGTAAAAAATAAAAAAAGACCTACAGTACAAACCGCACCGTAGACCTCCAAACTAATATACTTATTTTCAAGCATTTTAAACTTCTCGCCACGTCCCCTTAACCAACCAATGCATCACCGCGGGCAACTGTGCAACCCACAGGGGCCAATCGTGGCGGCCGGGTAACTCGCGCCAAGTGAACCGGTCACCGAGTTTGGCCTCAAAGTGCGGCCGACTCGCCTCATCCATGGCTCGCAACATGTCCTGACTCCCCGTCGTCATCAACACGCGGAGCGGCGACTGTTCTGGTTTTAGCTGTTCCAGTAACCAGTTAACATCGCTGGCAGTGCCCGTCATTTCACTTGGATCAAATGCCATGTCCATATCCGGCATAATGGCTGCCTGATCCGTCCGAAACCGGGCAATGTCCGTCACCGGTGACATCACCGCCACCGCCGCAAACCTTTCCGGATACGTCAACGCCCAGCGTAGTGCCCCGTAGCCACCCATCGAGTTTCCCGCCACGACGTTTTTCTGGGGATCGTCACTTAATGGGAAGAGGTAGCGCATCCGCGCCGGCAATTCAGTCGTCATAAACGTCCAGTACTTCGGTCCGGCCACCATATCCGTGTAAAAGCCCCGTTCCGTTTGCGGCATCACGACGGCCACCCGGTACTGGGTCGCCAGCCGTTCAATCGCCGTTTCGCGCAGCCAGGTCGTGGCGTCTCCCCCTAGCCCGTGCAACAACCACAGTGTCGGTAACGCTTGGCGACCACTGCAATAATCCGGTGCCACGGTTCCCGCCGGCGTCAATGGCTCGGGTAAAACGACCTGCACCGTTACTGAGCGCCGTAACGTATTCGAGAAAAAGTTGTTACTATGAATTGACATTTAAACACCTCAGCATTCATTTAAAACATCAAAGCGTTTTCAAAAACGTTTGTAACGCTTCATTAAAAGCAGCCGACTGTTCAGCCATCACGATATGCCCCGCTTCAGGAATCACAAGACTCTGACCATGGCGTGCCATCTTAGCCGTGACCGCCGCAAAGTCTGAATCAAAGTACGGGGACTGCTCACCAGCAATAATCAAAAACGGCACGGTAAGCTGTTTGATCACGTCACGCCAATCTTGAAAGGCGTGGTTAATGAGTAACGGAATCATCAACGCACTATCAAACGGCGCCTGGGTCTCAATTGCCTTAACCCGCGCATACGTTGCGTCGTCAATGTGCTTGTACGTTGAACGGCCCAGTGGCAACTGGAAGTATTCGGGGAAATCCCGCCACTGAACTTGTTTAAACCCATAGGGCCAGCTCACCGTATTAATCATCTTAGGTGTTTGGTCAACATCGATCACGGCCCGGATATTTTCATCACCATACAGTGATAAGTAGGCAAACCACGTTGATGCGCCCATTGAATTTCCTAGTAAAATCGGATGGTCCAACTTGAGATGTGTTATTAACTCGTGCGCATCAACCGCGCGACGACTTATTCGTAGTCCCTTAGCCGTATGTTCTGACAAGCCTTGGCACCGGCCATCCAAATTGATGACCCGGTAACCTGCCCGCAATAAGACTGGAATTTGAGCTAACCAAATATCCTTTGAACCACCAAAGCCCGTTAAAATAACAACGGCTTGACCAGTTCCTTCATCCGTGTAATCTAAGCTGACGTGATCCGACGTCAAAAATTGCATCCAGCGTCACTCCATTCTTGACTAATTAGTCAAAATCTTTAAGACTTAATTTTTCTAACTGTTCATACCAAGTTTTAGTTGCGGTATCCGCATCCGGCGCAACCACCGTTACTGGTGCAACTAGATTAGCTGCGCGCGACCAGTCAATTGTACCGTCGTCGTGCATTAATCCCGCTTGAAGTTGTGCGATCTGTGCGTCAGTAATCTGCGACAAATCATTGACTAACCCCAGTAATGCGTTAACGGCAAGCTGGGTGGTCACGAGCTTTTTCCAGTCTGCTTCCGTCACTGGGTCACCTAGCGTCAAGCGCTGTTCAAGCGGCACCGCTGGCACTTCTTTGACGAGGAACTTCTGAAAATCCATTACTGACTGATCGATCATGGCATAGCCCTGCCACGGGAGCTGCCGGTTAAACTGCTGCAACGTCTGCGTGGTGATCGTCTTGACCGACCAATTAGGACTGACCTTCTGGGCTGCCGTTAGCCACAAAGCAACGAAACGTTGCATCGTTTTACGCACGACTGGTCGCTGCTGTTTGGCCCGGGTTAGGTGGTAGCGGACTTGCAAAAATTCCACCACTGCATCCGGCGTCAACGCCCGTTGCTCATGGACTTGGTGTCGCTGTTTGAGTTGCCGCTGCTTTTTTTGTCGACTGACTTTTGCATAATGTCCTTGTTTGACCATCTCGTGCCACCGCCTTTTCACTTAGTTTACTAATTTTACCGCAAAACCCAGCCAAAACAAAAAGAACTCACCATCGCTGGCAAGTCCTTCTCTAAAGTCCTTCTTCAGTTTTACCGTGATACTTACGGAAATAAATCAACGTCATGATGGCTAGGAAGACGACCCCGACCAAAATTGAATAACGCGTTTCCGGATTGATGAACATGAAAATCAACGTTAACGCTAAAAATGCCAACGTTAAGTAGTTCGAATAGGGTGACAACGGCATCTTAAACGGATGTCCCGCCATCTTATCTGCGTTTTGCTTGCGGAACTCGATCTGGCTGACTAAAATCACGAACCACGGCACCATTCCTGGTAGCACGCTGGAACTGTAAACCATCACGAAGATCTCACTCGCATCCTTAAAGAATAGCGGTAAAATCACGTTCAACACGATTCCAATCAGAATCCCCGCAGAAATCGCGATGACCGCGTAAAATGGCACCCCGTGACGATTCAACAACGTCATTTTTCGTGGCAGTTGGTGATTTTCCGCTAACGTATACGTCATCCGACTTGCGCTGTAAATGCCGGAGTTCGTACCCGAAAGTGACGCGGTAATCACGACAAAGTTAATAATTGAAGCGGCCGCGGTAATCCCAATTTTGGCAAACGTCTGAACAAACGGCGACCCGATTTGATTCAACTGATCCCATGGATAAATGCTGACGATGACGAAGATGGCCCCGACATAAAAGATCAAAATGCGGGCAACCGTCGAACGAATCGCTTTAACCAAGGTACTTTGTGGGTTTTCGGCTTCACCCGCCGTCACCCCAATCAGCTCAATCCCTTGGTAGGACGCCAACACAATCGACAGGGCAAACACAAAGCCTTTGACCCCGCCGGTGAAGAACCCACCGTGCGACCATAAATTACTGATTCCAATTGGATGACCATTATTGCCGAATCCAAATAGGATTAGCCCTAAACCGGCGATGATCATCAAAATAATCGTGACCACCTTAATCAGTGAAAACCAGGTTTCAAGCGTCCCAAACATTTTCACCGAGATAAGGTTCGCCACACATAGGAAGACGATTGCAATGAGTCCCGGCACCCAGTCCGGTAAGTTCGGCCACCAATAACGACAGTAGCCGCCCAACGCAATCATTTCACTCATCCCAACGACGACGAATTGGAACACGTTGCTCCATGCCGTGAGGAAACCAAATACTGGGTGAATGTATTCGGAAGCAAACTTAGCGAACGAACCCGTATTAGGATCCACGTACAGCATCTCGCCTAACGCCCGCATAATCAGGTATAAAAAGGCCCCTGAAACGACGTAGGCAATCAAAACTGACGGTCCGGTCCACTTGATGGTCGAGCCCGATCCCATGAAGAGACCGACCCCGATCGTGCCACCTAATGCAATCATTTGCATCTGGCCCGTACTTAATTTTCTTTGCATACATTACTCTCTTTTCATTAATCAAAGAACGACCTATCGATTTTTGATAGTATATAGCCTTTATCTTAGCTAAAAAATAACGACGACGCAAATTAGATTACAACTAATAAACCGGGTCTGTACTAATATCCACGCTAAATTAAGCGCTATTAGTAGAATTTCATCGACTCAAACGGAAAACTAACTTGTTTTGCGTATAATTAAGTTATCAACTACAAAGGGAGTGTTTCTTTTGGCAAATTATATTCAGGAAATCCGCGCACTCGTTGGTCATAAACCAATTATTTTAAATACTGCCGCGGGAATTTTAGTCAACGACCAGCAACAAGTCCTCTTAAACTTGCGAACCGACACCCACAACTGGAGTTTACCCGGGGGCTATCTGGAATACGGTGAAACCTACGCAGAAGCTTGTGTTCGTGAATACAAGGAAGATAGTGGCTTTCAAGTTCGCATCATCGAACAAATTGGCATTTTTGATCGTGGGGAAGCCGTTTACCCTAACGGCGATGTTGCCCAAACGATCAGCGCCCTGTATCTCGTTGAACCGGTCGGCGGCGAAGCCTTGGATCACTCAACCAACGAAACCCTTAAATTAGATTACTTTGACTTTGATAACTTGCCCCCACTGCTTAACCAGCAAACAGCCGACATGTTAGCCGCCGCGCACGACTACCTCGAAAAATAAGCCGCTGTGAGAGCATACCTTAATGCCAATCAAAAAGGACTGCGATTTTTTTCGCAGCCCTTTTTTTAAAATGATAATCTTGACTAATCAGTCTAAATCCTGGTCGTTCCAGCTATGCAAAAAGATTTGCCGCCAATCTGGATTCTGAGGAATGGTCGATGTTTGTGGATGCTCGGGATTTGCAATAACGGCTAAGTTTGCAATCGCCGACAGCGGAACCTGTTGCATCTCAAACGTATCATAATTATAGAAAGCCAAACAACCAACAATCGTCTGGTCGTCATCCTTTGCCGTGGTTGTAAAGAGTTGCACTGGATAAATGGGTTGGGTCACCATCCCGACAGTCGGCTCAAAATAGTGCATCGTCGCGATCTCGTGGTAAATAACCGCGTGAATTAACGCCTGGACTAACGTCGTATTCACGGCTTCTAAACTTCCCGGTAACAATTGGACGCGGCGCTGATAGCCGGACAACGCGTGGTAGGCTTGATCGCCGACCGTTACCCGGATTTTTTCCACGGTCAGATCCGAAACACTGGGCTCTAACAGTTGACTGCCTTGTTGGTTAGGCAATCCCGAAATCAGCAAAGCGGCCAATTCCTGTTGATTAAACGTCGCGTGACTCTGGCTCGCAGTCACTGGTAAATACGGGACAACCGGCTGTTCTGGAAAAGTTAGCGCCGCTTGCAAAGCGGGTTGCGCCCGGGGATCGCCAAACGCCGTCCAACTAACCACAAAGCCTAACCGGGCGTGTGCTGACACGTCATTGACCCGGTAAAAAGCGGTCGTGGCACTCGCATCATCCGTTAAATTATCATTCGAGCCAGTCATGACCGCCGCACTCATCCCAACGACATAAAAGCTGTCGGCATTGGTTAACACGAGTGCGTTTTCCTGCTTAGACTGCCAGCGTTGAACGACTTGCCCACCACTAGTGGTCTGACACGCCACAACGCTTTGATCACCGACCCGTGACCAATCCGGTGTGAGCAAATAACGGCGCGTCACGGTTAACTCATCTCCCGGCGTTAGCCACGGTGTTAACGGGACCGTTTGATAATGCAACGGCCGGCCATCACAAGTAATCACGACATCGCCCAAGGGTGAACGGACAAGGTCCGATGGCATGGCCGCTAACGTTGGCTGATGATCCTCAACTTGCTGACGCGTCCGCATCGCATCGACTGGGCTAGGCGCATCGGCTACCCGCCACAATACGAGCTCTACCCGTTGCTGTTCCCGTGCTAATTCACTTACGACGCCGTATAGTAACCGGCCTTGATCCATGAGTTCGGCGTACGCCTGATTTTGATAACGGGCCACGTAACCAATCCGGTCATGCTGCTCTGTCCAAACGGAGATGGCATCCGCATCGTGCTCATTATCGGGTTCCCGCTGTAACAACACGACCATCCCAACGTGTAGTGCCAAAAGCGTCGTTTCAATATCATCGACATAATGCTCCCCGACGACGGTCACACGGTCTAATTCAACATCGGGGGTTTCATTATGTGATTCAGTTATCTGAACAATTTCGTTTAATCCGACGATTTGCACGTCCCCATGCCCTGTTTCTGCTTGGACCAAGAATTGCTGGCCCTGATTAATCACCGATAAAATTCGATACGTCTGTTGATTTTCAGTTGTGACCTGCATGCCAACTTCTAGTGATTTCATAACCCCACCCCCTCGTTTTTAGTTACTCTTATTATACGAAAACACGGCCAGTGATGAAAGCCTTCTCATAGTGAATAAAAACGTTAATTCCTTATATTAAGAAATTAACGTTTCTAACACTTATTAACTAGTTATGCTATCCCAATCAGCTTGGCGCCCGAAAACAACCGTCTCAGCGATTGAGTTACCGCCAATTCGGTTATTACCATACCTGATAACAGCGACATCGTATTGTGGCACTAACGCAGTTATTGCGGTTGACTCAAATTGAAATTTTGCTGCCATGCGCTCAATCCCCTCGTTATTCAAATATGTATCACAATGTTTCACGTGAAACATTGCTAAGTTTATTTTACCGTAACCCGCTGCTTAGTGCGCACACGCCGCAACGAAGCCACCAAATAATTGTGCTTCAATTGGATCACTTTGCTGCATCATTTCTGGGTGCCACTGCACGCCCAGTTGTAAACCACCCGTCGTCGACTCAATGGCCTCAACCACTTGATCAGAAGCCGTTGCGACTGGCTTAAACCCTGATGCAATCTTGTGTAACGTCTGATGATGGAATGAATTGACTGCCAAGTGCGTTTGACCCAGATAGCCCGCCAAAGTTGACCCTGATGTCACCGTCACGTTGTGCATCCCGTACGCGGCCAATTGCCCCTGCATGTGTTTCAGCGTGCCTTGACCAGCCGGCATATAGCTGACGTCCTGATAAATCGTTCCACCATAACAAGCGTTTAAAATCTGAACGCCCCGGCAAATCCCTAGGACTGGTTTATGGGCCGCGTGCGTTGCTTTAATCAGGGCAATCTCGTACGCATCCCGTTCAGGATCAATCCCACCTAACTTCGGCTGCGCCTCTTCGCCGTACGTGAACGGTGCAACGTCATGGCCACCACACAACAGTAGCCCGTCAATCAGTTGCACGTAACGCGCAATGGTTGCTTCATCCATGGTCACTGGTAACACTAGCGGGATTCCACCGTTATCGGTAATCGACTGTAAAAACTCCCGGTTGACATAGTCCCGCTTCCGTCCCGGAAACATCTGGCTGTCAACGACCACCGTTCCTGGTGCAATTCCAATCATTGGTTTGGTCATACTTTATCCTTCTCTCATCGTGAACAACGCGGTTAAGTCTTCAATCGTTGCACGTTTCGTGCTTGACGCGGTCGACCAATTTAACTGCTTAGGTTTCAATACTGCTTAAAGCCATTGTACCCGCCGTGACAACTACGGGCAATTCATCACGTCCTTCACGACCGCATTTATTTCTAACGTTTAAAAAAATAGGCCCTCAAAATGGGAACCTAGAAATTATTTCAATATAGATTTAATTCACAACCAGCCGTTTCAACGGAGCTGGCTTTACCACCAATCCCGTCAAATAGACCGCCGCACCTAAAACAAGCAGGACAAGCAGCGTGGTCCCACCGAAAAAGTTAATCGTTTGGAACTGATAATAAGCCCAAATACCAACCACCCACCAAGTAAAGTTCAGCCAATATGGTAAGGTTGCTCGCCGAATAAAGTACGTCACAAAAATAATGGCATACAGTGGCGTAAACACTGACCCAATTAAGGACAAGAAATTTTGATAATAGGTCATGGCAACCGTTAGCGCAATGACGGCACCCACAATCGTCACACCCACGGCCAAGCGGTTAATTTGTTTGGTATGCGTTAAATTGGCTAGGCTCGTCGCAGCGGAGTACGTATCCAGAAACGTCGTCGTAACCGTGGAAAAGACAATAATCAGCAACGCAATTAAGCCAAGCCCCGACTGTGTCAGCAACGCGGTGATATCACTTTGACCGGTTCGTAAAACGATCAAGAGTCCGGTCGTAAACATCGCCACACTGCCGACAAAATAACCCCCGGCGCTGACGATTGCGGCTGGAAGCGGTCGGTCAACGTGCTGGGTGTAGTCCCCAATCAACGGTAGCCATGACAACCCCATCGTGACGTTGAGCTCAACGGCCTGCCCAAACGTCATCTTGGCCACGTTAGTCACGGTCGTTGGCGCTGCAGCCGGTGTCGTAAAAACGAGAACCAACATTAAGATTGCCCCTAGAACCAACAACCCAACGACCACGTTATTAATTTTAAAAAGCAACTGGTTGCCCATCAGTAACCAACCAATAATTAAAACGGCTACGATAATGGTCATCAAAACGGAACTTTTGAAATGGAATAACTGACCACTAATGCGATTCATCGCCAGTTGCGCGTTCACGATCATGACCGCCGTCCACCCGACAAGTTACAACGCGTTTAACCCGGACGCTAACATCACGCCCCCGCGACCAAACGCCATCTGAGCACTCTTTAAGGCAGACTGGTGTAGCTTGGCGCCTAAGTACCCTGCCGGTACCAGAAATAGCCCACAGCCGATTAAATGACCCAAGCCAATTGCTAGCAGCCCCTTCGTCAGGCCCAACGGCGCAATCAGCGTTCCCGTTAAAATTTCCGCAATCGAAATTGCCGCTCCTAACCAGAGTAGAAACTGGCTCCTAAAGACGCCCCGTTCCGTCATGACTGAAGCGCCGTTGCGGCCAGCATGGCCCCAACGGTTCTCGTCATATCCGTACTGCGCGCAATCATGGAAATCACCGCCGAGCCCGCTACGCCGGTCGCCGCAACCGGCTTTAACTGGGATTCAGTAATCCCACCAATTGCAACGATGGGCCGCTGCGAATGCGCCACCAGCTGTTGCAAGCCAGTTAGGCCGACGACCGGATCCGCATCCGCCTTTGAGGTCGTTGGAAAAATGGGACCACTCCCAATGTAGGCGATTCCCGCAACTTTATTTGCAATGGCCACCTCTGACAAGGTTGAGCATGACAACCCCACAAACATTTGTCCCGCGACCCGTTGCAACACGGTCGTGACACGATCATCCTTTTGACCAACGTGAATACCGTCCGCATTCAACGCGAGCGCCAACTCAACGTCATCATCCACGATAAACGGCACGTTCGCAGCCGCACAACGTTGGTGCAACCGTCGCCCCAGGGCCAAGCGCTCGTTTGGCGTTAGCTGACTAGTCCCCTTATCCCGGTACTGATAAGCCGTAATGCCCGCGTCCAACGCTGATTGCACCACCGTTTCAAGATTTGCTCCCGGAACATCCTGCGTCCCACAAACGAAGTACGCCCGTAACTGGTTTCGATTAAATTTAAGCGTCATGAACGGTCACCTCGTTGCTAGGGGTCGCCCAGTGATTTAACGGCCCGTGTCCGTGACCAACCTGAATCGTATCCTGAATCGTGCCCGCAACGTAGGCTTTGGCCGTTTTAATCGCTTGCGCCATCGACTGCCCCTTCGCCAGTTCTGCGGTAAGACAAGCTGACAGCGTATCACCCGTGCCGTGAGTCCGGATCGTTGCAACCCGGGGTGCGCTTAACCAGAAAGCCGTGCCGTCCGCCAGCAAAACAAAGTCATTGGCCATTCTGGGATCCGCTTCGTGACCACCTTTGATGATCACGTTTTTAGCGCCTAACTTTTGTAACGCGTGCCCAGCCTGCACCATGGCTGCGTTATCTGCAATCGTCAAACCCGTCAGCTTTTCAGCCTCGGGTAAATTAGGCGTCACGACCGTTGCTAGTGGGAGTAATTCATCACGAACCGTTTGAATCGCATCTTCGGCTAACAATGGGGCGCCCCCCTTAGCAATCATGACGGGGTCAACTGTCAGTGGACCGAAATCGTAGCGACGCAAATTTTCAACGACCGCGTGTACGTGCTCGGCATCGGCTAACATCCCCGTTTTGCACGCTAAAATGTTAAAGTCATCGCCCAGTGACGCACACTGTTCATCAATTAATTTCGTCGGCATCGCCATAAAATCTTGAACACCCAACGTATTTTGAGCCGTCACCGCAACGACGACCGCCGTACCAAAAACGTGCCGGGCCTGCATGGTTTTCAAATCGGCCATCACCCCAGCACCTCCACCACTATCGGTCCCCGCGATCGTTAGCACTTGTGGAAATTCATTCATATCTTCGTCCCCTTGATTTCTAATTTATTGCTGTAATATCAGTAATTTCTGATACTTTTACCAAACTGAGTTTATCGATCAAATCGACGGCAAACGTGGCTGGCCGGTCCGCCGTTAACTGACTAGCCACGAGTTCGCCAGTCGCTGCTAAAACGAGGCACGCCGTCTGGGCCGCCTCAAAGTAATCGTCGCTGACAGCGGTAAACGCCGCCACAATACTCGAAAGCAGGTCACCCGAACCAACGTGCAGTTGAAATAGCGGCGTCCCGTTATGAACTTGCGCAACGCGCGTGCCGTCCGTAATCACATCGGTTGGCCCGGACAAGATCACGCAGCAGTGATACTTCTGCGCACAGGTCTTGGCGATTTCAACCAAATCACCCTGACCATTGCCAGCATCAATTCCTTTAGCCTGCCAATCAACATCAGCTAATGCCGCAATTTCACCGGCGTTCCCACGAATGACCGCAACGTCAATATCCGCCAATAAAGCAGTCGTAACGGCTTTCCGATACGGAACCGCCCCGACAGCGACGGGATCTAAAACGACGGGTTTATGGTACTGATTAGCAAATTGCCCCACCACGTGCATCTGGTTAACTTGCTGTTCCGTGAGGGTCCCGATGTTGATACAGACCGCACCCGCAATTTGAACCATCGTTTCGGCTTCTTGAACTTCTGCTGACATAATGGGCGACGCACCGAGCGCATTCAGCCCATTAGCGACGTCTTGAACCGTCACAAAGTTGGCAATGTTAAAAACAACTGGGTTTTGATCACGTAATTCGTTTAGTAATGCTAATTTCATCATCAATTCCTCCTTTAATTGGCATGCCCAACCAAAAAACGACCACTGATCAACATGCATTGATCGAGTGGTCGCTAACTATCAGCTGTGACACTTTCCCTACGCAAGTCTGAACTTACAGGTTCAAAGGGATCGGTACTCACAGCACCATCTCAGCCCATTTTTGGACACCCCTAGTGTTAATTGTTATTTAATTTGATTAACTTTAGTTTAATGATTGTAACCGCTGTCGTCAATCTTTGTTTTAAAACAACTTTTTACACTTTTTACGTAACTGTCTAACAACCAGCTTTTCGTTCAAATATCCTAACTAAAGCGGTTATAATGGATTCAATCTCCAAAATACGAAGAAAAGAGTGACAATTCATGCAAGCTTTAGTTGTGCCTTCCGCAAGCGCCCATCGTTTAACCGACTTGGAATGGCAGGAACGCCCAATGCCAACCATCAAGCCTAACGAGGTTTTAATTAAGACCCAGTCAGTTGGCTTAAATCCGGTCGATTATAAGGTGTTTACTGGACCCCATCCGGATTGGACTTACCCTCACACCTTAGGCTTAGACGTAGCGGGAATCATTGAAGCGGTTGGTGCCGAGGTTCATAATTTCCGGCCCGGTCAGCGGGTATGCGGCCACGACAATCTCGGTACGGACGGTTGTTTTGCCGAATACGTCAGTTTTCCGGCGGACGCCCTCGCAGATATTCCAACCACCGTTAACTTTGAGACTGCGGCGGGAAGCCTATGTGCCGGATTAACGGCCTACCAAGCCCTTTATCGCAAAGCCAACCTAAATAATGTCCAGACGGTCCTTATTCACGCCGGCGCTGGTGGGGTCGGCAGTATGGCGATTCAATTAGCGAAGCAGGCTGGAAAGACCGTTTACACTACGGTTTCTAAGGGCAAACAAGCCTTTGTCGCTAAGTTAAAGCCAGACACCCAAATCGACTACCACGCCGAAAACGTGACCGATAGGATTCAAACATTAACGGCCGGTCAAGGGGTCGACCTCATCATTAACACGGTGGGCAACGCTGAAGCGGACCTTCCCCGTCTCGCGTATAACGGCCAGCTGGTCTGCGTCTTAAATCCACCCGCATTTCCAGCCAACCAGGCGGTCACAATCAGTAACTTAGATTTAGGCGGTGCGCACCGGAGTGGCAATCCGACTCAAATCGCTGATTTAGGTCAGATGGCCTTTGAATTACTGGCAAAAATTGCCAAGGATCAAGTTGATCCGCTCATCAGTCAGGTCTTGGACCGTGACCAACTCGTTGCGGGCCTCGCCCAGATTCAAGCCCACCAGGTGATGGGAAAATTAGTCGTTAATTTCGATTAAAACGTCATTGAAAAACAAAAAATGAGTTGTCGCACACCCGAAATAATCAGGTGTGCGGCAACTCATTTTTATTGATAATCAGACAAGCAAATTAAGCGAATGCTTCAACTTGTTGTTTCGTCAAGGTATCGTTCATACGACCACTACGGAAACCGCCTAAGTCTAAGGTAACGTAACGGAAACCTAATGATTGTAATTGACGGTTAACACGGTCGTTGAAGACCAAGAAGTCACCGATCCGGGCTTCTGGTAATTCAATCCGGGCAATGTCTTCGTGGAAACGAACACGGACCGTTGGGAAGCCTAAGCTACGTAAGTATTTTTCAGCAGCCATAACTTGCGCGATGTTTTCATGCGTCAAAGTCGTGTTGTATGGGAAACGTGAAGATACGGAGCAAGAAGCAACCTTGTTCCAGTTAGTTAACCCTAATTCTTGTGCTAAAGCACGAACGTCAACTTTGAAGAAGTCGGCTTCTTGTAATAAGCTCCGTGCGCCAGCTTCGGTGCGGGCTTTCAAACCAGGACGGTAGTCATTTTCATCGTTCTTGATCATCCCATCTAAAACGGCGTTGCTACCGTTAGCAGTAGCTAAGTCGTTCAAACGGTCGTAGAACATCTTTTTAGCAAAGTACCAGCTATCAGGGGTATTTTGCTTGATGTGGTCGTCGCTTAAGTAGTCTAACGTCGTTGTTTGGACGTTGGCACCTAATTCTTCTGCTAAGCTAACGGCTTTGTCGAATTCTTCATCGGTGAATAATTCAGAGTTAGCAACAACGGCAACCACGTTTTCTTTACCTAAAACGTTTAATGCCATCTTTAATACTAACGTACTGTCAATCCCGCCAGAAAAGGCCACTGTGACCTTTTTTAAACCTTTTAATAAACTCGTTAACGTTGCTTTCTTTTCTGCTAATGTTGACATATTAATAGCCTTCTTTTTTTATTTTAAATACTTAGTTAAATTCCAAAAAATCCATGCATAAACCAAGCGGCTGCCGCAGCGCCGACAAATGGTGCGATTCCGGGAACAATGATCCCGTATTGCCAATCGCTGTCCGCTTTATTAGCAATCGGTAAGATGGCGTGCGCGATCCGAGGACCCATGTCCCGTGCGAGGTTCATGGCGAACCCAGTCGGACCACCCAGTCCCATCCCAATGGCCCAGACAAGTAGTCCAACGCCAATTGGCACGATCCCCGGTGTCTTGATCGTTGAAATGGCTAAAATACCTGAGATAAAGATAAAGGTATCGAAGAATTCAACGAAGAAGTTCCGTGGTAAGTTCCGTACAGCTGGTGCCGTACAGAATAAGTTCCGAATCGTAATGGGTGAAATTTCACCCGTCGATGCTTTGAAATGATCGGCGTACATGATCCAAACGATCACGGAACCAACCACCCCACCTAGCACTTCAGCAACGGAGTAAGGAATAAAGCTACTCCATGGCAAGTTACCAAGCAAGCATTGTGCTAATACCATCGCGGGGTTGATGCAAACATTTCCAAAAATAAAAAGTGCAATACTAATCCCAAAACCCCAAGTTGTGATGGCAAAAATATGACCGGAACCCCGGTACTTAGTTCCCTTCAGGACTGAACTACAATGAACACCGACCCCAAAAATAATCATCAAGGCCGTTCCCATGAATTCAGCAAATAATTGATGTACCAAAAATCTAGTCCTCCTCGTCCAACTGCGCAGCAGCAACGATTGCCGCCTGATAAACTGTTCGCAGCGGAATATGGAACTGCTGTGCTAACTTAGCGCAGTCCGCGTATTCCGGTGTTTTTTTCGTAATATTGTCATAAGTCGCAATTTTCAATTGAACCGAACCGTACGGGGTTTCAACCGTCATAAAATGACGCTTCATAATCGTGCGATGCCACGTCTGATAACGGACACCAATCGTACTGGTCTCACTCAAGATCAATTTAGTGAGGGCGGCTTTTGCCTGAACGTTTCCCAAAACGGTCAGTTTCGTCGCCGGCCGATTCTTTTTCATCTGAATCGGAGTGAAGAACACGTCGTAGGCCCCCGCCGTTAACAGTTGGTCCATGACGTAACCTAACCCTTCACCGGTTTGATCATCTAAGTTGGCTTCAATCATCAAAACGTCGTCCTTGGTTCGGTTAACGACTTGATGACTTAGTTTTTTTTTTCGAATAAAACGGCGCGTAAAGCGTTAAAACCGCCCGTTTCCCGTTTCCCGAAACCATAACCGATTTTTAACGGCGTGGCATCTTCGGGTAGCGGACCGAAATCTTGAACTAAGGTCTTGACGATGCCCATCCCAGTTGGCGTGATCAACTCGGTATGAATATCTAACCGTTGTTGAATCGGAATACGACTACCGACCCGCATCTGCATTACAGCAGGAACAGGAACCGGCATTTGGCCGTGAGCCACGTTGATAAAGCCGCTACCGTCCGTCAATGGTGATGATAAGACTTCGTTGATGTCCATTAGTTCCAAAGCAACACAACAACCAACGATATCCACGATGGAATCAAGCGCACCCACTTCATGAAAGTGAACGTCAGCCAATGGCATATGATGCACGGTGGCTTCCGCCTTCGCAATCTCGGTAAAAATGGCAGTCGCATGGGCCTTAACGTGATCCGATAGATCACTAGCATCGATCAACTGCAAAATATCCGTTAAATGCCGGGCTTCACCGTGATGATGATGGTGACCATCGTGGTCGTGGTGATCATGCCCATGCTCGTCGTGAGTGTGTTGGTGGGCGTCGTCTTCGTCTGCGTGGTGATGGTGTTCATGGGTATGTTCAACAAACCCATGGTCCTTGCCGCCAGCGACTTCAACGTCAAAGCTGGTCCCGTAAATACTGCTTTTTGCTAACCGTTCGCGGGTCAACTCGTAACCATGAACGTGTAACTTGGCTAATTCCGTTTTTAATTGGTCAAAGTCCAAGCCGAGATCCAGCATGGCACCTAAAAACATATCCCCACTAATACCGGAAAACGCATCTAAATAAAGTGTTCGCATCTTGAATTCCTCTCTTGGTTTCGTTATCTGAATTTTACAATTGGTTGATCATGCTAGCCGAGTACGCCGCACCAAACCCGTTATCAATATTAACAACGGTAATACCGGACGCACAGCTGTTCAGCATGGTCAAAAGCGCGGTCATCCCTTGGAAGTTCGTCCCGTAGCCGATACTCGTTGGAACGGCGATCAACGGTTTATCAATCAGCCCACCAACGACACTGGCTAAAGCACCTTCCATCCCAGCAATGACGATCACTACTTTGGCACCACGAATAACGTCTAACCGGGCGAATAACCGGTGGATACCGGCTACGCCAACGTCGTAGACCCGTTCAACGTGGTTACCAAAGGCTTCCGCCGTCACCGCCGCTTCTTCAGCGACTGGTTGGTCAGAAGTCCCGGCCGTGACGACTGCAATGTAGTCATCATTTTTCGGCGTAGGCATTTTACCGACCGTCATACACTGGGCCTTTTCGTGATAAACCGCAGTCGGCAGTGCTGGTTGGAGCGCTGCAAACTTTTCCGGTGATAACCGGGTCGTTAAAATTGGCAAGGTTTGATTGGTCATCGCCTTCACGATTCCCGCAATTTGTGGTGCGGTCTTGCCCGCGCCGTAAACGACTTCCGGAAACCCATTGCGTTTTTGACGACTCAAATCAACACTGGCAAAGCCTAAATCAGCGGTCTGAGCTGATTCTAACTGGCTCGTCGCATCTTCAGGCGACAGCGTTCCCGCCGCGACCCGTTGTAAAATTTCAGTGGTTGTCAACGTTGCCATCTATTTCACGATAACGCCAAGACCATCTGGAACGACCGTTACTTTGGCAGCTTTACCTTCACGGGCGTAGGCCATTTCCATGGCTTCATCCAAACTCTTAGCTAATTCCATGTGCATCCCCGTAATTAGTTCTGGATCAACTAAATCTGAGACGAAGATGACGTGATGATGAACCAAGATCCGTGCAAAAATTTGTGCGGTCCATTGGTCAGGAATCGTCTTCAAACGAGGTGTATTGATGGCTTGATCCAAAAATTCTTTAGGATCGTCAACGTCGGCCAAGTTATGGAAGAACCCTTCACCACCATGACCATCACGTGCACCAGCAACCATGACGATCGTACCGCCTTCTTTGTTCGTTGCTTCGGCAGCGGTCATCCCTTTAACGGCTTGATAAATATTTTGATCAAGTGGGTAACCACCATTGGTTGAAATGGCAATGTCACAGTCGATTCCAGGAACACTGGAAAGGTCTTTAACGAAGTCACAGCCAACTTTATGAGCGGCTTCCATGTCGCCGGCGAACGAACCAATAATCTTCTTATCTTCGTCTAAAACAACGTTGACGATGAAAGCTAAGTTAGCCGTACGCGCAGCGTAAACCATATCTTTATGAATTGGGTTATGCATTAAGTTCCCTGTCCGCGCCTTTGGTGAGTTGATGAATTCACCAGAATGGTTGGCCATGATCGTCTTGTAAGAAGCGACCCCTGGCAATACGGACTTCCGACCACCGGAGAAACCGGCGAAGAAGTGGGATTCAATAAATCCTTCAGAAATGAGTAAGTCAGCTTCAGCAGCGACTTTATTAATAATGCATTCCCCACCTGAAGGTAATTGACCGATTTTGACCATTGAACTGTCGTCGGTCGAAACGTGCATCACGATTTCTTCATTGTTCACGATGTCTTCGCCATATTTATTAACTAATTCTTCGTGGGTTGAAGGCCGGTGGAAACCGGTGGCTACTAAAATACGAATCCGTGCATCTGGTGCAACGGAACGCAAACGCCGTAAAAGAATTGGGGTAATAATATGTGATGGTACTGGCCGGGTATGGTCTGAACTAATGATGACAATGTTCTTTTTGCCCTTAGCGAGTTCTTCTAATTTTGCGGACCCAATCGGGTTATCCAACGATTTTTCAACCGTTTCGCTTTCGGATAATTTGTTATGATATGTTGCAGCTTGTGAGACGAGCTTGCCAGCGAAATTTTCATCAGGAATTTCAGCGGTAATCGTCTTCTTGTCGTATGGTAAATCAATCGCAACCATGACTTTTGGCCATCCTCTTTCTCGTAAAATGAATTTTAACGTGCATGTTTTGTTATACTAGAGGTCTGCGAAACTGTCTGTTACATTTTAAGTTTTCAAAGATAGTTAACAAATGTATACTTTAAATGCGATTGCTACAATCACGAAAACCGCTATGCTAGGCAGAGTAGTTATCGTGATTGAAGCTGAAAGTCATTAATACATTCACTTTTGACCTCAAAATCTTTCACGAAAGAACTGAAACTAAGATGGTATTAACTGATATTGAATATTTATTAAGTTACCTGGAAGCCCACCATGTGCCGACGATTAAGAAGAAACGGCATACCTATCTGACTTATCACGGTTTAGCTGAACATTACACTTACGTCTTAAAAGACGGGATCATTAAAAATAGCATCATTTTGCAAGACGGTCGGGAATTTAACCTGTCCTACATTGCAAAACCCGATGTGATCTCATTACTACGGGATGAAGTTTCCCGTTCAACTGACCAGCCGTTTAACGTGCGGATCGAATCCGAATACGCCACGTTTTACCAAGTTAACCGCGTGGCCTTCTGGAAGTATGTCAACAGCACGCCCGAATTACAAAACTACGTTAAAAACTATTACCGGAAGAAATTATCCGAAAACATTTTGCGCTTACAACGCATGGTGATGAACGGGAAGAAGGGCGCGATTTGCTCCTTCCTCTATAGTCTGGTCGACTTATTTGGCCGCAAAATCAACGAGGGAATTTTAATTGATTTTACCGTCACTAACGATGATATCGCCGGTTTTTGCGGAATTAGTTCTCGTAGTAGTGTTAACCGAATGCTGAAGGAATTACGGGCAGATGGGGTTATTACAGTTAAGAACCACAAATTTATCATTCAAGATATCAGCTACCTTTTAGATCAAATTGCAAACTAGTGAGGTGCTCATCCGTGCATATTCCGGATAATTATCTAAGTCCTGCCACGTGTGGGACGTTAGTCGCTGCCATGGCACCCGTTTGGACCGTGGCCGTCATTAAAGTTAAAGCCCAAGTCAAAGAACACCACGAAACTTTACCAATGCTAGGCATTGCCGCCTCATTGGCTTTTTTAATCATGATGTTCAATTTACCAATTCCTGGTGGAACAACTGCACACGCAGTCGGAGGGACCTTGTTAGCGGTGCTAATTGGGCCGTGGGCGGCTTCTCTAGCGTTAACGGTCACATTAGCCCTCCAAGCCCTGCTATTCGGTGACGGCGGTATCCTTGCCTTTGGCGCTAACGCCTTCAATATGGCATTCATCATGCCATTTGTCGGTTACGCCTGTTACCGACTCGGCCAAAAGTTGCACCATGAAAAGTTAGGTCTAGCCATAGGTGCTTACCTCGGAATTAACGTTGCCGCCCTCGTTGCTGGTATTGAACTGGGGTTACAACCCTTGATTGCCCACACGGCTAGCGGTGCACCGTTGTATTGCCCATACGGCTTAAATATCGCCGTTCCTGCAATGTTGACCGCCCACTTATTAGTCGCCGGCTGGGTCGAATTAATTTTCACCCTGCTCGTCTTCCAATTCGTTAAAAAAGTCGCACCAACAAACTTATATCAGACGCCAACGCGTTCTAACCAGCGTCCCTGGATTGCCTTGCTCATCGGCTTAGCCGCATTATCACCACTCGGCTTATTAGCTAGTAACACGGCCTGGGGCGAATGGGATCCAACCGAACTCAAACAGATGCTTGTTCAACAGCACCTCAGTACCCAAGCACCACAAGGGATGGTTCACGGTTTCCATTTTCAAGCACTCTTTAGTAACTACGCCATTGCCGGTTTACCGGTTAGCGTGGGATACATTTTATCCGCATTGTCTGCCATTTTAATCTTCCTACTTTTGATTCGAGGCCTTCAACATGGATCTGAAACCACGAACTGAGTTACCAGCTTGGCTTATTGAAAAATCCACTTCAACAAAAGGCCAAGCGACCAGAACAAGTTTCCTGCAACGCAACCAACGCCACTTGCGCGCCCTGCTAACCCGGTTAGCACAGCCCGCGCCGGTGACGGCTAAACGGCGGTGGCACCTTGCCCCGCAAATTAATTTAATTCGCTTATTACTGTTGGTTTTCTTGATTGCCCTAATTAGCAACGTGACGTTGTTGTGGTGTCTTGCCATCTTGCTAGGTTTTCAGCTGCTTTTGCTGTCACCTAGCCAGTTGCGCCGCTTCGTTAAAAGCTGGTTGACCAGCTCATTAGTGGCCCTCATATTCGTCCTTCCCAGTTACTGGTTAACTGGGCCAAGCACATTAGTATTTTTCGGTTTAAAAACGAGTTTAATGCTGGCTAACGCCCAGTACTACCGCCTAACGACGCCCTTTCAAGACTTGTTAAGTGGGCTCAAAGCACTGCACTGTCCTGACGTGTTGATCATGACTTGTGCGATTGCCATCACCTACTTGCGAATGCTCGGTCAACACTTGTTGTTAACTATGGAAGCCTTAGAATTACGAACGGTCGCACCGGCTAAACATCCGTATCGCTTGATTGGCGCGATGTTCGGTAACCTTTACCTCAAGAGTTATTCCTATGCGCTAGAACTCTACGCAGCCATGGAAGCCCGCGGGTTTAACGGTCACTACGTTCGTACCACCACACCACATAATCGGTGGCGTGATTACCTGTCACTCAGTCCTGATATTTTGGTCCTGATATTATTTATTTTTTGGGGGAATTAACGTGGTGTTGATTAAATTAGCAAATCTTTGCTATGATTATCCTAATACGTGTGGTTTAGACCACCTCAGTTTAACCATTAATGCCGGCGAATTCGTCTGTTTGATGGGGCCGAACGGGTCGGGAAAATCCACGTTGCTCCGGATTTTAAGTGGGCTCGCCTCACCTAAGTCTGGTGAGTACCAGTTACACGGACAAGCGGTGACTGCGGCGTACCTAGCCGATGCTCAGCAGCGGCAACAGCTCCACCAAAAAATCGGCATGGTTTTTCAAAACACCGACGTGCAGTTATTTAACACGTCAGTTGCCGAAGAGGTGGCGTTTGGCCCCCGTCAGCTGGGGCTCAGTGCATCAGCAATCGAGCAACGGGTCAATGATTGTTTACAATTAACCGCCTGCGAAGACTTACGTGATCGGGTCCCCTACCAGTTATCTGGTGGTGAAAAGAAACGCGTCGCGTTAGCCAGCGTACTGGCCTTAAATCCTGAAATTTTGCTGTTAGACGAACCGCTCAATGGATTGACCATTGCGGCGCAACAGCAAATGTTAACCCTCCTGCAACGGTTGCAAGCGGCTGGTAAGACCATTATCATGGCCAGTCACAATTTTCAACAAGTTCAAACCGTTGGCCAACGTTTCATTATTTTTAACCGTCTCCACCAACTCGACGCCGACATGTCTCAGGCTGACCTTCAACGGCAGCCTGAGCGTCAGGCGCAATTGATGACATTATAATAAGGAGGAAGTGATCATTAACTAAAACATAGAAAAATGTAGAACAATGTAGAAAAGAATACCAAGTTCCCCCACAGAGAGTAAATATGGAGGTGGCGAGCTTGGTAATGATTAAATCTAGTAATAATCCATCACAGTTCGTACGCTGTAAAAAGTGAAAATCCGCATTTTATCTTGCCCAACTAAATCAGTCTTATTGATACCAAAGAAATCATTCTCGATGATCAAATCACTGACATCAATAGTTGCCTAAACTATAATGAGAAGTGAAAAGACAACACTAATTTGGGTGGTGATGCTGATGATTCGAACACAAAAAGTAAGACTTTATCCTAATCGTCATATGAAAAAGGTACTCGATAACCTTTGTGATTACCGGCGATATTGCTGGAATGAGGGGCTGGCTACTTGGAATGACATGTATGATTTATATACACTTGATTCCAATAGTCCCCGTCCTAGTACTTACTCAGTTCGAAATGAATTGGTTGCGAATAAAGCTGATTGGCAGTATGAGTTATCAGCGCGTACACTACAGTTAGCGATTGCTGATTTAGGAACAGCTTGGCAGAACTTCTTTGATACAATCCGATTGGGGTAAACCGGCATTCAAATCCAAAAAAACAGCTCGGCAAAGCTTTAAAACTGACCGAACAAAAATCGTTGCTGGTAAGCTTCGCTTGGATAAACCACATGGCGTTAAGGATTGGTATGACATTAGGATTAGTAAACACGCTGACTTGTCAGGCGTGTTAAAAGTGGTCAGTATTTATCGTGAAAATGGGAAATACTGGGCCAGTCTTCCCTTCGAAGTTGAACTTGATGCCAAACCAAAAACTGGTGATAATTCAGCCGTTGACGTGAACGTTGGTCATTTAAATTACACGGCTGGTGTCATTAATACCTTACCGAAACGATTACGTAAGCTGTATAAGCGGATCAAATTCTACCAAAAGCAGTTAGCTCATAAGCGAGTCGTGAATAGAAATAGTGCAACTAAGAGCGGTCGTTACGTTACAATGAGAGCCAAATTGCAGCGTGACTATCGTAAAGTTGCCAATATCCAACATGACATCATTCAAAAATTTACGACACAGCTAGTCAACGATTACGACAAAGTTGTGATTGAAGACTTGTCCGTTAAGGCAATGCAGATGAGTCACGTCGCTTCTAAAGGTTTGCAGCGGTCGATGTTTGGCTATTTTCGACAGACATTAACCTACAAATGTGACTGGTACGGTAAAGATCTTATTCTGGCAGATCACCAGTATCCTTCAACGCAGCGCTGTTCAAAGTGTGGTCATATCAAAGTTGGGGATGATAAAATCACATTACAAGGTAATGGAGCACATCAGACTAAGCATAATGAATATGTTTGTTATAGCTGTGGCGCAATACTGGATCGTGACGAAAATGCTGTTGCCAACTTACTAGATTTAATCTAAAAAAATAATAATTTAACGGGGCTGGCTAAAGCCCTTAAGCTGTCATAGTTGGTCAATGTGATTACTCCCTGGTGGAATATCGGAACACCGGCGTTATAACGGTAGCAAGCAAAAATTAAGAAAGGAAATATGTAATCTTTCTAAATGTAGAAGTCAGTAATGTTTTTCTACATTTCTCCATATTTTGCATAGCAGTTGAGAATATGATTAATCCTAACAGTGGTACGATTCATCGTGGCTGGAACCGCCGCGTAGTTACGGGTAAAACCTTAGCCGAATGCGACGAACGCCTCGTGACATACCTTAACGACCAAGATTATGGTTCAGGTGAATTCACGGTCTTACACGAAAGTGCTGGCCCTCGTGAAACCACCGGGTACGATCTTCCAAATGGCGACACCTGTTACATCAGTTTCTTGATTTATAACAGCCGTCTCTAATCACCCAAAAAAGTCTCGCTGAAATTCAGCGGGATTTTTTTATTCGTAAAATCAGGATATAAATGCATACAGTCGTTCTAATGTTCCCCGCTAAATCATTAGTAACACGGATAGACTCCTGAACCACACAATCTCATCATTTCAACTGCTATCAATTACCATCTTAAATTACTGGCATAATTTCAAAGTCTACTAAAGCCTGAATTTTCAACGAAATCCCTGTATAATATCTATTTTTCAAAAACTTTTATAGGCGTTAAATTAACTTTCAATTATTTACGAGTGCTGCCAGATTTTCACGTTGAAGTTGGTCACAAATCCCTTTTCCAATAGAATTGTTTCACGTGAAACAATTCTATTGGAAAGCAGCACCGAATTTTTATTCACTAACATCAAAATTAAAAATTGAGTTGACAAACCATTTTCATAAGCCTTATACTTAGTCCAACTTAAATATCGTCCTTATAAACCAATGAGGTGGAGATCAAGATTATCGTGCCCGCACAGAGAGTCATCGTTGCTGAGAGTATGGCCGAACGCAGGTAATTAAATGGACCACCGAGGGCTTTTCCGAAACTAGCTTGCTAAGAGTACGGAAAGACGTGCGACATACGTCAGTTGTCAGGGGAATGTTGGTTCCCTACAGAGAAGGAGTGCATATTTGATCAATGATGATTGAAGTGTACTCAATTAAGGTGGCACCGCGGTTTATTAACCGTCCTTATCGCAGCATTGGCTGTATAAGGACGGTTTTTTTGACTTTAAAACGGGGTGAACAAAATGGTAAACAAACGATGGCAACGCTCGATGAATCATAACACCAACAATCAAATTATTTTTGGAGGAATTCATCATTATGAGCTTGTCTACTACACAAAAAACATTATTAACAGTTGCCGGGGTCGCGCTCGTCGGCGGGATCGCCTTTACAGTTAACGCCCAATCTAAGCCTACTAAGACCACACCAAATCAGACCCTCAACCTCTCTGAAGGAACGGCGATTATGAGCCTCGACCCGGCTAAAATCACCGATAGCACTTCTCAAGAACAACTAAGTCAAATTGACGAAGGACTTTACCGGCTGGATGCCAAAAGTCACCCCGTCAACGCTTTAGCCACTAAGACGACCGTTTCAAAAGACGGCAAAACCTACGTCATCAAATTGCGTCACAACGCAAAGTGGAGCAACGGCCAATCGGTGACCGCCCACGACTTCGTTTATTCATGGGAGCGCACGCTCAACCCCAAATCAAAGTCAGAATTCACGTATTTATTTAGCAATATTAAAAACGCCGATGCAATTGCGGCTGGTAAGAAAGCCCCCACTTCACTTGGCGTTAAAGCCAACGGGGACCACCAACTCACCATTACCTTGAGCAAACCGGCCTCATATTTCAAAAAGGTTCTGGCTAACATAACCTTCTATCCTTTGAACCAACGTGCCGTTCAAAAATACGGTCGCGCTTACGGTACCACCGCTAAAAAGGCGGTCTACAACGGCGCCTTCGTGCTGAACGGCTGGACTGGAACTAACGATACTTGGACGCTAACTAAGAACCCCGATTACTACGCTCGTAAGGTCGTTAAGCTTAAGAAGATCAACTACCAAGTGATTAAATCAACCACGACCGCCTACAACTTGTATCAATCCAACAAACTGGACACGGTCACGCTGAGCGGTGAACAAAACGTTCAGAACAAGAACAATGCCGAACGTAAAACGTTACCGACTGGGACCCTCGAGTTTATTCAATTTAACGAAAAGGATAAAACGGCCGCGAACCACGACTTACGGACCGCCGTCTCACTCGCCATCAACCGGCAACAATTAGTTGATAAAGTGTTACAAAACGGTGCCCGTCCCGCTAAAACCTTTGCCGTAAAAAACATGGCTAAGAATCCTAAAACGGGCAAAGACTTTACGCAGGACGCCTACGTCAAGCAAACGGTCGATACCGATATTAACCAGGCCCGGTCTTTGTATAAGAAAGCCCAGCATCAATTAGGGACCAAACAGATCACCCTGACTTTAACTTGTGGCGACAATGATACGACCCACCAAGTCGCGGAATTTATTCAAGGGCAATTGACCCGCAACCTCCCTGGAATCAAAGTTAACGTCAAACCAATGCCATTTAACGCCATGCTTGGAAAAGTCTCCAAGGGTGAGTTCCAGCTAAACCTTGCCGGCTGGAACATGGATTTTGCGGACCCATCACGGGCGCTCACGATTTTAACGGCTGACAGTAATTCCAACATGGGGCACTATAACAGTCATCAATTTGACCAATTAATGACCAAAGCGGACGGCGCTGACGCCCTCAACCCGACAAAACGTTACCAAGATTTAGTCCAAGCTGCGCAATTAGCGACTCGCGACCAAGCCGGCGTTTCCCTCTATGAAGGCAGTACCAACATGCTCGTCAAATCGAACTTGAAAGGTGTCGTTTACAATAACTTCAGTGGCGTTCCGAGCTATCGAACTGCGTACCTAAAGTAGGCTGATCTAAATAATTTCAAAACAAAAAGTCGACCCTTTTCAGCGGTCGGCTTTTTTTATTTCAATTTTTTTGCGAATGACGCTTGACTTGAAACCCGTTCGATAAGTTACAGTAAAGGCGAATTAAGAAAGCACTTAATAAATTGATGAAACTGGTGGCCACCGGTGATTGAACCTGACTTAATGGAGGTCTTTATGATGATGAAATTATTCCAACGCAAACGCACGGTTACTTTAGCTGCACCAGTTAATGGGATGTATGTGGATCTGAGAAAAGCGGGTGAAACGACCATTACCGCTGGCTTTGCTGTCGAACCAATGGAAGGTGAAATTCACGCCCCAATTGCTGGTCAGATTACGGCAGTTACGGCGCAGACAGTCACAATTGCCGCGGACTTTGGTTGCGAGTATCTCGTACAGATCGGTGATTTAACCGCTAATTTGGATGACCAAATCATTAATTGGCAAGTTACAGTGGGTGATGCAGTCTCAGCTGATGTCATGCTGGCCAACGTATCAATTGATGCGATTCACGCCGCAAACCAGTCCGCACTGGTCACTTGTGGGTTAATTGACAAGCAGGCGGCCGACTTTGAAATTAGCCAGACTGGGTTAATTTCTCAAGGCAACCAGCTCGCCACCTTAAAAATTAAAGCTTAAATAAGGAAGGGTCGACGCATTAGTCGGCTTTTTTGCTACAATGAGCTGATGAAAGCAGGTGAGCACTGATGATCATCCGTCATTATCAACCCACGGATTTCGAAGATGTGCGGCAATTGTTTAAGCAAACCATTCAAACGGTCAACGCCAAAGATTACACACCGGCACAGCTGACCGCTTGGATTGGACTGGACGATGCAGCCACCCGGGCGCGCTGGCAAACCACCCTCGCCGCCCATACAACACTAGTCGCTAGTCAGGCTGACCAGCTAGTTGGTTTCGCCGACATGACCGCCACTGGCTATTTGGACCGATTATATGTGCATGCCGAGTACCAACGTCAAGGCATCGCATGGGCATTAGCGACTGCCTTGGAACAAGCCATCCCCGTAAACCGTTACGAAACGGCTGCTTCCATTACTGCGCGACCATTCTTTGAACAGCAAGGCTACCAAGTGATTCGCGTGCAACAGGTCGAACGTGCTGGCATTAAGTTGACCAACTATCGCATGCAAAAAATTATTAACCCAGACGCAAAGTAGCCCGGTAAAATTTGATTTTACCGGGCTACTTTTGTGTTTTTTTACAAGTTATTTAAAGGTTAACGTTTCCTTGGCTTGGCCAATCCCACCATCGACAAACAAGTCGGTTACTTGGAGTTCGAACACGACTAATGATGAGCCAATCGCGTCCCAAACTTTTTGATAATTAGGAACCGTCTCTAAATAGCGCGGCAATAAATCAGCCATCGTCTTGTCAGAACGGTGTAACTTTACGTGTTGGGCCCGTAGATACGGGTTGCCCGGAGTCCCGTCATTTGGCACCGTGATAAACGCGACATCTGGGTTTTGATCATACGTCTTCAGCGCCGCACTAGTCTTAACTGACGAAAAGTACAACGTATTAGGACGATCTTCAAACCAGACAAAGTTAACAATTTTAACTTCAGCTTCATTGTTAACCGCTGTACCAAGGGCAATCTTATTGGTCGTGCTGACAACTTGCTTCAATAGTGAAATATCCATTTTTATGAACTCCTTTATAATCATATCAGTAAGTTAATTATACTACTAAAGGAACATACGTTCATAATGATTGGCCTTTATTTTTGACACTGGTCGGATTAGCTTAAATTAGAACCACTTCACACCACTATGGTAAAACCACAACTTTGCCTAACCCAACACTAGTTGCCAGGTATTCGTGCGCTGACCGGGTTTCAGCCAATTTAAAGACCTTTTCCGGCGTAACATCAACATTATGCCTCGCAATAAAATCAAATAACGCCTGCACATGCGCCGCATCCACGTCTCCGGAATAAAATCCCGTGAGATAGCGATTGTTAGGAATATCCATAATCGGATCAAACCCGTCCAGTGTCCAAACACCGCCAAGTTCACCAGTTGAACTAACAATACCAAATTCAGCCGTATGCTCTAGCGAATCCCGGACTGCCGAAGGACCAATCAGGTCGACCACCTTATCGAATTCCCCGACGGTCGATGGGAGTTGATTAGCGTTCGGTGTATGAATGACTTGATCAATTCCAAGTGCCGTAAGCGCCGCGTCTTTACGATCAGACCGCGTCGTCCCACTCACTGAAAGATCAATACCCGAGGCCTTCATCAACTTTAGAATTGCAACACCGACCCCACTAGTAGCTGCACGAATTAGAACTCGGTCACCGTCATGGAGCTGTAAACTTTGATAAATCCCAAACGCCGTGTAGAACGTTTCCGGGACGGCAGCCAGGCGCGGCCAATCTAGGTCAGTCGTTACCGGATAAATCTGTGCATTAGGTAATAAAACGTACTCAGCATAACTACCATCAAACGCCCGCCCCATTTCGCCCATCAGTGACACAACCGTTTGTCCCACCTGAAATTGTTCAGGCGCACTCGTTTCATCAATCGTCCCAACTACTTCAATTCCTAATATCCGGGGAAATTGAACACTCGGCGACTTACCTTCACGCGTAAATACTTCCGAATGATTAATCCCAAAGCCACCCACTTTGATCCGTGTCCAACCTGGTTTGACAACTGGAGTCGGTACTTCTTGATAGTTAAGGACTTCTGGCCCACCTGGCCGAGCTACAACTACTGCGTGCATATTAATTTCCTCCCATTACTAGTAGCTACTAAAACAACACCCAGCTAGTGGATCCGATTTTAAAAGTCACCGTTCACTTATTTAAAGCCAATCATAGCATAACTTAGATGAACTCTCTGACAATCCAACTCCCGACCACCCTTAGCAAGTGGTATGCTTAAACCTAATCTTATTGGCACCATGGAAAGAAGTGAGCCCCACGAAAATCATTATTGCACCAGCTAAGAAGATGGTCGTTGATCAGGATAGTTTTCCCGTTGAGACGCAACCACAATATTTAGCGCAAACGACCCAAATTCTACACCAAATGCGCCAGCTTAACTATGACGAAGCTAAAGCCCTGTGGCATTGCAGCGACAAACTGGCCCAAGCCAACTTCAAGTGGCTGCAAGAGCTCGACTTAACGCGGCACCAAACCCCCGCCTTACTCAGCTACAGTGGTATTCAGTATCGTTACATGGCGCCGAACATTTTCACGCAGCCCGCCCTTGACTATGTCCGCAATAACTTGCGAATCTTGTCAGGGTTTTACGGGATTCTGCGCCCCTTTGACGGCGTTGTGCCTTACCGACTAGAAATGCAGGCCCGTTTAGGAATCGGGGCCACGCCGAATTTATATACTTTTTGGGGTAACCATTTATATCAAGCACTCACCTCAAACCCGGAACCCATCGTTAACCTTGCCTCGTTAGAGTACGCCAAGGTCATTACGCCCTACTTGGCACCGAATCAGCCCATGATTGACATCGTCTTTGCCAGTTGGGTCGATGGCCAACTCAAAACGAAAGCAACCTTAGCAAAGATGGCGCGCGGTGCCATGGTACGCTTTTTAGCTGAGCACCAAGTCAACGACCTTGACGGGATTAAAGCTTTTGACCACCCGGATTACCAGTTCGACGCCCAGCGTTCCACCCCAACCCGGTTAGTTTTTATTTATCAGAAAAGTCATTAAAAATGACGACACCCCAGATTCAGGGTAGTCGTCATTTTTGGTTATATTGTGCCAAAAATTTCCCGGGAAATAAAATTGTTATTTCCGAGATGGTTTTTCACACTCAATCGTAATCCTCTAACCAAGTTCCTAAACGTTTGAAATACGCCGCCGGTTCATCAATGAAAGCCATGTGCCGACTATGGGGAAATAACGCCCATTCAGCATTTGGTAACTGATCGACCATCGTTTTCGCCACCAACGGCGTGCATAAATCATTCGTTCCGCTCGTCACTAGGGTCGGCGTCGTAATCTGCCCTAACTGTTGGGTATAATCATAATCAGCCAGCGTACCGGTCGGGTGATACTCGTTAGGGCCCCAAGCTACGTTATACGCCGTAACGCCCGCACGTTTTGGGCGCTGCAAAAATGCTGGTGAAGCTGCCGTCACCGGACCCGCAGCGTGCGCAGTCATAAACCGGGCGTTGGCCGCTAAGTATGCTTCTGTTGTGTAATCGCCCGTTTGTTCCGCCATCGCAATGGCTTCTTGATCCGTGGTCGACATGAATTTTATTAACCGATGTTGTTCTTGCGCCCACAGCTTAGCCGATGACAACGTACTAGCCAAAATCAGACTTTGAATGCCCGTTGGCTGCTGATCACACAAATACATAATCGCCAGCATGCCACCCCAAGACTGGCCCAACAAGTGCACTTTATCTAATCCTAAAGCGTGCCGAACCATCTGTAATTCAGCGACCCACGTTTCTGGTTGCCAAAGTCGAGGCTCATCAGGCATCGACGAACGCCCGCATCCTAACTGATCATACATAATAATTTGGCGGCCCGTTGTCCGGGCCAATTCATCGAACGCTTCAAAATAATTATGCGTTGATCCTGGACCACCGTGTAGTAATAACAACGGAACTTGCCGATTTTGCTGGGTCCCAACGATCCGATAATAAGTTTGATAGCCGTGAAACGGCACGTAGCCTTCCTTAATTTGCATGAACAAATACCCCTTCCGATAAGAATTTAATCATTTGAATTTATTTTTGTAAAGTGAACAACTTAACCCCATTTATTCTACGCCAACCCACCCAAAAACGCTTTATATTATAAGCCCCAAAACCACTAAATCATTAGTTATTGACGCTTAAAGGTTAAGAATCTAACGTTTTTGGAATAAAATGCTAAAAAAAGAAAACCCTAATCTTTCTTTAATGGTTCTCAAATGACACCGCTAGTGTAAGCGCTACAATGGAACCGTAAAGTAATCAGAAAAGGGTGAATGATGATGGTATTGAGTATTATTACTATTTTAGGCATGGGTTTGATCGCAGCTACGGGTGCTCACTTTGTGAACGGCGCAAAAGCAATGCAAGCGGGGACGGTAGACCACCATTATGGTAAGATGCCCGCAAATCTCCACCAAATCGACTTTCTTTAGTTCACTTGGCTATCCGTTATCGGAAACCAGAGCGAATTCTGAAGTTGGATACAGCATCTAAAAAATTGGTTGACAAGTTTTCGGTACATTACCCGAGACTTGTCAGCCAGTTTTTTTATTGCTATATTTTTAACCTCAACGCAGTACGCTCTTCTCCGAACGGGCAATCCCCCTCGTATACAGTACGATGAGGATTCCAACAACAACTAGTAATAACAACAACGCCGTCAGCATAATGTGATGGAGGCCGGTAAAGAAAATCTGTCGCATTGCTGGTACCAAGTTTTTAGGTAAACTGCCCACGGTCTGCGAATTACTCAGGCGGTTCATCATGGCCATGGTGATTTTTCCATGACTAGCTTGAACCCCTATCAGTAACGTATGATTCAAAATAACCCCGTAAATTGCCGACATGAAGGTCTGCGCTAAAATTCTCACTAAGTACGCGAAGGAAGTCGCAATTGGCATGTCGCGGGACTCGGCATCGGATTGAACCGCCACCTGTAAAATGTTAAAGCTGAGCCCAATCGCAAAACCTTCAAAGGCACCGAATACTAACAACCAGCCGTAACTCGTTTGTTGGTTAGCAACGCTCAAGCCAATAAACGCCACTAAAAACGCCACCGTCCCAATTGAAATAATATCGTATCGCCAGAGCTTCCGCTGAATGATGGCACCCAATTCGGATCCACTAAAGTTGGCAAACGCCCCTGGAATCTGCGTCATCCCTCCAACTAAAGCACTCAATCCTAGAAGTCCCTGCGCCCACATCGGCACGTAAATATTGAACGCCACGAAGGCTCCCCAGAGTAAAGCAAACAGCGTAAAATCAATCACCAACTGAGAATTTTTGAATAACCGGCTGGGAACGATTGGATCAGCCGCGCGTTGTTCCGCAAAAAACATCCCAATCAGTAGCAGCAAGCCGCTCCCCACAAAGACTAACGTAAAACGAAGCGGCAAGACCCCAATCTCTTGCACACCGACTAAAATGGCGGACAATCCGACCACCATTAACAGAATCCCCAAATAATCAATTTTGGCCTTATTCAAGGTCTGTGGCAGCTTAAACCAGATGAGCATAATCGCAATTGACAATAACGCAATTGGAATGTTGACGTAAAATACCCAGTGCCAACTAAACTGATCAACGATCCAACCACCCAGTAGCGGACCAATAATGGAAGCACCACTGAAACTGGCCGCGGCGATGCCAATGACCTGGCCACGCCGTTTGAGACTGGCAAAAAGTTGAGCGTAGATGATAAAGGGAATCGTGTTGACGCCTCCAGCACCGATTCCCATCAGTCCCCGTGCCACAATGAACCAAATAATATTAGGTGCGAGTCCTTGAAATAACGCCCCCACCATAAAAATAAGAATAGCTAAAATATAGGCAACTTTATTACCATAACGCTCACCAAATTTACTCCAAAGCGGCGTTGTGACGGCCATTCCTAACAAGAAGCAAGCCACGATCCATCCCATGTACTGAATCGCGTGAAAATCACTAATAATTGCTGGCAAAGCCGTGTTTACAATCGTCCCGTCTAACCCCGCCATCGCATTCGATAGGACTAACGCAAAGGTGACAAGGATTTTTTCATTTCTATTCAAACTAAGTTCTCCCAATCGAACCAAAATGGCTACGCAAATCGGGTCACAAACTTTAAACCCGTTGACTTAAGCATACGAGCAACCCATAATGATGTAAAATACTAATGTTAGCTTGACTTTCATTTAATTTTTGCATATCTAGGAGGATAACTGTGAATACGCGCATATTACATGCCTTCGTTGTATTAACACAAATCGGCAACATCACAAACACCGCTGAAGCCTTACATACTAGTCAGCCCAGCCTCTCCCGCCAACTGAAAGAGCTAGAAGACGAGGTTGGCGCCCAGCTCTTCATCCGTGGCAAACGGCTCATCACGCTAACCGACGCTGGTATCATCTTTGCGCAGCGCGCGCAAGCCATGCTGGACTACCTCGACCAAACCAAACGGGACCTTCAAAATCAGAAATCCGGTTTAGCCGGCAAAATCCGAATCGGTTGCGTTGAAAGTCACGTGACGGCCTACGTTGCTAAGTGGCTGGCGACCTTTCAACAACAACATCCCAACGTCACTTTCTCCATCTATAGCGCTGATGGTAACTCTATCAGAACTCAAATCGATCAAGGTAACTTAGACATTGGTTTTCTATTGGAACCCGTGGAATCGGCGAAGTACCAAGTTCAACACATTCCCGTAACTGAGACGTGGGGCCTCATGATGGCTAACGAGGCTAAACTAGCCCACCGGACTGCTATTACCGGCAAAGATCTAGCGGGCCTCCCGTTGTTAGGCGCCCGGCGAAGCATCGTTATCAATCAGATCTCTAGTTGGCTCAAAATTGACCCAGACACTTTGAATCTCTGTGGCGAGCGTAACTTGGAAAATAACATTCTTCCCCTGATTACACAGTTTGGTTACTATGACATTTCTATCAACGGCATGTTGGACTTCTATGATTCGAGCAAAGTCACCTTCGTGCCGTTCAGCCCACTGAGTAAATCGCAACACACTTTAATTTATCGCAAAAACCATCAGTTGCCCCCGACCGTCCAGGAGTTCGTCCAAGCCGTGACCGCTGAAATCCAAAAGATGCCAAGATAAAAAATTAAGAGCGCGGAACAAATTGCCTTTTGGCGCACGTCTCAACCATAATAATAGGGAAAGCCATTCAGAAATATTTTGATATTTCTAAATGGCTTTTTGCATGGATGTTTTAAATAAAAGTATCATGGCTCATGAAGTATTCATTTTATGAATCATAAAAATTCAATCTAGGCATTTTACCTATCATCAAAGGACGTGTAACCTAGGAAACAATCAAAATTTTCGTCATTAAAGGAGTGCTTACTAATGGAAAATGTCACATTTAATAACGGCGTCACCATGCCCGTCTTAGGATACGGAACGTTTCAAACGCCCCCGGCAATTACCGAGGAAAACGTGGCCCAAGCCATAAAAATTGGCTACCGCAGTATCGATACTGCTCAGGTCTACGGGACAGAAGCCGGAGTCGGTGCCGCTATTGCGCACAGTAACTTATCCCGCGACCAGTTCTTCGTAACGACTAAGACCCAAACCGACGGCTACCAGGACACGGTTCAAGGCTTAGACGCGTCACTGCAACGTTTTGGTAGCGACTACTTTGATTTGGTCATCATTCACTGGCCAACTACCAACAGTTTAGAAACTTACCGGGCCCTAGAAGATGCTTATCAGGCTGGCAAAGTTCGGGCCATTGGGCTGAGCAATTTCAACAGCGCTCAAATCGATCAACTCTTGGCCAACAGCCACGTGAAACCCGTCATCGATCAGATTGAAACACACCTTTTCTGGCAACAAGCTAAGATGCATCCCTACCTGCTGCAACACGGCTTAATTCATGAATCTTGGGCACCACTGGGTGAAAATTTTGGTCGCGAAATGATGGGCCTGCCCGCCGTGACTGCCTTGGCACAAAAATATCACGTCGCGCCCGCACAAGTTCTGTTACGTTGGTTGACGCAACAAGGGATCGTCACCATCCCTAAATCAACGAACCCCGCTCACATCCAGTCAAACTTTGACGCCACGACTTTCAACCTTACCCCCGCTGAAATCGACAGTCTGCGCCAGTTTGACCGCCACCATTCCATCAAGGATTGGCCCCAATCTATGCGTGAAGACGCCTATTAGTATGCGTTAAACCATAAAGCTAGCCATTTTGGCTGGCTTTTTTGTTGGCCTCATTTGAAGTCCAATTTTTTCAAGCGTATCATAGACAGGATTGGTAAAAATTACATTTCTGTTCCGTCTAGTCACGCTATCTGACGATTGGCCGTTCAGATAAGGAGTGACATTTTTTGAACGATTTATTTGAAAAAGCCCCGATTCCTAAAGCCTATATGCAACTAGCATTACCCGTGGTTTTAGGGATGGTGGCTAGTATGATCTACAACCTCGTCGACACTTTTTTCGTCGCCCAAACGGGTAACGCCGACTTAGTCGCTGGGATTGCCTTAGGAAGTCCCCTATTTACGTTTATGTTAGCCGTCGGGGACATCTTTGGGCTAGGCGGTAGCGCGGTCATTTCCCGGGCCCTCGGCAAACACGATTACAAACAAAGCGCCCGGGTCAGTAGCTTCTGCTTTTACGTGGCAATCGCACTAAGCCTCGTATTAACCGGGCTCTTACTCATCTTCGAAGACCCCATTCTGAACTTACTGGGCGCTACGGCCGCAACCCGGCCTTACGTCGCCGACTTTTACCGGGTACTCGTGATTGGATCGACGTTTATCATCGTGTCCCTCGTCCCCGGCAACATTATTCGGACGGAAGGCCTCGCCCAGTTCTCAATGATTGCCACCATTAGTGGGACTATTTTGACGATTATTCTCGACCCACTTTTTCTCTTTGTCTTTCACTGGGGCGCATCCGGCGTGGCCTTCGCAAACGTGCTAGGCTTCGCGGTTAATACCGGGTTATTAGTCCTCTTCATGCGGCGCGCTAAGTCGCTTTCACTAGCACCCAAACAGGCCCACATTTCACGTCCGGCTTTTAAAGCGGTCATTGCCGTTGGGATTCCCGCATCGCTCACCAACCTCACCCAGAGTTTCGGGATGATGTTGCTCAATAGTTACCTGGCCGCGTACGGTGCCCAGGCTGTCGCCGCAATGGGGATTGTTCAAAAGATTTACATGGTCGTCATGATGGTGATGGTCGGATTCGCATTCGGCGCCCAACCCCTGATTGGGTATACTTACGGCGCTAAGAATTGGGACCGGCTACGTGCGACGCTCCGTTACGATTTGAAAATCGAGGGGGGTTACGCCCTCATTTGTGCCATCATCTTAATAACTTTTGCACCACAATTGATCAAATTATTTATGACGCAAACCGCCATTGTTTCAATGGGAACCGTCATGTTACGGGCCATGCTGATTACCACGCCACTCGTTGGGTTTATCCTCGTCTTCACCACCGTCTTTCAGTCGGTGGGTGCGGGAACGAGCGCCCTCATCATGGCGCTTTCCCGGCAAGCCGTCTTACTAGGCTTAGCCATCGTTATTTTAGGCTACCTCTTTGGCTTAAACGGTATTATTTGGGCACAGCCCGTTGCCGATGTTTTGACCTGTTTAATCGGCTGGGCCTTATATCGCCGAACTTTCCGCGCGACACAATTTGAGCACTAACTGAACAAAAAAAGCTGTTCCCATTTTATCTGGGTAACAGCTTTTTATATTCGATGTTTAACTTTACATCATCGATCCAATGCCGAGCATCCCCGCAATGGCCGTTGCAATGGTTAAAATAATAATAATTCCAATAAATGAAATGATGAATCCTGCAATGGCTAAACCACGTGGTTGCCGGAATAGGCCGATAAATGAGAAGAGTGCGCCTAAGAACCAAACGACCCAATCCACAAATGGGATAAAGGACGTAAACAGCGCAATTAAAGCAAGCACGAACCCGGCCGTCCCTAATCCGTTACTATGTTGTTCAGATTGTTGGATGTAGACCGTGTTCCCACCAACCGTTTGTCCAGCTGGCTGCGTTTGAGTACCGGTACCAGCCGTCTTTTGTTCAGCTTGATTACCGTTAGTCGTCGCCTGTTGCATCTTAGGTTGCGCCGCCTGTGAAGTAGTTCCGGCCGTCGCATCCGTCGTGTTTGACTGTTGCGCGTTCACCGTGTTGTTGACCGTATTCGCCGTCGTTTGCGTCGTGTGACGTAATTTCTGTTAAAACTGAGTCGCGCCACTCCCGTTTGTCCAAGCTGAACTGTATAACCAAACTAAAATGGCGATTAAACCAATGACACCTAACCAAACGTTGTAGAACATGGCCCGTGTGACCAACGTGAAGATCAAAAGTGCGGCGACAATAATAATTGCAGTTGCCCAGTTATTCGCTACCCAGTTGACCATTGCGTCTAAACGTTCTGAAAAGTTCCCATTGCCCTTGTTAGCCGCCTGACCCGTCGTTGGTGCTGCCTGCTGTGCCGGTTTAGCTGGCTCAGCAGTCGTTTGCGTGGTCGCTTTTTGCGCCGTTTTGGTGTCCGCTGCGTCGGTTAATTGGTAACCACACTTCGAGCAGAACTTAACCCCCGCTTCCAATTCAGCCCCACAGTGCGGACAAAACTTTGCATTCTTCATTCCTTTTCCTTCTTCCCTTTAACAACCTTAATGACATTACCCTTGTAAAACAGTCTTATCATAGCATAAACGTTAACCTGATTAACAACGTTTACCCACCCCATCCCAGCAAATCACTGAATGTTTTACTCACGTTCAACGAACGCTGATTAAATGAAAAACAAAAAAGCGCCTTCAATTTGAAGACGTCTTTACTAGCCTAATTATGGCTGCCGTCGCGGTTGCCGCATACCCAAAATATTTGGTAGCATCACGGCCACAATGATCAACCCCACGCCGACCATCTGTAACCAGCTCACCGTTTCACCAAGCAACCCGAAGGCAACAATGATTGAAGCCGGCAATTCTAGTGACGATAAGATGGGGCCAATCCCCAAGTCCAAGTACGGCATATAAATGGAGTACACCACCAGCGGAAACACCATCGAGAACAGGGCAATCAACACGCCCCACTTGATGGTTGCGACCGTCGTTGGCGCGCCGATAATCTGCGGCGCCCACCAAACACTGATCAATAAAAAGGCACCCAAACATAATAGCCACGTTTTGGATAGCGGGTCTAAATTATTACCCAAACTGGCCGTAAACTGCATCGTGCACGCGTACGAACAGGCCGCTAAGAAACTAAACAGCATCCCCAACGGTGATAGGGCCTGCGTAATTGGAAATAGGCCCGCTGCAAGCACCGTCCCCGCCAAAACTAAGATAATGCTCAGGACTTGTAACCGTGACGGCCAGCGCCGATGAATCAACGCCCCGAGTAACGTCGACAGCCAGACCGCTTGCATCAACATGACCGCCGCGACGGCTACCGGAACCAGTTTTAACGCCTGAATGTAAAACGTATTGGTGAACCCAGATGCGGTCCCCGCCGCAATCACCAGTCCGATTTGCCGCCAATTGGTATGCTGATTACGCAACCATTGGCGCCGAACAACTTGAATAAGCCCTAAAATAACGACCGCGCTAAGAAACGACCAGAACAACAGCGGGCCGTTAACGACTCCTTGCGCCCGCGCAATTTTAAATAGTGAAGCCGGGACACCAAAACTAATGGCACCCAGCGCCACAAAGATTGGTGCTAACTTTTTCAAAATACTTCTCCTTTATACGTAAACTTTCCCCGTTATAATTCCTATACTCGTAATAAATTTTAACACTGATACAAAAACTGACAGGTCTTCCAAATAGAACGCCTGTCAGTTTGACCCTTTTATGCTTTTAATTGGGCAAGTTGCGCGTCCGTATAAACGTACGGCACGTGCGCCATCGCTGGAACCTGATCCCAGGCAACTGGATAACCCGCACCGTGCGCGCAGAAAACGGAATCCGGCGTATTTTCTAAATCACTCACCGGTTGATAAGCCTTATCGGCAACGACGGCCTCAGAATCGTGACACGGCTGATACCCGTCAACCACGCACTCTAACTGCCCCTGACCGTGGGTGTATGCCCGAACTTCTTCACTATAATCCTGCATCGTGGCAACGCCCCCAGCAACGGGTGGTTCAAACTCGCCGTGCATGCGCTGAATATCAGTCATTGCGCGCCCAACTTGGTCCTGACCGACCTCTAACCGGAACCGATACCAAGGTTCTAACAACTGGCACGCCACTTTCGTTTTTAACATCATTAGGCCCTGACGCAACGCCCGCCAAGTGGCTTCGCGAAAGTCACCGCCGACTGAGTGAACGATGCTAGCCCGACCGCTAACCAACGTCACTTTAACGTCCGTTAACGGTGCGCCGACTAAAACGCCTAATTGTTCCTTGGCTTGTAAATTAGCCATCACTTGGTGTTGCCAGTTCTTGCCCAGCGTTTCTAAGGAGCAATTCGTGGCAAAACTTAACCCGCTCCCCCGCGGTGCAGGCTGGATCAACAAGTGGACCTCGGCGTAGTGCCGCAATGGTTCAAAGTGACCCACGCCTTCTACCGCCTGCGTGACAGTTTCCTGATACAGGATACTTCCCGTACCAAACGCCACGTTTAAGTGGAACCAATCCGCTAAAAGTTGTTGCAACACTTCTAACTGCATTTTTCCCATGACTTGGACCCGAATTTCTTGTAGGTGGCTCGACCACGCCACGTGCAACTGGGGATCTTCATCTTCCAACTGCCGCAACGCCGTTAAACAAGCGTGACGGTCTTCGGACTGAGGATCGACCGCATACGTTAACACCGGCTGTAAACTCGGGTGCCGGCCATCCGCGGCCTGACCGAGTCCCTGTCCCGGATAAGTCGCCGTCAGCCCCGGAACCACACAAATCTCTCCGGCTGAAACGGTCGTCGTGGTAGTGTAGCGCGTCCCGTTGTAGTAGCGCAACTGGTTAACTTTTTGTTCACCCAGCAAGTTGTCCTTTGGATGGAGTTCCCCGCCAGTCAGCCGTAGCCAAGTGAGGCGCTCACCCTGCTCATCATGGGTGATTTTAAAGACTTTAGCGCCAAACTGGTCCGTCAATTGTGCCGGCTGTGTCCAGCGTTCGATGCCGGCCATGAGGGTGTCCACGCCCGTTAGTTTGAGTGCCGCACCGAAGTAGACCGGGAATAGCTCCCGGTCACTAATCATGCGCCGCACCGCGTCGTCTGAAAGGGTCCCGGTCTCTAAATAAGCCGTCAACACGTCGTCATTTTGCATGGCAACGTCCTCAATCGACGGCGCCGGAATGGCCGCGTCACTCGGTGCCTCATTTTTACCGTCAGGGGCGTTAAACGCAATGCACCCGGCGGATAGGGTCTCCTGCAGCTGCGAGAGCATTGCGTCCCCATCTGCAACCACCGCATCCATTTTATTGACAAAGATGAAGGTTGGCACGTGGTAGCGTTCTAATAACCGCCATAAGGTTCGGGTATAGCCCTGAATCCCATCAGTCGCCGAAACGACTAAGATGGCGTAGTCCAAGACACTCAAAACTTGTTCCGTTTGGCTCGCAAAATCCACGTGTCCCGGTGTATCGAGCAAATTTAAACTAACGTCGTGGTAGTCTAAATTTGCTTGGTGGGAAAAGATCGTGATTCCCCGCTGTTTTTCTAGTGCGTCAGTATCTAAAAATGCGTCGCCGTTATCGACCCGCCCTAATTTACGCAGCGCTCCTGCCCGGTAGAGCAACGCTTCGGATAAGGTGGTCTTCCCAGCATCGACGTGGGCAACGATGCCCGTTACGATGTGTTTCATGTCGTTTGCCTCGAATTCTTTTTACTATCTATTAAGTAGTATACCGGTTATCCAGGGGGGATGACCAATCTGGGCTTTCTTGGAAACAAAAATAGCTGTTCAGAAATTCTCAAATAATTTCTGAACAGCTATTTTAAGTGATGTGTCAATGTGACCCATTATTGTTGGTAAAACTTAGGAAAAGCCGCCGTCAATTCATCGTGCCCCGCTTTAACGGCCTGATCAAGATCGACGCCCTGCGTCTGGGTGCCTTGGACCCGCACCATGTAAAAGGCGTCAAAGCCCATAATTTCAGTGAACATTTTATCCAAGTACAGCCGTGAAAATTCCATCGGCGTGTAGCGGTCATTGCGCGTGTAGATGGAGCCACTGGCTTGTAACAACATGACTTTGTAGTTATCCGTCATTAAGCCGACCGAACCGGCTGCCGTGTACCGGAACGTTTCACGAGCCACTAAAATATTATCCATGTAATCTTTTAGTTTCGACGTCACGTTAAAATTGTGTAATGGCGTGGCAATGACGATCCGGTGATGGGATTTAAATTGAGCCAGTAGCCGTTGATTAACGGCGTAAACGTGTTGTTCCACGGCGCTTAGGCTGACGTGTGCCATCTGCTTTTCCCATATTCCCAGCAATTCTTCCGTCGTGGCTTGAGGAATTTCAGCATCATAGAGGTTCAAAACGTCGACTTGCTCATCCGGAAAATCAGCCCGAAACTGAACCAAAAAGTCCTGTTCCATTTGAACGGAGTAGTGTGCGGCGTTACGAAAATCAGGGTGGGCATTAATCAATAAAGTTTTCATCATTAGTAAGTCCTCATTTCTTTTATCTTTCAACAAGGCCTATACTAAACGTCAAAGGTGACAATCATCGTCACCATTAAAAAACTTTTTGTGGAGGGAATTAAATGGATCGTTCTGAACGTTTAAACCAAGAGTTGATTTTCTTAAGCTACAAAAATGGCTTCCACGTTAACGACCTAGTAGCCGCTTTTAACATCTCTAAACGCACCGCCCTGCGTGATATCCAATCTTTAGAGCAGTTAGGCCTCACCTTTTACGTTGAACCCGGGCGTTACGGCGGTTATAAACTTACTAAACGCGAACTATGGGTTCCCGTGTTGTTAAACATTCAAGAAATTAACGCGCTCTTTTTTGCCATCAAAGCATTGAGCCTACTATCGGCGACCCCGTTTGAAAAATCCTACACCACGATTTATCAAAAACTCATGGCCACCCTCCCCCTCGCTGAGCAACAAAAAGTGACCCGGCTACAGGAAGTCGTCAATTACTACACGATTCCTAACCTCGATGGGCCCAAACTTTTGCGGCCACTATTAAGTGCCATTTTAGACGAAACCGTCGTGGCGTTGCGGTTAAAGACTAACCCTCAGCCACAACCATTCCAGTTATTCGACTTACTTTTCCGTAACGGCGTCTGGTTCGTCAGCGGGGTTAACCTCACGACCCAGCACTGGGAAATCATTCGCTGTGATACGGTAACCGACCTCACGACCACCGATCAACCGGCCCAACTCAGCTATGACGCGCTTAAGCAGCGCCAAGCGACCTATGACCAACACCATCATAATATTGCGTATCGGTGCAAGCTCACTCCGCGCGGTCGTGAAATTGTTCAGCGTAACCACTACGCGAACATGCAGCTCAAACGCATTGACGGGCAGGACTACCTGTATGGTGGCTACAACCAAGACGAGTACGACTACATGATCCAATATTTATTGTCTCTCGGAACCAACGTTCAAATTTTAGAACCTCAGTCTTTGCAAACGGGTTACTTAGCAGCCATTGATAAAATCAAGGCTATGTATGACTAAGAGTGGGCCAAAAGGCGATTAGGCTGTGAGCATTAACGTAAAATCAGCGATTATTCCTGGGTTTGGAATAGTCGCTGATTTCGGGTTAAGCGGAACAGTCTGCCTTTTGGACCACGTTTCGACCATAATAATAGGAAAAGGTGTTCAGTTTTCTAAACAATCTATTTTCCAGCCGTAATATAATCTAGAATTGTCGCCAACGCCACCCGGTTTTCTGCTGGAATTGGCATGTTTATAATTTCATCGGCCGTTTGATTTAAGACCGACACCTGAATATACGGATAGTCATTCACGACCATTTCACGCACATTATCCGCCGCCGGTTCAAAATGAAATTGCAACCCAACGACGCGGTGATTTAACACGAATCCCTGGTTGGCGACCCGGTCACTTGAAAATAACCACTCGGCCTCATCTGGGATGGCAAACATTTCTTCATGCCAGTGTAAGACCGTTAACTTTGCCGGCAACTCAGGAATAACCGTACTTCGCCGATAAACGGGCGCCCAGCCCACTTCCTTAGCCGGTGCTTTAGTCACTGGGTACCCGAGGGTTTTACTGATCTGTTGGGCACCGTAGCAAGCCCCAAACATGGGGATGTCCCGTTCCAACAACGTTTGAATCAGGACCCGTTCCTGTTTGATCCATGGCAAATCATCGTTGGGACTCATTGGCCCACCCAAAATCACTAATAAATCCGTTTCGTCCGCCGTTGGCAAATGGCCGAACTGATACGGGTGATAAACAAACATCGTATGCCCATGCGCGTTGGCCCAGTCCTGAATCATACCGGGTCCCTCGTTAGGCGTATGTTGCAAAACGTTAATTCGCATGTTAATCCTTTCCTCAACGGCAATGTTTGGTGTGGGTATCGCCTGCAAGTCCCCAAAGTAGCCTCATTATAACATGGCTCAGAAACCCAGTTAGAAACGGATCGATAGTCACCGTAATGTTTCACAAATAGGTTCTGCTTTTAAAATGTTTCACGTGAAACATTTTTTTGTCCAAGCACTACTGACCTTTTTCATGTGCGACATGCACCCGTAATTGCCCCTATTGCCACCGTTTACACAGTGCTATAGTGAAAGGGATACCAAAAGGGGGAGAATAATTCATGCACACGATCGAACAACTTGACGACGGCCGCGCCGTTTATTTGAACGGCCAACGCGTTAAAGTTTCAGAGATTCCAATCTTCAGAAAAACACTGGCGTTAAACAACCAGTATTACGACCTACAAAAGACGCATCCCGAAGTCCACACCTACCAAGAGAATGGTCGGACTTACGATATCGCCTTTAAGGTGCCGCGAACCATTGAAGACCTGCGGCAAAAACACCAAGCTTATCAAGAAATTGCTCAAAGTAACAACGGTATGCTGGGCCGTACACCCGACTTTTTGGATACGGGAATGGCGATTTTAGCTGAACGGAGCGCCTTTTTAGGGCACAACGACTACACCGACTTCGGTGAAAATGCCAAGCACTACGCTGAATGGATTAAAGAAAATGACCTTTTCATCAGTCACGCGCTTCAAAATCCACAGTTAGACCGGCAAAAGGCCATTAACGGCATTCCATCGGGCTACGCCGGTGTTCACGTGCTCGAGCGAACGGACAAAGGAATCGTCGTTTCTGGCGCCAAAATGGTTAACACGATGGCACCGATTGCAGACGATCTCTTGGTCTTCAATCCACCAGAACTACTCCTCGACAAAGGGGACACCAGTTACGCGGTCGCCTTTGCTACGCCATTAAACACGCCCGGCGTTAAAGTGATTTGCCGGAAGTTGCTCGACCACCCTGGCTATACGGAAGACGACTACCCACTCAGCAACGCCTTGGATGAAATCGACGCCTACATCGTCTTTGATCACGCCTTTATTCCGTGGAATAAAGTCTTCGTTGAAAATGACGTTGAAATGAGTAACCGGTTCTTCATTGAATCCGGTATGTTTATTCACACCTCCCACCAAGATGAAGTCCGCGGAATCACTAAGCTGGAATTCGCTACTAGTTTAGCCATTCGCACCGCCCACGTTTTAGGATTGGACGGCTTCTTAGGGGTCCAAGAAAAACTGGGTCGGTTAACGGCTAACCTGGAACTCATCAAGGGCACCATTACCCGTTCGGAAGAAGAGGGGCACTTAGACGAGTTTGGGATTTACACGCCGAGCCAACAAGCCTTATTAGCCGTGCGGTCGACGTTACCAGAATACTTCGAAGCTGCTTTAAAGGCTGCCCAACACTTTGCGGCGGGCTCCATGGTTGGCGTCCCAGGCTTTGCCGAATTTGACGGTGAAAATGGCTCCATTTTAGAGCAGGCCCTAACCACTGACCTGGCAGAAGCCAAGGACCGCTCCAAATTACTCAACTTAGTCTTTGACCTAACCACGGCCGGTTTCGGTCAACGGCAACTGATGTACGAATATTACCACGGTGGCGACCCGATGCGGATTCGCTCCATGCACTATCACGATGAAGATTTAAGTGCCGGTAACGCTATGCTGGATAAACTACTCAAACGGTAAGCCTGCATCATAATAGAAAAAACAACCATTCAGAAATATTAGCCATTTCTGAATGGTTGTTTGCGTTTAATTACGGTTTTTATACCGGAATCAAATTTTTACCAGCGGTATTCCACCGGGTTCTTGATGTATTGATCATAAACAGCGCGCACGATACCCATTTGTTGAGCCGTCAATGGGGCTAAGTCAGCTGCGACCGTATTCCGCTCAATTTGGGACGGATTGCTAGCGCCTGGAATAACGGCGGAAACGGCATCGTACATTAAGATATAACGTAAGGCTAAGGCCGCCAAGTTATCCGTTTTGAGCCGTTCCTTCAATTCATCCGCCGCTTCGACCCCCGTTAAGAAGTCCACGCCAGAGAACGTTTCACCCTGATCAAAATGTTGACCTTGCCGGTTATTCGTCCGGTGATCATCCGGGGCAAAAGTCGTATCAGCGGTATACTTGCCGCTCAGTAACCCACTTGCTAACGGCACCCGGGCTAAAATACCAATGTTATTTTGCTTCGCCAAGTCAAAAAAGAGGTTGGCAGGCCGTAACCGGAACATGTTGAAAATAATTTCAATTGCTGAAATGTCGTAGTCCATGGCTTTAATGGCTTCTTCAACCTTTTCAACACTCACACCGTAGTGGCGAATCTTCCCCGCTTTTTTCAAACGGTCCAATTCAAAGAACGTCTCTGGTTGATACAGCACTTGCGTTGGTGGGCAGTGTAACAAGACGGTGTCTAACGCGTCGACGCCCAAGTTAGCCAACGATTCGTCCACGTAACGGTCGATACTCTTAGGACTGAAATGGTCGATTGTCAGTGGTTCTTCCTTCCGACCAATTTTAGTCGTGTAGTGAACGTCGGGATGAGTCTTTAAAAATTGACCAACGGCGTGTTCACTGGCCCCACCTTGATAGCCATCCGCGGTATCAAAAAAGTTAACGCCACGATCATAGGCTTCCGCTAAGGTGTCCATCGCGTCTTTTTCGCTAAATGGTAACCCCCACTTACCTCCTAATTGCCACGTGCCAAGTGAAACTTCACTGATTTCATAACCGGTGTTTCCAAATTTGCGGTATTTCATTATTTCATCTTCCCTTCACTGTTACTAATTATCATCAGTATAAAACTTAGAGTTGACTCTAAGACAAGCTTTTAACATAAAAAATTTTATTTCTTTAATTAGACCGGTCTATTTTTTGAAAAATCGTCTAAAAAAGCCGTTCAAAAATTCTGAACGGCTTTTCCTATTATTTATAGTCGAAACGTGGTATCAAAGGCAGTTTGCTCCGCTTAACCCAAAATCAGTGACTATTCCAAACCCAGGAATAATCACTGATTTCACGTTAATGCTCACAAACTAATCGCCTTTGATCCCACTCTATTTAATCAAAATGGCGCCAATCTCGATCCATTAACGCCCGGGCAACGAACAGTCCCAGTGGTAAGAACATGATAATCAACATCGCTTTAGTGAGCCACAGCGCACCTACCCCAATCTGATTACTGCCCATATTGTAAATGGCCCGATAAATATAGAGTCCCGGAACCATGATCACGATCGATGGCACCGTTAGTGAAATCCGTGGATAACCATTGTACCGGTTGATCACGGAGGCCATCAGTCCGGCGACCAACGCCCCGCAAAACGCGGCGGCAGCCGGTGGCATCGTTGTTAAGTCGACGAGTTCTAGTCGGAGCGTATTTGCAATTGCCCCCATAAATCCCGCCGTAATCGCCATTTTTTGCGAACTGTTAAACATAATCGAGAAACCGTAGACCCCACAAAAACTGGCTGGCAACCGTAATAGCATTAACATCAAGGGTGACAACCCGAGGGGTAAAAAGTTCCCCGGTTTGAAATGGAACAGCGTTGCCACTAACCACCCGACCAACGTCGCAATTAACGTTACCATGATGGCGTAAGCTAAGCGCTCCAATCCTGAACGCATATCCAGTTTAGAAATATCCAACATACTCGTAATGAATGGGAACCCGGGAATAACGAACAGCATCGCCCCAATATAACCGACTTCGTGCTCAGCTAACACGTGAAACCCCAGCTCGAGTAATCTGAAACTGGCCATGTATACGAGGCAGGCGACAGCGACACTCACCGCAATACCCGCAATGGTTGTCATGGAACGCTTACCCATTTTCGCCCGCACGTAGTTCCCACAGCCGGCACCTAAAAAGGAGCACAACATTTCTGGCAAGCCGCCACCTAGCAAAAAAATAAATCCGCTGCAGGCTAACGCGGCCGCTAATCCTAGCATCACCGGTGTGTATTGCTTAGGGCGCTTCTGGACGTTATCGATGGCCGTGTGTAATTCCCGGATCGTCAAATTAGCGTAACGGTCGTCGAATTCACTCACGAACTTTTCCAAAACATTCAATTTATCCGTATTAACACCCGTATTCGGTAGCGCGAGCACCTGCGTATAGCTTCGATCGTGGTTAAAACAAGTGTAGTGCAGCGCAATCAAGCCGATGTCCGCGGAACAGGTCAAATTAAGGCTCCGTGCAACTTTATTCATCGCATCCCGGACGCGCCAAGCCCCCGTTCCGCAAGATAGTAGCGAGATCCCAATCCGGCCAACGATCGAGGTCCGTTCTTGCAAACTCGCATTCTTAGCCGGCACATCTTCGTTACGAATGAAATCCTTCCACGGAATCGTCATATGGTGGCGCTGCGACAATTCCGGTTGCTTTTTCTTAGTCATATCAATCCTCCACCAATCCTGAATTTATTATATTTATCAAGCTAAATCAGTTGTTCATAAAACTGAATAGTATACTGTTTTCATTCTTTTAAACTTAACTAGCTCAATTATAGCTTGAAAATGACTGTCACGGCGGGCTCATTTTTATTTTTCCCGTTACTTTCATAGTTGGCCTTACTAGCGCGATTAATCGTCACGTTCCCGATAATGTGCTAAATTGGCGTCATCATAGCCAGGAGGGATATTTTATGTGCACAAGTTTAACGTATACGAACCAAAATGGCGGCCACTTTTTAGCCCGGACCATGGACTATAGTATCGACTTTGGTGCCCGCATCATGTTTATGCCCCGCCACCGTGCCGTTAAGGGCGACGCGGGTGAATTTTTGACCAAGTACGGCTTCATCGGTGCTGGTCGGCAATTAAAACACGAATTATTTACCGACGGCGTTAATGAATACGGCGTCGGGGTTGCGACCCTGTACTTCCCCGACCACGCCGTCTATCAGGAAAAGGCGGCTGCCGGCAAACTCGCCCTGGCACCCCAAGATTTTGTCGCGTGGGCACTCGGTAACGCAAAGAGCATCGATGATTTACGGGAACATATCAAACACGTCCAACTGATCAGTCATTCCGCGGAAGTGGTTGGAATGGTCCCACCGCTACACTTTATTATCAGTGATCCGACTGGTGAAACGGTCGTCTTAGAACCAACCGGCCCAGAACTCAAATTGACCGCCGATCCGGTCGGGGTCATGACGAACTCACCCGATTTAGACTGGCACCTGCAAAACATCAGCACTTACGGGATGCTAACCAACACGGAACAGCCGCTCCAACAATACGGGGACTATCATCCTATGACCCAGGGCCCCGGGACTGGCGCCATTGGCCTCCCCGGCGACTATACCTCAATTTCACGCTTCGTTCGGACCAACTACTTGAAGCACTTCATTGACGTTCCAACTGATACCCCGGACACGTTAAACCTATTACAGTACATCTTAAACTCGGTCACGATTCCTAAGGGCGTTAAAAAGGTTTCCGATGGCGAAAGTGACTATACGGAATATCGGAGTTACATGGACCTTGATGGGTTAACTTACAGTATGGAATTATACGAAAATCCGGGTGACTTACAGCAAGTTGCTTTGACGGATGACATGCTCAACAACGTGACTCATCCGGTTGAGTATCCGCTCAACCATCAGGCCCACGTCCATATTTTAAATACGGAAGAAACTTCTGAATTAAAATAGTGGCCTCGCCATTAAATTCGACAGTCACGATTATAAAAACGCCGTAGAATTTTTAGATTCCACGACGTTTTTCTTATTGGTTTAATTGCTTTAAATGTGCCTGAAACTTGGTCTTAACGACGTCATAAGCCAGTTTAGGCCGGCGGTATTCGTCTAAGATGCCCTTATTGTTATACGAACGCGGCCGGACCGCAAACCATTCTTCTTCGGTTACCCGGCAGTCACAAAACTGCCAGATAAAGGCGCCGGACAACCGGGAATCGTTGAGATACGTGTCCAAGCACGCACCTAAAATATCCGCTTGACGTTCCTCGCTCCACTTGCACCTCGTCCGGTTGCGATAGCCGTAAATGGCCCCCGCCCCAAACTCACTGACAATCATCGGTTTACCCGCACCCGGCGTCTGGTCGATCCATTCAATTTCACGATCATTCCCCTTTTCAACGGAACCATCTTCATACCATCCCGTATAAAGGTTATACGAGACCACGTCTGGCAAATCGAGGCACTGGTCCTTGAAGTGTTGGCACGTGGCGGACGTTACGGGACGGGTCGCATCCAGCTGGCGAATCTGCTGATACTGCATCTGATACTTTTTCCGTCCAGCCGCCGTGTCGCTAGCGCACTCGTTAAGCAGACCCCAAATCACAATACTAGGGTGGTTAAAGTGGGCGTCCACCATCTCTTGGTTGCAGTCGGCACACTGCTGGTCAAAGTTTGGATTTTGCATCTGTGCTAAGGTCAATCCCCGGGCGTGTGCCTCTTCCCAAACGAGTAACCCGCGCTCGTCACACAAGTCTAAGAACCGTTGATCATTTGGATAGTGCGAGGTCCGCACGGCGTTGGCTCCCATGTCGACCATCAAATCGAGGTCTTGAACAATTTGCTGAAACGGTAACGCACAACCGAACGCAACGCTGTCTTCATGGCGGTTAAAGCCTTGTAAAAAGACGGACTGACCGTTTAACTGGATGCGATTGCCAACCACTTTGACCTGTCGAAAACCGACCCGCTCGACTAAGTCATCAATCACCTGACCATCCTGAATCAGTTCCGTCGTGGCCAAATACAGTTGCGGTTGCGCTGGCGTCCACGCGGTCACTTGGTCAAAATCCGTTTGCCACTCAAACGTCGCGGTCGTCTGGCCCGCAACGGTTTGCGGTTCAAGCTGAACCTGATGACCGGCTAATTGGGCTTTTACGCTGACCACTTGCGCCGTTGCCGCCGTGTTTGTGACCGTCACTTGTAAGCGGCCCCGCCAGCCAGTTGCCGTCATCGTACTCGTAAAATGACTTTGTTGGATAAACACATCCGGGACAATTTCCGCGGTCACCCCGCGAATAATACCACCATACGTATAGTAGTCATTAGGTTTATGTAGCGCCGATGCGGGCCCAAACCGGTTATCGACCGCGACCGTTAAGCGATGGTCGCCCGCTGCCACATCCCTAATCAACGCCGCAAACGGCGTATACGCGTTGTAGTGGTGGGCTACCTGATGACCATCTAAAATTACGTCGGCCGTATGACTCACACCCTGAAATTCTAAGCGCAAGTTCGTATGATTCCGTTCAACTTGCAAGGTGCGCTGATACTCACCGCGACCGCGATAGGCGGCTAAATCAGGATGCTGTTCCCAACAACCGGGTACGGCTAAGTGGTAGACGTGTTCATCATTTTCACGTTGAAATTGCCAGGTTCCCGCTAACTCCTGAACCGGCCGGACATGGTGTTGTTCAAACAAACGAATCATTCATCATTCACCTCAAAATCAATCTTTGCCTCAGCCTAACCCTTATTTCAAGCCGTCACAAGCCTTCAAAATGCGGACAAAGATGCTCATTACCACACTTTACGGCCTCGTAACTAAAAAAAAGCCAATCAGAAAATTTCTGGTTAGCTTTTCCTATTGTTATGGCCGAAACGTGAGCCAAAAGGCAGTTTGCTCCGCTCAACCCGAAATCAGCGACCATTCCAAGCCCAGGACTAATCGCTAATTTCACGTTAATGATCACAAGCTAATCGCCTTTTGGCCCACTCTCTCAAAATTAATCGTCTTTAACGTCTTTCAACACGTTAATACACTGTTGCTGTTTGGCATTGGGTAAAAATGACCGCCGCACCGCTAATTGCATGAAACAGTTCACCCGTTCCTGCGGCGTTATCGGGATGCTGACGACGGCCTCACTCAGGACGACCGACCGATCAATCACCATGCCGACCCCAATGTCTTGGGCAACCAAGCCTTCAACTAGTGCGTTCGTGGCGGCTTCATAAACGATGTCGGGGCGCACCCGCCCCTGGCGACACCACTGTTCCAAGGCCGTCCGTGGCAGGGAATGCTTCGGCCGGGCAATCACGGGCACATCTTTCAAATCAGCGGCTTGCACCGTCTCTAACTGACTCAGGGGATTGTGGCGATTGACCAACAAACAGAGTTGGTGCTCTTCTAAGGTCGTCACCCGCAAATCACTAGAATGCTCAGAGACTAGCGTCGAAAAGACCGCCGCATCGAGTTTACCTTCCCGTAACTCGGCTAGTAATTGCTCGGAATCGGCCACCGTGGTCGTCACTTGATCTAATAATTGCATTTTTAAATAACGTTTAACGACCCGTGGTAACCAGATTCCACCAGCTACCGTGGAAAATCCCAGCCGGACCTGGGCGTCGTTAGCGTGTTTCACTTCCACCGCGACTTGGGCTAGTTCCTTGATCAGTCGGGTGGCCTTGACGTACAGGACCCGGCCCGCGGGCGTAGTTTCCAACTTGGCTCGGTGATTTCGTTGCGTCAGTAAGGTGGTCCCATATTCCGTTTCTAACCGCTTTAAGGCCGCTGAAATCGCGGGCTGGGTGACGTGAAACCGTTCGGCAGTTTCGGTATAATTGCCCGTTTCGACTAAATAACAAAAATATCTCAGATCTCGTTCATTCACACAATCACTTCCTTCTCAGTCATCGTATTCTTCTCCCTATCATAAGCCGTTTAGGTGGGCAGCGCCAAGGTATTTTGACTGAAAGAGTGGGCCAAAAGGCGGGTAGTTTGTGAGCATTAACGTGGCATCAGCGATTATTCCTGGGCTTGGAATAGTCGCTGATGCCGGGTTAAGCGGAGCAAATTGCCTTTTGGCGCACGTTTCAGACATCTAGACAGAAAAATAACCATTCATTTCTGAACGGTTATTCTTTGTTACATTCATTTAGACTTCTCTTTACCAAAGCCCGATTACTTTTGTCCAAAGCAACCCGCCACCAAGCCAGATGACGTTTAAGACGACCCCAATCAGGGCACTTAATTTCCACCAGTCTGCATTAGAAACGTAGCCGGTACTGGAAAGTAAGGCTGCTGGTCCGGCTGAATACGGCGTCGTTGATAAGTAAATCGACCCGCAGAAGGCTAGCATTAACGCTGACAATACGGGTGGTGCACCGGCACCGACCGCAACGGATAAGAAACCGGCATACAGTGCGGAGATCTGCGTTGCGACACTAGGAAACATGTAGTGTAGGTAGAAGTAAGAGAGAAACAAGATAACTAATACGACGATTGGATTCATTCCGTGAAGTAACAGGCCCAACGTCTTTGAGAACCACGGGAAGAACCCTAATTTCATCAATTTTTGTGACATTAACATGATGATCGATAACCAAACCAAGATGTTCCAAGCAAAGTGTTCATTTAACATGTCCTTAGTCGTTAATACCCCGGTCAATAGTAAAATAACGACCGCGATGAAACTAACTTCCGTGGCATCGATCCCAATCTTAGCGCCGACGAGCCATAAAATAATTGCTAAAACAAACGTGCCCGCCATAATTTTTTCGCTACGACCCATCTTACCGAGTGCTTGGAGTTTCTTGTCTGCCCACGCATGGGCGTTAGGCGTTTCTTTAATTTCGGGTGGATAAACTTTGTATAAAACGAAGGGAACGACGATCAAAGCTAAAATTCCGGGAACACTAGCGGCCGCAAACCATTGCATCCAACTAATCGTGATTCCTTGAATCTTCGCTAACCCGATGGCAATCATGTTACCGGCCAAACCAGTTAAAAACAGACCCGAAGTAATGTTGTTAACTTCATATTCATTGAAAACTAAGAAAGAGCCAATTTTACGTTGTGTTCCCTTATCCGGATCGGATCCCATTTCACGGGAGAGGTTATCAATGATGGGGTACATAATGCCGTTGACCCGGGCGTTGTTACTAGGAATCCCAATAGCGAGGACCCCGTCAACAACGGACAGCGCGTATGCGAGGCTCAACGTCTTCTTACCAAATAATTTAACAAATAGGTAGGCAATGCGTTTTCCAAGCCCGGATTTGATGAAGCCAGCTGCCATAAACATACACATGGCAACCATCCAAGCCGTCGAGTTACCAAAACCAGCCGCAACTTCGTCCATCTTGAAAATGCCGGCCACCGTTGCCACAATTACGCCAATTAGCGTCGTTGCCATCATTGGCAGCGGCTTAGTAATGCAGGCAACAATCGTCGCAACAAAGATGGCAAATAGGTGCCACGCGACAACGGTAATGGCAACTGGCTTTAACGGTGTCAGCAACCAAATCCCGACCCCAAAAATCAACGGTAGTATGAAACCTTTCCACTTTACGTTATTACTCATCGTATTTTCCCCTCACTAAACCAGATTCAAGTTTGCTGCTCAATTGTTCACATATCGTGACCGTCTCGCCTTGGGTGCTCACTTGTTTTTTCACTTTTTAACATAACTTAATTTATTAGTCTGTCAATTTAATTTTAGTAGCCAGCTAGGGGATAAAATCCCAGACTGCTGTAACCGCTTTATTTACCGCCAATCTAATAAGTTAAATCATTTCCGTAAATCGGTGCACTCAGTTTCAGTAATAGAATGTTCTTATAAATAATATTGATAAAAAACTAAAAATAATTTTTGACACTTACACTAGTCTTCACTAATTTCGATTTTTCGTGACTTGAATTTTACTTTTTTTCGCCCGTCACACCGGCAATTCCTCCCAATAATTAAAAACAAGGCTTGCAATTAATCGCGGTATTTCTATATTGAAAGCGTAAACAATTATTAACGTTTGAAGAAGCCAATATTCTTAAATAAAGGACTGTTACTTATGAAATTAATCGCACTTGTCGGGACGACCGCCGCTAAATCATATAATCGTGATCTTCTACACTATATGCAAAAGCATTTTAGCGCCCAAGCAGACATTGACGTAAACGAAATTACAGAGATTCCACTATTTAATGAACCGGCTACGGACGACCTGCCCGCTGCCGTCCAGACCCTTAATGATAAAATCAGCCACGCGGATGGCGTTATCATTGGTGTTCCTGAATACGACCACGCCGTTACGGCCGCACTTAAAAATGTGATCGAATGGTTGTCTTACCAGTTACACCCCTTTGCCCATAAACCCATCATGTTAGTCGGAACGTCACTTGGCGTTCAAGGCACTTGTCGGGCACAAGAAGAACTCCGCAGTATTTTGAACGCACCCGGCGTTGACGGGATCGTGCTTCCAGGTAACGAATACATGCTAAGTTACGCACAAAAAGCCTTTGACCAAACGGGGACCTTGACCCAGGATGGCTCCATTAAGTTTTTGGAAACCTGCTTTGGAAACTTTGTTCAGTTCGTAAAAATGTTACAAGGTACCCCTGCCAGCACCGTTAAATGGCAAGGCAACTACGACGTTATCGTATTAGGCTTTGGGGGCGCCGGGGCAACCGCTGCTCGGTTCGCCGCTGATCACGGTTCCAAAGTCTTACTCGTTGATACCGCGCCATTCGGCCACGAAGGTGGGAATACCCGCTACTCGGCACAACACGTCGTCACTGGCGAAAGTTTAGAAAAACTGACCGATTATTACCGGGCCTTAAGCGCACCGTTCAACACCCCTGAAAAGACGTTGAACGCCTACTTAACTGGGATGAGTCGTATTCCTGAATACTTCCAGAAATACTTAGGCATCAAGGCCGTTAGCTGGAAACACGATATCAAACCAGGCGATGCGGTTGCCGTTAAGAAGGCCATGGCTGAATACCCTGAACTTCCTGGTAGCGACACGGTCGACTTCGCCCTTGTTCATAAACGTGATAAGGACGCCGGTTTATGGAAAGTATTACGTCAGGAAGTTCTCAAGCGGACCGATAATATTGATGTTTGGCTCGATTCACGGGCACAACACCTTATTCAAGATCCCGTTTCAAAGGTCATCCGTGGTGTTCAGATTGAACGCAACCATCAAGTATTGAACATTCACGCAACCCATGGCGTGGTTATGGCAATGGGTGGTTTTGAAAATAATTCCGCTTTAACTGAGACTTACTTACACAGTCATCATTTAACCCCATTAGGCACCCTCTACAACCGCGGTGATGGGATTCGGATGGCCCAAGAAGTCGGCGCTAAAATGTGGCACATGACAAACTACGAATCTCACGGGATCTTACCTGGGATTACCTTTAAAGAAGGCCCTAACGAACGTGGTCGCCAGATTGAACAATGGCCATTACTACGACACGGCAGTATCTTCGTCGTAGCCGATGATGGGACCCGTTACTTCCCTGAAGACGCTAAGCACCGTCATGGTCACATCCAAACACACGGCTCATGGTTGATTCCAATGATGAACCAGCATCCATACATCGTGTTTGATCAGGACCAATATGCTGACTTTAAACAACAATTGGCGGACCGTGGTCGCTTACCATATCCTCAATTTTTGGATAAACTCGTTCATGCTGAAACGATTGCCGACTTGGCGGATAAAATTGGTGTGCCAGCTGACCACTTACAACAAACCGTCACTGACTTTAACCACTACACTGAAGCCGGTCGGGATTACGCCTTTGGACGCGATCCTAAGACCATGCGTGCCATTGACGACGGGCCTTACTACGCCATCGCCGCAACAAACGACGTTTTGAACACACAAGGTGGGCCGCAACGTAACGAAAACGCACAAATTTTGAACACTAATGACCAACCAATTCCACATTTGTTCGGCGCTGGTGAACTCGGCGGCATTATCGCCAACTGCTACCAAGGTGGCGGGAACTTAGCTGAATGCTTGATCTTTGGGAAGTTAGCCGGCGAAAGTGCTGCAACAACAACCCCAGATGACGAACTAGTCAACGCAACCAAGGCCAACGGGATCAACGATCTTGCGGACGGTGAAAGTGCCGCCAACGTGCCACTCGCGCCTAACCAATACCTTGGGAGTTCAAACAGTGGCTTAGGCGGCAAAGTGGTCGTTCGGGTCACCTACAAAGACCAAGCCATCCAAAACGTCGAAGTCGTCCAACACCACGAAAGTGAAGACGTTGGTTTAGTCGCTGTTTCCAAGATTCCAGAAGAAATCGTGGCCGCTAACTCAACTGAAGTTGACGCGATTTCGGGTGCTTCCGCTTCCAGTCGAGCCATTAAAGAAGCTGTTAATGACGCCCTGAAGCAAGCTAAACAACCAGCAACTAATTAATTCTCGAAAATAAAAACAACGTCCTCCATTTACTGGCGGACGTTGTTTTTATTAAAATCCAGCTATTAGACTAACCAACAAAAATCAGTTCACGGCGTTAAAGGGTCATTTTTGTAATCGGTTTCAAACTGTTCTATACTTAAACTAATGGTTCTAATAGATAATATCGACACCGGCGCGTACTTACACCGGCCATTGATTCAAAATGGAGGAATTTATTATGACAGTGGCTATTCGTTATCAAACTCGTAATGGAAATACTAAGGCTTTTGCTGAACAAATCTCGACGGTAGCTGGCGTCCCAGCTGAAAGCGTTGAGACACCCGTCACCGAGACTGACTTGCTTTTCTTTGGCGGTGGGACTTACTTCATGAAGCCGGATTCATCAGCATCGGCGTTCATGAAAGGACTCGACGCAAGTAAAGTTAAGAAAATCGCCCTCTTCACCACGTCTGGCGGTCCTGAAATGGTTTCCGATAAGGCCCTGACGAAGATTGCAGATCAGAAGGGCATCGAAATCGTCGGTCATTTCCACCAAGTCATGGGTGGCAAAGGGATGAAACTCTTAGGCAGCCATGGCGGCAAACTAAAACCAGAGCAGATTGATCTGGTTAAACAGTTCGCAAAAGAAATGCTCACTAAATAAAATCAAAAGTGCTTCTCAAATTTTTTTGAGAGGCACTTTTAATTTTGTAGCTTACAATGTTCCACGTGAAACATTACTTTTGGTTATGCTTATGCGGTTTCTATTTCAAAGCTTGGGCAACCCGTTTTTGTAATTCAGGAACCACTTGCGTTTGAAACCACGGATTACGATTCTGCCAGCCGTAGTTCAGGGGTGACGGATGTACTAGCGGAAAATAGGTCGGTAAGTAATCGGCATAATTTTGCACTGTCAGCGTTAGGTTCCTTTGCCGCTGTTTACCCAGATAGACCCGCATGGCGTACTGCCCCACTAGCAACGTTAATTGGATATTTGGCATCATTTTAAATAGTTGCGGGTGCCATTTACCCGCGAAGTCTTTCCGGGGTGGTAGATCCCCACTCTTCCCCTTACCAGGATAGTAAAAATCAAGGGGCATCACTGCAATCTTATCACTCCCATAAAAGGTTTCGCGGGTAACGCCCATCCAGTCACGCAACCGGTCCCCACTTGCATCATTAAAGTAGGTCTTCGTGTTCTGCGCAATCCGTCCCGGGGCCTGGCTAATAATCAAAATAGTCGCCGTTGCAGGAACGTGAAAGAGTGGCTCCCACCCTTGTGCCGTATAGGCCGCATTTTCAGGGTCAGCCTTAATCGCTTGCGTCATTTCTTCAATGGTCACGGTACTCACGTCTTTCTTTAGTGACTAGCTGCATTCAGTGTCTGTGCTAATTCGGCAACGTTTTTTTGAATCTGGTCACGCACTTGCCGAAAAACGACGAGCCGTTCCGCTTCAGTCCCGGTCGCCTGGGCAGGATCAGGTAGTGGCCAATGCATCTTTTGAACACTGGGCGGAGTCATCGGACAACGATCACGCGCATCGCCGCATAGTGTGACCACCAGGGCGCACGTATTTAAATAGTCCTGGTCAATCAGTTTAGAAGTCTGTTGGGAAATATCCACGTCGACTTCTTGCATCACCTTAACAGCCAGCGGATTGACCCCGTGCGTTTCGATGCCCGCACTAGCCACTTCCCAGTTAGGACCGAAAAGTTGCTTCGCAAAGCCCTCGGCCATTTGACTCCGACACGAGTTACCCGTACAAATAAAGTAAATTTTCTGCATGTATTAGCACTCCTCATTTATTCCGATTACTATTCTCCGTAAGCTTACACTAACAAAGTGATAATAGGAAAGCATTTTGCATAAGTATCCTTGTAAAAGTAACTATTTTATCATCATTATATTTTTTGTATATTACTGATTTAAATCGTCTTGAAAACATTTTTTGAATTTTCATAGTCAATGATTGGAACTCCAACCTTTCAATATTTTTCATAACTCAGCATTAGATAAAAAAGCTTTTAAACGGTTATTATTAACTGATAAAGCCATAATATCGAAAAGCAAAATCCAGTATTTTTTCAAAAAATATCGTTTCACTTTTCAACAGTTTCAATACTGGTTGCCGTAAACTATATACAGAGCCATGATACTTCACTGAACAAACTTTCCGTTCTAAGCTAAGTTTGTGGCTCAAATCGGCTTTAAAAATACCTTTAAAGGAGTCCTTCAATTATGAACAAGTCCAAATCATTAACCACAGCGACCCTAGTTAGCCTTGCAACTTTAGGTGCCGTAGTAAGTACCAACACTAACGCTGATGCCGCGGCTGTCACTCAGCCCCAGGCAGAAAGCACGCGCGTTCAAACGACCACGCCAACGGCAAAACCAGACGTGGCGGCAGCTGCCCAAAAATTAGCAGATGCTAAAAAGGCCCACGAAAATGCTTTAGCCCACCTTAACAAGGTCCAAGCGATTAAGGACAAGACAACGCCTGAACAACTCCAGAAAGCTAAAGCTAAGCTTGACACCGCTAACCAAAACTATGCTAAGGCTGCCGATGATAGAACCGCAGCTAAGAAGGCCGTTGACAACGCAGCTGATGCCGTTAAGACCCAACAACTCAAAACTGATCAAGCTCAAGCAGAAGTTGACAAGGCTAAGACTGCCGATGACACAGCCAAAGCGAATGTTACAGCTAAGACAACCCGTTACAATCAACTAAAAGCAGATGCTAACAAAGTTCAGCCAACAGCACCGGTTAAAAATGAAACTAACACCCAAACGACTAAAGATACGGTTAAAAAAACGACTAAAGCCGTAACCGAGACGACCACTCAATTAAGTACGCCGTCAGCTGACGACGCTGTAGAAAAAGCACTAAAAGAACTCAATACGGCTAAGGGTCAAGCAGCAGCTACCGGGGCTGCGTTGGATCAAGCCAATCAAAAGTTAGAAGCTACTAAAGCAGCCTTAGCCGATGCAAAACAAAAACTCACTGTGGCTACAGTCGCATTCAACGCTGCTGATCAACTTTACAAGCAACGCGATACTGAACGTAATACCGCTCAGTCCGAATATTCTAGTATCCACGTTTCCGACACAACTTTAGGCAATCTAAGAGCATCCGTAAACGCCGACCAACAGGACCTAGACCAAGCACAAAAAGAATACGACTTGGTGGCTCCAAAAGTAACCCCTGGGACAACCGAAACTTCTTCACCAGTGTACAATCCTGAAAGCAACGGGTTTTACGTTCCAGGACTAACCGACGCTTCTTACGTGCCATTCAATTCTTCACGGACGACTGGTAATACTCATTCAGTCGCCCTACCAGCTACTAGCCATCATACACAAGCACCTAGCCTCATCAAACACGAATCACTTGCACACGGGCACTCACTTCCACAAACTGGTGAACGTCAGACCAGTGCAGTCTCAGCTTGGGGTATCGCCCTCTTAAGCTTACTGCTAGGAACATTCACGCTCGGTGCCTTTAAATCACAAAAGCACCGTCAAAACTAACCTACACCCATTAAGCAATCCCTACTACTAAACCTACAATCATAATTAAAAACGTACCGTCTGTATACGCGTGATATGTATGCAGACGGTACGTTTTTAATTTAAATCTTCCAATCGAGACTAGCACTCACAACGTCGTCATTAATTTGCTTAACGTTTTTCACCTGATCTAACCGGTCACTCAACCACAGCTTATGGTGTGCGATGAGTTGATCAGCAAAATTTCGTGCCCACCGGCCATTTGAGCATTCATCACTCGGTAAGGCTTGATAGTGTTGTGTCACAACTTGTATCAGTAAGTCGTGATTAACTTGAAATTTTTTACTAACAATCTGATCAACAATTTGGCCGACTTCTGTCGCTGAATAAGGATCAAACTCAATATTCAGTGGTATCCGTGACCGCAATCCTGGATTTGCGCTTAAAAATTGCTGCATTTCCTTGGTATAACCCGCAAAAATCGCCACAAATTCATTCCGCTGATTTTCTAACGCTGTAATCATCGTCTCAACGGCCTGTTGACCAAAGTCATTGCTCCCCTGACTACTGGTCAGCTGATAAGCTTCATCAATAAATAAGACGCCACCGAGTGCGTTTCGAATCACCTTACTTGTCTTTTCTTCAGTTTGCCCCACGTAAGCGCCGACGAGATCCGTTCGTGAAACCTCACTGACCGTATTCTTAGGAAGAATATCTAAATTAAAAAACAATTGTGCAATGAGTCGCGCCACCGTCGTCTTACCAGTCCCAGGATCACCCGTAAACGTCATGTGATAAGTCGGCTCAACCTCACCAAGTTGGTCCCCAAACCGCTGACTAACAACAACTTGACTGACTAAGTCATGAACAAACTTTTTGACTGACTCCAATCCCACCATGTCATCAAGCTGTGCCAGTAACATTTTAACGGCTTGTGCTTTATCCGTTTGACCACCATCGACTAATTCTGCAATATCACTATTTAAAATTGTCACAGTATCCCGATTACTTGTATTCATTGCATGTTCAGCCATAATTCTGATCAATTTGTCATTAAAGTTGCGTATCCATCGTCCATTACTATGTGCAATATCGGCTTGATAAGCTTTAATTACGGCTTGCCGGTAATTTGCTTCATCAAATTTAAATTCTTGCTGGGTTAATGCCCGTACCCCAATTTCCGCAACCTCTTCCGGTGTATAGTCTGCAAACTCAAAGTGATTCGCAATCCGAGATTCTAAACCCGGGTTCATACTAATAAAGTCTGCCATTTCTTTAGGGTAGCCTGCAAAAATAATCATCAAATCATTACGGTGGTCTTCCATAAACTTCAGAATCGTATCGACGGCTTCTTGGCCCCAGTTGGAGGAACCGTCGGCCTGGTATAGCGAGTAAGCTTCATCCACGAATAAGACGCCACCCAAGGCCTTTTCCAAAACCTTCTGCGTCTTCACTGCCGTACCACCGACATACTGGGAAACTAAATCTTGGCGGGTGACCTCGACATAAGTATCGTTGGGCATGACGTCCTCTTCATACATCGCTTTCGCAACTAATCGTGCCACCGTAGTTTTCCCAGTCCCAGGGTTACCACAAAAAGTCGCATGCAATGATTGTGAAACTTGACTGATTCCTAGCGCTTCTCGACGTTTATTGAACTTAGCCAATTCAATAAACTGGTTAACCTGTTTCTTAACGCTAGCTAAGCCAATCATTTCATTTAGCTGATCAATGGCTCGTTTGGGCGCATCAGCCTGCAACTCCGCCGACTTACGTTGTGGTTCTACGTTTACCGTCGCACTAACAACAGTTGCTGGTTTAGTAGTTGGTGTTTCATTCACCGAGCCGTTAACTGGTCTGATTTGCGCACCCGGAATACCTACCGTGGCACCCTCATCCGTATGAGCGATTAAACGATGGGTCGAATCAATATTAGTGTTACCAATCTGGACTGTACTCTCACCAAAAACAGTTCGAGTTTCTCCAGCAGGTAGCTCTAAATCATCGATTTTTATTTCAGCATGGTTTTCTCCGTTCATCGCATAGTACTTCGAATTATAGTCGGCTAAGTACAGCGTGTCGGCATTAAGCACACTGTTATCACGGATAAGTAACGCTAATCGCAATAAGGAAGATTTCGCCGTAATTGTTGTTTCAGATACCTGAACAAATTGAACTTCGCTACGATCTATCAAAACTTCACTATGTTTATCGGCAACAATTCCACGCCGCTCACCATCCGTTTGTCGTACCGTACAAGCAATTAGTGTCAGGGAGGCGTGATTTAAATAAATACTAGCTGCGGGGCCACCCAAATTATGAAAGACGACACCTTTGGCCGTTAACTTAGCCCCCTCTGAAAGACTTACTAAGTTGTTATGCATAGTTGACTGCTGAATCATTAAATTTTCAAGTTGTAAATTTCCGCTAACTTGAAAAGTTCCTTCAACGACGACGTCCGTTGCATTTTGGCCAGTCCCACGTAATAGTAACTGCTTGCTGATTATCCTGTTTGAAACTCGATATTTCCCCGGATTTAAAATCAACATCGTTCCGCTTTTACTTTCACGGAGGGCTTTTTCTAAGCTTCCAGCTTCAGGTCCTACAGTAATAAATGGTTGCATTGAAATCCCCCCCTAATTTTTAAGCCCTCGAATTATCGCATAAATTATCCCGATAATCCCCAAGCCCCAGCTGACGGTGTATATCGCCATAAAATAAAATAACATGATTAGGCCGTACGGGAGCAGTAGTAGGGCCATTAACCTATGCCCCTTTCGTACAGATTGCCATAAAAATTTGAGTAATTGGTACGGTGTGTGATGGAAGCGTCCCATCAACTTTTCAACAATTAGAATGGCAAACGGGAATAACACTGATGCCATCACTGAGACCCCGACTCCGGCGTCTTTACTCATAAAAAAGCCAATGATTGCAATAATGTAATACAGTCCCCACGCCCACGGTGACTGTAGTTGATAAATTTTTTGTAGAAAATGACGCTTTGGCTTTGTCGCTATCTTAGCTTGACTTAGCGACGGACTTTCACTAGGTTCCGTCTTATTAGCTTTGGTTTTAGGTATTGGATGAGTTGGTAACACTTGTGCCGGATCATCGGCTGGTGTCCGTGTTCGTAGCCCACTTACTTCCGACAAACTATCAGATTCCTGCTTTTGTGTAGGCAACTCACTCAGTTCCCCCGGCCTTAACGCCGCGGGTCCAAATACTGGTTTATTTGCCATCCCAAATCCCCCCAAAAACTTATTACGCTTTATTTTGGTAAACTTACTTTTACTTATAAGTATGACAGCCATTCCAAAATACTCAATAGGGTTATTTTAGTCGAAACCAAGAAGCCTAAAATCAGGTCCCATATGAAAGATTTGCCACTCTTTTTTCCGTCCGTTGCCATTTAATTTAATTTCTTGTATACTACTAACCATTCGGCCCAGTGCCGAAATAAGGAGATGATCGACGATGATGGCATCGTTATTAGTACGGAAAAGTGCTGCTTGTTAGCGACACTTTTCTAGAACACCTTTCAGAGAAGTGTCTGGTTTGAATCTGAAAGGAACTTTATTTATGAAACCAACTATTACCACCTATCAATACAGTTATATTACCCAACAAGTTGACGACCTCGTCAGCGCGGAACTATCCGTTAACGACGCGCAAATTCGTGCGGCGGTCTTAGCTAAGATCCTCGATCGTATTACACCACTATTGCCGACCGACGAACCGGTAGTCACAACTTTTCTCAAGGGACTTCAGACGGAACGTTTGACCCGAGCTAAAGCAGCTAAACTACTGGACCCACTGATCCCGTTGGTGGTGCCATTTCCACAGTTAACGCCGAAGCAGCTGGAAAAGTTTTTCCGGAAAGTGAAGAAACTGAAACAGCCTAATTGGTCAGAGATGCGGTTACACGAGATGACATATCTGGGTTGGAATGATGGTGGTAACCAAAAGAAGTACCTAGTTGCACCTTACGAAGGCCGCTTGATTGGCATTCAAGGTGAATTGGCGCCACAGACAGTCAAAGGTGTATGCGCGATTTGCCAAACCATTGGCAACGTCGCCCTGTTCCTATCAACAACTAAATCGTCTGGACTAGGAACTTATACGAAAAAGGGAAATTACATTTGCCGGGATAGTGCACAGTGCAACCGGCAGTTGACGAATCTTCAACCGTTAGAGGATTTTCTAACGGTAGTCCGGCCACAACGAAATCATAAAAAATAACGGCTAATCAGCCAAAGGCAGCCCACTATTCTCGTAATGAGGATTTATGGGCTGCCTTTTTAATTGATTTCTGTGATGCGGAAAATGTTTCACGTGAAACTATGACGGAATCTAATTTTCTTTAAGAACAACTGTATTTATAAACCGATAAATCTGAGGCCTTCTTAGCAACAAACTCCTCGTAAAACAAGAACCAATTTTGATTAACATCTGTCATTTCAACTCTACCACGACTAACGTGATAATTAGTGAGTTCCAGATAATGCCATCCTTGCCTTTGATCTGGCACTCTCGCCATATGATCAAATAACAGTTCTACTTCATATAGATGATTTTGTTTCCAAAGCAAACTATCCGGACCACGATAACAAGCTAACACGACTTGCACACGTCGTTGTGGTTTTAAAAATAATTGGGCATTTAACTGCTCTTCAAACTCGTCAACGGATACTTCAACAATTGTATTACAATCAAACACTACCTGATTTTCATGGCTATTATAAATATAGTCATCCATTTTTAAATATTCTGTATCTCGAAATAGCCGGTGTAATTCAGAATCAATTCGAAAAATATCTCCCTGACGATATAACCAGAACCAGGTTGCAAGTCCACCTTGCCAATCACAGTAAAACCTATTGATTACAATATCTGGTGAACTAACGGGTGGGATTGACTCACGCTGACAGACGATTTCATCGAGACTAAACTTATCCAACTCCACTAATGGCAAGATTGTTACGTTTAAGTATGATTGGCTATTTCTAAAAAGCTGCCATTCTTTAGAAAATAAAGCCTGACAATCGTCGTCATATTCACCTGTCCGATTTCCAAACTTAGTCTGGCACCTATTACAGTAAAATACTGGATCATCGCCTACTGGAATATCACACCCGGCCATGTAGATTGAATTGCTGGAAAATTCATCCTCCATATTTGAACCGTTCACTAAGCCATATAGTATTTTCGCAACGTCTCCGTTACCGCAATTAGGACAATTTAAATTGTCCTTCAAGATTAAATCCAAAGCTACTGCCCGCTTCAAGCCCAAAACAAATGACGCCTTTTTGTCCATGCTTTCACACCTCATACATTGGATTGTATTTAAATAACTGCTTATACACAACTAATTAGTATTCTTCCTCTCACTCAGACCAGCTCGCAATAATTGTGCACACTGCCAAGTACGCTCTTTAGTCGCTACTTGCGGCTGTGCCGATTTCGTTAATAATGTTTCCAAAGCAAAATCCGAGGCAATTAATGCGTGCCGTTTTACGTGTGGAGTAACCGCAGCCTGATGTAACATTCGATAAAATAATCGATGAGTTTCATCCAAAGCGTCACGGCTACGTTGCATTGGAGTTCCAGCATACGCACGTGCTTCTTTGAAGGTGATTTCACTGGCTAGCCAACGTTTATTAATTGTAATTGTCTCCTGAAGTAGCGGATCATCTAAAAAGTTCAATTTTGTCGCCACATGTTGACACAACGTAATGACATAGACTGCCATCTGGCGATGCGATACTTGTTCACTAGTCTCTATTAACTTTGCACGCAAAGTAACATTATCCATTTTCGGATTAGGCGCCCGCACATCCCCCATATAGCTGCCGATTGCTAGCCGTCGGTGACCGTTGCTTAACTCATGTTGGATATGTCGAAAACGAACTTGTCGGTCGTCGGGATTTTTCGCTCTATCAAACCATTGTTGATATCTAGCTTGATTGCTCGGCGTTAAAGCTGCATAGAATCCACTCAGATCCGGTTTGTTTGCTAGTAGCTGTGCTAAATTCTCCATGCTCCCCCCCTAACTGCGACAATATTATTCAACCCACTATATCAAAGTCATTATAATTTTGATGCTAATCTTCAAATTTAGTACTCTATAAACAAATTCAAATATAGTACCTATCAAGGACTATACTTAGCCTTAAAAGACCTTCTATATAATTTAAATTTTTAAGGAAGTGGTTTTGATGACTATAAAGCTAACACGTACAGAGTTATACAACCATATTTGGAAAGATGGAACCAGCAAAACTGCTGAAAAATTAAATACTACCGCCGATAAGGTTAAATCTGCCGCTATCAAAGCAAACATTCCCCTACCAAATAATGCTTACTGGGGGCACCTTCATATGGGCACAAATGCAATTAAAACAAAACTACCTGATCCGACTGATCAATCAATTGTAAGTATACCTGAACGTAAAAAACGGCTGCGACACATTCAGGAAGAACTAAAGAAACAGACTACTAATAAGGTTACTGAATCCATAGGACTAGAAAAACCAACAAACTTTTTCTCAGAAATCTCGTTGAAAAATACAAGCGCTATAAATCAAGCACTCGCACGGATTAAGGTTCCAAAAAATATGCCAACCAATCCAGAACCATTAATAGCAGAAATTATTAAGCAAGATAGGGAAGAAAAGCAGGCTGATAGGATGGATTACTTCCCCATGCACTCTAGAGATGTCAGTACAATAAAATTTCATGGTAGATTTGGTATAACGCCTACTAAATCAGCTCTGATAGTAACAAACACCCTGCTTAAAGCTTTTAATAAAGCTGGTGCGTCTGTTACTCTGACTGAAGAAAAAGATATCATGGTTACACTAGAAGGTGCTATTTTAACAATATCCTGTCATATACCTAGCCACAAGATACTATTAAAACCCAATGACAAAAGATGGACACAATGGGCTGACACGGCTTATGAACCGACTGATGAGAAAGTTTGCTACAATGTTAAGTTACAACATTCTTGGAACACTAATCTAATTCATCATAAAGAAAAAGAAGATGCGTCCGATTATGTTAAAAGAATTTTCATCAAAGCTATTCGCTTAATTCCCAATAGCAGAAAAATAGTTCATGATGATCAACTTCAGGAAATCAAGCGTGAAGAAGAGGAAAAGAAGCAAGAGGAACGTAGAAAACAGCACGATGAAGCTTACAGTAATCTAAAAGAGTTATTAAAAAAAGCGCAGGCACATCAAGTAGCTAAACTGCTTAGAAGCTATATTCAAGATACCGACTTCAAAAATAAAGAAACATTAGCACTGGCACTACATTTAACAAAATGGCTTGATGGTCAAGAATCAAGTGATATTTTAAGCGAGTTTGATCGTAGTCAGTTGATATCCGAATTTTTTAAGAGTAACGATCACTATAATCCGTTTCATATTTAACAAAAAATGTTGCCAGTAATCAGAAACATTGATCACCAGCAACATTTTTTATTAGTTAAGAGAGCAATTATATTCATAGATAATGATACTGGAATAAGTTTGAAACACTCATCATAAAACACTCCAATTTTACCATTCTATATCACAGTACAACGCGTTAAAACGGGGCTTGAATCAATGCAAAATTTGCTTGCGTCCTTAATTTTTTCTATCCATACTCACAATATACTTCCCAGAATGACATGCACCAAAAAATTCTAACAAGCTTAAAGTTGAAAGTGATGTATACTGTAAGCTTCGATAAATTTCAAGTCTCGTTAATTTTTTTCTTCTTAATTCTAGATGGATAGAAATATCATTTAAATCATCCACAGAACGAACATAGTTTTTAAGTGATCCAATTTTCAAATTTCCTTGCTTATTCAATTGTTTGGTGTTTTCTAATAAAAAACGATACTCATATTGATTTCTATATCGACTTTTTTTAGTAAGGGGTACAATTCCTTTTGAATCAATATTCCCCCCCATTTCTCTACGCACTAACGTTACTGCCAATGCTTGATTATCTGTGTATATTACCGGCCCACGGATACTTCTTGTTTCATTTGTACTTAATTTTATCATCTCCCATATATGTCCAATACCGGTTAAGACCACCGGTACTTTCTCCGAACTTGGAAAATTTTTCAATAATTGTTTTATTAATATCTTATTTATTTTAAAAGTATTATTACCAATACTATATAGTGCTTTACGTGGAATTGCCGTAAAACAAAATGCTGCTGCATCTGGATGCAAAACTTCACGATATGTTACATATTCTTTTTCCTTCAATCTAGTACCAAATCTGTCCAGAAATAATTGTGTATTTTCACCAAATTCCCTATAAAATGTATCCTCATCAAGATCTCCGATAACTGTGTCAACAGTATCATAAACTCCAGGTAACGCCATATTTCGATATTCCGAAAGCTTACCAAAATGTAGTTCACCATTAAGAATAAAACTTGGATAACGCTTTTTATCTATAAATTTAATAAATAAAGGTACGTTTTTTGGCAATTCTAATTTATCAGAAACTGTATCATTATTTTTGTCATATGTTTTTATTAGTTGCTTTAAAATTTTTTTGCTTCTTTTTATGATAATTTCTCCTGTATAAACTATTCCTACTTTTTTACATCCTATCTTCACTTCTGATGCAGAAATTTGTATCATACCTAAGCGCTGTTTATTGTGCTCTAGTAGTCGTATCGTGCCTAAATTTCATTTGTAATATAGACTTTCATATCAACTTGTTATTACTCAAACAATGAGTATCCCGCCCCACTAAGATAACTACTTGCATTACTATCCTCAGGAAACATTGATTCTAAGAGAGACATTCCTTGTGACATAATTCCAAAATTATCCTTCTCTGATTTGTTAAACTTTCCAATTAATCGAGGGCTTAAAACTAAATTATCTGTATTTATAACAAGTGCTATCGCATGTGTCTTAATAATTTTTCCTGTATATTTACTATGATCTGGATAAAGACACTGCTTAATCTTTTTTATTATTTGATTTTATTCATGCATCTTTAACTTCTTCTACACGCTTTTTATTTCATCGGCCTTATCTACATCACTATTAATTTTATACTCATTCATTTTGATATTCCTCTTAGAAGCTCCTCCCCGGGTAAATAATAATTTACATACTACACAACTATTGTTTTATATAGTTATCTTCAAGTAGTATCGGACTTCGATTTGTTACACAACTACAGTCTTATGGTCACTTCTTGTCTATCAGTTCAGTACCTTGTTATCACACATGACAGACGCACTGCAAAAAATTATCTGCCGACACTAAACTAATAGTTACTTTAATTTGCTGAACCATAGCCTTATTTCTGGTACGGAGATCCGTATCAGTCTATCCTGTGATTACTCCAACCAATTGATTTAAGTGTGATATACTAACTCTCAGAAGTAAACTATGCATACAGCTTTAGAGCTTGTGGGTTCGATTCCCACTCCTGCTATCTGAAATTACCGGTTCTAAGCACCGTACTCCAATCTCTATTCTCAAGTTGTCTCTACGATTCCTTGAAAGGGGTAATGGATATGCATTCTTTACTCACCATCCTATCTATGTCTCTGATTTACTTACCAGTGGGATGCTTAATCCGGTGCAGAGGTAATTTGTAAATCACTCATAGCTAATAGATTTGAGCTAGTTTAACTACTAGCTCTTTTTCTATACAATGAACCCAACTACCGGGGGGTATCAAGCAGCTTGGGGCTAAACTGCCTATTCTATAGTAAAATACTCAAGCTAACCCCACACAAGCTTAATCTCTTCAAACTACGTAAAGCTCAATTGCAACGACCTAAGGAATTTTTGCAAGGAGTAGAAGCGTCGGTACTCTGACGCGATAGCTAAAACAGTTCTAACAAATCTACGAGGATACTCAAACTAAGGAATTCCCGACTAATCATCTAAAATGAATTGGCGCATTTTATTAAAACAGGGTTCCAATCAGTTTTACAAACTAGGATACTTGGCATCGAATTAACCAGCACTACGCATAAAAGGAGACTTAGTCGAAAAACTAAGTCTCCTTTTATATGTTCTGAACTGAAATTATTTTCCAGGGATTAAAGATACACAAATAGTCGGATAACCAGCTTCTAAGTTTCGGATATCATCTAACATTAAAAAAGTAATCTCCTCGTAAACAATCACGATGAGCTCACTTTCACTTTGGTTTGAAGTTATTAAAACACCTTGTCTATAATATTGATTTTTTCCTTCTAGAGATACCTTTATCTTCTTAGTTTGTCGCACTTGATTTGAGCAGGTTACCAAGGGACGATACCATCAATATCTGAAAACGTACCAGAGTCAGTTAACGCATCAGAAGTGGCCAATTCCACAGTCCGGGCCACACCCACTTGCACGGTCCGGTTACCGCCACCACCACCAAAACTGGTGTCTACCCAGCCAGGATTGACGGCATTTACCGTGACAGACGTCCCCTCAAGTTCAGCGGCAAGTTTGATGGTGAACATATTGACCGCTGCCTTGGAAGCCTGATAGCCAGATGCTTGTAGCTTGTGAATGCTGGTACTGGCATCGCTGGCCAGAGTCAATGACCCCACTGCACTGGAAATATTGATAATCCGGCCAGCCGGAGCTGTCTTCAAAAGTGGTAAGAAGACCTGTGTGACGTCGATCAAGCCAAAATAATTCACGTTAAAATCTTGCCGAATTGCCTCTAATGACAGTTCTGACGGCTTAGTCTCATGATCCACGGCAATACCAGCATTATTGATTAAAATATCTAAATTAGCGGTGATACTCTCTTTTGCGGCAACAATCGACTCATGATTGGTCACGTCTAACTGTACCGCCTGAGCTTGAACACCAGCAGCCTCGAGTCGTGCAACAGCGTCCTGTCCACGAGCTAAATTCCTAGAACCAACATAGATATACTGGCCTTTCAAACCAAGTTCTAGGGCTAATTCGTAACCCATTCCACGATCAGCGCCAGTAATTAATGTATTGATAGTCATATCCATAGCTCCCTTTTCTGTTATGATGGATTTACTATATCAGCCTAACGTAACGGGAGGTCAAGCCAAAATGGATAATAATCAATTGATGCGGATTGGTGAATTTGCGAAAGCTGCTAATGTCACTATTCGAACAGTCAGATATTACTTAGAATGTGGCTTATTACCACCAGAAAAGCGTAATGAAAATAATCAACGGATTTTTAATGATGAAGATCTACACTGGATAACTAATTTACATTATTTGCGAGAAGCTGGAATATCAATTGTTGAATTGCAACACTACACCACCTTAGTACGTGAAGGCGATAGCAGCTTACCTCAACGAATTAAATTAATGCGCGAACAGCGTAAGCAAGTCATCGCTTCGATTGCCGGTAAGCAAGAACAACTGAAAGTAATTGATCATAAGCTTGAGCGGTATTTAGCTGGAGACAGTACGGTGATGTGAGCAACATAAGTAAAAAAACCTCAACGATTGCGAGGCCTGTTTTTTTCCCGTATTGTGTTACTTATGACACGGACTTTCCTAACGACGCAATTAGCTATAAGCGCCGAATCACCAACTAATTTACGACGTCATGAATTCCAAACGCACAGCATGTGGGACGCGTTTTTAGCGTCATTTGTGGTAAGGAGTCCCATATCAGACTAGTTTGCGATTACTCCAGTTTAGTTGATCTAGAATCGATGAGTCTTTACCTTTTTGAATCTGCTACTTTCTACAAATAACTTAGTCACCAATCTGTCCTCATAATAAATAAAAAAATCATTGATTTGCGTTCTTGCACAAATCAATGATCCTAAGTCTAAAATCTCAGGTTAGTTATTTTTTCCTAGTATTTTCGTAAGATATATATGGCGTCAGCTCATCTTCCGTGTAGTAATCCTGTTGCAACCCACTAAAGCGAATCAAGTAGCGACTGTGCTTAGCATCCTTGTAGACCATAACCCCAATTAGTGGCGTGCTTCACTAGCAATATTACGGAACTAGCACTGAGCGTTACCTAATTAATGCTACGAATTTAATTCATTCAGCCAATCTGTCAGCATATCAACAAAAACTGTCTCACTAATAATCGTTAATTCTTGGCCATTTTCGATTAATTCATGTGCTTTAGCTAACTTTCCCGTAAGGCTTCCCTTGCCGTGCAAGCTATATGCAGTGTCACCTAGAATTAAGTAATCTGTTTTTTTCGTAACACTATTTTGGGATTTTCCACCTAGATTTACAATAGCCTGTGCAGCAGATTTGCGAGTAAATGCATCTAATTTCCCTGTAAAGCAAACATATCTATCAAAAAATGGATTTTCTTCATCGATTTCATCAACATTTGCTTCAAGAGTTGTCAAGTCAAGGCTTTTACGCGTGCCATTACTTCTAACACCTTGAAAGATACTCTCTGATGCATTTTCTCGAAAATAATTGTATACATCTAACGTATCCAAACAATCTTGTAATCCCCGATGTTTCTGAACATATTCCATATGAATGCGCTTCATACAATCAGTTAAACGATTATGCCGTTCATTAGGGTAAAACCTACGGGCTATTCGAAGAACATCGACAAAATCATTCTCAAATTTTTTTTCAAACAGACTGTAAATCTCATCATACAAGAAGTTCACATCAAAGTTAACATTAAAACCCAGAAGAATATCTTGCCCTACAAATTGCATAAATTCATTTAACACATGTAATTCAGGATCACCATCATTTTCAATCATTGCTTCTGTAATTCCTGTAAGTTCTGTCACATAATCGGGAACATAATTATCATGTACTGGCTTTACTAAATTAGAAAACTTTTCTACTACCTGATTTTCACGAACACGAATTGCCGATATCTCAATAATTCTATCCTGACCTGGATACAATCCAGTAGTCTCGACATCTATGACGGTATATTCAGTTGGAAAAAGCAATCGGCTATGACCTTTTTCCCGCCTGCTATATTTCTTGGAAAAATTATTCTCCAGAATGATTTTTCCAGAACCAATATTAATTTCCATGATTTTTCCTTGCTTCCATCTTTAATTAGCCATCATTTTAGACTTAATTCAGCTGAATTTTCACATTATTTTATTCGTTTATTTCTACCAAAAACATCACAATACTATTTAATTATTACAAAAACCAGCTTGACAACAAAATTATGAAATCATCTAATTTAATCGCTTACTAATAGTTATGATTGTCTTAGTTGTGGTAAGGCAATTCGTATCATACCTAGGCGCTATCTATTTATGGTAAGGCGACCCAATATTAATCATAAACGCCCGATAAACCTGCTCCGACAGCACTAACCGCATCAATTGGTGTGGCAACGTGAAGCGGCCAAACGAAATCTGGGTGTCCGCCCGTTTTAACACCTCTGGATCTAACCCAAGCGACCCACCAATCACAAAATCAATGTCGCTATGACCGTACGTCGTCAACTTATCGATTTCCGCCGCGAACTCCTCACTCGTGCGTTCCTTCCCCTTAATCGCTAAGGCATACACGTAATCACGGTCCTTGATTTTTTCCAGAATTCGCTGGCCTTCCTTTTCCATCACGTTAGCCATCTCTGCGTTACTTAATGACTCCGGCGCCTTTTCATCCGGAACCTCGACGATTTGGAATTTTGCGAATTTACTCATTCTTTTCGCATATTCCGCAATCCCCTGTTTAAAATATTTTTCCTTCAATTTACCCACACAGATAATTTTGATGTTCATAATTTACCACCTTTACACAAGTTATGCACATGGTTATCCACAGGTGCATAACTCACTATTCTATATATTGTGTTGAACGTGTGTTTGCCACAATATTTATTTGCACCTAGTTTGTCAAGCCATCTCCGACTTATCCACAGTTATCCACCGCAACATTTGTTCGCCGGTTTCGGTTACAAATCCCATTATATCAGGTATCTGCTCACCAAAAAACTTTTTTATAAATTTAATCCACAGGCACCGTTTTCATCTGTGGATAACTTTTGAACAAGCCAAATTCCCATGGTTGCGCCTGTTAATAAACGCTCATTAATTTTAGCAGATTTTATCCCCGAAGTTATACACATTTTACGCCCATCATAAAACTTGCAAAAAATGGTCGCTTGTAGCTCACCCATTTTCGTTCGGCTTTTAAATTTAAGTTGGCGGTTTCATACCCAATTTCGCCTTTATTTGAAACTCGATTCTTCGGTTTTTCCTAAATTCACTCCAACGCACCGTTATAACTTGCCCCGCCACCTCGACCAATCAAGCTTTTCCCCCCTCACCACAGCATCTCCACACTAGACCAGTCATCAAAAAAGCGCACCCGAGTATTAAAAACACTCAGGTGCGCTTATGAAAATCTCATTTTTAGTTGCTCTGTTTACTTAACGCTTTAGTAGTTTCGGTCAACTTCATGTTCGTTGTCTTGAGTTTCCCGTTATGATAATACTTTACACTAACCGTATCGTTTACAGAATGGGCGTACAAGGCTGTCCGCAAGGTTGCTAAGCTCGTAACCTTCTTACCACCCAGCTCGGTGATCACATCGTACTTGCTAATCCCCGCAGCCTTCGCTGGCGAACCAGAGTAGGTCTTCATAATAACGACCCCGCTCTCCACGCTAGTTGGTAACTTCAAGACCGACTTACGGTCACTCTGCGAGATGTTAGATAAATTGTACGTTGCCACACCTAATGCGGGCCGGACCACTTCACCGTTTTTCACCAATTCATTGATGATCTTTACGACTTCGTTACTTGGAATGGCAAAACCCATCCCTTCAACACTGGTCCCAGAACTGTCGGAAGACAGCTTCATCGAGTTGATCCCGACGACCTGACCAGCCAAGTTAAAGAGCGGCCCACCGGAGTTCCCAGGGTTGATTGCCGTATCCGTTTGAATAACGGTAGCGTAACCGGTCTGTTGCCCCGACGTATTCGTCGTCGCAACGGTCCGTTTCTTAGCGGAAATAATCCCTTCCGTTAAGGTCGTCGCGTAGTTTGAACCTAGTGGCGACCCAATGGCTAAGGCCGTTTCACCGACTTCAATGCTATCAGAGTTCCCGAAGCTAGCCGTCTTCGTTACCTTAGCAGAATTGATCTTCAAAACGGCTAAGTCGGTAACGGAATCGGTCCCGACGATTTTCGCCGTCAATTTAGTGCCATCACTCATAATGACCCGCACCGCGTTGGATCCACTCACCACGTGATTATTCGTAACGATGTAGGCGGCGTTACCGCTCGTCTTGTAGATCAGTCCAGAACCTTCGCTGTACTCTTGTAACTTACTGTTCGAGCTTGAGCTGGAACTAGACCCATCACTGTCGGACGATCCATCGTCACCACCCAGAATACCGCTCCAACCACTAGAAGTACTCTGTTTTTGTAAATTAATAACTGAAACCACCGCGGCTTTGTTATTCTTATAAACCTTAGTGGCTTGCGAACTAACGTTAACTTTGACGTTAGTCGTGGAAGTTGAACCCGACTTATTTGATCCGGTCGGTACGCTAGTTGTTGAAGTAGCGACGTTATTACTTTGGAGATAATTAATTCCGCCATACGCCGCACCACCACCGATTAACCCGGCGACAAGTGCGGTTACTGCAACTTTGATCAATGATTTATTGGCCATAATGACGCGTCGAAACGCGATCCCTCCCTACTAGTACTGATTTTAATTCTATTTTAGCTAACAATTATGATTTTTCTATGACTGAATATTAGTGTAAATATTAAATCAGTATTATAGTGTCACCAGTTTAGTCGCTTGTTCAGGGTCAGTATCGTAAAGTTGGAAATCATGTTCGACCCCAAAATCGTGTTCTTTCATCATTGACGCCACCGTTAAGTGGGCCAACGACTTCATATTATTATCCTGACTACGGTGTCCTAAGTAAATTCGCTTGGTACGCCGGCCAATCACGTCCATCAACGCGTTAGCGCCGTCTTCATTGGACAAATGCCCCTCATCGCCTAAAATGCGTTGCTTGAGTGGCCATGGATAACGTCCCATGCGCAACATTTCCAAATCATGATTGCATTCAAACAGGTACCCGTCAGCATCACTGATGACCCCTTCAACGTGTTCAGAAACATAACCAGTGTCCGTAATGATCACGAACGATTTACCGGCATGGTGCAGTTCATAAAACTGTGGTTCGGCCGCATCGTGTGACACACTGAAAGATTCAATGTCGAGGTCGCCGAGACCCAGCGTTGTATCTGGATCAAAAACGTGACGCAGTTCAGGTGGTACCTTACCAATTCGGTTAGCCATGGCGTCCCAGGTTCCCTGGTTCGCATAGACGTCTAACCCGTATTTACGCGCTAAGATTCCCGCCGAATGGCAATGGTCCGTGTGTTCATGTGTGACAAATAGACTGTCGACTTCATTGATATCGCGTCCAATTGACTGCATTAAATTGGCAATTTTTTTACCACTTAACCCTGCGTCAACTAAGACTTTATGTTCGGGCGTTTCAATATACGTGACGTTGCCGGTACTCCCGGACGCCAGAACGCTCACTTTCATTTCATCTGTTGCTAACTTTAATACCATTATTAGGTTCTTCCCATCTCTGAAATCCGCTACTATCTTAACATGATACACGCTTTTCACAGTGTTGAAAAGCAAGCGCCCCGCTAGCCGTCGTATTATCAAATTGGTTATAACCCAGTATTACTGGGCGCTAAAAAGGACCGTGACCACCGTCACAGTCCTTTTGCTTTTAATATTCTGCGTTCCAAACCATACCCGTTGCCGTTTCGATTGCGGCGGTCTCGTTCTCCGTCGAACTAGCCGCACTCGCACTCTTCATCGACGCCCCCGTAAAGGCGTTGATTCGGTGCAAACTGACATTGGAACTATTTTTACTTCGAACCGCAAAAATCCACGTTGGCACGTACACGCTACTATCTTTTAACTTCAATAATCGCGAGTATCCTAAGCGTCCCCAGACAATGCGTGAGTTATTGGAGACCTGGTTATATTGGTACAACGCCACCATGGCCTTCTTTTCACTGATCGTCACGGCCTTTTCACGCAACGTCTTCACGTTGTTCACGTAACTCTGCGTGTAGCCGGTCAACTGATTATTTTTATTAACAAATAGGTGGATCTGACCAGTTCCCGTCAGAATTTCACCATCGGCAACTTTCTGGACAAAAACGTGATCCCCGCTAGATGAAAGCGACGCGTCGTACACGTACTCATCACCATGAATAACGTTTGACGGTTGCTTCATAAACATCGTTAAATCGGATTTCATATTATCCGTACTCATCGTTCTGGCTGTTCGCAACGTGCTGGTCAATTTACCCACACTCTGCATCCGGACGTTCTGTTCAGTTAGCTGACTTAAGTGCTGCTTCAGCCCACTTTCATTGTTACCGGCAATATAGTAGCCGGTACCTTCCTTCGTGTCCGGATTTTTAAAACTAATATTATCCGCGCGCATCTCACTAATAATGGTCGTCGCCGTATCACTGGATGACTTCGTTGACGTGGTCGAACTCGTTTGCACGAACATGAACACTAAGAACGCATCCAGCACCACAAACGCGGCTAAGAAAATCCACTCAATTCTCCGAAAATTCATGCGTCCGCCCCCTTAAGATCCGCTCAGCATCGACGTATACGTTCGCCAACTACCATTGTAGTAAACGTAATACGTCGGCGTCAGGTCAATCACTAGTTTGGATGACTTGTTTTGCGACCACTGGTAGCCTAATTCAATGCTACCAATCTTATTATTTTTATAACCGGCTGCAATCAGCTTCTTGAGCACGCTGGTCGAGCTTGGCAAAGTCACCGACTGCTTGTTCCCGGTTGTTGGTACGGGCACTTGCAGGCTGTACAGTGAGAAGTAGTACCGGTCGAGACCATTAGCCGTCAACTGAATGCGGACATCCCCATTTTCAGTTTGATTAAAAATTGGGAATCCTTCCACGTAGCTGCGGTAAATGACGCTGCTGCTGGTCGAATCGTAGCCGTAGTAACGGATGTTGTCCATCGGTACCCCTAATGAGACCAGGTACTTATAACTCTTCTTTAGCTGGCTCGCTAGCGACATTTTCCGGGTATCCCCGGAGTCACTGTAATCCTCGAAGTAAACGGTCCCGAGTTTCGGATTAACGGTCATGCGCTTAAAGCTGCCCGTCGTGTACTCCTGCTTACCATTACGGTTATGCACAGAGACCGTCGAGTTTCCATCCGCATCGAGTAAGCGGTTGGCGATTTCACTAGCCGCGGATTTACTCATCAGGTAACTATACTGCTGCATTTTGACCGTATCCGTGTAATCCAAATAGGTCGCATTGTCTTCATACGTCATTTTAACGGCAATCGCCTTGACCTTATCCGCTGCTAAAACCTTATCGAGCGAGCTAAGCGACTTCTTCCGCAAACGCACACTATAAATCTCATGATGATTATCATTTAACAAATAAATGTGATCAGTATCATGAATCGGAATCACGATCCGACTGAATTCAGACGACCGGAAACTCCGTAAATTCTGATTAAAAACGGTATTAAACATGCTAATCGTGACGCTATCCGGGAAATTCAAAACGTACGAATCTTCCCCGTTAAGTAGCGCCGTGTAGCTACTAGCCGACGTCACGCGAACCTTAGAGATACTTTCCGCGTGCCACTTGCTGAGTTGATCTTTAAATTGGCTAACTAAACTGACATTCTTGTTAATCAAGAGGGCCTGTTTCCCATTAGAATCCGTTCGAATCAGCTGCGTTGGCAAGTAAATGTCGTCGACCGTCCGCGTCGCTAACGTTGAGTTTGACGACGTGGTACTAACCTTACTTTCACGTTCATAACGCGACGGGTTCATCCAAATATAAACGGATAACCCGACACTTAGAAGAATCAGGGCCGTGAGTGCGATTGGTAACAATAAGCGTCTAACCTTGTGAGTCGTCATCCCAAAGATCCTCCTCTTCATAAGGTTCGTAAGGCAAGGAAATGTAGAACGTCGATCCCTTACCCTCTTCACTGTCGACCCAGATCCGACCGCCTAACATTTGCACAACTTCTTTCGAAATTGCCAAACCTAAGCCAGTCCCACCTTGAGCCCGTGAACGTGCTTTGTCGACCCGGAAGAATCGGTCAAAGACGTGGGTCAAATCGGCCCGTGGAATCCCTAATCCTTGGTCACTAATGCTAATGATCACTTGGTTATGGGTCTCTAGTAGACGACAAGTCACGACCCCACCATCTGGTGAATACTTGATGGCGTTATTCATGATATTATCCAAAACCTGCGTAAATTTATCCGTATCGATTTCGACCCACAGATCCCGCTTCGTAAATTCACGTTTAATCGTGTAATACTTAGCTGGATTATCATCTTTTTTCAAAATCATATCGAACCGATTTAAGACGTAGTTAAACATCTCGTTGATATTAACGAGTTCCATGTCGACCCTAGTCGTCCCGGAATCCATCCGTGACAAGCTTAACAGCTCGTTGATCATCCGGATCATCCGGTCCGTTTCTTCTTGGGTCACCTTTAAAAAGCCCGGTGCGACTTCGGGATCTTTCCACGCACCGTCACTTAAAGCTTCAATGTAGCTCCGTAAACTAGTCAACGGCGTCCGCAACTCGTGCGACACGTTGGAAACGAACTGTTTACGGTCATTATCGATTTTTTGTTGTTCAGTAACATCGTGCAACACGCAGACCAGACCACTAATAAACCCGGATTCACGCTGAATCAGCGAGAAATAGGCGTTCAAAATCAAGTCGTGTTCATTCGATGAGAAATCAAGCATCAATTCATCCTGATTTTCGATCAAGTCACGCAGAGAATATTCATCCCGAATCTTTAAAACGTCCAAGATCGAGTTGCCGATGGCCTTTTCAGCGACCACGTCCACAAAATCAGACGCCGTTTCATTGATAATCGTAATGTTTCCCCGGCGATCCGTCGCAATCACCCCGTCACTCATGTGTGACAGGACACTATCCAACCGGCGGCGTTCCGCTTCAGTGGACTCTTGCGACTCTTCGACCCGAATCGACAAGTTATTGATGGCTCTCGCCAGCTGTCCCAGTTCATCATCGCTATAAACGCGCACTTGCCCAGCGTAATCGCCACGCGCGATTCGTTGCGTCTGCTGCTTCATTTCTTCAATTGGTCGGGTAATTGCCCGGGCAATGATAATGGCAATGCCTAGCCCGAGCACCATGGCCACTAGTGACGCGGCCACAAAAATCCCCATAATGGTATTGATCGTACTATAGACAGACTTCATATTCGCCCGGACATACAGTACCCCGACTAGCTGACTATTATTACCCGTCGAACTCGACGTGTAGAGGGGCACGATTGAAACGTAGTAGCGCCCATTGTTTTGCGTATCATAAGTGTTCTTGGTATAGGAACGATTATTATAGATTGCGTTTTTGACGTTACGGTCAGTTGTCTTCTGACCAACGATTGTCTGATCATTGACATCATTGGTTCCGCGAATGGTCCCTTTGCTATCAATGACTCGAATTTCATCGATATTGGCATAGTTATAATTCGACAGAATCGTCTTGATCTGAGTATTTGCTTTAGTCGTATTGTTCGACGATAACTGCTCCGCCAGTGAATTATCCACGTACGTTGGAATCTGAACCGTGGACTTGAACTGGCGAATGTTGGTCGATTCTAGTTGCCGCACAAAAATGGCCCCAACGATTTCTAAAGTAATCAGTAACAATAATGCAAACACAAGCGCAATCTTAAAATTAATCGACTTAAAAAAGTTCTTCCGTTTAAATCTCAACACGGTTTAACGACCTCTACTCATTATCAGGATTGCGTAGGTAGTAACCCACCCCACGACGAGTGACTAGCCACTTTGGATGACTAGGGTTATCTTCGACCTTTTCACGTAAACGCCGAACTGTCACGTCCACCGTCCGGACGTCACCAAAGTAATCGTAGCCCCAAACAGTTTGTAACAAGTGTTCCCGCGTCATCACTTGGCCGATATGTTGACCCAAGTAATGCAACAGTTCAAATTCACGGTGAGTTAACTCGATGTTGTCCCCACGCTTAGAAACCATGTAAGCTTCTGGGTGAATGACTAAGTCACCAATTTCAATGTCTGAATTTTCTTCAACTTCGGCTGGTTGCGCAGCGGGGGTACCTTGACGGCGTAAGTTTGCTTTAACCCGTGCGACTAATTCCCGGTTAGAAAACGGCTTCGTAACATAATCATCCGCACCGAGTTCCAGACCAAGCACTTTATCTAATTCCGAATCCTTTGCCGTAACCATAATGATTGGCATATCGTAGTTTTTCCGTACTTGGCGGGCGACTTCCAAACCATCCATCTTAGGTAACATCAAATCTAACAAAATCAAGTCCGGGTGAACTTCTTCAACCTTTTGCAAGGCTTCCTCACCATCGGCGGCGACGTGGACTTCATAACCTTCTTTGGTTAAGTTAAACTTCATGATATCTGAGATTGGCTTTTCATCATCAACTACTAAGATTTTTTTCATAACGATTCTTCCTCCTTAGGGGAAAACAGGTTCATTTTTAAGTTTATTGGGTGTTGCTTCGATAAATTACGGAAAATCAAAGGGTCTTTCCGTGTCAGGTTGGCCAAAAAAATTATTTTCAGCACTGTTTTTAGTATATCACAAATAACGTGAGCTTTCTTTGCATAGAAACCCCCGTAGCTCTAGTATTTCCCGGGAAATTATCCGTTCGTTTAAGTAATCGTTTTCACCAGCTTTTTAATAAAAATTAGCAAGTTTTGAAAAAAAATTCAGAAATAGTATTGCCAGAGTCCCGAATTCATGATATTATATTTTTCGTTGAGTTGTTACATTTTATGGGCAGTTAGCTCAGCTGGCAGAGCAACGGACTCTTAATCCGTGGGTCCAGGGTTCGATCCCCTGACTGCCCATCATATGACCATTAATCAGTTTTCACGCCGTGATCATCCACCGTGGAAGCTGATTTTTTTATGCACTTTTTATTCAAATCGTCCCCTCGCTGGCTTTGCGTTTAATGAGCATAACGTATGACTTTACCGTTGCGTTCCGGCATACTGACGTTAAGGGGATGATGAACCATGCAACACACCACACGTCAAATCGCATTACACATGATCCAGACGGCCCCCATCTTCACCCTCGCAACGATTGATACCAACGGCTTCCCAACCATGGTCGCGTTAAGTCCGATGCCAACACACCGCAGTCTCGAAGAATTATTCTTCTATACTAGTCGGCAAACAACGACGGCACAAAATATTCGGGCTAGCAAACGCGCGAGTCTATTTTGCTATAATCTTAGCGACTATTCTTCGGTGATGCTAAAAGGTCACCTGACTTTTGCGGGAATCGACGCGTTTGACCAAGATTGGCACTTAGAACTCAACGCCTTTCAACGGCGCCTCAATTACAAGGATCCGGTTATCTTACGATTTCAAACGAGTGCGGTCAAAGTACGTCAAATGATGATGATGGATCATTTAGAATTACTTGATCAGCCACTGGATTAATTAAATCCATCTAATACTGATCTGCTGCAACCACCAACGACTGAGAAATAATTCTCAGTCGTTTTTGTTTATTCACTTTTATAAGTAACTGCCGTTTATTCCCGCTAACGCGCGCGTTGACACCACATTGTTTGCAGGCGTTCAGTAAAGAGTCTAGGCTTGATATTAGGATCTTTATTTTAATTTTTACGTATACTGCTACTTTTTTAGTAACCGAATTAAGGAGTGTAAACTTATGCAATTAATTAGATTACGCATTGAAAATGACGCAATGGATATCACCTATCATTCAGACGCCGACCACCCGGAAACGGCCCATTATCTGATTGCTTATAATCCCGAACAGTCGATTGGTGAAAACTTAGAAAATATCAAAGTTCGCCTCGCAGGATTGCACTTTGACGCTGCCATTCTGGATAACGGCTTAGATTACCCGTTTTCGGACACGATCGTTGGCGTTAATTACGAGCGGATTGACGTGGGCCTGGCGTTAACAAACCTGTTAAACATTCCGGTCGTCAGCGCCACCACCGTTCGAAAAATCGGCCTCGATAAAGCGATTCAACAAAAAGTCCATTACTTACAGTGGCACCTAGATTACTACGGTCAGTACTACGGTGTCCGTAATAACGGCCAAGAAGCCATGCTGACCGTCGGCAACGGCTATTTTGGGGTTCGCGGGGCCTTCTTAGAGAGCCACGCGGATAAAGACAATTATCCCGGAACCTACGTTGCAGGCGTCTTTGACACCGAAACAACTAAAATTCACGATCACGATGTTACCAATGAAGACCTCGTCAACTTACCGAACACTCAGTTCATGACCTTTGGCGTTGACCACCAACCCCCTTTCACAATCAACAAACACGATCTCCAAGACGTTTACCGCAGTCTGAACCTAAAGACTGGGCTGCTCACGACCACTAAGATCATTCAACTCGCCTCTGGCCACCAGCTCCAAGTGGTCTCTAAAAAAATCGCTAACATGAAAGACTGGCACCGCTACAGCATTCGCTACCAAGTCACGCCACTCAACTTCTCAGGTTCATTACAAATCTATTCCAAAATTGATGGAAGCGTTGTCAACAGCAATGTAAGTCGGTATAATGTTTTTGACCAGCAACACCTTCACACGCTTGGAATTGAGTCACACGCTAATTCCGTGTACTTATCCGGTGAGACCCGTTCATCGCACGTTAATTACACGCTCGGCGCGCAGTTAACGAGTCCTGACATTGCGTCACCGCAGGATTTCAAAAGCAGTGAGGAGCCTCAGGGCGTTCGTCAGAGCGTTTCGCTCCACGTTCAAGCTGGTCAAACCTATACGTTCGATAAGAATGTTGTCATTGCCACCAGCAACGCCCAGGATGATCCCCAACTATCCCGGGTCAGTGCCGAGCTGAACCAGTCCAGTTTTGACAATACGGTCAAAGCCAGCACCACTTACTGGGATCAGACGTGGCAGGACGCGGATATTCGCATCCATGGCGACATTACGAGTCAACGAATGGTGCGGGTCAATATTTACCACAGTTTCGTATCCGCAGCCGCCGTTGAAAGCGGACAGTTGGATGCTTCCGTTGGTGCCCGGGGCTTACATGGAGAAGCCTACCGGGGCCACGTGTTCTGGGATGAAATGTTCATTTTACCGTTCTATACCTTGCACCGCCCAGAATTAGCGAAGCAACTGTTGTTATACCGTTACCGGCGCCTTCCCGCGGCACGTAAGAATGCGCAGGCCGAGGGCTTTAGCGGTGCGATGTATCCGTGGCAATCCGCTCATAAGGGTGATGAACAAGCGCAATTTACCCACTTGAATCCCCTCACGGAAAAATGGGACCCGGATAATAGCCGTCTCCAGCGCCACGTTTCTTTAGATATTGCTTATAACGTTTGGTTTTACTACCACACCACGCATGACAAGAAGTTTTTACGCCACTACGGCATGGAAATGTTACTCTCAGTCGCGGCGTTTTGGATCAGTAAAGCCACTTATGATCCAAAAACGGATCGTTACAGCATTAGCGGCATCATGGGACCTGATGAATTTCATGAAAATTACCCGAACAGTGCTGAAACCGGTCTAGCTAACAACGCTTATACCAATATCATGGTCGTTTGGCTATTTAACACCATTAGTAAGCTACGCACCGTCTTGGATGACGCTGACTATCAAAAAGCGGCTGAAGCAGCTGATTTTAGTCAGGAATTAGCAACTAAGATGGACGCAATTGGACACAAACTAACACTTGAAATCAATCAGAGCGGAATTATCGCACAATTTGACGGGTACTTTAACCTGCCAACCTTGGACTTCCGGAAATACCGGCAAAAATACGGTAACATTTCACGGATGGACCGAATCTTAAAGGGTGAGGATAAAACACCCGACGCCTACCAAGTTGCAAAACAAGCCGACGCACTGATGGCTTTCTACAACTTCGACGTAACAACCGTTCAAGATTTAATCAAAAAGATGGGCTACCAGCTTCCTAAGGAATACCTAACCCATAATATTCAGTTCTACCTCGCACGAACGACCCACGGTTCAACACTGTCACGAATCGTATACGCGGTTTTAAACCAACTGGATGAAAACTACGACGACGCATGGCAACTCTTCTCAGAGGCGCTTGTTTCCGACTACTATGACATTCAGGGTGGGACGACCGCCGAAGGAATTCACCTTGGCGTCATGTGCGCCACTTTGAACCTAACGACTCGTAACTTTGGCGGTGTTAGCCCGTTTGGGAGTTACTTGAAAGTTGAACCAGAATTGCCAGACCAGTGGCATGGTTTAAAGTTCAAACATTGCTTCCAGGGCGTTCACTATACCTTTAAGATTAACCATACCAAAGTCTGTGTGATTGCGGATCAAGCCTGTGAGATTCAAATTGCTGGCAAAAAATATCAATTAAAATCGAAGAAACCACTAACTGTGGCCTACGTTAATCACTAGGAGGAAGCAATCACAATGACCAAATTTACAGATATTAAAGGATTCGTTTTTGACTTAGATGGTGTCATCACCGACACTTCTGTTTTTCACAGTCAGGCTTGGCACCAAGTTGCCGATAAAGTCGGTGTGAAGTGGGATGATGACCTCGCCAACGCCTTGAAAGGAATTGGCCGGATGGATTCTTTAAACCTGATCCTCGCTAAGGACCACAAGGAAAACGACTTTACCGAGGATGAAAAGGTCGCACTGGCCACCGAAAAAAACGACAACTATTTAAAGCTCGTTAACCAGATGACGCCTGCCGACATTTTACCTGGAATCAAGGCATTCCTTGAAGATTTAAAGGCTAAGGGGTACCTACTTTCACTAGCCTCAGCTTCTAAAAACTCACCACTCGTTTTGAAAAAGTTAGGCTTGGGTGATTACTTCCCTAAGTCCGTTGATCCTGCGACGTTAAAGCACGGCAAGCCAGATCCTGAAATCTTCCGGCGCGGGGCTGAGATCTTATCCCTAGACCCAGCCGAATGTATCGGGATTGAAGACGCCGCTGCCGGCGTGCAATCGATCAACGGTGCCGGTGAAACTTCTGTTGGCATCGGCGATCCAAAGATTTTAGCAGCCGCTGACATTAACTTTACCGAGACAGCACAGTTAAGTTTGGCTAATATTAAAGCAGCGCTGAACTAAAGTTCCAATGATCAGAATAAAAAGCATGTTTTCAGTTTGAGTTACTGAAAACATGCTTTTTTGCTATATCATTACAAGTCATTCCTGCCGTTATTAATATTCAAAATCACATCGTCAAATTAAATCATAGTGCGCAAGTCCCTGCCTAATCCCGTCGTGCATGTTATCCGCGGTCACATAGGCTGCCAAGTGCTTGACGGTGTCATTGCCATTTCCCATGGCAATCGGCGTTTGCACCGCCTGAAACATTTCAACATCATTCAGCGCATCACCAAACCCATACGTGGGTAGGTTCGTTAAATGTGCCTTCGTCAAAATATCGTGAATTCCAACGGCTTTTGAAACACCCCACGGCATGGTATCGAGCGCACGCGGATTATTGCGGACAAAGCTCAATCGACCCCGGTACCGCTGCGTGTATTGTGTGCCGGCCATCGCTTCAAACGTCAATAAAAAGTTGATCACGTTGTGCCGATAAAAGTCGGGTTGAACCGTTGCGGTCTGCCCTAAGAACCGATAATTTTTAACGGTTAAGGCATCCCGATGGCTCAACGCAAAACCGGCGTTATTATAGTAAGCCAAAGCAGTCTGATTAATATTTGCAAAGTGGGTTAGATCCGTTAAAACATCCTTATCAATTTCATGAACGGATAAAAATTGTCCCTGATAGGCAACGTAACTCCCGTTCGCACTGACGATTGAATCAATGCCCGTTTGTGCCATGAGATCAGCGACTTCAAAAACGTTACGGCCGGTCGCAATCACCGGTAAGACGTGGTTGGCCTTCAGCTGCTGAATCGCAGCCACACTACTTGGGTCCACCGTCTTGTCATCACGCATCAGCGTGCCATCCAAATCAAAAAATACGACTGCTTGATACAAAGAAAGACCTCCTAATTAACTCTTCCTCCAACTAAATTGGTTGGAGGGCTCTCTTTCTTATTATACAACCACCGCCACTGACAATGGGAAAATCACCTTATCAGTATCGTTTCAACGCATCAAAAAAAGACCGTGACCAATCAAGGAAAGTCACGACCTTTTTCTACGTCTCTTAAGGATCGACGGGGATACTTCCTAATGACATAATCGCGGGGTGCTGATTAAGAAGTACAGTTATAATATACAAAGCCAGCCCCGCTGCCACTATCAATTTCGTGTAATTTTTTTGTAAAATTTCCAACGAGCTTTCATTGATTTTCGTCTAAACAGCAAAATTATGAAAGCAACTCGTTATTTCCAATAAGCGTACCGGTACAAGACATCCCGCAAAAGCGTGACGTGCACGCCGCCCACTTTAGAGCTAACGAGATGGGCCGCTGACGTTTGATACAACGGCGTAACCCCTTGCTTTTCCGCAATCATTTTAGCAGCTGCTTGCATCGTTTGATACCGGTCAGTTTTAGACTGCGTCCCCGCTGCAATGGTCTTGATTAATGCCTCATACTGCGGGTCGTTAAACTTCCCAAAGTCAACGGAGTTAGTGATTGAGGCCTTGTTCAGAAAGTCGACCGGGTCTTGGAAATCACTGGACCACCCGAGGGTCGCAAAATCAAAGTTACCTTTGTTCAACGTTGAGATTTCATTCGTCAGTGGCACCGACTTAACGTTCACCGTAACGCCTTTCAGGTTCTTTTCAATGGCCGCCTGAATATATTCTGCGACTGACTTATTGATATCATTATCATTTGTTAACAGCTGTAACGTCAGGTGCTTCGTCCCTAGACTGTCCTGAGCCTTTTGCCAGTATTCCTTAGCCTTAGCTGGGCTATAGGGGTACAAGTTACCCGTATCCGCATTGAAGTCCTTGCCGGTTGCGGGGTTCTTCGTATTTCCCGTTGGAACCAAGGACTTCGCAGCGACTGAACCATCCTTCAACACGTTTTTCGCCAAGGATTGCCGATTCAAAGCATAGCTAACCGCTTGCCGTAACGCCGTATTCTTCAGTTCAGTTCGTTTTTGATTCCAGAGCATGAAGTACAGCTGATTCAGCTTCGTGATCTTTAACTGCTTTTTTAAAGCCCCCTGCTTTGCGTCAGCGACCTGCGTCCCAGTAATCTGGGTCACTTGCACGGCGTTACTTTCAAACATGTTCTGGGCCGTCGTATTGGTTTTCACCGTCTGAACTTTAACCGTCTTAATACGAACGGCTTTCTTGTCGTAGTATTTCGCATTGCGACTATACGACCAAGTATCGTTAGTCCCATTCCAGCCCTTCAAAACGTAGGGACCGTTTGCTAAGGTCGTTTTGGCCGATGTGCCGTACTTATTCCCGTACTTTTCCGTGAATTTCTGATTTAACGGGTACAGCTCCGTGGCTAACCGGTAGTTAAAGTAGGGTACCTTTTGAATCAACTTAATTTGTAGCTTATACTTGCCCAGCGCTTTAACACCTAACGTGCTGACCGCCTTTTTCCCCTTGGTGATAGCCGTGGCGTTTTGAATCTCCGCCACGTGTCCCACTTCTTGCGACTTGGTTTTAGGATTAACTTGCCGTTGGAACGAATAAACGAAATCCGCCGCCGTAACCGGGGCACCGTTGGACCATTTCGCGTTATGTCGCAGATTAAACGTGTAGGTCTTACCGCCGTTCGTTGGCTTCACGACCTTCGTCGCAATCGCCGGCACAACTTTGCCATGCGTATTCGTGGTGTACAGTCCTTCCATGAATTGCGCGATGGCCTCTTGACTGACAACGTCGTCCGCTTTATCTGGATCCGCCGTCGCCATGGCCTGCGTGGCGGTCACTGATAGCGTCTTATCCTGCTTCTTAGAACTGGACTGGGTCCCACAACTGGCTAAGACAAGTGTCAACGTCGCAATCCCCGTTGAAAACAACCATTTATTTAATTTCATTTTGCCACCCCTAGTTAAAAATCAAAGTGTCCGTCATCCGTCATGACTGACAACACATGTTTGGAAGGCCCCCATTGTCCGTGATGGTACGGAAGTTAACGTACCGTTGTTTTCGTTGATTTTTCACCGTTCAACGCCTCCCAAATTTTTAACCAGCATTTTACAAATATTAAAAAATGATGATTTTTAGATTAATATAAGATTAAAACAGTGATTAGTCATTGTCAATTACAAATCGTTCCACAAAAAAATAGGCGTTCGAGAAACTTGCTCTCGAACGCCTAATTTTAAGATTTTGAATCACTCATAATCGCCTAAAGATAAGCTTTATTGACGGACTTGTCCGTTGCCGTCAATCACGTACTTGTACGACGTTAATTCAACTAACCCCATTGGGCCGCGCGCGTGGAGTTTCTGCGTAGAAATCCCAATCTCCGCGCCAAAGCCGAATTCAAAGCCATCCGTAAACCGGGTCGACGCGTTAATGTAAACACACGCTGCGTTGATCCGTTGCTGGAAGACTTTCCCGGCTTGATAATTATCCGTCACGATGGCTTCAGAATGTTGGGTATTGTAGTGATTAATGTGCGCAATTGCCGCAGCTTCTGAATCAACCACTTTAATCGCAATAATCAAATCATTATATTCCGTTCCCCAATCGGCTTCCGTCGCAGGGATTACGTCTTTCACGATGGCTTGGGTTGCTTCGTCACCCCGAACTTCGACCCCGTTATCACGCAAGGCCTTAACAATTGTTGGTAAATAAGCTTCCGCAACATCTTTGTGAATGAGGACTTTTTCGGTCGCGTTACAAACTGATGGCCGCTGAACCTTCCCGTTAACGATAATATCGGTCGCCATTTTTAATTGAGCATCCTTATCAACGTAAACGTGGCAATTCCCAGCACCCGTCTCAATAACGGGGACAGTAGCCTTACTTAAAACGGTTTGGATAAGCCGCGCACTCCCACGGGGAATCAATACGTCGATGTAATCCGTCAACTGCATGAATTTTCCCGCCGTTTCGTGCGACGTATCCTGAATCAGTTGAACGGCGTTTTCGTCCACGCCCTGCGCCTTGAGTGCGCCCCGCAAGACTTTGACTAGGGCTTGGTTGGAATGTAGTGCTTCCTTCCCACCGCGTAAAATAACGGCGTTCCCCGTTTTAAAGCAGAGGGCCGAAGCATCGACCGTCACGTTAGGCCGTGCTTCAAAGATCATTCCAATCACCCCAAGCGGAACCCGTTCCTTGGCAATGGTTAGGCCGGCTTCGTTGCGCCAAGCCCGGTCAACGTTGCCAATTGGATCTGGCAAAGCTGCCACCTGCTTTAAACCGGTCGCCATGTCTTCAATTCGACTAGCCGTCAGCTTCAAACGGTCAATAAACTTCGCCAACACTTGTGGATTTTCTAAGTCCCGCGCGTTCGCCGCTAAAATTTCATCTTGCTGGTCCGTTAAGGCCTGTGCCATTGCGAGTAACACATCGTTCTTTTTAGTCGCCGATAATAAGCCGAGTGAATAACTCGCTTGTTGGGCTTGTTGACCAAGCTGATTTAAATCAGCAGTTGCCATTTCCATGATTGATTCCTCCTAAAAGTAAATTATCCAAACAACGTCCCGACCGGTTCCCCGGCGATAATCTGAAAAATAATGGCCGGGTCTTCGCCGTTAGCCAAAATCATTTGACCATCGGCTTTGATCATTCGTTCCGCCGCTTTTAACTTGGTGACCATGCCACCCGTACCAAACCGGCTACCACTACCGCCGGCCAATTCGTACGTCTGTTGGTCGACCCGTTCAACGTGCGACAACAGTTGGGCCTTCGCATCCGCATTCGGGTTGCCATTGTAAAAGCCATCAATATCGGACAACATAATCAGTAAGTCCGCGCCAATGTTCGTCGCTACAATGGCCGACAGCTGGTCGTTATCACCAAACTTCGTCTCATGATCCAACTCGTCGACCGCGACCGTATCGTTTTCATTAACGATTGGGATGACGTTTTGCTGCAACAAGGCTTCAAAAGTATTCAGAACATTTTTATGACTCTTGGGGTAAACAAAAATATCACGGGTCAGGAGCACTTGCCCAATTTTTTGTTCATAGATGGCAAACCGTTCTTTATAAATCGACACTAATTCAGTTTGACCGATCGCCGCAATTGCCTGTTGTTCAGGAATTGCCTTCGGTCGTTGCTTTAGGCCCATGTAGTTCAGACCGACCCCGATGGCCCCTGAAGAAACCAAAACGACTTCGCGTCCCCGGTGACGCATGGCACTGATTACAAACGCTAACTGGTCAATTGCGCGTAAATTGATCGAACCGTCCGGATAAACCAAGGTACTCGTACCGACCTTGATTACGACCCGTTTTGCACGTAATTTTCGCATGACTTTCACTGTTGCCACCAACCTCTTAATTATTTTGTTTCACGTGAAACATTATCTGATTTAATATCGACTTTCATATAGTCGGTAGCCCCACGTCGATTGACGTGCACCACGCCTATATTAACTGCTAACACTACTAATAAAACCACAAAAGCTAATAAAAACAAAGCTTTGTACGACCAGTTATCAATAATCACCCCACCAAACAACGGGCCGAGTGAGCGTCCTAACGCACTGAAAGCTTGAACGAGCCCTTGGTACCGGCCCTTCGCCGCAATTGGCGTTAGCTGACTAACCAGGGTCGGCATCGCCGGTGACCAGGTTGCTTCCCCAATCGTCAGCAGAACCATGGCAAACACAAAGTGGGCGTAGTCGTGGGCGCTGACTAACGATAGGAAGGAAAGCCCCACAAACAACATGCCAAAGAAGAATTGGTAGTATAAATTTTTAATGCGGTCTCCTAACAGGCTCAAAATGCTTTGAATCAAAACGAGTAAGCCCGCGTTGATTGTCCACAGGAAACTGTAGTTGCGTAGCGGCATCCCTAAATTCGTCATGTAGACGGACAGGTTGCTGACCCATTGTTCGTACAGTAGCCAAATAATAAACAAACTAATAAAAAAAGTCCAAACCATCCGGAAGTTCGCTTTCGGAAGCTGAATGTCATCCCCCTGACGAGGATCAACCCCGGTCACGTTTTCTGAATCGACGTTGTATTCAAACAACGCAATCAGTAGGAACACGACGAATAACCCCGTCGTCATGGAGAATAGTAGTTGCATCCCCATGCTGTAAACAATCCCCACGAACATGGTCCCAAAAACGACCCCTAAGTTGGCTGCCAGATACATCAAGGTAAAAGTACGCCGGACTTTATCACGCGGCACACTCGCTGCTAAGGCGTTAAACATGGTGTTCAACCAACCGGCGGCAAAGCCAGTCACCACTAATAAAATGGGGTACCATGGCCAGCTATGTAAAAAAATCAGCATAAAGTTGGCCGTTCCGTTGAGGACGATGCCCATTAATAGGAGGTAATACGGATTACCCCGGTCAAAGATTCGACCGCCAATCGTACTAGCCAGAACGTTCGCCACGGAATTAAGGAGTAAAACGACTCCCGTTTCCGTGAGCGACTTGCCCAACACGTTATGCATATAGATGGTCGTCAGTGGCCAAATAAAGCTCATTCCAATGTTGTTCATAAACTGCCCGGCAATCAACCAGGGCGTTGCAATTGTTTGTCTTCGTGCCATAGCACCACCACCCATTTATTCATTCAATCTACTTTTCATCATAGCAAAGTTCGCCAAAAATAACAGGGTCCCGCCATAACAGGGTGTTGCCATGGCACTGCTTATCATTAGAAATCCAGCATTTTTCGGCGCTTCGCCGGCAGAATCAGCGGGCCGTGGGGTCGGCTACAGACAAAGACCGGTCTTCCGCCTCGCTTGAAAGCCTCAAAAAACGAGTCTTTCAAGTCGCCCCGCACTGTAACCTGGCAAAAAACGCCAGCTAACAGTGCCGACACGGCCTACTGGTTCTGCCAGCTACGCTAAGATTGTTTTAATAAAACAAACTAGTTAAGTTTGATAGCAACCGCAATATAGTCGGATGCTCGGATGTTGCCACTGATGACATCGGTCGTGATGGTGGTGTTGGGCGGCGCTTTTCCGTCCTTACACCACTGGACGGTCCGAGATACTTGCGCATTTTGCAAGTATTTCGGGCGAGGGACTAGACCGCTTCCCAGGCTAGGCCCGGTCCCACGACCGCATGTCATCAGTGGCAACCGGAATAGCTTTTAACCTTTAACTACAATTCAGTCTAAAAAATGGTGCCCAAGACCAAGTCTCAAGCACCATTTGTGATTGTTATTATTACCCTTGTTGCGGGTCCTGTGCGTAGGAAACGGACGAGAACTTATTAAACGGTTTGACGAACAACAGTTTAACGGTCCCCCGCGCCCCGGCACGGTTTTTTTCAATAATGACTTCAACTTCACCGACGTCTTCGGAGGCATCATCATCCCGCGGATCACCGCCGTTGAAATCGCCACCTCCGCCACCATTGCCGAAGTTGTTACCACCGTCATCATCGTCTTCTGACCGGTAATAATCTTCCCGGTATAGGAAGGCTACGATGTCGGCATCTTGTTCAATTGAGCCGGATTCACGAATATCGGATAGAACTGGTCGCTTATCCTGACGTTGTTCCACACCACGTGATAATTGAGACAGCGCGATGACCGGAACCCCTAATTCCTTAGCTAATTTTTTCATTTGCCGTGAAATTTCAGAAACTTCTTGTTGCCGACTTTCGGTGTTGCCACCTTCGATCAGTTGCAAGTAATCGACCACGATTAAGCCCAAGTTTCCTTGTTCCTTAGCTAACCGCCGACTCTTCGCACGAATTTCGGACATCTTGATCCCCGGTGTATCGTCGATGAAAATGCTGGCCTTGGATAAACTCCCCATGGCCACCACCAAGTGTTCCCACTCTTCTTCATTCAATTGCCCCGTCCGTAAATGGCCGGCGTCAATACTACCTTCCGCACAAAGCATCCGGTTAACTAACGACTCGGCCCCCATTTCCAAACTAAAAATGGCAACCGTCGTATCCGTCTTCGTCGCAACGTTTTGCGCGATGTTCAACGCGAAGGCCGTTTTCCCAACGGCTGGCCGGGCAGCCAGGATAATCAAGTTATCCGGCTGAAGTCCCGCGGTCATCTTATCCAATTCGGTGAAACCGGTTGGTAACCCGGTAATGTCATCATCGTTTTGGTATAACCGGTCAATTTCTTCAATCGTAGAGTTCAACACGTCGTTGATCGACTTAAACCCACTCTGATTACGCTGTTCAGAAACATTCATGATGTCTCGTTCAGCGTCATCTAACAACGTTGTCACGTCGTCATTTTCCGTGTAAGCCTTCTGCGTAATTTCAGTGGCCGTCTTGATCAATCGGCGAACCGTCGCTTTTTGCGCAACGATTTTCGCGTAATAACCGGCGTTCGCCGCCGTCGGAACGGAACCGGCAAGTTCCGCAATGTAGCTCATCCCACCAACGTCATCCAATTGATTTTGGGCCGTCAGTAAATCGCTGACCGTCACCGCATCAATGGCCTCGTCACGATCATTCAACGTCACCATGCTGGCAAAGATGATCTGATGTGCGCGCCGGTAAAAGTCCTGCGCTTCGACGAACTCCATTGATTCAACAAGCGCGTCACTGTTTAGGAAGATCGCCCCAAGAACCGCTTTTTCAGCTTCAATATTTTGTGGTGGGGTTTGATCTAGCACATCGTTGTTCATTTATGGTCCCCTTTTTACTTTTCGATAACGTGAACGCGAATTTTAGCCGTAACTTCTGGATGTAATTTCACTGGGACGTTGGTATAACCAAGGACCCGAATTGGATCTGGTAATTCAATCTTACGTTTGTCTAACTTAACGTTATATTGGTCAGCCAGCGCCGTTGCAATTTGCTTGCTAGGAATGGAACCAAATAACCGGCCATCCGTCCCGGCCTTTGCTTTAAGTTCTACGACCGTTGCGTCGGCTTCGAGGGCCGTCTTAGTCGTTTTAGCTTCAGCTAATTCTTCTTCAGCCTTAGCTGCTTCATTCTTTTGTTCCGCCTTTAAAGTGGCAACCGCCGCCTTAGTGGCTTCCTTAGCTAAACCTTTTTTAATTAAGAAGTTTTGTGCGTAACCATCGGGCACATTTTTAATTTGGCCCCGTTTACCTTTACCACGAACATCGTTTAAGAAAATAACTTGCATTTTGCTCACTCCTAATTAGATTCTGATGTTGATTCATCCGTTGCGGTCAACAAATCAATTAATGACTGTTTAACTTCATCAACGGATTGACCTTCAATTTGCGTTGCGGCGTTTGACAAGTGACCACCGCCACCCAATTCTTCCATGTAAACTTGAACGTTGATCTCACCCAATGAACGGGCCGAAATCCCAATGCGACCATCCTCACGACGCGTAATCACGAAGGAGGCGTCCACACCGGACATTGACAGTAAGGAATCGGCTGCTTGAGCCGCTGTGACCGGATCATAGACCTGGTCATCTTCCCCAACACACAGTGCCATATCCTGATTAACAAATTCAACGGACTCAATTAAGTGATTACGCTGGAGGTAACTATCAACGTTTTCCTTCATGAATTGTTGAACTAGTAAGGAATCGGCACCGGCTGACCGTAAGTAACTGGCCGCGTCAAACGTCCGGGAACCGGACCGCAATGAGAACGACTTCGTATCAATGACGATCCCAGTCAGCATGGCCGTTGCTTCAATCTTATTGATTGGTTCAGCGTCATGTGACTGATATTCAAACATTTCCGTGATCAGCTCACAAGTGGAAGAAGCATACGGTTCAATATAAACCAAAACTGGGTTTTCTGGAAATTCTTCGCCCCGGCGGTGATGGTCAATAATCATCACGCGGTTTTCAAGCCGTTCATAAAGCGCCTGTGACATTGAAATGCTTGGCTTAGAATGGTCGGCCATAATCAATAAGCTTTGATCAGTCGCTTTTTCTAAGGCTTCTGCGGGTGAGATAATCGAAGCTTCGATTTTTTCATCCGATTTAAGTTGATCGAGTAGTCGCTGAATATCAGAATGCACATTTTGTTCATCCAAGACGATCCAACACTGCTTGCCATTCATTTCGGCAATCCGGCGAATCCCTAAGCACGCCCCAACCGAATCCATGTCAGGTTGATGATGCCCCTGGACAAAAACCTGATCCGATTGATTCATTAATTCTTGTAACGTCTGACTGATCATCCGCGCCCGGACCCGCGTCCGCTTCTCCATTGGGTTGGTTTTCCCACCGTAAAAACGTGCTGGTTCGTCTTCGGACTTAACGACGACTTGGTCCCCACCCCGTCCAAGGGCGAGATCCATATTACTCTGGGCCAAGTCTGCTAAGTTGTTCATATTACGTTCACCATAAGCAATCCCGATACTTAACGTTAACGGGAAGTTTTGCTTGGAGGTGGATTCACGAATGCGGTCTAAAATCCGAAACTTATTTTCTTCGACCCGGCGTAAACTGTTCGCATACCCCAGTAAGAAGAAATGGTCGTCATCTAGCCGTTTGAGATACATCCCAAACATCTGCGTCCACTTCGATAATTCGTTCGTGACGTAGTTATTCAGGTTAGAAATATCCGTATCCGCCATTGACTGGGTAATTTCATCATAGTTATCCAAGAAAATCTGGCCAATGACCAACTTTTCGTCTTCAAACTGATTAGCCAATTCCGCGTACTTGGTTACATCCATCATGTAAACCGTATTGGTACTCCGCTGGACACGTAAATCAAATTGATAGTCTTTCCAGCGAATGGTTGCGGGTTCTTCTTGGTGCGCACTAACGGTTGCCGCTAGTTCCGCATCCACATTTTCGAGTCGGTAGCCCAAGACATCTTGGTCACCAAAGTATCGTTGCAAGTACGGATTAACCCACTCAATCGTCTCATCGGCGTTAAAAATCATGACCCCGATTGGCATTTGAATGAGCGCTTCCTGTTCCCCGCGTTTGATCCGATACGATAGATCCGAGATGTACTCGTTAGCGCTCGAACTCAACTCAATCAACGTGTTATACGACATGACCCCCGCCATAATAATTAGGATCAAGATAATGGTCCCAAAAATCCAGTTCATTAAGAAACCAGTGACTAGGGTTATCAGCGATAGGCCCATAATGACTAACGCTAGTAATCGTAACTGTTGATTTTGCAAGAAAAATGGAATTTTTTCGCGCGAAAAAAATTTTTTCATTTTAAAAATCCCTCAATAATTCTTCAGTAATAACTATATTTTATCACAATCCACTCGGCGCTTCAGACTTTACTCGTCAAAGTAAATTGGCGTCAGACAACTAACCCAACGATCCGTATTATATTCGCTCGTTTAAGCGGTAATCATTATTCTAAGTACAAAAAAAACCACAGCGCCAAAGGCTGTGGTTCTTACAAACTGATTTATTCTTCGGATACGAAGGCTAATAAGCCCATGATCCGTGCACGCTTGATGGCGATAGTTAAAGAACGTTGGTTCTTAGCACTAGTCCCCGTTACACGACGTGGCAAAATCTTCCCACGTTCTGAAATGAAACGACGTAATAAGTCAGTATCCTTATAATCGATGTATTCGATATGGTTTGCGGCGATGAAGTCGACTTTACGACGACGACGGCCACCTCTTCTTTGTTGTGCCATTGGTATTTCCCTCCTCGATATCTGTAGCTAGGCTACTAGAATGGTAGATCATCATCCGAGATATCAATTTGATCCCCATTGTTGGCAAATGGATCGGCTTGGTTGTTGTTATTAGCGTTGCTTGAAGGCGCAGCGCTCGTCGCATTCCCATTGTTGCCATTTCCATTACCGAAAGGATTGTTATTGTTATTATTAGATGATGATTGTTGAGGAGCAGCGTTTTGGCCTTGATTACTGTACCCACTATTATTATTGTTGTTGTAACTCGAATTACCACCATTGTTGTAATTGTTGTTACCACTACCACCATTTGCAGCTTGATGTCTTTCAGACTCTGCGCGTGATTCTAATAATGAGAAGTTATCAACGACGACTTCTGTGACGTAAACTCGTTGTCCCTGTTGGTTTTCGTAGTTCCGGGTTTGAATCCGGCCATCGATCCCAACAAGTGAACCTTTATGAGTAAAGTTAGCAAAATTTTCAGCAGCTTTACGCCAAATGACGCAACTGATGAAATCAGCTTCACGTTCACCATTTTGGTTCGTGAAACTACGGTTTACAGCAATTGTGAATGTCGCAACAGCGGCACCACCATTCGTATAACGTAATTCCGGATCTCTTGTTAGTCGGCCAACAAGAACTGTACGGTTAATCATGCAGAAGTGCTCCTCTCTAGTTTAATTTCGGTTATTAGTCTTCGCGTTTAACGATCATGTGACGTAAAATGTCATCATTGATCTTTGAAAGACGGTCGAATTCGTTCAAGGCAGCGTCATCAGTCGCAGTTAAGTTAACGATATGATAAGTACCTTCAGTGAAACCGCCGATTTCGTATGCGAAACGACGCTTTGACCAGTCTTTTGAATCAATTACTTGTGCACCGTTATCAGTTAAGATTTTGTCGAAACGATCAACTAAAGCTGTCTTGGCAGCATCGTCGATGTCGGGACGCACGATGTAAGTAATTTCATATTTCTTTGATTCACTCATGAAATTTGCACCTCCTTATGGACTTCAGGCCCTTCTTTTTGAAGAGCAAGGAGAGTAAGCTAAGTGATACTTAGATACTCACGAATTACAAGTATAGCATCTAAATAAATTTGTTGCAAGGGTGGGACGGCCGACTAACTAAAAAGATTTTGGAATGCGTTACATAGTCTATATACGAAAAAACTCCCCTGGCTGCTCGTCTTTTTTAGCTTTTTAAATGACAGCTCATTTTCACACACCCGGTAACCGAATTACCCATCATTTCAAAAATAATCACTTACAATTTTATTTAACCGTCACGTGGGCCAACGTTCCCAATCGTCACCACGCTTCCCACTTAAGCCATTAAATTAGCAATAAGAAGTGCTTCGTAGTACCGATTCCACCAATTTGTCAGGTTTACAAACGAAGCAACACTGTAATCGTTATCATTCCTGGCGTGCTAGATTTTGTTTGTCAAAATAGCCCAGTGCGAATTGACAAAAAGCATTGATTGGAGGAATCAAAAATGCAAAAGTTTTGGCGCTTCTTTTTGCTAGCAGTTACTGGCTTAGCCCTCATGATTCTGAGTCCGCCCCTGCTTGGTCGCGCAAGTGAGGTGCAAGCTACGGGAATCGACGTGAATAGCGCCGTCATCAAAGATGCTCAGGGCAATACCATTGGACACGATGTTCAACTAACCCCTGGCGAATACATCGTCAATTACAGTTGGAGTATCCCTAACGGCGCTACCGTTAAGGCCGGTGACACGATGACCTTCACCCTGCCACCCAACGTCCACATCCCCGCCGATGACGACTTTACGGCCTACACCAGCAGCGGTGTTGCAATCGGTACGGTGCATATCGGTACGGGGAGTTCTAGCGGCGTCATGACGTTTAACCGCTACTTTCAATATAATCCGCTTAACCGACACGGTTGGCTTAAAATCAACGTTCCAGTCGAAGCCCCACCGGCAGCACCGATTTCAATGAGTAAAACCGCTAGCTGGGTCGATCCCAAAAATCCAACGGTCATTAACTGGGAATTAACAATCAACCACAATGGCGGTAACCTGACCAATCCAGTCGTTAAGGATACCTTCAGCAGCAACCAGAAATACGTCGCTGGAAGTGTACACGCGACCGTTGCGGGCCAAAATGTCGCCGTGACGGCTTCCGGAAGTTTATTTACGAACAGCATGACCTTTAAGTTATCCGGCGTTTTTTCATCAGACATTACGTTGAATTATCAGACCCAGACCAAGTCACCAACTGGTGCGGAGACCTTTAATAACAACGCTAATTATAGTGACAGTGAGGGCCGGCAAGCCAACGCTGCCGCTACGATTACTCGTGAAGCGGCTCCAAGTAATCCGGGTCCTAGTGAACCGGATCCCCAAGAACCCGTTACCATGGATAAGTCCGTCAGTTGGGCTGATCCCCACGATCAATCTAAATTGAATTGGGACATTACAGTCAACGCACATAATAATCAGCTCATCAATCCGCAAATCGTCGACCATCTGAGCGCCAATCAAGCTTACGTGCCCAACAGCGCTAAGATGACGACTGCGAGTGGCCAGCCAATTTTACTGGCGACCAGTGTCAGCGGGGCTGGACGCTCGCTTGTCTTTAAAGCGGTCGGCACTTTTACGACCAATTTGTACCTGACCTATCAAAGTGCGATCACGTTAACCCGCGGGCTAGAAACTTATACTAACAACGCCAACTATACGGACGATGCTGGTCACGAAGCTTCCGCTGCCGCAAAAATCGACCGACTGGTTGAGCCAGCTAAAACGCCAATCAGCATGACGAAAGCTGTGACTTGGGCTGACCCCAATGATCAAACCAAACTCAGCTGGAATTTGACGGTTTCTTCCAACGGCAACCAGCTGGTTAACCCGGTCATCACGGATCATATGAGTCCTAACCAAACCTTCATCCCTGACAGCGCCATTGCGGTCACCGTGACGGGCGAAACCATTCCAGTTACCGCGACGGTCAATGGTAACGAGGTCACCTTTAAGATTCCGGGAACTTACACGACCGACTTTCAACTCGCCTACCAAACCAGAACCAATGATCCGATTTCTGTCGACCGTTTTGCTAACGACGCCGTCTATGAGGATGACGCTGGCAACCAGGCCGCAGCCAACACGGCTATTGATCGTGAGATTATTGAAGGTTCTGAAGGGCCCGAAGAACCGGGGGAACCCGAACCAGAAGTTCCAATCACCATGACGAAGACCGCAACTTGGCTTGATCCGACTGATCACACCAAGATTAACTGGGCCCTAACCATTGCCACCCACGGTCAACAATTAAGTAACCCCGTTATTACCGACCAATTAAGCGATAACCAGACTTACGTTGTAAACAGTGTGACAGCTCGTGATACCCTCGGCCAAGTTCCCGTCATCGCCAGTGTTAATGGCCATCAGCTAACTTTCAAATTGATAGGAGAATTCTCAACCGATGTCCAATTAACGTATCAGACGACCACCAATACCCCAACGGGTGCGGATACCTTTACCAACGCCGCGGTCGTCAACGATGACGCTAACCATCACGCGGAAGCCAACACTTCGATCGAGCGCGAGGGACCACCAGTTGAGCCGGCTAAAGATCCGATTAGCCTGACTAAGACTGCTGCTTGGTCTGACCCTAACGATCAAAATCGCATCAATTGGCAACTGGAGATTAAGACTAACGGCAATACGCTAAAGAACCCCGTTGTAACGGATGTTTTCAGTAATAATCAGACTTACGTTACTGACAGTGCCAAAGCGGTCGATGCCACGGGTAAGCAAGTCCCAACAACCGTCACCATCAACGGTCAAACCTTGACCATCGCGTTCACGGGTGAATTGACCAGTGATTTAACGTTAACTTACCAGACAACCACGAACGAAGCCACGGGTGCGGCAACCTTTGATAACGCCGCAATCGTTGATGACGATAATAACAATCACGCGGGTGGTGGTAGTTCCATCGATCGTGAAGCACCGCCGACACCAGCCAAAGTACCAATTGAGGTGTCCAAAGAAGCTGCTTGGAACGGTCCAAACGACATGACCACCATTAACTGGACCATTGGGATTACAGCGAATGGTAACACCTTAATAAATCCGGTCATTACCGATACCTTCAGCAACAACCAGACCTACTTGAACGACAGTGCTAAGGCGATTGATGAGGCCGGTCAAGTGTTACCAGTGTCCGCATCGGTCACGGATCACACCCTGACCTTTAAAATCGCAGGAACCGTTACAAATAACTTTGACTTGACCTATCAAACTAAGACCAATGCCGCAAACGGGGCCGCCGTCTTTGATAACGCCGTGCTCTACACCGACGACAATGACAATAACGGTAGTGCCACCACCGAAATCGATCGGCCAGACCTAGTTACCGAACCAGAGGAACCTAGCGAACCTAGCGAACCTACTGAACCCGGTGAACCTGGCAGCCCTAACGAACCAAATTCACCGGAAACGCCTGGTCAACCGACACCACCCGTAACGCCGAGTCAGCCCGGCGAGCCAGAAAAGCCTGGCGTTACTGAACCAGTTAAGCCGGAAACCAAGCCGACTGAGCCAGAAACAACGACGCCAGTAAAACCCGGTGTCACCGAACCAACTAAGCCGAGCGCACCAGCACTTAATAAACCAGTGCCCGCAACGCCAGCTGTACAGGCTCAACGTGTAAGCTCACGGATTCAAGCCAAGGCACAACCAAGTTCGGCCACCTCAACATCAGAAAAGTTGCCACAAACCGATGAGAATTACAACGCAATGATCGACACAATTATCGGCGTTTTAGCAATTTTCTTTGGTATTGGACTTGGCTACTTTGATTTACGTCGTCACTAATTCAGAAAGGCGGATTGCCCAATCGCAACCTTAACCCACCATCAACAGCGCGTTGTTTGCGCATTGACACCACCCCCTACTAAGCTAAGTTTGGTTATCGATAATCAAACTCAGCCTAGTAGGGATTTTTTTTGATTTCATTATTTTTTTAACAAAAATCTGAAAGACTCAAAATCACTGTCAATATCGTTAAGCGTTATTTTATCGGATATGCAGAGGTTGCCACTGATGGCATCGGTCGTGATGGTGGTGTTGGACGGCGTTTTTTCCGTCCTTACACCACTGGACGGTCCGGGACACTTGCGCCAAATGTTCCGGGCGAGGGACTAGACCGCTCCTCAGGCTAGGCCCGGTCCCACGACTGCATGTCATCAGTGGCAACCGGACTATATCCGTTGCCATTCTTTAAACGAGCACAAAAAACATCCCCCAAGTAGTCTTAGACTGACCACTTAGGGGATGTTTGCTTATCGTTATGACCTGCACGCTCATTTAAAGCAGCTGCAGTTTAATGTCTGTTATGCTTGATCATCGTCGGTCGAATCTGAATCCGCTTCAGGCTTGTCCGTTACGGGCGTTGTTGGGGCTTCCGTTGCTTCGTCAGTGGTTGCTGAGTCTGCTTCGTCCACTGCTTCATCGTCCGTTGCTTGGTCGACTTTAGCCATCGTGGCAACTTTACCACCGTCATCAAGCCGGATTAAGCGAACCCCGAGGGTGGCCCGTCCAGTTTGTGAGACCGTCGTAATGCTGAAACGAATCATGACACCTTGATCCGTCATGACCATGATATCTTCTGCGCCTTCAACGGTCGTCAGTCCAGCTAAGTGACCGTTCTTTTCAGTCACGTTGGCCGTCTTGATCCCCTTACCGCCACGACCCTTAATTGGGTAGTCGCTAGCAGGAGTCTGTTTACCATATCCCTTTTCGGTAATGATAAAGACGTTGCTGTCAGGTTTCAAAATATCAAAGCCAATGACGAAGTCGTCATCCCGTAATCGAATCCCGCGAACCCCGGTAGCCGTACGTCCCATTGAACGAACCGCACCTTCGTCGAAACTAACGGCATAGCCGTCGTGGGTTCCGATAATCACGTTTTGATGACCGTCCGTGATGGTTACACCGATTAATTCATCGTCGTCCTTCAAGGTAATTGCCTTTAACCCGTTACTACGGATATTGGCAAACTCTTGGACGGGTGTCCGTTTAACGACCCCTTTAACGGTCGTAAAGAACAAGAATTTATCGGAGTTGTCATCACTACCAGAGACGTTCACGACTGCTTGGATTTTTTCACCAGAGTTGACCCCTAACAGGTTAATCACTGGAATCCCCTTCGCCGTGCGACCGTACTCAGGAATCTCATACGCCTTCATCCGGTAAACTTTCCCGGCGTTGGTGAAGAAGAGGAGGACATCGTGGGTCGACGTCGTCAATAAGTGTTCGATGAAGTCATCATCATGGACGTCCATCCCTTGAATCCCACGGCCACCACGGTGTTGCGACTTGAATTCAGTCGTTGGTAACCGTTTGATGTAACCGTTGTGCGTTAAGGTAACGGCCACTTCTTCTTCTTCGATCAAGTCTTCGTCTTCTAGGCTTAAGACTTCACCAATCATTAATTCAGTCCGGCGTGGATCACCAAATTTACGTTGAATTTCTAGCAATTCTTCGTAGATGATCTGGTTGATCCGTTCCTTGCTGGCTAAAATCGCTTTGTAGTCCGCAATTGACTTCAATAAGTCTTGGTATTCACTTTCGATCTTTTCACGTTCCAAACCAGTTAACCGAACAAGCCGCATATCCAAAATGGCTTGGGCTTGTTTGTCAGATAAACCGTAGTTTTCCATCAACTGGTTCTTCGCAATTTCACTCGTTTGTGATTTTCGAATGATCGCAATAATTTCATCGATATGGTCGAGCGCAATCCGCAACCCTTCCAAAATGTGGGCACGGGCTTGGGCCTTCTTCAAATCAAACTCAGTCCGCCGACGAATAACTTCTTCTTGGTGTTCCAAGTAATAGATCAGGATTTGCTTTAAGCTCAAGACCTTTGGCGCACCCTTAACGATTGCTAACATGTTGAAACCGAAGTTCGTTTGCATCAACGTCATCTTATACAAATTGTTTAAGATCACGGAAGCACTAGCATCGCGCCGAACATCGATGACGACCCGCATCCCTTCACGGTCACTTTCATCGTTAATGTCGGTGATGCCTTCAATTTCTTTGTCCCGTGCTAGCGACGCGATCCGTTCGATCAACTTCGCTTTGTTGACCATGTATGGCAATTCGTTAACGATAATCCGTTGCTTACCGTTCTTTTCTTCCTTGATGTCCACTTTGGCACGGACAATAATATTGCCACGACCAGTTTCATAAGCTTTCCGAATCCCGGATTTACCCATGACGATCCCGCCAGTTGGAAAATCAGGTCCTGGTAAAGCTTCCATCAAGTCCGCAGTAGTTGAATCTGGATTATCCATCAACATGTGAATTGCTGAAATCACTTCTGACAAGTTATGCGGTGGAATATTGGTGGTCATCCCAACGGCAATCCCGGTTGCCCCGTTAACTAACAGGTTCGGAAAACGCGCTGGTAAAACTTCTGGTTCCCGTTCAGTATCATCGTAGTTCGGTTGGTAGTCAACGGTGTCCTTGTTAATATCCCGCAACATTTCAACCGCGATTTTACTCATCCGGGCTTCGGTATACCGCATCGCGGCGGCCCCATCACCATCGACTGAACCAAAGTTCCCGTGACCATCCACTAACATGTAGCGGTAACTAAAGTCTTGGGCCATCCGTACCATTGATTCATAAATTGCGGAGTCACCATGGGGGTGATACTTCCCCATGACATCCCCGACGATCCGGGCCGATTTTTTATACGGCTTATCCGGCGTCACACCAAGTTCACTCATTCCGTAAAGAATACGGCGGTGAACTGGTTTTAACCCATCTCGCACATCCGGTAACGCCCGCGCAACGATAACACTCATCGCGTAGCTTAAAAATGACGTCCGCATGGTTTTGGAGAGGTTCACGTCTGTTATTCGATTATTTGATAAATCTGAATCAGCCAAAACAAGATCCTCCTTCATTGACTGCCGTTGTTGTCCCCTTAGCGTTTAGATCAACCAGGCTAAATTGCGCACCTGGCAAACTAAACATCGAGGTCTTTGACGAATACGGCATTGTCTTCGATAAACTCACGCCGTGGCTTAACTTGGTCACCCATCAGCATCGAGAAGACCTCATCGGCGTCCGCTGCGTCTTCATCACGAACTCGTAATAACCGACGCTTTTCTGGATCCATGGTCGTTTCCCATAACTGTTCCGCGTCCATTTCACCAAGCCCTTTGTACCGTTGTACAACTGGCTTCGGTGACGGTGCCAATTGCCCCATCACTTCACTCAATTCTTCGTCAGAATCGATGTACTTCACAAACTTACCTTGGCGTACTTGGTACAGCGGTGGCTGTGCAATGTACACGAAGCCGGCGTCAACGAGTGGCCGCATGTAGCGGTAGAACAACGTTAATAGTAGTGTCCGAATATGGGCACCATCGACATCGGCATCGGTCATGATAATCAGTTTATGGTAGTTGGCCTTGCTCAAGTCAAAGTCGCCACCAAAACCAGTTCCCATCGCCGTAAAGAGTGAGCGAATTTCTTCGTTCGCCAAGATCTTATCGATGCTGGCCTTTTCAACGTTCAAAATCTTCCCCCGGATCGGCAAGATGGCCTGCGTTAAACGCGACCGACCTTGCTTAGCGGAACCACCGGCGGAATCCCCTTCGACAATGAATAATTCACTGATTTCAGGATCTTTGCTCGTGTTGTCAGCCAACTTACCAGGTAAATTGCTGATTTCAAGGCCGCTCTTCTTCCGCGTCACTTCACGAGCCCGTTTAGCTGCGACCCGCGCTTTGGAAGCAAGTAACCCTTTGTCGACGACTTTGCGTGCGACACTTGGGTTTTCCATCAAATACTTATTGAAATGTTCTGAGAAGAGCCGGTCCACGGCAGCCCGCGCATCCGAGTTCCCCAACTTGGTCTTCGTTTGACCTTCAAATTGTGGGTCCGGGTGTTTGACACTGACGACGGCGGTCATCCCTTCACGGACATCTTCACCGGAAAGGTTCGCTTCGTTTTCTTTTAATAAATTATTTTTCCGTGCGTAATCATTGATTACCCGCGTTAAGGCCCGTTTAAAGCCTTCCTCGTGGGTCCCACCTTCATACGTATGGATATTATTCGTAAAGGTCATTAAATTGCTGTGGTAGTCGTCCGTGTATTGTAAGGCGACTTCCACGGTAATCCCCTTTTGTTCCCCTTCCACATAAATCGGGTCTGGGAACAAAACGTTCTTTTTCTTATCAAGGAATTCAACGTAATGTCGAATCCCACCTTCGTATAAGAAATCTTCTTCAGTTGGTTCTTCCGGACGGTTGTCGCGAATCGTGATTCGCAGTCCTTTGTTTAAGAAGGCTAGTTCGCGAATCCGGGTCGTCAAGATACTGATGTCGTAGACGGTCGTTTCCCGGAAAATATCCGGATCGGGAACGAAGTGGACCGCGGTCCCGTGTTCGTCATCCGACGCGTCACCGATAATCTTCATCGGTGTCTTAACTTTTCCACGCTCGAAGTCCATGTAATAAACGTGACCATTCCGAGTGACTTTGACATCCAACTCGGAAGACAACGCGTTAACGACGGAAGCCCCAACACCGTGAAGTCCACCGGAGACTTTGTACCCGCCACCGCCAAACTTACCACCGGCATGGAGAATCGTATAGACCGTTTCCAAAGCGGGTTTCCCGGTTTTCTTTTGAATCCCGACCGGAATCCCCCGACCATTATCGGTAACAGTAATACTATTGTCTTTTTCAACGGTCACGTGAATGACGTTGGCAAATCCAGCTAAGGCTTCATCGATCCCGTTATCAACAATTTCCCATACCAGGTGATGGAGACCTTGGCTACTCGTTGTACCGATATACATCCCGGGACGTTTCCGGACAGCTTCTAGGCCTTCCAAAACTTGAATCTGGCTGGCGTCATATTCACGCGCACGTTCAAGCTTGGTTTCTTTTTCATTTTCGGTCAATGCGGTTCCTCCTCATGTAAAATGCCGTGGCTAACTTCAAATACTTTGGGCGCGTTAATTAACTTGCGGGCCACCCCGTCCAAACTCGGCGTGGTTAAAAAGGTCTGCACTTTATCTTGAATCGCCGTTAGCAAATGCGTCTGGCGCGCGGCGTCTAATTCTGATAATACGTCGTCTAATAGTAAAACTGGATATTCGCCGGTCTCAGCCTTCATCAGGTCGATTTCAGCAAGTTTCACAGAAAGCGCGGTCGTTCGTTGTTGCCCCTGCGACCCGTACGTCTGGACATTTTTGTCGTTGACGCTAAATTGTAAATCGTCGCGGTGCGGACCCAGCAAAGTCGTCCCTTGAAAAATTTCTTTTGCTTCCTGTTGCACATACAGTTTTTGTAAAGTCTGGTAAATGTGGTCAACCGACGTCTGGTCAGCCGGTTCGACCTGTGTCACATAGTGAAAAGTAAGGTGTTCTTGTTGCTGTGTGATTTCGCTGTGGACCCCCTGCGCCCACTGTTCAAGTTGTTGGAGTAGCTCTAGGCGTTTGTGGATGATCTCCGCGCCAAACGCTGCTAGTTGGTCTGAGAGAACGCTCAAATAGACTTTATCCTTGGCCTGGTGACGATTTAATTGCCGCAAATATTGATTACGTTGTTTTAAAATCGTCCGGTACTGGCTCAAGTTATAGAGGTACTTGGGGCTCATCTGACCAAATTCCATATCCATGAAGCGTCGGCGAACAGCTGGTGCCCCCTTAACGATCGAGAGGTCCTCGGGTGCAAATACGATCACGTTCAAGTTACCAATGTATTGTGATAACTTGGCCTGCTCTAAGTGGTTCACCCGCGCGCGTTTTCCCCGCCGACCGAGCTCTAATTCCAGCGGAACGCTACCAGTCGCTTTATGTAGCCGACCTTTAAGCGTCGCCGTCTGAGTCTGCCAGCGAATGAGTTCCTTATCGTTAGCGGTCCGATGACTGCGTGTCAGGGCCAGCACGTAGATGGCTTCCAACAAATTCGTTTTTCCCTGCGCGTTTTCACCTAGGAGGACATTCACTCCCTGGCTAAAATTCACCTCAAGGTCCGCGTAATTGCGAAAATCATGCAAAATCAAATTTTCTAAGTACATCTAATCAGTCGTTTCTTGATTGCCGCGAATAAAAAATGATCCGTGGTCCGCAACTTCAATCGTATCGCCTGGATAAAGTTTACGACCCCGCCGATCATCTGGTTCACCATTAACAAGAACGGTTGTTTCTTTCAAAAACCATTTTGCCTGACCACCTGATCCAATAATGGCGACTTCTTTTAAGAGTTGCCCTAACGTCATATATGGCGTTCTAATATCTACTGACTGTTTCACAATGTCACCTGCCTTACCTTCGTTTACAAGCTATCAGCGTCGTAGTGGCGTGCTTTAAGACACGCCTCAACAGGTTATATTATACTTGTTTTTTAATGAAAATTCAATTTATAACCGTGCTCAGAGCCATTTTAAGACGATTTAAGCTGATTTAATGTTGGGGTACTAACCGGGGGGTAAATTTGCTAAAATTCCCAAAATTTGCGATTTTTAATAAAATCACCTGTTTTTTTGCCCTAAAAATCAATGTAAATCGATTTTCATGCGTCATCATTTATTTCAACCTAACGGGATGTTAGCTGGCTAAGTTTTTTGAGTAAATCAGAATGCCCGCTAGTATTCAGAGGCTCGTTCTAATTATTCATTCAGCTGAACTTCAAAAGTTACACCAACAACTTTAGTTAGTTATACCAGTACTTACAGACTTTTAATTTCAATCAAAAAGGGCGTCATTTCTAATTGAAATGACGCCCTTTTTAGGTACCTTTGTATATTTATTCAGCTACTTAGAACGTCCGGACTGGCGTGATCAACTGAATAAAGTTTTCGCCTTCTTCAGTTGGGACCAGCGTAAACGGCCGGAGTGCCATGGTGAATGAAATCTTGATCATGGCTTGGCCAAACGAACGCAAGGCTTCTTTCATGTAATCCGGGTTAAAGGAAATTTCGAGTTCTTCACCATCTAACTCAGCGGGTTGTAGCTTTTCGGTGACTTCACCAACATCGGGTGAATTCCCAAAAATCGTAATGGTTTTATCGCTTGGGTTAACGGAGAAACGAACGACGTTATTCCGACTTTCATGGGATAACAGTGAGGCCCGTTCGATCGCAGCGGATAAAGCGGGCGCTTCGATTTCGACCGTCGTGTTGGAATCCTTTGGAATCAACCGGGACGTATCCGGGTAGTTTCCTTCGAGTAACCGGGAATAAAACGACGTGTTGCCTAATACAAATAAGACTTGGTTTTCTGATAATCGCATTTGAACATCGGGATTATCGTCACCAATCATCCGTGACAATTCCGTTAAACTCTTTCCGGGGATGATCACGTCATAATCGGCATTGTTAGCTTCAGGTAATTTAATCTTACGTTGACTTAACCGGTGTGAATCCGTTGCAACTGCAAGGAATTCGCCATCTTTCAAGATAAAGTGAACCCCCGTTAAAATGGGCCGACTTTCTTGATTGGAAACCGCGATAACGGTTTGGCCGATCAATTCTTTAAGGACGTCACCCGCTAAGGTCACGGTATTGGTCGTATCAATTTCTGGTAAGTGCGGATAGTTTTCTGGGTCTAAGCCGTTGATTGTAAATGAAGCGGCGCCAGAAGTGATTTGGGTTTGGAACCCATCGACAACGGCAACGGTCATGGTATCTTCGGGTAATTTTTTAACAATTTCGCTGAAGAACCGGGCTGGTAAGACAACTGAACCGGATTCTTCAACGACTAACGTATTGTTGTCATCGTTTGCTGGAATCGTGGTTTCAATAGAAATATCAGCGTCACTACCCGTTAAAGTAATGGCGTCACTCGCAACGTCTAGTTTTAACCCCGTTAATATCGGAATTGTCGTTTTGGATGAGATTGCGCGTTGCACGTTATTGAGTTCTTTAATAAAGGCTGATCGATTGATCGTGAATTTCATAAGTTGATCCTCTCTTCTAGGGACGCAAGCCTAGATATAGATTAATAAATAAAAGTTCGTAGTAATAGTAGGGCGGTGGGTAATGTGGAAAAGTGAAAAGAATCCAGTCGTTACAAAGTTTTCCACATGTGCATAAGTTGTGGAAAACTTTAGGACTTATTCATTTTTATCCACACTAAGCTTTAAGCTGTCCTTTCAGATCACCGATTGCTTTTTGCAATTCGGGGTCTGTTTTGAGGGCCGCCTCGATTTTATCATACGCATGGATAACCGTCGTGTGATCCTTACCGCCAAACTCGTTACCGATTCGTGGTAGCGAACTATCAGTTAATTCGCGTGACAAGTACATGGCGATTTGCCGGGGTGTCACGATTTGTTTATTGCGCTTTTTCCCCTTAAGCTCGGCCATTGTAACGTGATAGTACTTGGCGACCTTTTCCTGAATGACGGGGATCGAGACTTCTGATAGTTTACTGCTGAGGTGCAAACTCTTCAACGCATCCGCGACCAAACTAGTCGTGATGCGCGAATTATTGAGTCGTGAATAAGCTTGAACACGGGCCAAAGCCCCCTCAAGTTCACGAACATTTGAATCAATTTGGCCAGCGATATAACTAAGCGTATCGTCGGGAATTTCGATTTTTTCCAAGTTAGCTTTATTCCGTAAAATTGCAATCCGGGTTTCGAGATCCGGTGGCGTAATATCAACGGATAAACCCCATTTGAAGCGCGATACTAAACGATCTTGCAATTGCGGAATCTCGTTGGGCAATCGGTCAGACGTCAAGACGATTTGTTTATCATCTTCATATAACGCGTTGAATGTATGGAAGAACTCTTCTTGAGTTGCTTCCTTATTGGCAAAGAATTGAATATCGTCAACCAGCAAAAGATCAACGTTTCGGTATTCTTCCCGAAACGCTTCTTGCTTCTTTGTCTGGATTGCATTGATCAATTCGTTAGTAAAAGACTCACTAGTCACGTATTTAACGTTCCGAGTGGGATCTGTTTCCAATAGTTTGTTGCCGATAGCGTGCATTAGGTGGGTTTTTCCCAGACCAACGCCCCCGTAGAAAAACAACGGATTATACATTGTCCCGGGTTCTTCCGACACAACTAACGCAGCGGCGTGGGCCATTTGGTTGCCCTTGCCAATCACGAAAGTATCAAATGTATATTTCGGGTTGAGTTTCGTTTCCCGCATAAATGTGGGGGTAGTTGCGGTGGTCGATTTACCAAGCGCAACGTTACCGGTGTCGGCTTGCGAATTTTTCGTAAGCTGCTGACGTTCTTCTTCCGTTATCATGACCGGACGAATCTGCTCGTGGGTCGCTTCCATTGCAAGGTCTGTAAATTTAGCGGCCAGATTTTTTTCCCAATAATCGCGGTGTAAAGACGTTGGTACCTCGATCGTCATTTGAGAATTATCTAGTTGGAGCGGTTTTGCCGGCGCGACAAACGTTTGGAACGTGATATCTGAGAGATCTTGTTCCAAAGAGAACTTAATGAGATTCCATAAGTTATTAAGTTCCAGCACGTGGATACCCCTTTTCTTAAAAAACGTAATTCCATTTTAGCATGAACATTTATAGTTTTCCACAGGTGGACAAGTGAAAGTTAGAATAATTCACAGGGTGTTTATCGAATATGCACAGGCTGTCGAAAAGGAAACTAAAAATAAAATACCTGAGAGTTATCCACAAAAATAAGTTTAAAACTAGCACTGTTCTGATAACGTTTCTAAGAGTTATGCACACCAGATAAATGGCCTGTGCATAACTTAATCACACCCCGTGATTTTGTGGAAAGGGTTGTGGACGGCCTGCGAATAACGGAAAGTTAGGTTTGGACAATCCACAAGGTTACTCACGAATACCCACTAAAATATTCGCAAATTTAGGGGTGAAAATTCTATTTTCCGGTTTTCAAATTAAATAATATATGCTATAGTAGTCAGGAAATGCGTTTAGGATTAGACTGCGTTTTGAAAATAACGACTTAATCGAATTGATTCATGTCATTATGGAGAAGGAGGTGTCATGATGAAGAGAACTTACCAACCAAAGAAGCGGCATCGTCAACGTGTCCATGGTTTCCGCCAACGGATGAGCACCAGCAATGGCCGTAAAGTGTTAGCCCGTCGACGCCAACGAGGCAGAAAAGTATTGTCTGCATAGGCCACTGATAATCAGTGGCTTTTTCTTTACAGTCCTAGACCTTCATTAGTCTAGGACTGTATAGTTATGTAGCAATTCGCTCAGGTTAGCTTGAGCGCACACATGGAGATGGATTATGCGAAAATCATATCGGGTGAAAAAGGAAACTGAATTTCAGCAAGTTTTTGAGACCCGCAACTCGTATGCCAATCGTCAATTTGTCATTTACGTTTTGGAAAAACCGGAGCAACCTCATTTTCGAGTGGGCATCTCAGTCGGTAAAAAGATTGGGAATGCCGTTGCCCGTAATTGGGTCAAGCGCCGGGTTCGGCAATCAATCACCGAGTTAAAGCCGCAGCTTAAACAAGATGCCGACTTCCTCGTCATTGCCCGACCAACCGTTGCCGGTAAGTCGCAAGCCGAAACCAAAGCTTATCTAAGCCATGCGCTAAAGCTAGCGCACCTGCTGGACAATGATTAAAGTGAGGACATTCGTTTGAAAAAGTACAGAAGAATACTGGCAATGCTGGCCGTACTAGCGATCGCACTAGTTTTGACCGGGTGTAGTAATACCCCGATTACGGATAAGAGCACCGGGTTTTGGGATGGCTTAATCATCTTGAACTTCTCACGGGCGATTATTTGGTTATCAAACTTGTTTGGTCAAAGTTACGGGATGGGGATTATCCTCTTTACGTTGATCATCCGGATTATCATTCTTCCATTGATGATCTTCCAAACCCGTAACATGGTAGCAATGCAAGAGATCCAACCGCAGTTGAAGGCGATTCAAAAGAAATATTCTTCACGCGATGTGGAAACTCAGCAAAAACTACAAGCCGAGATGAAGCAGCTGTACGCTAAGCACGGCGTTCATCCGATGGCTAGTATGCTGCCATTACTAGTTCAATTGCCAATCCTGATTGCGTTGTACCAAGCCATCTGGCGGACGCAAGTCTTGAAGAGCGGAACGTTCTTATGGCTTCAATTAGGTAACAAAGACCCGTACTACGTTTTACCGATCTTAGCGGCGATCTTTACGTTTGCTAGTTCGTGGTTAGCGATGAAGTCGCAGCCAGAGCAAAACGGTATGACGACGTCAATGACGTACTTGATGCCAGTGGTTATCTTAATCACTGCCATCAACGTACCATCTGCGTTGTCGTTATACTGGGTGATCTCCAACGCGTTCCAAGTTGGACAAACCTTGTTACTACAAAACCCATTCAAGATTAATCGCGAACGGGCGGAAAAGAAGCAAAAAGAACGCGATCGTCAACGAGCACTTGATAAAGCAAGAAAACGTGCGGTTCGCAATCATAAACGTTAAATACAAATGGACCTGCCATGTGTGGCGGGTCTTTTTTGTTGAGAGTGGGACAAAAGACGGTTTGCTACCGAGCATAGCCTAGGAATACGAATGATTGTGCATTTTCAATCGTTCGTATTTCGTAGCTAAGCGGAGGGAGCAGTCTTTTATCGCACGTTTCGACTATAAATATTCGGAGATGCAAAAAAGAGTTTGGTTTTTGTCCCAGACTCTTTTTTGTTGGCCTAAAATCTAGAAAAGTCGATTTTTGGACTATGTTTACTGAACGGTCAAGAACGTTTCTCTACATACAAATTGTACTTTAGACGGTGTTTACCATAAAAGTCCAGTCCGGTCGGCGCGGATTGCATGCGGTCGTGACCGGTGCAATCCGCGCCAACCTCTGAGTATCTGACACAATACTGATAGTAAGGCTGTTTTAGCGAAGTCAGGCAGAATTGGTGTGTTGCGTCGGCAAGATTAGCACACTGATTCTGCCGGACGAAGCGGAAGCAACGATAAGTTCAGGTCTTTCATACTTTAGCGGGGTTAACCTTCCTAGCGCGTTGGTCGAATGGTAATGCTATAATGGACGCAGGTATTTTTTATGAGGAGGATAACTTTATGACAGTATTTGAAGGTAATACCGTCGAAGCCGCGATTACGGCTGGTCTAAAACAAATGCAACGCACCCGTGATCAAGTGACGATTGAAGTGGTCGCAGAACCTAAGAAGGGTTTCTTGGGTCTGGGAAAGCAGCCTGCACAAGTGCGTTTAACGGTGGTGCCAACCTCCGCAGCATCGACGAATGCACCCACGACCGCTACCACGGTTGCACCAACCACGGCCCCAACGAGTGCGCCGCTTAGTGCCGATCCATTACCAACGGTGGCCCAAGCAGCGCCAATCGTCGTTTCCGCGGCCACGGTTAGGACGAAGCCCGCTAAGTCGAAGCCGGCTAAGAAACCAAAGGCCGCTAAAGCAGCGGCGGGCGTTCAAGTGGACGCTAAACCGGCGACACAGGAGCCCACGCGTTCACCGGAAGAAATTGCCGCGCGCCAAGCGGCCAATGAGCAAGCGGTCCGCGACTTGAGTGCTTATTTACTTGAAGTCGTTAAAAAATTAGGAATTACGGCTGACCTCGACGTGGACTTTGGCAACCGGTACGCAACACTGAATTTTGATACCGCTAAACAAGGCTTACTGATTGGGAAGCATGGCCGAACCATTAACGCGTTACAAGATTTGGCACAGGTCTACATGAACCATCACGGTGCGTCACACGTCAACGTGGTCTTAGACGTAGACGATTACCGGGATCGCAGGGAAGCAACCCTGAAACGGCTAGCGGAAAGTACCGCGCGAGAAGTAATTGCGACGGGTAAGCAGGTCTTTTTAGATCCCATGCCGTCGTTTGAACGGAAGCTCATTCACGCCGAATTAGCGAATAATCGTCACGTGACGACTTTTTCAGAGGGGCGTGATCCGCACCGGGCCGTGGTTGTTGCTGTCCGGAAATAGTCCAGTTTGGAGAACGCAAACAGGCGTTTGACAAACGACTATTGAGCTATTATAGTAAGTATTAATCATTCTTATCTTTTAGATAAAGTAGTCAAAGTGCTTTATCCACGCTTTAAGGTGGCGTGGACTAGGCGCTTTTTTTCTGCACTTTAGGACATATTATTAACTAATTGTAAGTATTTTTGGTATGGTATTAGGCGGTATAACGGGTTTTATCACCCGTTTGCGCTTAAATAAATCGTTTGTATTGACAGCTAAACCGTGGGGTAAACGCACGGGGTAGTCAACGTTCAAGAAAGGACATGATGAGTGATGCCAACGACCACGGAATTTGATACGATCGCGGCGATTTCTACGCCACCTGGTGAAGGTGGAATTTCAATTATTCGGATTAGCGGGGACCAGACGTTTAACGTCGTTTCTCAGATATTTAAAGGCAAGGATCTAAGCAAGGTTAATTCGCACACGATTAACTATGGGCACATTATTGACCCTGACACCCAACAAGAAGTTGATGAAGTAATGGCTTCCGTTATGCGGGCACCTAAAACGTATACGCGGGAAGACATTATCGAAATTAACTGTCACGGGGGCTTAGTCGCGACGAATGAAATCTTACAGTTGATCTTAAGTCACGGTGCACGAATGGCAGAGCCGGGCGAGTTTACAAAACGGGCGTTTTTAAACGGTCGGTTGGACTTGTCACAGGCTGAAGCTGTCATGGACCTGATTCGAGCTAAGACGGACAAATCAATGAAGGTTGCGTTGAACCAGTTAGATGGCGATTTATCTAAACTGATCCGGCACCTCCGTCAAGATATTTTAGACGTCTTGGCACAAGTCGAAGTCAATATCGACTACCCAGAATATGACGCGGTTGAAGCGATGACGACCAAGATGCTGAAAGAAAAGGCGACTGAAGTTGGTCAGAGCATTGATCAATTATTGGCCACGGCGAAGCAAGGAAAAGTGCTCCGTGAAGGATTAGCGACGGCGATTATTGGTCGACCAAACGTTGGTAAATCAAGTTTGTTAAACCACTTACTTCATGAAGACAAAGCCATCGTGACCGACGTTGCCGGGACGACGCGTGACGTGATTGAAGAATACGTCAACGTTCGCGGTGTGCCGCTAAAATTAGTTGATACGGCCGGAATTCGGGATACTGAAGATAAGGTCGAAAAGATCGGTGTTGAACGCAGTCGTAAAGCGATTGGTGCGGCCGATTTGGTCTTGTTAGTTTTAGATAACAGTCAACCGCTAACCACGGAAGACCGCGCGCTTTTGAAGGAAACGAGTACTTCTAAGCGCATCGTTATCTTGAACAAAACGGACTTGCCAGCCCAGTTGGATCAGGACGAACTTGCCAAAAACGTTGATTTAAAAGACGTTTTAAGTATGTCAGTGCTCCAACAAGCGGGCGTTGAACAACTGGAACAACGGATTGCCAAGATGTTCTTCAGCGAAGGCATTGAAAGTAGCCAAAACAGTGTAATGGTCACCAATGCGCGGCATATTGGGCTGTTAAATCAGGCTAAGCAGGCGTTACAAGACGTCCAAACGGGGATTGCAGCCGGGATGCCGGTCGACCTCGTGCAAATTGATATGACCCGTTGTTGGGAATTCCTGGGACAAATTACCGGGGACAGTTACGAAGATGAATTATTAGACCAGCTATTTAGCCAATTCTGTTTAGGCAAGTAGTGTAGGAGGAAAAAATTATCATGACAGAAGTAAAGCAGTACCAGGGTCGCGACTACGACGTGATCGTCGTTGGGGCGGGACACGCTGGTTCAGAAGCTGCGTTAGCCGCAGCCCGGATGGGTAATCGGACCCTACTGATGACCATTAATTTGGACATGGTTGCGTTCATGCCTTGTAACCCGTCCGTCGGTGGCCCTGCTAAGGGGATCGTCGTTCGTGAAATTGATGCGTTAGGTGGCGAAATGGGCCGCAACATCGATAAAACCTACGTCCAGATGCGGATGCTAAATACTGGTAAGGGCCCAGCTGTCCGAGCTTTACGGGCACAAGCTGATAAGCACGCCTACCATTCAGAAATGAAGCACACGATCGAACGCGAAAAGAACCTGACGCTTCGTCAAGGAATCGTTGACGGGTTGATCGTGGAAGATGGCGTTTGTAAAGGGGTCATCACCAACACTGGTGCCCGTTACAGTGCCAAGAGTGTTGTTTTGACGACTGGAACGGCGGCCCGTGGGAAGATCATCATTGGTGAATTGATGTATTCTTCAGGTCCCAATAACTCACAGCCAGCCATGAAGTTGTCCGGCGATTTGGAACGCCTAGGCTTTGACCTGGAACGGTTCAAGACTGGGACCCCGCCACGGGTTGATGGGAATACGATTGACTACAGTGTGACGGAAGAACAACCCGGCGATCCAGAGCCACATCACTTTAGTTTTGAAACGAAGGACGAAGACTATCTTGACTTAAAGCACCAGTTATCTTGCTGGTTGACTTACACGAACGAAACGACCCACCAAATCATCCGTGAAAACCTCGACCGTGCGCCGATGTTTACCGGTGTGATTGAAGGTGTGGGCCCTCGTTACTGCCCATCGATCGAAGATAAGATTGTTCGGTTTGCGGATAAGAAGCGGCACCAACTCTTCTTGGAACCTGAAGGTCGTAATACCGATGAATGGTACGTTCAAGGGTTATCAACTTCGATGCCAGAAGAAGTCCAACAAGAAATCTTACATTCAATTAAGGGACTAGAAGACGCTGAAATGATGCGTCCTGGTTATGCAATTGAATATGACGTAGTCGCACCTTACCAATTAAAGGCGACCCTAGAAACGAAGCGGGTTAAGAACTTGTATACTGCTGGACAAACGAACGGGACTTCCGGCTATGAAGAAGCTGCTGGCCAAGGCTTAATTGCTGGGATCAACGCTGGTTTACGTGCGCTAGACCGCGGTCAGTTTACGCTGAAGCGTAGTGACGCTTACATTGGTGTAATGATCGATGACTTGGTGACCAAGGGGACTAACGAACCTTATCGTTTGCTAACGAGCCGTGCCGAATACCGGTTGATTTTACGCCATGATAACGCCGACTTACGTTTGACCGATAAGGGTCACGAACTGGGTCTGATTGACGACGACCGTTACGCCGCTTTTGAAGCAAAACGGCAGGCCATTCAAGACGAACTTGACCGTTTAGGCAAGTTCCGAATTAAACCAAACGATGACGTTAACGCCTTCTTACGGGCACACAATTCCGGTGAATTAAAGGATGGCGTGTTGGCAGCTGATTTCTTGAAGCGGCCAGAAGTAAGCTATGCCGATTTGATGAAGTTTGTACCGGCTGCGCCAGAACCATTGGAACGCCACATCATTGAACAAGTTGAAATCCAAATCAAGTATGCTGGTTATATCATGAAGGCGGAAGAACGGGTTGAACATCTGAAGAAGATGGAAGCCAAGAAGATTCCTGACCGGATTGACTACGACGCAATTGATGGGTTAGCAACCGAAGCACATCAAAAGCTAAAGAAGATTCAACCAACAACCATTGCCCAAGCTTCCCGGATTAGTGGGGTCAATCCCGCTGATATCGCCATTTTGAGCGTTTACGTTCAACAGGGCCGGATTGCAAAGGTTCAAGATTAGTTTAAAGAGAGAGCCAAAAGGCGTTTAGTTTGTGAGCATTAACGTGAAACCAGCGATTATTCCTGGGTTTGGAATAGTCGCTGGTTTTGGGTTAAGCGGAGCAAACTGCTTTTTGGTACCCGTTTCGACTATAACGATAGAGAAAGCCAAAACCATTCAGAAATTGCTGAATGGTTTTTTTATGTCTTGTCCCAGACGGTTCACTTCAGAAATAGGCATAATTTTTGTAAAAACGGTTAATCATTCACAGACAAGCGCCATTAATTGGATTATAATAATTGGAAGTTATAAGGGGCAAAGGGAGCAACATGATGAAAACTTTCAAGAATATTATGAGCTGGGTGCTGCCTATTGTAGTGGGGTTGCTCGTTGCCACGGTCATCCGGCACTACGTCTTCACGATGGTTCGTGTCGATGGACCGTCAATGGAGCCTAACTTAGAGAATAATGAACGGGTAGCGGTCGTTAAGACGGCTCAGATCAAACATTTGAGCGTGATCGTGTTTAACGCGTACAAAGTTGACCCGGATGCGACGTCTAAAAACGTGAAGTACGTCAAACGGGTCATCGGGATGCCGGGTGATACCGTTCGTGCGCAAGACGGCAAGATCTACGTGAACGGCAAGGCCATCTCACAGAAGTTCATTAGCCAGTTTGAACGAACACAAGGAACGGGAAATTGGGATATTGCTGCCTTGTCCAATCGGAACAATTGGGTATTAAAGACGACTAAGGTGCCCAAGAATAACTACTTCGTGTTGGGGGATCACCGGTCAGTTTCCAATGACAGTCGGTACTGGGGATTCGTCCCGGCGAACCGCGTGATTGGTGTTGTTAAGATTCCTATCTGGGATACGCACACAACCAGGCGCCACAATGTGAATGCAATCGGCTATTAAGCTGAACGAATTAAACTCAAAAAGCCAATCAGAAAATTTCTGGTTGGCTTTTCCTGTTGTTACGGTCGAAACGTGGTCCAAAAGGCAGTTTGTTCCGCTTAACCCAAAAGTAGCGACTATTCCAAACCCAGGAATAATCACTACTTTCACGTTAATGCTCGCAAACTACCCGCCTTTTGGCCCACTCTTAGCTTACGGTGTTCAGAAAAGTAAACAAAATCGGTTTTCTGATTGAATTTAAGCGGTAACAAGCCTAGAATGGTGACAATATTAAGTGACATAACATTATATTAAATCAATCATTGATGGAGGGATGCATATGGCAACAAAATTAACACAAGCCGCGTTAGCCGCATTGCGGGCCAAGCACGCAGAAGATCCAATTGCACCAGTCTTGACCCGGGCCATCACTAAAAATGGGATTAAGGCGGCCAGCTTCGATAATCAAGCCGCTAGTCGTTTGGACCGCACGTTTTCAGTAGAAGTCCCAACGGGAAAAGTCAGCAATCAGAAGCACAGCGGCCGGTGCTGGGAATTCTCACTGTTGAATACGTTACGGCATAAATTTGCAACAAAGTACCACGTTAAGGACTTTGAACTATCTCAAAATTACTTGTTTTTCTGGGATAAAATTGAACGCGCCAACATTTTTTACCGCAATGTTGAACAGACGGCACGGCAGCCAATCAACGACCGGTTAGTCCAATTCTTATTTGCTAATCCGGGTGAAGATGGTGGCCAGTGGGCGATGGCAGCGAGTCTCGTGCAAAAATACGGGGTCGTACCCGCCAGCGTGATGCCAGAAACTTATAACACCGATAACACGACTGAATTTCAGGAAGTCTTGTCGCGTAAGATGCGGAAGGACGGCTTGAAATTACGGCAATTAGTAATGAACGGCGCTAATGAAGCGGAATTACAGTCACTCGAAAAGAGCATGCTTCAGGAAGTTTACCGGATGGCGGCCTATTCCTTTGGCGAACCACCGACTCATTTTGACCTAGAATACCGCGATGATGATCATCAGTACCACCGCACGGCCGACTTAACGCCACAACAGTTTTATCAGGACTATTTTGATACGGATTTGGACGATTACGTGGTCGTCACTAACTCGCCCGATAAGCCGTTTAATCAGCTCTATAGCTTGCCGGACGAAGATAACATCATCGGCGGCAAACCGATTGAATTTTTGAACGTTGACATGGGTGTCTTAACGGACGTTGCCGTCCAACAATTGAAGTCTGGTGAAACGATCTGGTTTGGGAACGATGTTTTGCGGCAAATGGATCGTAAAGCCGGGTACCTCGATGCGCATTTATTTGAATCCGCCAAGTTATTCGGCATTAACGGCCACATGACAAAAGCGCAACGCTTGTTGACTGGTGAAGGTGAAGTGAGTCACGCGATGACCTTGACCGGCGTTGATCTGGTTGACGAAACGCCAACTAAGTGGAAGGTTGAAAATAGTTGGGGTGTTGAAAATGGTGATAAGGGCTACTTTGTGATGACGCAGGATTGGTTTGACGCGTACGTTTACGAAGTCGTCGTGCATAAACAGTTCTTAGCGCCTGAATTTCAAGCGTTGCTAGCGGAACCAGCCCGGCGGTTGCCGGCCTGGGATCCGTTGAGTTAAGGGGGACCACGGTAATGGGAGTATTTGCTGATCGTTTAAAGACTGCGATGCAACAGGCAGACGTGACGTCCGCGCAACTAGCGAAGCAGACTGGGATTGGTCGTTCGTCGATCAGCCAGTGGCTTAGCAGTAAGTACGTGGCCAAGCATGATAAGGTTGCAACTTTGGCGGACGCCTTACAAGTTGATGCGGAGTGGTTGCTCGGGACGAGTGATGTCCAAGCGCCACAGGTAGCGGCCGTAACCGAACCAGCCACCGTGGTTGATCCTGAGTTAGTTTCAATCTGGGAACAGCTGGATGAAGTGCAACGGGCAAAATTAGTCAAAAAAGGGCACCGGTTGCTACAAAAAGAAACTGAACCGGCACCGAAGCGTAAAGCTAAAAAGAAGAAAAAGAAATCAAAAAAGCGTAATAAAGGTTAGTATAAAAGGGAGCCACCACAGTCACGTGCTGCGGATGGCTCCCTTTTTTGATGATATTAAATGATTAGTTAATTTTATCGAGGGGCCATTTTTCCCAGTCCTTTGCCCAGATGAGACCCATAACGCCCTCACCAACGTGGACGCCAACTACTGGTCCAATCTCGCCTTCGTCAATGGTTAAGTCGGGGAAGGATGCCGTTAAGTCAGCCGTCCATTCGGCCTGTAACTTAGGATTATTCCCATTTTCGATAGTCACTCGGAGTGGATAATCCGCAGCTTCGATTGCCGCAGCTAGTTTCGTTTTGATGGCAGCGTAGGCGCGGCGCATGGTCCGTTCCTTTTCAATGGCGACGATTTTGCCGTCTTCAAAAGTTAAAACGGGTTTAATGCGGAGCAAGTTACCAACGAGACCGGATGCGTTGGATAAACGCCCGGTCCGAACGAGGTGGCTGAGGTTATCAACGACGAAGTAAACTTGAGTTGTATCCCGTATGTTTACCAACTGGTCAAGAACCTGTTCAGGCGTATATCCGGCGGCGATTAGTTTCGCAGCCAACAGGACCATGTAAGCTTCACCCGCCGCTGTGATTTTTGAATCAAACGGGTAAACTTGAATATTAGTGACATTGGGCAAGTAGCTCTCAAGGTTGGTGATGAAACTCGTGATCCCAGAGGAAAGGTGGATGCTAATAACCGCATCGTACCCTTCCGCTGCTAATTGATCATACATTGTTTGCATTTGCCCGAGGGTAATCTGCGTCGTCGTCGGTAGCTCCGGTGTCGTCCGCATCCGTTCATAGAATTGCTTGGATGTGATTTCAACGTTTTCTAAATAAGTTTGTTTCCCGAAAATGACCGTGATCGGAACGACGTGAATGTTGTACTTTTGGATGTCAGCAGCTGATAAATAGCTGGCACTATCCGTAACAATTGCGGTTTTCATGGTTACCCCACTTTCGTTGTGAAAGAATTAAGTAGTATTATACCGCTTGTGACCTTACGAATCTAGCACGGACGCCGGCAGTGGGGCCCGTGAGGATTGTAATTGAAAACAAGAACCGGCATAATAAGAACAACTAAAATTGGGGGAGGGGATGCGCATGACAACGAAAGTTGAAATCAAGGCTGCAACGGCAGCGGACCAAGCGGCGTTGGCGGAAATTTACTTGATTGACCGCCAGCAAGATTTTCCGTGGGTCGTTTCACCACAACTGAAAGATTTTGAACATGATAGTCGTGGAGAATTTGTGCTGGTTGCGTGGGTAAATGGGCAACGTGCTGGTTTTTGTTCGTTATACCGATTAGCTAACTTTATCCACCTGCTATTCGTAGCGCCTGATTTCCGGCACTTGAAGGTGGGCGAAAGTTTGTTGGCAGAGATGCGCCAATATGCGACCGAACCACTGACCTTAAAGTGCGTCATGGCTAACGAGCCCGCGCTAAAGTTTTACGACCAGGTTGGGTTTCAAATCGTTAAGGCGGACCGGAACGCGTTACCACCAAATTACACGCTACGAGATACCAGGGTCGATCAATATATCGCACTTGTCGATCTAGAAGCACATCCAGAATAAGGGAAATTAAAAATCTCATCTTTTTTTAATTTTTGAGTTGACATCCCGCTAATCCAGGATTAGACTCTAAACATTAATTAAATTTAGATTAAAAACTGTGATGAGGAACGGTATTAAGATTGTTAGTCAGCGAGCTGCGGATTGGTGAAAGGCAGTCAAGACAACTTGGTACGGATCGCCTCGGAGTTGCGTCTCGAAGGTTTGCTGGAGAAGGCGCTGGATGGTACCCATTAGTATACCGGCGTATCGCGCATTTGTGCCGTACGTTGAGGTGTTTGTTGTGAAGCAGGCACGAATAAAGGTGGTACCCCGTTTAAAACGTCCTTTAATTGACTCTAATGAGTTAGTTAAAGGACGTTTTTTTGATTGAATTTAAAGGTGGTGAGGATGATGAAATCGGACATTCAGGTGGCTAGTGATCGACGAGTGTGGGCAACGATGACTAGCCGCGTTGTAGGGAAAACCATCCTCGAGATGGTTGCGTAAGATTGATTCAACACATAGTTTTAGTATCAAAACGTTAACACATAATAAAGTGACAACACATATTGAGTAACAAACGCATTTCATGCGACACATAGTAATAACACATAATAGCAATTGAACGAAACACACACATACGGAGGAAATAGCTTATGACAACTACCACAATGACTGAAACGGAAAACCAATTAGCACAACAACTTTTTAATGCGTATCAGACCCAACACGCACTTAACGCAAGTGATTTTAAGACGCAACTTGCGGATGAGGACGCGGCTTACCGGGTCCAGGCGGAACTAACAACTTTAAAAAATCAACCCGTTGGCGGGTACAAAGTCTCATTGACGAGTGAAACCACGCAGAAGATGTTTGACGCTAACGCACCACTGTACGGGGCCCAAGTTGCGAATCACTTTTTAACGGCGCCGGCGACGGTACGTCAGGGCGCGATGATGGCACCACTAGTGGAAGTTGAATTAGTCTTTAAGGCCAAGGAAAAACTATCTGCGACGGATAGTCTGGAAGACTTATGGCATAAAACAACGGTCGCACCAGGCTTAGAATTGCCAGATTCACGGTTTGCGGATTGGTTCCCAGACTTAGCCAAGAATTTGGTCGTGGCGGACGCTGCGGTCGGAGGATTTGTCGTTTATGGTACTGAACTAGACACGGATCAACGGTTTAGTTCAGTAGAAGACGTTGCGACGCCGCACTGCACGTTACGGCACGATGGCGAGAAACTGGTTGACGGCGCAGCGAGCGAGGTGTTGGGTAACCCACTGAAGTCCTTACAGTGGTTAGTTTCAAAATTGGATGCTCAGGGCAAAGCGGTAACGGCGGGTCAGCGAGTCTCTTCAGGGACCTTCGTTTTACCACCACATTTAACGGCCGGACACTGGCAAGCGGACTTTGACCATGAACTCGGCAACGTGCAGTTAGACGTGACGGCCGATTAAAGGTGTCTGGAATGTTTCACGTGAAACATTAACTGTGCCGAATTAAATAACTTGAAATCAATAAAAGCCTTACTAACAGTGATTAAAATCATTGCTAGTAAGGCTTTCTTGATCATAGATGCGATTTTGATTATCTGAAACGCATCGATTGTTTCTATAGTAAGGTCTTACTTGTTTAAACGGTGATAGTTTTGGTCGAAGTATTTACCGTTACGGATATCATCAGGCAACCCTTCATATGGGGCTTCTGCGATAACGTCTTCGTTATTTTGGCCCGCGTCACCAGCGTAAGTGATGGTTGCAAATTCAGGAACAACCAATTTTGGATAAGTGGCGTATTTTTCACGTGCGGCTTCCATCACGTCAATATGGTCGTTTTGGAAAGTCACGGTAATTTCTGGATGATCTTGAACCCATTTAGGGAAGAAGATGGTCCCGTTAACCTTGTTTTCGTTTGGTAAGAAGTCCAAGGCAACGTCGGTCCCAGTTGGTTCAGTCCAAGCGACTTTGTAAATGCCTTCGGTAAGCATGACAATGTTCGCTTCCTGATCCTTGACCCAACGACCAGCAACCATTCCGCCGTGGATTCGGTAATCAACGGTGTGATCATTTTTGGCGTACCATTCGTATTCCCAACCGTTGTCGTAAGTGTAAATAAAGTGGGTGCCTAAGAAGTCGTCGAGGGTTTTAAATGTTTTTGTCATGTAGATAGCCTGCTTTCTTGAATTGTGTTATTTAAAACGTGTAAATAATTACATGTATTTAACGATGTGATTAGTCTAACGCGCTGACCAGCAAACGTCAAGCCAAAAGTAATTTTAAGCGCTAAGACGGGGATGAGCGTACTCAGTTAGATAGCTATACTCAGTAATTCTAAACATGTCCCTTATGAGTGGTTTTGAGTGTATACTGAGTGCAAAGGGGGGGCTTTTGATGGCACAAAAAAACAAACTCCAGTTCATTATTTTGGGACTTCTTAACCAGCAACCATTGACGGGTTACGATCTAACCAAAGCGTTTGATACTGAAATTGGTGAGTTCTGGCAAGCTCAGCATAGTCAAATCTATCCGCAACTTAAGCGGTTGGAGGAACAGGGCTACGTCACCCACGAGATTACGGTGAGTGGGGCTAAGCTAGAAAAAAAGCTGTACCATGTGACGGCCACGGGTGCGGAGCTATTGCGCCAGTGGATCACGGTCGGGACCCCCGATTTGACCGCAACTAAGGACGAATTTATTTTGAAGCTCTATTTTATTCATACGAACCGTGATCCGCGGTTACCAATGATGATTCAAGAGCAGCTCCGGTTGCATACGGATAAATTAGTTCATTTGCGGCAACGGATGACGGTCGTCTTTCCAGATAAAGCGTTGATTGAGGCACACTACGGGCATTATTTAATCTTGCAACACGCGATTGGCCGGGAAAACTACTACGTGACGTGGCTCAAGCAAACCTTAGCGGCACTCCCAGCAGAGCAGTAGTTGCGGCCTCAAGTTGAGGAAAGCGTTATAATAACGATGATCAGACCAATTCAAAGCAATTAAGGAGAGTTTAATTCTATGGATAGCAAAAGCATGAGTGACCCACTAATCTATCGGCGGATACTATTGACCGTTGACGAGGATGACAACACGTCATCTGAGCGGGCGTTTCGTTATGCCACCACGCTGGCACGCGACTATGCGGTGCCGATGGGGATTTGCTCAGTAATGGAAAGCGAAGATATCAACATTTTTGATTCACTGACGCCATCTAAAATTCAGGCAAAGCGTCACCACGTTGAAGAAGTCGTTGCGGAATACGTCAAAATGGCTGAAGCGGAAGGCGTGACCCACGTCGAACCCTTAGTTTATGAAGGTGGGGATGTGGACGACGTTATTTTGGAACGGGTAATTCCAGAATTCAAACCCGATCTGCTAGTGACGGGGGCGGATACTCAGTTTGCCCACTCTAAAATTTCAGGTGCCATTGGGCCGCGGCTAGCCCGTAAAGCCCCAATCTCCGTTATTGTGGTGCGGTAAACGACGATATTGAGTTACGATAATAAAAAAAGGCTGTTCAGAAATTTGCGGATTTCTGAACAGCCTTTTTTGTTGTTAGGGTGATCTCCGAACAGTAATTAAAAGGAGTAAGCACTGATTTTACATGACCTTGTGCCAAAAGTACTAGGGGTATCAAGCTGATTAAGTGTTTTGTTTAGAATCTATTGTGCATAGTTGAGCTTGTTATTTAGTTATTTTAAAAATCTAGAATGCCTTTAAATAGGGGAACGTAGAACTAAATCAGTGACTAATAGCGATAAATTCTAAATTTCTTGTTGATTTTTTAACAAGGTCGCCTATAATAAAGATTGTAAAATAATTCACAAGGAATTGAAATGGAGGAACAGATTTATGATGAAAGCCACAGAAACAACCAAAACCGACAAAAACACGAATGAAGTTAATGACCTCATTGCTCGTTCAAAAAAGGCCTTAGCTGAATTGAAATCGTACTCCCAGGAACAAATTGATGAATTATGTGAAAAAGTAGCCGTGGCTGCTTTGGATAATCATATGAAATTAGCCAAGATGGCCGTTGAAGAAACCAAGCGTGGTGTGGTTGAAGACAAAGCCATTAAAAACATTTATGCAAGTGAATATATTTGGAACAGCATCCGTCATGATAAGACCGTTGGGATCTTAGAAGATGACGATGAAAAGCAATTGATGACGATCGCCGAACCAGTCGGGATTGTTGCCGGGGTTACCCCAGTAACCAACCCAACTTCAACGGTCGTTTTCAAAACTTTGATTTCATTAAAGGGACGTAACACGATCGTCTTCGGGTTCCATCCACAAGCACAAAAATGCTGTGCGGAAACGGCCCGGGTTATTCAAACCGCGATCGCCGCTGCTGGTGGTCCTGCCGATGCCGTTCTGTTCATTGAACACCCAAGCATTGAAGCAACGAACGATTTGATGCACCATCCTGACGTTGCCACGATTTTAGCTACTGGTGGCCCAAGCATGGTTACGGCCGCATACTCATCAGGCAAACCAGCCTTAGGCGTTGGTCCTGGTAATGGCCCTACTTACATTGAAAAGACTGCTGATATCAAACAAGCTGTCAACGACATCGTTCTTTCAAAGACTTTCGATAATGGGATGGTTTGTGCTTCTGAAAACAGTGCCATTATTGATAAAGAAATCTACGCTGACGTGATCGCAGAATTCAAACGTTTAGGTTGCTACCTAGTTAAGAGCAAAGACGTGCAAGCGTTGAGCGATGCCGTTATTGATCCTAACCGTCACACGGTTCGGGGCCCAGTCGCAGGGAAATCTGCTTACGAAATTGCCCAAATGGCCGGCTTAAAGGATGTCGACAAGAACGCACGGGTACTTTTAGCTGAAATTGACGGTGTTGGGATTAAACATCCGCTATCAGGTGAAAAATTATCACCAGTACTGACAATCTACAAAGCAACGTCACACGAAGCAGCCTTCAAGCGTGCAAACGAATTACTTCATTATGGTGGTTTAGGCCATACTGCTGGGATTCACACTAAGGATGACGAATTAATCAAACAATTCGGCCTTGAAATGCCTGCTTGCCGGATCTTAGTTAACACACCTTCTGCCGTTGGTGGGATTGGTAACATCTACAACAACATGAAGCCATCATTGACGTTAGGGACAGGTTCATACGGTGGCAACTCGATTTCTCATAACGTTACGGATACCGATTTAATCAATATCAAAACGGTTGCGAAGCGTCGGAATAATATGCAATGGGTAAAGATGCCTCCCAAGGTCTATTTTGAGCGGAACTCCCTCCGTTACTTGGAAACGATGGCTGGAATCAAAAAGGTTTTCCTAGTTTGTGACCCTGGGATGGTCAAATTTGGGTATGCTGATCGGGTAACGGCTGTCTTGAACAAGCGGAAGGAACCCGTTGACATCGATATCTTCTCTGAAGTTGAACCAAACCCATCTTCAGACACGGTTTACAAAGGTGTTGCTCGGATGAAGACCTTCGAACCAGATACGATCATTGCCCTTGGTGGTGGGTCCGCAATGGATGCCGCCAAAGGGATGTGGCTCTTCTATGAACATCCAGAAACATCCTTCTTAGGTGCAAAGCAAAAGTTCTTGGATATCCGGAAACGTGCTTACAAAGTACCCGTACCTAACAAGGTAACTTACATTGGGATTCCAACGACTTCTGGGACTGGGTCTGAAGTAACGCCATATGCGGTTATTACCGACTCACAAACCCACGTTAAGTACCCAATCACTGACTACGCAATGCAACCAGACGTTGCGATTATTGACCCACAATTTGTTGAAACGGTTCCGGCACGGACGACTGCTTGGACTGGGTTGGATGTGATTACCCACGCCACAGAATCTTACGTTTCAACGATGGCTTCGGACTACACCCGTGGCTGGTCAATTCAAGCTTTGAAGCTAGCCTTCAAGTACTTGAAAGCTTCTTACGATGGCGACAAGCACGCCCGCGAGAAGATGCACAACGCATCAACGTTAGCTGGGATGGCTTTTGCGAACGCCTTCTTGGGTATTAACCACTCGATTGCTCACAAACTTGGTGGGGAATTCAACTTACCTCATGGGTTAGCCATTGCGATTACTTACCCACAAGTTGTTCGTTACAATGCTGAAATTCCAACTAAGCTGGCAATGTGGCCTAAGTACAACCACAACACTGCTTTGAAGGACTACGCTGATATTTCCCGGGCTCTTGGTTTCCCAGGTAAGACTGACGAAGAACTCAAGGAAAGCTTGGTTAAAGCCTTCATCGACTTGGCACATTCAATGGATGTTACGTTGTCACTCAAGGCTAACCGCGTTGAAAAGAAGCACTTCGACGAATCCGTTGACCATTTAGCAGAATTAGCTTATGAAGATCAATGCACGACTGCTAACCCACGCGAACCACTCATTAGCGAACTGAAAACTATTTTGGAACGCGAATGGGATGGCCAAGGAACTGAAAAATAATCGTGCCGTTAAATTAAGTCTTCCATTTTAAAACTAGAGCCCTCAGGGGAATGATGAACTGTCATCGTTTCCTTGGGGGCTTTAGTCTTGGTATCAAGTGACGGTAATTAAGTACTATATATAGAAGAAACCGAAATTAATTATGCCTAAATTTGAAACTATCACGGGTGAACTTAGGTTAATGGGTTCATTGGAGTTAGCGTAATTCAGATGGTACGGGGCAACATTTTTGGTGTAACGCGTAGGTGGGAAAGAGCAGTTTAGCGGACTTTTTTGAGATTATAAGTAATTAAGGGTTGCAAGTGGGGGAGAAGACTGGTAAATTAGTAAATGCTGTTGTTGCGATAACCAGCGAACTTGAACACTTAATTTAGGACAATCCAAAATAACTTTTAAAAGTTGTTGACAAGATGTTTCGTAATTGGTAAGATAGTTTCTGTTGTCGAAACGACAGCCATGACAATTGAGATTGTTGCTTCTTGAAAAAAGATGTTGACATGAAAAACTTAAGATGTTATGATAATTAAGTTGCGTTAAGGAATTAACGTAACGAATTAGAC
>CALFSK010000066.1 GCA_937916845.1 uncultured Lactobacillus sp. | reverse complement strand
AGGGAAGCTGATCTTTTTTGTCCGAACAGCGTTCGGATTAATTTTACAATCTACCTAATATTAAATCAAAAAGAAAGAACTCAGCGTAAACTGGATTCTTTCTTTCAGAAAGCGATAAATATTGATTAGTCTATTGATAAACATTATCTATCTATACTTTTATTTTTAATAAAATTTGTAGAAGACTTGCTTCGTTTGAACTCAACTTTGCGTTTTTTCGATACGCCACAGAGATATGAAAAGCTTCCCGCAACGGATCATCGATTTTCAATCCGACTAACCCTTCACCTGGTAAAATAGCGTCCTTGACGAGGAACCCTAACCCCAAATTAGTGCGGACAATGCTCTTCATCCAGGTAATGTCTGAAGTTCGGTAGATCACTTCCGGTTTGACGCCGGCAGCTTGGCAATAGTCACGAAAGGCTTGGGGGTGAATGAAACTGTCATCCATCCCAATAAACTTTTGCTGATCAAGCTCTTGAAAACTAATTTTCCCCCGTTTCGCTAACGGGCTATTCTCACTAACAATTACTTCAAACGGCCGGTCGCCCAGCGCAGTGGTCTGAACATCCCGTAAATGCAGCGGGTGCGCCGAAGCAATCAGTGCAATGTCTAGCTTTCCTTTTGCAAGGTCACTGAGGACCTGTGCGGAGCCCTCTTCTACGACCTTCAGTTGCTTCAGCCAGCCCCACGCTAACAGGTGCTTGGCTACTTGGGGAAAGAAGAGTGCCCCGAGGATTGGGGGCAAGCCAAAGCGAATTTTCGGTTGCTTGGCAGCTTCAATTTCACGGTGGGTCAGTTCGAGGCTGTCGCTCATTACTTGCGAGTTACGGTATAACAGTTGTCCGGATTCAGTAATCAGCATCTGTTGATGTGCGTGGTCTTGTTGCACGAGCTGAGCATCGAACTCTTTTTCTAATCGTTTCACGGCTTGGGTAACCGCTGGCTGTGAAACGGCGAACTTTTCGGCGACATAAGTATAGTTTTTATACTTCACGACGGCCCGAAAAAGTGCTAAATCACGGGTATTCACGGTGAATCAGTTCCTTTCTTACACGTTCGTGCATTTCTTCACGCCCTCTACAACCTGATGGGCGTCTATAGTTATTACTACTATCATATAGCTAAACCTGGTTTCAGGCTAACGGATTGGCTAGCCCTAACAAAATATATCCTCAGTGTCAGGCGACTATTTTTTACACGTCATCTTTCCCAAAAATAAAGAGACTGTTTTATTATCACAGTCTCTTCATTACTTTTATGAGTTTAATAACTAAAGGTTGAGCTATCGGAGGTTGTCGCTGATAGCATCGGTCGCGATGGTGGCGTTGAGGTGGTGATTTTTTCACCTTTACACCACGGACGGTCCGGGACACTTGTGATTTTTGCAAGGGTTCCGGGCGAGGGGCAAGACGCTCTTCAGGCTTGGCCCGGTCCCACGACCGCATGTTATCAGCGACAGCCGGACTAAGCTTTACCTTTAGACCCTAACTTAGTTCTGCTAAAAAACAATCGTAATAGATTTCGGTCATCATTTGCCAGTCGCTGTACTGAATCCACTCGTCACCCTTGTGGGCAATCCCTTTTTGACCTGGAAAGGACGGGCCAAACGCAACGGTGTTAGGCATCCCGCGGGCGTACGTGACGCCGGTCGTGGTTACGGGCGTGCCGTCCAGGCCGGTATCCTGCTGATAAATCGCAGAAAACCGTTTGATGAACGGCTGGTTTTGATCCTTAACGGTCGACGGAAAACGGCGGTTAATGATCAATTCAGCGTCACTCGGCAAAACAGTACGCAACTGATCCAACAATTCATCTTCACTGATTGAAATCGGGTAACGCATCGAAAAGTTAGCCGTAAGGGCCACGTCACTTTTGGCAACGGCGTACAGTGAGAGCTGTAATTTGCCCGAGGCAGCGTCTTCAAAATCAATTCCAAGATTATGCCCATCGTATTGATGGCCAATCTTAGTCGCAAGCCAGTCGAAGAACTGACCCGTTTGACCACTCAGTTTTGCCAGGAATGACGCGACTTGCGGGACAACGTTGTCCGCTAAATCAGGGGCGTTACTTGGTGCTTTCTTACCATTAAACTGTTGAACCGTCCCATCTGCCAAGGTCACAGTGGCTACGGCTGGTAAATAGCTGCGGTCAAACGGCCCACTGATTGATGAAATTTGGTCCAACGAACCATCGTTGGGCTTTAACTTCAGCGTCACGTCCAGTAAGCCCCGTTCGCCATAAACGATGGGAAACTTGCAGTCCGGTGTAATCCCGACAACTGGTGCGGGTTGTTCTGCCAAATAGTGAGGCAGATCCCGACTGCCACCCTCTTCGTCACTGCCGAACATGATGCGGACCCGCTTTTTGAGGGTCGTCCCACGCAATTTGATCAAATACAGTGCAATTAACGTTGAGAGTAGTGGACCCTTGTTGTCCAAGATACCCCGACCATACATCATATTCCCGACTTGGGTCAGTTGATATGGCGGGTAGTGCCAGTCGTTTTCAACGTCAACCACGTCCACGTGGCCTAACACGCCAAAGTATTCTGGCGCATCAGCGGGACCCGCTTCAGCCCAGCCGACACAATTGCCGGCCAAGCCCGTCCGAAAGCCCATTTTCTTAGCTAAATCTATCATGTACGCAACGGCACGTTGCGGACCGATGCCAAACGGCGCTTCAAAAGTCGCGTGACTGTTGACGCTCGGAATCCGTAGCAAGCCGTTTAAATCCGCTAAAAAGTCATCCGCGTGGCTATTAAATAATTGTTCAAATTCTGGTCTAAGCGCTTGCATATTCATGCCCCTTAAATGTTACTGAAATCAATGTCAACATCATCTAATTCGGCGGCTTTCTCGTCGCGTAAATATTGATTATCTAAAGTTTTAATGAATGGGTAGTAAATAAAGAGGTCCAGCACCATTTCAAACAGCTGCAATGCCGAACCGAGCCAGCTACCGGTCGACAACCATCCAGATATCAGTGGTGGCGTAGTCCAGGTCAGCATGACCCCATTCGTCAGTGGGACCCATCCTAACGAGAAGACGATTCCAGAAATAATCGTGTTAACAACGGGCGCGATAATGAATGGAATCGCAATGATGGGGTTCAAAACAACTGGTAACCCAAAGATCACGGGTTCATTGATGCCGAAGATTCCTGGAACAATGGCTAACTTAGCAAGTTCCCGGACCCGTTTGGAACGACAAATCGTTAGCATAATAATCAGTAAGGATAAGGTACTCCCACCCCCACCGTACGTGGTGAACATATCAATAAATTGCTGGTTGTAAATATGAGGAATCTTATCCCCGGCTTGCCAAGCTTTCAAGTTATCTTGTGACAAGACGAAGAAGATTGGTGACCAAACACTGTTGGTGATGGTAGGACCGTTGATCCCGAAACACCAAAGTAATGAGGCCAAGAAGTTATACAAGGTTGCTGAACCTAAGGAGTTCCCAACGTGGGTCAGCGGTGCTTGTAAGACAGCGTAAATAAAGTTATAGGCGGTATTGAAGTCTGTTAAGCTGAACAGTACCCGGACAAGGAAAAAGGCTAGCACAACTAACGCACTAGGAATTAAGGCGTCAAAAGATTCACTAACGGCCGGCGGTACCCCGTCAGGCATTTTAATCGTCCAGTTACGTTTAACCGCAAATTTGAAAATTTCAACACTAAGAATGGCCGTGATGATCCCTAAGAAAACGCCGTTGGGGCCAAGAAAGACCGTTTCAACAGCACTATATGATTTTTTACCAACTTCAAGCGTCGTCGGGGTCAAAATTAAGAATGAAATAATAGCAACGGCTGCGGAGTTAACGGCGTGCAGCCCGCGATTTTTACCATAAGCGTAAGCAATCCCAAAACACGACAATAATCCAGTGAAGTTAAAAACTGAGTTAGAAACGGCACTAAACCATTCGGTCCAATGCTGCCCTAAAATTCCCGTCCAGAAGTCTGCCCAACCAGGAATCGGGAAGTTTCCGAACAATAGAAACATTGACGTCACAATGATCAGTGGCATGATGACTAGAAAACCATCACGTAGCGAGCGAAGTACAACGTTATTACCAATTTTGGTCGCAACCGGCATTAACACTTGTTCAAACTTTCTTTGCATAGTGCTTGCCTCCTCATTCTATTAATAACAATATTTACTAATGTAGTCCGTAACATCTTCCTTATTTGCCTTTTTCGCACACAGGGTCAGGCCGTGTTCAATGGCGTCGGATAAGCCCGTCCCACCCTTTTTCGGCATTTTAACGATATCCAATTGACGCTGATACTCAGCCAGTAGGTCCGCGTTCTTTTCCCGCGCGACCATGGCAACTACTGGCACGTCAGAGCCGCTTTGAACGGCCAAACCGACTTCACAAGCCATCTGCGCAAATTCTGGGTAATCATAAGTAGGCCCTACGAGTAAAACATCGGGTGCCATCTGTTGGCACATCCGCATGACTTTTCCCTGCACAAGTTCACGGTTATCCGCATAGTAGCCCGTGCCACAATAAAAGGTCGCCATTACATCGCCCTTTTGTTTTTTGAGATCCTTGGCTAAAGTATCTGCGGCCCCCATGGCGAGTTTCTTCCCGCCTAACTCGGTGTCCGCTTTTTCCTTGCCTCCTAGTCCAGCTTGAATCTGGTCTAACAAAACAATGACTTTCATACGATTTAACCTACTTTCTAATGGTGTCGGTACAAGATATTATGGAAGGTATATTTATCAGAACGGTAATACGAATCGTCATACAAAATGGGATAACCATCCACTGAGAAGGTCACGGCGTGGGATAAAAATCCAGCAGCTCCCGTGGGTACCGTTAGCAGGTTAGCAATCCGTGCATCCATTAAAATGGCTTCCAGCTCTTGGCTAGCGTACCCAATCGTCAGTGTTTCCTCCAACTGCGCGTACAGCGACCCACTTGCTTCAGTGATCGTCAGGTCTGGCAACGTTGCGATCCGCACGTACAGTTGCTCTACCGTCATGGGTTGCTGATCAATCAACCGTAACCGTTCGATCCGCCATAACGGTTCGTCGCCAGCGACTTGTAGCGCCGTTTGGACGTGTTCAGGAACAACCGTTAATTTAGTCAGCCGTAAGACCCGCGTTTCCGGGTGCAAATGCATCTTTAAGGCCACTTCAGTAAATCCAGACAAACCGTCGGCCCCACTTGAAATCTTTTCAGGCATCATGGGCGCTAACACGTAAGTCCCGCGATTGCGGTCTTTGACTACCACGTGTTGCCGTTGTAAGACGTCGATTGCTTTGCGCATCGTTAACCGACTCGTGCCGTACTTTTTGGCCAAGTCACTTTCAGCGGGTAATTTCTGATGATCCGCATAGTTGCCTTTTCGAATCGCGACGGCTAACTGCTCCGCCACCTGTTCGTATAAATATTTTTTCACCCATTCCACGTCCCTTAACTAATCAATTGGTGCCTTAATCCGCTTAGCATAAGCGTCCATCCAAGCTTGTGTAATCGGTTCAATCACTGTCGTCCCGTTTTCGCCTGGATTAGCCATCATCACTTTGGCCGGATGATCTTCATCACCAACGGCGAATGTGAATTCAACGTTCGTTGCGACGCCCCATTCACCCGCTTTATTCAACGCGATCAATGAGAATTCGCCCGCTTTGCCATAGCGTTTCTTCAACTTTTCAACAAACGGATAAACGGCTTGGTCACACGCGGCTTGCGGGGATAATCCAGTTCCCATTAAGCGCACGATTTCGTAACACAAACAGCCCTTCATAATATCTTCGCCAAGTCCGGTCGCAGCTGCGCCACCGATCTCACTGTCACAGTAATACCCGTCGCCAACTAACGCGGAATCACCAGTCCGTCCTGGTTTCTTCATGAATAAGCCAGAAGTTGACGTTCCAACACTCATTGAACCTTGCTGATCCAAGCTGACCATTCCAACCGTGTCATGGCCGTCATACGGGCTCAATCCCTTGGTTTCGATTTCACGTTTGCGCTTGGCCCAAATTTTTTGCGCCCGTTCGGTTAACATACTTTTACGTTCAAAGCCATTTAACGCGGCGTACTCCGATGCTCCGGTTCCAACTAAAAAACTATTAAAGTGGTCATGACTTAACTTTCTGGCAACACTGACCGGATTCTTCACATCACTAATACCAGCTACGGCACCGACTGCGAAGGTATCCCCATCCATGAAAGCAGCGTCCATTTCAACTAGACCATTCGCATTTGGCAAGCCACCGTAGCCCACAGATTTAAAATATGGGTAGTCTTCAACGGTCGTAATTGCCGTTTCCACGGCATCACCACTGGATTGCCCCTTTTTCATTGCTTCAAGGCCTTGTTCTAGGCCTTCATAAGCCATTCGCCAAGTTCCAATCATTGCAATCGCCATTACTTATCACTCCTTTTGATTTCTAGCGTTGTAATCGTTTTCGCTCACTATTCTAAGCGATATTGTATATACAATCAAGAACATTTTAAACAAATAAAAAAGTATTGTATAAAAAAGTCAATAAAAAAAGATGCTTACCATTATATTAAGTGTTTAACTAATCTAATGACCCACTTATTGATCATATCGTTGATTAACTTACAAAACAGCGCTATCGTTTACTATTTTGCGTCCGATTTTTCATCTATACCAATTGTAAAAATCAAACAAAAATAAAATTGATTCGCTGCTTTAAAAATCACCTTTTCATCCCAATAACGGGCCTAGATTTGTGACCACTAAATTCGAGCCCAAGCTATGGCTATTTTGTCAATGGCTAAATTTAGATTTTGTAGGTCTGCCTAAAAAAGTATTTCAGTTTTGTATTTTTTATTGTACAATAACAATTGTTCAAATGTTTTGAAATAGAGAAAGGTGGAATTGCACTTGAGTGAAAAAGAAACTATCCCAACCCGCAAGCATAAACTGATTGAATATGCGAACGGCCCATCCCTAGAAGAAATTAACGGTTCGATTGAAGTCCCTAAGAACCTTAATTTCTGGAAAACATTGTTTGCCTATTCAGGCCCTGGCGCCTTAGTTGCCGTTGGTTACATGGACCCCGGTAACTGGTCAACTTCCATTACTGGTGGGCAAAACTATCAGTACATGTTAATGTCTGTCATCTTGATATCAAGTTTGATTGCGATGTTACTTCAATACATGGCCGCTAAACTTGGTATCGTGAGTCAGATGGATTTGGCCCAAGCCATTCGTGCCCGGACGAGTAAGTCTCTTGGAATTGTTTTATGGATCTTAACTGAATTTGCCATCATGGCAACCGATATCGCGGAAGTTATCGGGGCTGCCATTGCGTTATATCTATTATTCGGAATTCCTTTAGTAATTTCAGTTTTTATTACCGTTTTTGATGTTTTGCTCTTATTACTACTAACTAAAATTGGTTTCCGTAAAATCGAAGCCATCGTTGTTTGTTTAATCTTAGTTATTCTATTTGTCTTTGTTTATCAAGTTGCTTTATCTAACCCTGATTGGGGTGGCGTCATTAAAGGCCTCGTACCAACAGCGGCTACCTTCTCAACGGCCCGTTCCGTCAATGGGATGACACCACTGTCTGGTTCACTCGGGATCATTGGGGCCACGGTCATGCCGCATAACCTCTACTTGCACTCTGCGATTTCGCAGACTCGGAAAATTGATCATAGTGATGAAGCCGACGTTGCGCGGACCGTTAAGTTTGCTAGCTGGGATTCCAACATTCAACTGACAGCGGCCTTCTTCGTCAACGCCCTCCTACTTGTTATGGGAGTTGCCGTCTTCAAGAGTGGCGCCGTTAGAGATCCTTCATTTTTCGGGTTGTATCACGCACTATCTGATACTTCAATGCTCAGTAACGGGATCTTAATCAGTGTCGCAAAATCCGGTGTTCTTTCAGCCCTATTTGCCATCGCACTATTAGCATCTGGTCAAAACTCGACCATTACTGGGACTTTGACTGGGCAAGTTATTATGGAAGGTTTCGTTCACATGCGGATGCCACTATGGTTACGGCGCTTAGTTACTCGGTTGATTTCCGTGATCCCCGTTTTGATTTGTGTGGCTTTAACCAGTGGCAAGAGTGCCATTGATGAACATACAGCGTTAAATGATTTAATGAATAATTCCCAAGTGTTCCTGGCCTTTGCCTTACCGTTCTCGATGTTACCATTACTAATGATGACTGACAGTGCGGTAGAAATGGGCCATCGTTTTAAGAACAGTCTGTGGTTAAAAATCTGTGGTTGGTTCTCCGTCATTGGTTTAACAGTGTTAAACCTGATTGGTCTACCTGACCAAATTGCCGCCTTTTTCGGTAGCAATCCGACTGCGACACAAACTGATTTAGCTAACGTCATTGCTTGGCTTCTAATTGCGGCGGTTCTCGCCCTCTTAGTTTGGACCATCTATGACTTGCACCGTGGTAACCAACGTTACGCGGCTAAAATGGCCGCCAAAGCAAAGGAGAGTGCTGAATAATGGCTACAAAATTTAAACGCATTCTGGTTGGGGTCGACGACTCAGCCGACGCCCTACTCGCCTTCAACTACGCCATTCACCAAGCTAAGCAAGACGACGCTGAATTAATCATCGTTTCCATTTTGGAAAATGATGACATGAACGTCTATCAAGCTTTGAGTAAAGACTACGTCCACGGTGAACGCGATGAACTCGAACAACACCTTGCAAAATATCAAAAACAAGCTCAAGGCGCTGGCCTGACTAAAGTTCGCACGGTCATCGCTGAAGGTGAACCTGGTGAAACCATCGTTAAAGAAGTGATTCCCCACGTTCAGCCCGACCTTTTAATCATCGGGTCCCTTGCAAAAAAGGGCATCGCGAAGCACTTCGGGAGCCAAGCCGCTTACATGGCTAAATATGCCCCGATTGCCGTATTAGTGATTCGCTAAACTCACGACTAAAAAAGATCTTGCAATCCGTTTAGATTGTAAGATCTTTTTATTTGATTATAATTATTTTTAGGGATAGTGAACTTTAATTGAATATAATTCCTAAACGCCTTATAATAGCCTTGTGTTAAGGATTGAAAGGAGTGTTCAGATTGACCCCAAACGAGACTTACGATGCATTAGAACGGTGGGACCTTTTACCCACCACTGAATTCACGTGGCGACCATTTACAGATACAGCGGTTTATGTCGAAACGGAGCAACAACGGTTAGTTTATCGGTTAGATTTAGAAAATAGGGCAGTCATTATTTTCAAAGCAGATCCTAGTACTGAACTCTCGGAACACTTTCTACCGCTCAAGACGATTCCATTGACCGCTGAGCAAATTACCGATTTGAAGCACCACAATAATCCACCAGTTATGCAATAATTGCGTTCTATTAATCAAAATAACGAGAGTGGGCCAAAAGGCGGTTAATTTGCGAGCATTAACGTGAAAGCAGGGATTATTCCTGGGTTTTGGAATAGTCCCTGCTTTCGGGTTAAGCGGAACAAATTGCCTTTTGAACCACGTTTCGACCATAACAATAGGAAAAACCAACCAGAAATTTTCTGATTGGCTTTTTGAGTTTTGTCCCAAACCCGTTATTTTAGTTATTCAGTTTTAGTATTCGTACGCCGGTCGTGGCGAATCAACCAGAGCAACCCAATCAATAACACGACGATTACGGCTAACCCCAACGCATTTTTAAAGTGCGCCTTGATGAGTTCATCCCCGCCACAAGCGTAGATCACGGCGGTTGGAATACTTCCGACCAACGTTGCCAGTGCAAGCTTACGTGGCGTCACCCCCGTCTTGACCGCCGCCAAGCTCACTAATGACGTTGGAATGAACGGGATCGTGTACCCAATAATAATTCCCAGCAGCGGGTGTCGCATGTTTTCAATCGCATCAACAATCTTACTAGGTTTAGCGGTTTGTTTTTCAGTCACGCGGTTAAAGACCCGTTGCGCAATCAAGTTTCCTAGGGTAATTCCGATAATGTTGAGGACGGCACCCAGGCCCTTACCAAAACAAATCCCCGCAATCACGCTAATAGTCGCCACCGGTGCACCGGGAATGATCGAAAAACAAATCAGTAACGGAACCACTAATAAAATATCGACGGCCCGATGACGACGAACTTGGGCCACGATTGCTGACTGGTCAAAGACTTGCTCACGAAACATGTCCCATGTGCCGTGGTACCGAATTGCTAACAGTACGATCAGCAGCGCCGCCAGTACTGCGGCCACACTGATCAACTGATGTTTTGATAAGCTGACTTTCACCGGCTACGCCTCCGTTGGTTTTGATAATATCCTTATTATCACTAATATTAGACCTGCTGGCAATCAATTACACGGCAAACACCACAAATAACTACTTAGATCGTCCTGGATGGGGGGCGTGTTTAATTTCATGTGCCACGTGGCCCAGCATTGCGTTGACCATTTCTAAGATGTGCGGATCGTCCAGACAGTAATAGACGTGTTTGCCTTGCTTACTGCGCGTGACCAACTGATATTTAAATAAAATTGCTAATTGGTGCGACACAATCGGCTGTGCTAACTGGACATGCGCCACAATACTCGAAACGTCGGCCTCATTATTTTCCAAGAAGTATAAGATTTTAATCCGGTTCACATTGCTGAGCACCTTATAAATTTTAACGGCTTCCGCTAAAATCGGTTCACTAACATCCATCTAAACGTCCTCTCTTCCTATATTAATGCCATTAAATGACTGATTAAGCCACTATCCCAAAAGACATACAGCCCAATTAAGACGTAGCAAATCTTCATCAACCGCTCACCGTGGGCCGTCATGACCCGTTCCACCACTGGAATATCCGCCACTAGTTTGATCAAAAAGACCACGATAATGGTCAAAATACCGATGAACCCTAAAGTCATTAGAAAGTGGCCCATCGTTTCCCCAACTAAAACTGGTAGAAAAATGGACAGGTTACACCCCACACAGACTGACAAATAAGTGACTAATACACTCAAAACGGGTGAACGACTTGTCTTGTCCCCATCACCATCGTCATCGTTGCGAAAAGCCATCCAAATCGGCAAAAATCCTAGTATTCCCAATAACCATTCTGGTAGGAATAAAGCCAAGGTCTTGCCAATAAAGAAGCTCGCCGTTAATAATAGTAGGTTTCCTAGTAAGTACCCGACCAATACTTGCCAGACCCGGTACTTCTTTAGTAAAAAGATCATCATGAAAAAGAAATCCAAGTTAACACTCAAAAATGTTAACGCCAATAGCCCATAATTCAAATTGCATCCCCCACTCTCTTTAATATATATTAAATGTCGCATATGTAATATGTAAAGGACAAATTTAAATAACCTTCCATTTTGGACGCTAAAAAGCACCCCAGACCATTAACTCGTCCGAAGTGCTACTTTACACGCCGCTTTAAATACTGAAGGCGCGCCTCCCAAGGCAATTTCATTCTATCCGATAATCCGGACTAAGTTAAGTGATTATCTTCAATCAGTCATCAATGATTTACGGATAAATCCGAATTCATTCACAATACTTGGCTCATTCCCCATTAGTCACAAAAAAGCCTCCCAAAAATTATTTGGAAGACTCTTTATGGTATTTTACTTTAAAAACAAAGAAACAAGTTTAAACGTGGCGTTTACGGAACCACATCACAACACCACTAGTTGCGGCTAATAATGCTAACCCAGCAATTCCAAGCCATTTCTGAACTTGTTCACCAGTTTGTGGTAACCAACCAGTTGATGATTGGCTAGTCGTACTGCTTGAGCTGCTTGAACTAGCTTGATTAGTTGGCGTCGTAGTTGCTTCTGCTTGGCCAGTTGTGCTTGATTGGCTGCTAGAACCTGCTTGAGTGCTAGCAACTTTTTGATCTTTCGCACCCGCTTGACCCTTTTCACCTTTGGCACCATCTGGACCCTTGACACCTGCTGAGCCTTGGTCACCGTCTGGACCTTTGGCACCTGGCTTACCGTCCTTGCCATCTGGGCCCTTCTTACCTGGTTGGCCATCTTTACCATCCAAACCGTTCTTGCCGGGTTGGCCATCTTTACCATCTAGACCGT
>CALFSK010000065.1 GCA_937916845.1 uncultured Lactobacillus sp. | reverse complement strand
ATGAATTGGTTTCCTCATAAAGTTCCTCATCAACAGCCGTTGACAAAGAGCCAAAGTAAATTGCAAACAACATGCCATGTAAATGCGGAATTTCGGGCACAGAACTGCTTTTTATGCGCTAATATTCACAATCACTAAAGAGTGGGAGACAAAACGCAAAAAGCCATTCAGAAATATCAACTATTTCAGAATGGCTTTCCTTATTACTATGGTCGAAACGTGGGACAGAAGGCAATTTGTTCTGCTTAACCCAAAATCAGCGACCATTCCAAACCTAGGAATAATCGCTGATTTTACGTTATTGCTCACAAACTGACCGCCTTTTGCCCCACTCTTTTGGATAATTATTCGACTTTAGCTTCACTGGCTAACCGCAACAGTTCTTCAGCGTGTTCCACTGATAGTTTAGTGACCTTCGTTCCGGCTAACATCCGGGCTAACTCTTGGACCCGGCGGTGGTCAGTCAACTTCGTCACACTCGTCTTAGTCCGGTTACCCGTGATCTTTTTCGCAATAAAGTAATGGTGGTCACTCATCGCCGCAACTTGTGGTAAATGCGTGATACATAACACTTGTGAGAACCGGGCAATGCCACTGATCTTTTCAGCAATGGCTTGTGCCACCCGGCCACTGACCCCCGTGTCAACTTCATCAAAAATAATACTCGTAATCCCCTGTGATTCGGAAAAAATGGTCTTTAACGCCAACATCATCCGGGAAAGTTCCCCCCCAGACGCAATCTTCGCCAGCGGCCGCATCTTTTCACCGGGGTTCGTTTGAATATAAAATTCAACGCTATCCAAACCACTCCGAAAAATCTGTCCATTCGTCGGTTTAAAACGAACTTCAAAGACGGCTTTATCCATATACAAGTCTTTTAATTCTTGATGAATTTGCCGTTGGAGTGACTTAGCCGCCGTCCGTCTGCGATCGGACAACGCTTCCCCGGTCTTGAGTAACGCTTGCTTTTGCTCAGTAACGCGCTGAGACAGGCCTTCGCTGTTCTCTTCAGAATCGGTCATTTTGGCCAGTTCCGCGGCAATTTTTTGGTAGTAATCCAAAATTTGTTGCTCAGAGTCACCGTATTTGCGCTTCAGCTGACTGAGAACGTCTAATCGTTGCTCAATTTCATCTAAACGTCCCTCATCGAATTCTTGCAGATCTAATTGGTTGGAAATTTGACCAGACGCATCCTGGAGTCCATAAAACGCATTCTTAACGTTCATGGCGATTTCATTAAACGCGGGGTCCAAATTCGCAATCGGTTCCAACGCGTTCATGGCCGTTCCGACCATGTCGACCGCGCCCTGCGTTTCCTCACCGGCTGCAAGGAGGGTATAGCTTTGCTGCAAAGCCTGGTTAATGGTCTGATAATTATCTAGCCGATCCCGTTCGGCTGTTAACTCAGCTTCTTCACCGACTTTAACTTGGGCCGCCGCAATCTCGTCCACCTGAAAATTCAGCATATCCAACCGTTGCGCCCATTCTTTTTCGTTGGCGTTTTTTTGGCAGAGTTCCTGATTTAACTGCTGGTAATCGTGGTATTGTTCGGTATATTGCCGTTTGAGCTTACGAATCTTGGCCGTCGCAAATTCATCTAGTAACCCCAGGTGCTTTTCTGGTTGCATCAATTCTTGGTGTTCATTTTGGCCATGAATATCGACAATGGTCTCGCCAATCCGTTTCAACGTCGTCGTATTGACTAACATCCCGTTGATTCGACAAGTGTTACGCCCACTTTTGGCAATTTCACGTTGCAAGATGACCGTGTTGTCCGTGTGGTCAATTCCGGCTTCGTCCAACATCTTAGCGGTAACGCCATCGGCCGGTAAAATAAACATCCCTTGTAGCACCGCTTTATCGGCGCCGGTCCGAATGAATTCCTGGGACCCGCGACCGCCGGCTAACAGACCGACCGCATCAATGATGATCGATTTACCAGCCCCGGTTTCCCCGGTCAGTACGGTCATGCCATTTTCAAATGCAATGTCTAAATGTTCGATGATAGCAAAATTTGTAATTGATAATTCTTGTAACACACCGATACCCTCCTGAAACTCAATTAAACGTTTTTCCTACCGATTCAATCTACGTCGTCGTCTAAAAAAAGCGACCTGACACGAACGTGAACAGGTCGATCAATAACTAAACTTAGTTATCGCTTAAGAGACGTTGAATTTTCTGTTGTAAATCGAGGGTCAATGCCAAGGATTTACAAATGATCAGCACGGTCGCGTCATCACCGATCGTACCGAATACTTCGTCATAGTGCATCGTTTCAATTAAAGTCGCTAACGCCGGACCGTTACCGGGTAACACCTTAATCAAGACGAACTTATCCTGCGTCGCATAGGAAACGTACGCATCCTTCAGCGTCCGCTTGAGCTTTTTTTCTGTGTCCATTTGCTTTTGGACCGGCATACTATAATGGTAGCCACCCGTCGCCGAGGGAACCTTGACCAGTTGCATATCTTTAATGTCTCTTGAGATGGTTGCTTGGGTCACCTCAATATTTTCGGCACGTAGTAAACTGACAAAGTCTTCTTGTCGTTCAATTTCGTTTGAACTTAATAATCGTTTAATGTAGCGCTGGCGCTCTTGCTTTTTCACCCGATCACCCCCGGCGTCTTATTCACATCTATTTAAACACATCATAAGCCATTTTGCATAAATATGAAAGACTGGATTTTAAATTCACTACTTATTCAATTGGTCGTATGCAGCTTGTTGCGTCTGTTCAACGGAGACGGTTGGCGCCACTGTCGCGGTTTGGTCGGTTGCTTGCAGGTGAATTAAGAACTCGATGTTCCCTTCGCCACCTTTGATTGGTGAATAATCTAACCCTAAAACGTTATAGCCGGCAACCACCGCAAAATCGACGATGTCGGTCAAAACGGCCGTATGGACCGCGTGATCACGAACGATGCCGTGCTTACCCACGTTTTCACGGCCCGCTTCAAATTGTGGCTTGATAAGTGCCACGACCTCACCACCATTTTCAATGATTTCATGAAGTGGTGGCAGAATCAGGTGTAGTGAAATAAACGACACGTCAATGGAAGCAAAGCTTGGTTGGCCTTCCTTGAAATCTGCTAACTTACTGTAGCGGAAATTCGTGTGTTCCATCACGACGACCCGTGGATCTTGACGCAACTTCCAGACTAATTGGTTGCTACCAACGTCCAGTGCGTAGCTCATTTTGGCGCCACTTTGGAGCATCACGTCAGTAAAGCCCCCGGTCGAAGAACCGATATCTAAAACGGTCCGGTCCGTGACGTCGATGTCAAAACTCTTTAAAGCCTTTTCGAGCTTAAGTCCCCCACGAGAAACGTAAGGCATTGGTTTGCCCTTCAAGTGTAATTCGGTCGTCACTGGGATTTTCATCCCCGGTTTATCTAAGCGTTCTTCATTCACGCCTAAGATTTCACCGGCCATGACCGCGCGCTTCGCTTTTTCCCGGGTATCAAATAAACCCTGTTGTACTAATAATACGTCAATTCGTTCTTTTTCCATCTAAATAATTCCTCTAATTTGTGAAGTACGTCAAAAATGAAGCTAACAGGTCAAAGTCGCGTTGACTAAGATCAGCCGCCTTTTGTAACGCCGTCTGGGCCGCTTTAACCGCCATGTTCAGAGCATCGTTAGCACCCGCTAAACCGAGCAATTCCGGATAAGTATTCTTCTGTTCACCAGCATCTTTATGTGTCGCCTTACCCAACTGTGCTGGGGTACTCGTCACATCTAAGATATCGTCATAAATCTGAAAAGCTAATCCGAACGCATCGGCAAACTTTAATAACTCGCTAGCGACGGGTGCTGGGACTGGTGATTGTAAAATGCCCGCTTGAACAGCGTAGTGGATCAACGCCCCGGTCTTTTCCCGGTGCAACTGTTGTAACGCGGGTAAGTCTAACTGATGGCCCGTATTCTGAACATCGGCAACTTGCCCCGCAACCATCCCACGCGGTCCCGTCGCTTGCGCTAAGGCCAACGTTTGTTGCGCAATCACGCCCGGTGCAAGCCCACTGTCCGCAATCCACTGAAAGCTAAGCGGCTGTAGCGCATCACCCGCTAAAATGGCGATGTCTTCACCAAACTTAACGTGACTCGTTGGTTCACCACGCCGCAACGCATCGTTGTCCATGGCAGGAAGGTCGTCGTGAATCAACGAATAAGTATGCATTAATTCAACGGCAACGCTGGCCCGCAAATGCGCGGCCGTAATTGGTTGCTCAAAGGTCGTTAAAACGGCTAAGGTCAGGAGCGGTCTTAACCGTTTCCCCCCAGCTAGCACTGAGTAGCGCATCGCAGCCGTCAAAGTCTCGCGGTCACTACCTTCCCGTAGATTTTCATCCAAGTAGGTATTGATCCGTGGCACCCAGGTCGCTTCAAAATCAGCTAACCGATGCTTAGTCATTTTGATCATCCGGCTTTGCTTGTTCAAATGGGACTTCATTACCATTTTCATCCATCATTTTAGTCAGCGTTTTTTCAGCGCCTTCCAATGTCGTTTGCAACTGTTTACTCAAAGCAACGCCCTTTTGGAATTGATCTAACGCTTGTTCCAACGGCACATCGCCTTGTTCCAATTGGTTAACGATGGTTTCTAATTGATTTAAATTTTGTTCAAAGGTTGGTTGTTCAGCCATTATCGATTTCCTCCGTACTCGTAATTTGTGCCTGAGCGGTGCCGTCCGCAAAATGAACGGCAACGGCTCGTTGCGGCTTTAACTGCTTGACCGTGTGCACGACTTGTTCATCAGCCGTCACAAACGCGTATCCCCGCCCCATGATCTTCAATGGGCTCAATAAGTCCAATGATTGTACCGTTTGGGCTAGCTGTTGACGCTTACCCTGCATCACGAGTTGGGTACTGCGTTGAAGCCGCTGTGTCAGGTTCGTCAGTTGGGTCTGCGCCTGATTGACTTGGTGAATTGGCGTCCGTTGAACCAAACGTTGAGCCAAACGCTGATACTGTTGCTCAGCTTGGTTAACGTTGGCTTGTCCGGCCTGTTTGAGCCGTTCATTCAAGAAGTCTAATTTTTGCAAGTAGCCCTCATATAACCGGTTAGGTTGCGTAAAGACGTACGACGTACTGAGTTTGTTCAAGCGTTGACGGTCACGCTGGACAAGATTTTGAAACGCGTTTAACACCCGCGTTTGGTCCTGCTTCAGTTGTAACAGCACGTCATTATAAACTGGTACCGCTAACTCAGCGGCCGCAGTCGGCGTCGCAGCCCGCACATCCGCGACCAGGTCAGCAATCGTTGTATCGGTTTCATGTCCGACCGATGAAATAACGGGGAGCTGGCTGGCCGCAATCGCCCGCGCGACCACTTCCTCATTGAATGGCCAGAGGTCTTCGATCGAACCACCCCCACGGCCAATAATCAACGTATCAAAGTTATTGGCGGCGTTCGCCCGTTCAATTTGCCGCGCAATTTCAGGTGCCGCAGCGTCCCCCTGCACTTGTGCCGGAAATAGGACAATTTGTGCAATCGGGAAACGGCGCCGGGCCGTCGTGATAATATCACGAATAACGGCCCCACTACGGCTCGTCACGACGGCGATTCGTTTTGGAAAACGCGGAAGCGGCTTTTTGGGCGCATTAAATAAGCCCTCAGCCGCTAACTTCTTTTTTAATTGTTCGTAGGCTTGGTATAACGCACCTACGCCGTCCGGTTCCATCCGTTCAACGTAAATTTGGTAGCTCCCACTCGGTTCGTATAACCCAATGCGGCCAACGACCAATACTTTCATCCCCTCTTCGGGACGAAATTTAACCTTAGCAAAGGCTGACTTAAACATAATCGCCGAAATTTTTGCGTGGTCATCCTTCAGGCTAAAGTATTGGTGCGTATTTGGTCGGGGCCGGTAGTTGGAAATTTCACCGGTCAGAAACACCTTACCCAAATAGGGATCAACTTCAAATTTACGTTTTAAATACTGTGTTAATGCGGAAACTGTCAAATATTGTTGACTGTCACTCACTTACGATCACTCCATTTTGCGAGTTCAACCGTGGTTTGCATTAAGGTTGCAATCGTCATTGGACCAACCCCACCAGGTACTGGTGTGATCAATCCGGCAACGCCTTGCGCTGAATCAAAGTCCACGTCACCCGTTAACTTGCCATTTTCATCACGGTCCATCCCAACGTCAATAACCGTTGCGCCGGGCTTGATGTCTTCGCCACTAATCAGATGGGTGATCCCCGTCGCCACGACTAAAATGTCCGCCGTCTTAGCGACGTCTTTCAAATGACGCGTCCGACTATGGGCCACCGTGACCGTGGCATTCGCATTGGTCAACAACGCTGCCATGGGCTTACCAACGATGGTGCTCCGACCAATCACGACCGCCGTTTTACCAGCAGGATTCACATCATAGGCCTTGAGCATCGTCATGATGCCGCGGGGCGTGTTGGCAACTGGATAATGACCGGGAAAATTAGTGACGAGTTTGCCGACATTTGCCGGGTGAAACCCATCCACGTCTTTTTGCGGGTCAATCGCCATCGTGATCAATGGTTCGTTAATTTGTTTGGGTAGTGGTGACTGGACTAAGATACCGTGAATCTGATCATCGGCGTTGTAATCAGCAATGATGGCTAATAATTCTTCTTGCGTCGTCGTTGCTGGCAATTGACGAACAATCGAATGCATTCCTAATTTGGTTGCCTTGCGGTTCTTATTACGCACATAAATTTGACTAGCTGGGTCTTCCCCCACGATAATAACTGCAATTCCAGGCTGAACGCCTTGGGCAACGAGTTCTGCAACTTGCTTTGCAGTTGCTTCGTTGACTTGCTTGGCGACTGCCTTACCATCAATAATCTTTGTCACGCGTGCCACGCTCCCTCTCTTTGTCTGGTTTTATTTTAGCATAATCCCCAGCAAAAAAAGTAGTCAGTAGAATGATAAGTTATTAAAAAAAGTCTGGCAAAACGCCAGACTTTTCGGGTTGAACATATAATTGTTCGGTTTTAGACTAAATAGATTCGTTTTTAACGGCCTTACCCAGCACACCGCTAACGAACTTCCGTGAACGATCATCGCTGAAAGCCTTGGTTAATTCGATTGCTTCGTTGACGGCCACCTTTGCAGGAACGGCATCAACGTACTTCAATTCGAAGAATGCAATACGTAGAACAATTAAATCGGTTTTTGCTAACCGGTCTAACGACCACGTGCTACTTAGGTATGACTGAATCTGGGCGTCCAATTCCGCTTGATGTTCACGAACACCAGTTACTAGCGTACTCAGGTAAGCTGGGATTTCAATTTCATCCGCTTCGTCCGGGTTTAATAACTGTTGGAATAGCTGATTTTCATCAGCGTCCGGGTTAGCATTCAAGGCAAATAAAGCTTGAAAGGCTTTTTCCCGAATTTCATGACGCGTTAAACTCAAGATTCTTCACCATCTTCATTTTGATCAGCTTCGGGGTCTTCATCGCCAAAAAGATTGTTCGGATCAATGGCACTCTCCGTCTTTTCGGTAACGATCCCGGTAATGTGCACGTTAACTTCGCTCAACGCCAAATCGGTCATGAACAAAATCTGTTGTTTGACCTTATCTTGAATGGCCAATGCCACTTTTGGTACGGACACGCCGTAGTTCAAGTACGCATAGACATCCACACTGATTTGGTCGTCAACGATCGTCAACTTAACACCCTTACCAAGACTCTTCTTACGACCGAACAACTCATTTACACTGGAAGAAATCGTTCCTTGCATCCGGTTAACGCCATCAATTTGGCTTACCGCGATCCCAACGATTATTTCAAGCACTTCTGGTGCAATTTGAATTTGTCCTAAGCTGGGTTCTTCACTTTGTAACGTAATATTGCTACTGTCAGCCATGTCGACATTCCTCCAATTCCATGTTTGCCGGTTCTAAGCTATTGAATTAAGCCCGTGAAACGTAGGTGCTGTCAACCGTGTTAACGATCAACTTGTCGCCAGCTTTAACGAAGAATGGCACTTGAATAATCGCACCAGTTTCCAAGGTAGCTGGTTTTGAACCACCTGAAGCAGTATCACCCTTGATGCCGGGTTCCGTTTCAGAAACTTCCAAGGTAACCGTGTTTGGTAAATCAATACCTAACACTTCGTTGTTATACATCGTTACTTGAACTTCCATGTTTTCCTTCAAGAACTTCAATTCGCTTTGAATGTGGTCCCCAGGAATTTCAATTTGTTCGTAAGTTTCGGTGTTCATGAAAACGTAGCTACCACCATCTTCGTAAAGGTACTGCATCGTACTCTTATCGATTGGGGCTTGTTCCATCCGCGCACCGGCACGGAAAGTCTTATCTTGAACGGCACCGGTCCGTAAGTTCTTAAGCTTTGAACGAACAAACGCGCCACCCTTACCTGGCTTAACGTGCTGGAATTCCACGATGCGCCAAATTGCGTTGTCTACTTCAATGGTTAAACCATTTTTAAAATCTGCAGTCGAAATCATATTTTAAGTCCTCCTAGAAGATATCTTTATTACTATAACAAGACAGAGCCGTCATGACAACTGTCTTAACTATAAAATAAGTAATTCACGGGTCGCTTTAGTCAAGCGTTCGTGACCCGTTGGTGTTACTAACACGTCGTCTTCGATCCGCATACCACCTAACCCTGGGAAATAGACCCCAGGTTCAACGGTGACCACGCTGTTAGCAACTAACTGATTATTTGTATTTTTGGAGATTAACGGATCTTCATGAATGGCTAGCCCGATTCCGTGACCCATGCCGTGGTTAAAGGCTTCCCCATAACCAGCTTGTGTCAGAAAATCACGGCCAACCGCATCTAGTTCCGCACTATTCGCGCCGGGACGCACCTGCGCCACGACCATGTCTTGGGCCGTTTTGACAGCTGCATAAGCCGTCTTTAGCTTAGCATCCGGTTCTCCTAATGCAAAGTTCCGGGTCATATCGGAAGTGTACTCATCCAAGAAATAGCCGAAATCCAACGTGACCATTTGACCAGCTTCAAGTAACGCTGTCGACGCCGTGCCGTGTGGGAGCGCTGCGCGGGCACCACCAACGACGATTGTTGTAAACGACGCGTTGCTGGCACCGTGGCTGCGCATAAAGGCATCTAGCAAGTTGCTGACATCAATTTCCCGCATGCCCGGACGGACGATACTCGTCACGTATTCAAAGCCCGCATCGGCTAGTCGTGCAGACGCACGCAGCTTAGCAATTTCACTCGCGTCCTTCGTTACACGTAATGTATCGACGACAGCGGGTAATGCGACTAAGTCACTGACGAGGTTCTCATCAAGATAACTGTAAGCCGCGTACGGCAAGTCATCTTCAAAGCCCATGACGTCGGTGTGCGTTTGCGCAATTAAAGTGCAAACGGCCCCGAGGTAGTCCCGGGTGATGACTAGGTGTTCCGCATCATACTGTCCGGCAAACGCCGTCTGATAACGCGCGTCCGTAATGAGGTACGCATCGTCTGATAATACGAGCAAATAACCATCACCGGCCATGTCAGCCATGCCCGTTAAATAGTGCAGGTTGGCTTCACTGGAAACTAAGAACGCATCAATTTTGAGCTGTTCAAAGGTTTGTTGTAATCGTTCAATTCGACTTGACACTGAATCACTCCCATCCATACTACAGGCTCCATTATACCAAAGTTTATCAAAACTGATGAATCGAGGTTATAAATAGCGCTTAACTGTGGTGTGTGACCCGAACCACTCTCGAAAAAAAAGAGCCCCCGCAGAGGCTCTTCAAAAAATTATTCTGCTGGGTAAACAGAGACTTGGCGCTTGTCGCGACCTTTACGTTCAAAACGAACGACACCGTCTGCCATTGCAAATAACGTATCGTCACCACCGCGACCAACGTTTACACCTGGGTAAATATGAGTTCCGCGTTGACGATATAGAATGTTACCATTCTTAACCGTTTGGCCATCAGCACGCTTGGCACCTAAACGCCGACCAGCTGAATCACGACCGTTGGCAGTTGAACCGCCACCTTTATGGTGACTGAAGAATTGCAAGTTCATTAACATAGTAAAGTCCACCTCCGAATGTGGTTATCGTGTTTGTTCGCGAACATGGATGTAATCACCATAATTCGCTTCAACATCGTTTAATCCGAGTGTGAAGCTCGCAAGTAACGTTTGTAATTGTTGATTGCCTAAGTCTAGCTTAGTAAAATCCGCAATTAAAAGGCCCCCGTTAGTTTCATCACTCTGAACCGTGGGTTTGAGGTGCGCAACTTGTTCGATCCCATTGATCGTACTAATTGCTAACACCGAAACCGCCGCACAGACGATGTCTTGTCCATAAGCACCTGAATCAGCATGTCCCGTTAATTTAAAAGCGGTCACCTGACCGTTGTGATTACGAGAAATGGTTGCCTGAATCATGAAGAATGCCTACTTTCTTAATTATGCATTAATTGTGTCGATCGTTACCTTAGTGTATGGTTGGCGATGACCCTTCTTAGTATGTTGGCCTTTTTTAGCCTTGTACTTGAAAGTAACCACTTTACGGTCACGGCCTTGTTTTTCAACAGTACCTTCAACCGTCGCACCATCAACAGTAGGAGTACCAATCTTGGTTGTGTCGCCGCCGACAAAGACTACTTGATCAAAAGTAACCTTGTCACCAGCTGCAGCATCAAGTTTTTCAACATAAATTGCTTGACCTGCTTCAACTTTATATTGTTTACCACCAGTTACAATAATTGCGTACACGTTTGTGCACCTCCTTAAATTATGAATCACTTAGACTCGCCAAGTTAAGCGCCAGTAACCTGGACTTAATACTCAACTCGTGCGGTTGTAGCTGTAGAAGTCCACAAATACAACAGGAAAATGTTATCAAATTTCTTTGCAATAGTCAAGTAAGAGTTTCATTGGACAAAGAAATCTGTAAAACTAATGCTGCGCGCCGTCATCAAATGATGCATCTTTTTAATGCACTTGGTTAAGTAACGCGGCGTGTAAATCATGTCATTGGCGAGCCAATCCGTAATTAGGCCAACGGTAGCGGAAACGTAGTACGCGATTTGAATACTGACCGGCACTTCTAGGTCGGTGAACTGGTCTTCAAAATCGTGGTAGAAGTTTTCCATCCACTTCGTTAGTTGCTGATTAATCCGGCGGTTAACGGCCAATTGGCGTTGTTCCAGTAGCAGCGTCTTAAACGCATCGGCGTGCTGGTCAATGTAGCCTAATGCCCGTGATAAGGACAGAACTTGGACGCGGCGTAAGGGGTCCACCGGGTTAGTAATAATGTCCCCGATGCCCACTGTAACGACGGCCTGGTCAAATAATTCTGTGACAAGGTCTTCCAACGCTTGATCAACAAAATCAGGTTTATCTTTATAATGAAGATAAAAGGTTCCGCGGGTGACCGCAGCGGTACTCGTTAATTTTTGGACGGAAATATTTTCAACGGTTTCAGTTTGTAATAATGTAATTAATGCTTGGCGTAAACGCCGGCGCGTCTTATCGACACGGGGGTCAACATCGTGACTCATGATAGCTTCCCTACTTTCTAACTAAAAGTAATATAGCATCATTTCCCAAAAGTGTCTAACAATCCGCGTGTGGCGGACAATTCGCCCGTGAACGTCTATAACTGGTGATTAATCGTTCGGTTTGGTTAATCATTTGGGGCTTAATGGATTTAAATTTGCTTTCCTGTAAAGGATAATACCTTGACAACTTTCAGTTGGATTGGGTATAATGAAAATGCAATTTTTTCAGGGAAAGGCACCTTTTCCGTAAAATTCGGTTGCAATTTACGCTATACTTGTTTTAATATAGTCGTTATTGGACTAATCAAAGGAGGGACATACTCTTATGACTGTTGTTGCAAAACCATATAACACTTGGGCTTCACGTCGGCCAGTTGCTGACAAGCAAAAGCGCATTCGTCGCGAAAAGCAAACTGCAGCGATCCAACGTTGGGCCGCTGGTAAGACTGAAACCATCGAACACACTCCAAAAATCAAGTAATTAAAAAAGAACTGATCAATTGTTGATCAGTTCTTTTTTAATAGTTTGATTGTATAAGCACATGTGTGCATTGATAAGAATCTCCCGTAGGCCTAACGGTTATTACGGGACGCAGTGAAATGTTTGCTTGCCGCGTTCTCTTTTGTGACAAAATTAGAGTAGTACTGAACGCCACCCGCGATGGCTAAAATTAAGATAATTGCTAATACTGGACCCATAAGTGATTCTCCTTCCCTGTTACGTTTATATTATCGTTTTGTTACAAACATATTTCAAGAAAAAAGTTTGAGTTTAAGCATTTTTACCTTCTTCTTTAAACTTTCTTAAACAATAACAGCACGTTAATCATATAAGTGTCCATTTTATCTATCCCTATAACTTTCTGGAGGTTCCAAAATGTCCCGGCCACTAATTTATCGTGTCACCCCCTACCGTACAATTTTGATCTTATTAATTGCCGCCGGTTTTACGTGGTTTGCGGTTGATTCACTCACCGACTCGTGGGGTGCGCCACTGCTCAGCACGGCGTTTCATAGTTTTCGATACGGTGACGTCTCCGTTCTGGAAAATGACATTATTGGATGGCTGAGCATCGGCCTCTTCGGGTTCGGTGGCTTATTTGCGGCTTATCAGATGTTAGTTCGATTCTTTCAGGGCCATTGCCAAGTTTTAAACGTGAACGCGGAAGGTATCGCAACTCCGATGATCACCCGTAATTTTAGGCGCATCCCGTGGCGCAATATCAAGCGCCTTAGTAATAATGAAGATATTTTAATCATTGAGCTGGTCGCAGCACGGGAAAATTGGGTGGCAAAAGTGCGGAAGCTGGATCGGGCTGTTTCACAAAAAGGCAACCGACTGTATATTGATCTTTATATGTACGTCGCGTTGACCGGTGGTGATACGGATAAATTTAAAAAGGACTTACAGGAGTTGAACCAGCGCTACTTAGACGCTAAATAAGATTGACACCACCCCCGTTCTTATCTATAATAAATCTTGTTGTTGTCATGTTAGCTCAACTGGATAGAGCATCCGCCTTCTAAGCGGAGGGTTGTGAGTTCAAGTCTCACACGTGACATTCCAAGCTACATTACGTTAAATTTCAAAAACAGGAATCCCGCTAAATCAATGTTTAGCGAGGTTCCTGTTTTCTTATTTGCACTGTAAAACACTAGGATGTGAAATTTATGTACACATTTTGTGCACGTCATTCCCATGGATATCAGCCGATTGCTAAATTGCAAGGTTTGAATGTACACATTTTAAATTAGTTCATCTTACACTTGATCGTGTACACGCTTTACGGTACTGTAATAGATGAAAGGAGATGAGGGGTTGAAGAAAAGGTACACCGGCCCTCGACATAAACAAAAAAGACCACAAGATTCAAACCTAAGTATCCTAAACTTCATCATCGCACTGATAAGCTTAGCTTGGTCAATCTGGGTCTCTCGAGGACATTAGTTAACGGTAAGGGATGAGAGGCCCTTACTTCGTGTACCTTCATAATATCACGTCACTTATTCAATTACAATTGGAGGTAATCTGATGAACACTAAGACAAAGAAAGCATTAAATATTGCTGCCACCATCATGTACCTTATCGCGGCAATCCTACTATTAAATCATTTTCTAGGGAGATAATTAGTATGACCAAACACATTAATTTAAACGATTCAGACATCATGACAGCAAGAGACGCCGCTTATTGTTGGGGGAAAGCTCCCGATTACGTACGGTCAGCTTTACGAAGTAACCCAGACAGATTTCCAGATGGTAGCGTGCGAACATTTTCACGCCAAATTCTTGTGACCCGTGAAGGTATGGAAGCCGTCACTGGTCACAAACAAGTTAAAGAACTACCAAACAAATAGCGCAAAAAATCCCCGTACCAGCCGATTAAGACCAATACGGGGATTTTTTCATTCTCTATTCTGACTGAGTGCAATCGCACTTAATGTAAATCCGTCAATAATCATTCCTTTTTTCACTGCTGCTAGAACATCAACTATATCCATTAATCGATACTCAACTATTTTTTCTGATGACTGCAGCTTAACATCTTTTAACTTAGAAATGTCAACATTCACTACATGTATTGAACTCACAATCAATCCAGAGTCCGGCTCCACTTCTCCTAGATCAGTTGCCTTTATTACATCGATTGGAGGTATATTTAATTCTTCGTTAAGTTCCCTTTTAGCTGCCGCTGAGTAGTCAACTGCATCACCATTTATTTCTTCTGGCTCAACAAAACCTCGCGGAAACTCCCAATTGAAACGCCCGTCAGATCTTTTAATTTTAATCATTAAATACTGATTATTCATAGTTGGAACAATCACTACACCAGCAGTACTCTGTTTTAAAGATAGGATTCCATGGTTAATATTGACATCATAATAACTAAAATTTTTTTGACCATTGCTGTAATAATCAAAATCAAGTATCCAAGTTTTCCACGAATTTGCGTTTTCAACGCTTTTATTCAGTAACCTATGCATATATCGAAAATAAAATACAAATATCAATACGAAAACTAACATCAAAATAATTAATAGTTCATCCTGATTATTACCCCATTTAACCAACTTGTAAATACTGTGTTCAATCATAATCAGCGGAACCATGGAAAAGATCCAGACGCCATAGAACATACTATCTTCGGTATGTTCTATGGTATGTATGAACCACTCTCCAACTTTAACTAGCGGATTATCTGATTTGTTAACCGGTATATCTGACGTTTGCTTGTTTACTAACATCTCTTGAATTCTATTCTTTAAATCATCTACACTTGCATAATGTGCTTGATGGGCCATTGCATAATTAATTACATAAATTGCATCCAAGTACTGCGTATGCCAACCCCGCAAACTGGAAATTGCAATACATACTGTTGCCCCAATAACGCATAAAGCCAACTCCAATATCATCATCATTATCGGCCCACCAAAATTCACCTGAATAGTATGATTCGCAGTGATTACAAAACTAAGCAAAACCGCATAAAACATAACTATTTGGTCCCTCTTATGCTCCTGCTCCCGCAAGTGTTCATTTGCTTGACCGTATATTTGCTTTAAATAGTCCAAAAACACTTTTTTATTTTCATCCATTAGGCAACAACCTTTCATTGGAGTAATTATACAATAGTCCCTGTAACAACAAAATCCCCACACTGTCCTTAATTGGATAGCATGGGTATTAATGTTCTATTTAATTTTTAGTTTGTCACCAGGGTGGATAACGTGTTTCGCAGTGAATCCATTTAAACTACATAACTTAGCCACTGTAATATTACTGTGGCTAGCAATCGACAACGGGCTATCGCCTTTTTTTACTTTATATGTCGCTGTCGTACTACCAGATAGTTTTAGCTTGTCACCCGGGTGGATAACTGACTTAGCTGTTTTTCCGTTAGCAGCAGTCAATTTAGCAACTGTCGTGTTAATTGACCACCATGAATCGCCCTTCTTTACTTTGTAGGTTCCACTGGCAGGCTTACTGGTGGCTTTACTAATACCTTTAGTAATATCATGCTGCAGTTGTGACTTGCTGATACCCCACTTAGCCAGATATCCGTATGGATCTTGGTCTGTCTCTTATACACATCTGACGCTG
>CALFSK010000064.1 GCA_937916845.1 uncultured Lactobacillus sp. | reverse complement strand
GATTCGTTTTTCCTCAGATTATACCTGAATTTTTAGTTTTCAGACAGTCCCTAGTAGATTATAGCCGTTTTTTCATATTAAAACGTCTATTAATTTTTATTCTTTACTGTGCTGCCAATTAACATGGTATCTTTTGCGTTGATAACTAAAGCCCTCTCCAATCACTTCATGGGCATCCAGTACCGTCACAAATGCCCGTTCATCAATCGCTTTAATTAATTGCTTCAATTGTGGAATTTCCCGCGGTTGAACCACCAAATAAATCACTTGCTTTTGATCATGCTGATAACCACCTTCAGCTTGCAAATATGTCAATCCTCTATTTAAAGAAACATCAATTAATTGGGAAATTTTTTGGCTTTTATCTGATACAATGAATAATACCTTAGCACGATTGGGCCCTTCTTGGACCATATCAATTACTTTAGATAATACGAAACTAACAATTAGCGAGTACGCGATGTGATACAGATCTAAGTATGATAGTGATAGCCCTAATACTACGTAGTCAATAATCAAAATTCCTTTTCCCGAAGAAAATCCAAAACTTCTCTGGCCAACCCGAGCAATAATATCACTACCACCAGTAGTTCCGTTATAACGAAAAACCAGACCAATTCCCAACCCTGATAATACCCCTGCAACCAGTGATGACAATAATAAATCATTTCTCAATGGTAGTGGTTGGATCAGAGGCTGCTGTGACCATATTATTAGAAATAGTGATAAACAAATGGTGCCATAAATAGTGTAAGCCATCATGCGCTTGCCTAAGTAGCGCAACCCAATTAGTATCAATGGAATATTCAGAAATAAAGTACTAATTCCCAAGTTAATATGAAAGAAATGACGAATAATCAGAGTTATTCCGCTCAGACCGCCGTCTGCCAAGCCACTTGGAATAGAGACTAAATCTAGACTGAACGCATAAATGCTACATCCCAACGTAATCATAATTAATTCGAAACTATTGTATTTTGTCCAATCTTTAAAAAACATAGTTCATCTCCAAAATGTTTTATCAATGTAAGTGCTTTATTATTTGACCGATGGTCCCTAAAAAACACTAACTTGTCCTGTAGTCCCTAGCTATTCACTTCCCTTTTGGGAGTGCCTAAGTCTCCAATTTTTAAAGCATATTCTTTAATACGATAAATTTGTCGTCGTTGTACGCCAGTACTCCTTGCAATTTGTGCAATATTCGTTCCATCCCTGAGCATTTGAACTACCCTTTTATATAGGTAGCGTTTTGATCCATGTGGACTATATTGCCGCCTTCTTCCTTTATACTCCCCGCGCTCCTTAGCTAATTGGATTCCCTGATTCTGCCTAGCATGAATTTTGTTGCGCTCTTCTTCAGCTGTATATTTGTATATTTCAAAAACCAAATTGGTTAATAAACCACGTAAGTTAACATCTTGTATATCAGTGAAACTCGGTAAACTTAAAACATCTAGTGTGGCTTCCTTTTGTTGAATCAAGTTAATGGTGTCAGTAATGTCCTGAGCATTTCTACCAAGTCGATCTAAATCCAAAACAGTGACAATATCTTTTTCACGAATGAACTCTAACATTTTTTGCAATTCAGGGCGATTTTGAACTGATTTTCCGGAAACTTTTTCCTGAAATATTTTCTCTACACCAGACTTTTTTAGAGCTTCAATCTGCCGAGCTAAATTCTGATTTTCAGACGACACCCTAGCATAACCAATTTTCATATATTTGCCTTCTTATCATATTAATTCTGACGTCAGTTTCTGGGCAACTACTCAACTAGTTGATCTGATTAAGATTTAAAAGTTACTGTGTCACACTCTAATGTCTCACACGTTTGATCTATTATACCACAGCTCAGGAAGGAGACATTAGGGTACATCGTAACGTAACGGATTGGGGGATTCGAGATAACTTCTTAACTGGACGGGTTCAATATTGGTATAACCAGCATCATCAAGGTATTGGTAGTACCAAAATATTATCTAATCTCAGAAAAGACCCGGCCGTCACCGAACAGGTGACGTTAAAGCAAGTTAAGCGGATTATGAGCAAGCTAGGCATTCGTTGCCAGGTTCGTCAGAAAAAGCATTCACGAATCAAACAACAGGAGCAATACTTACAAGATAATGTTTTAAATCAGCGTTTTAGCGTTAACCAACCAAACCAGGTTTGGTTAGCTGATTCAACGGAATTGACCTATGGTGTTAACGGTCAGTATAAAGTGCGTTTGAGCGGCGCGCTGGATCTTTACGGTCGCCATCTAATTGCCCATAAATTAAGTGAAACTGAAACTTCGAAGGCAAAAGTTCAGGTTTTTCAACGGGCCTTTAATTTTGCGGGTGACGTCCACCCTGTAGTGCATACTGACCGAGGTTCGGCATGCACATCAGGAACATTCAATAACTTTTTGGCGCAACATGAAGTCACCCGTAGTATGTCACGACCAGGAATGCCGTATGATAACGCACCAATGGAACGTTGGTGGAACGAGTTCAAATTGCGCTGGATTGATCGACACGCTAAACCAGTTACCTATAAAGAATTAGTGGCCTTGGTCGAAGAAGGCATCAACTATTTTAATCAACTAGATTGTTCACCAGCAAGAAACGACCTCACCCCAGCTGAATACTGGAATGAGGCCGTTTAAGCAAAGCAAAACTTATATTATTTCAAATGACAACTTGACAGGGACTAGTACAACTCAGGGGCTTTACTTTAATATTTCCTGTAGATATTAGCCTTTTTTAAATTTTAATTATGCCTAGAAGCCTATGTTAGAAGTCATAGTCGCCGCTACTCATAGCTTCAGCATTACCCATTAGATAGCCAGCACCAACTTGTGAGAAGAAATCATGATTGGCCGTTTCGGTTGAAATTCCGTTCATTACGATTGGGTTGATATCTTTAATCTCAGCATTGGGGAAGCGGGATTCAAAGCCCATATTTTGGAGCGCCTTGTTGGCGTTGTAGTGAACGAATTGTTTAACATCTTCCGCTAACCCAATCGGCGCGTAAACTTCTTCGGTGAACGCAAACTCGTTCTCAAGGAGATCGTCGAGCAACTCATCCATCCACTTTTTGAATGTTTTTTGTTCAGTCGCCGATAGCTCGTTATATCCCAATTGAAATTTGTAGCCGAGGTAAGTACCATGAACAGATTCATCGCGGATCACCAGTTTGATGACTTCAGAAAGATTTGCCAGCTTATTGTTACCACGGTACCAAAGTGGGGTAAAAAAGTTGGTGTAGTACAAAATTCCTTCAAGAAAGACGCTTGCAACTTTCTTTTCAAGGTTGTTTCCCGTTTGATAAATATCATTGATCCGTTTGGCTTTGTATTGCATTCTGGGATTATTGTTCATCCATTTGAATACTTCGTCAACAGTGGCTTGATCGTTCAAAGATGTCAAAATAGTGCCGTAGCTTTTGGCATGAATTGACTCCATCATCAAAAAGTCATTGAGGACTGCTGCTTCTTTTCGTGTCCGAACGTCTGGCCGCATCACATCGACTCCTTCTTCAGATTGGAGTGTGTCCAGCAAGGCTAATCCACCCACAACCCGATTGATAACCGATTTTTCGGTGCCAGAGAGTGTCCGCCAGTCCCGTAAATCATTAGAAACAGGTACTCGCGTATCCAGCCAGTATTGTGCCGTTGCTTTATCCCATACATATTCGTCAAGTTCGTCTTCGATGATGTCCCAATTAATTGTTTTATAGCTCATTAGTTGAACACTCCTTAAAAGTCGTAGTCGTCATCGGTCATTTTTTCAGTGTCCGATTCATTGTTTGCAGCCGTTACCTGTTGCAAAAATTGATTTTGGTCAATCATCAGTTCTTTGAGTTGCGCCACTAGTGAAGACGGTTGAACTTCGTAGACAGCGTTAAAGCCAAGTGACATTAATGCATGATTGGCACCATAGGAGGCCAGATTGATGGCTTCGGTGGCATCGTCAAGGTTAGCTTCTAAGAAGTCTTTTTCAGTTTGCATGAGTTGATCAAACTGTGTATTAATCCAATACTGCAGTTCGGTTTGATCACTTACAGTGAGTTCTTCAAATCTGAGGCGAAATTTGTAACCAATATAAGCACTAAAAAGGGCGCTACCGCGGAGAATATTAGCCAACATTTGGTAAGTATTGACGAGAGCCTGTGTTTGAAGTATTGTCCAGTATTTACCAAACGAGAGCCCAGTTTCAGTCAGAATAAAAAGGGCTTTTTTCTGTAAGGCCATATCGCTAGTGCTCATTTGGGCTAGTTGGTCAATTTCAGCTTGCAGATTGGCATTGTCATCTGCCCAAGTAAAACTTTCACCGCCGTTACCCGGAATCAGAGCCCGGAAAATGGTCGTACAGCTTTTGGCATGGACTGATTTCATAAAGGTAATGGTGTTTAATACGGATTCTTCTTGTTGAGTTCGCCGATCGTGGCGAATAGCAGGGGTGCCAACTTCTGATTGGTAGACGGCTAACATTGATGTACCTGTCAACATACGAGTAATGGCCTGTTGTTGAGTATCTGATAGCTGTTGCCAAGCCGTTTGATCATTCGTGATGGGAATCCGAATGTCCAACCAAAAGTTAGTGGTGAGTCGTTCCCACATGTATTTATCGAAATTATCTTTAATATCATCCCAGTTAATTGCTTTGTAGTATAAGTAGTCCATCGTTATTTGTTCGTCTCCTTAATTAGGATTCATGGGTATATGGGTCTTGTGACCCAATAACGTATGCCGGTGTGTTAAACGGACGGTAAGACCCCAAGTGAATTTCCTAGATCATGCATGATTCACATTCATTTGCCGTTTTAATTTCATCGTCTTCTGTAAACGTTCGAATGTAATAAAGTGACTTAATGCCTTTTGTCCAGGCGTAATTCCGTAACCGGTTAAGGTCTCGGGTTGTCATCTTTAAATTGTTATTATCCTTCCACTCGTAAAGGTCAGGTTTCAAAACTGAACGCATAAATAGTGTCAGACTCATGCCTTGATCAATGTGCTTTTGAGCTACGGCATAGGTGTCAATAATTTTTCGTTGATCAATATCATATGCGGGTGTGTAGTAAGGCAAAGTTTCGTTAGACAGGTAAGGTGCTGGATAGAAGATTGAGCCTACCTTATTTTCCTGACGTTGTTCTACTAATTGTGTGATTGGATGAAGTGATGCACTTGTTTCATTGACGTACGAAATTGACCCGTTCGGTGCCACAGCGAGTCTATTACGATGATAAAGGCCGCCAGTAATCACAGCTTGCTTGAGTGCCTTCCAATCTGTAACAGATGGTAATTTAATATTTTTGAAGATTTTTGCAACTTTGGTACTCTTGAATTCAAAGTCTGCGTTCAAGTATTGATCGAAGTAACTGCCATCAGCGTACTTTGATTGGTCAAATTTAGCGAAGGTTTCGTGGCGTTCACGGGCAATTCGATTGCTCGTAACGAGTGAATAGTAGTTTAAAGCTAGGAAGTAGGCATCAGTAAATTCAAGGGCCTCTGGTGAGCCATACTCAATTTGGTGGCGTGCAAGGGCAGTATGCAGACCCATAGCCCCTAATCCAATCGTGTGGTAAAGTTCGTTACCATGTTTAACAGTCGGTACTTCCTTAACGTCGGTTGTGTCAGTTACGAGGGTGAGCGCACGAACAGCAACCTCAACTGAGTGACCGAAGTCCGGCGAGTCAATCATATTCATGATATTAGTTGATCCGAGATTACATGAAATATCGGTGCCAATTGTCTTGTACGATAGGTCATCATCAAGTTTTGACGGTTCTTGAGGCTGTAAGATCTCACTACAAAGGTTACTCATAATAATTTTGCCATCGACAGGGTTAGTTTGGTTGGCCGTATCAATGTTCAAGATGTAAGGATAACCAGATTCTTGTTGGAGTTGAGAAATCTTTTGTTCTAGTTTCCGCGCGTTAAAAACTGACTTCTTAATATTGGGGTTAGCGACCATGTTGTTATATTCTTTGGTGATATCGATGTAAGCAAATGGCGTACGATATTCACGTTCGACATCATAGGGGCTAAAAAGATACATTGGTTCGTTAGTCTTGAGTAATTCATAATATTTATCAGGAACAATCAAACCGAGGGACAAGGTCTTCACCCGAATTTTTTCGTCTGCATTTTCCTTTTTGGTATCCAGAAAATGTAAGATGTCAGGATGGAAGACGTTGAGATAAACCACTCCGGCGCCGTTCCGTTGCCCAAGTTGGTTACTGTAGCTAAATGAGTCTTCAAGTAACTTCATCACTGGTACAACGCCAGACGAGGCGTTGGAAATCTGCTTAATAGGATCACCTGAGGCGCGCAAGTTTGACAGGTTAACGCCGACGCCCCCACCGATTCGAGATAGTTGAAGGGCAGAATTAACGCCGCGTCCAATTGAGAGCATGGAGTCGGCCACATCGATTAAAAAACATGATACCATTTCACCGCGCCGTTTTTTACCCGCGTTGAGAAACGTGGGGGTGGCAGGCTGATAACGTTGTGAAATCAATTCATCGGCAACGTCATTGGCAAGTTGTTCATCACCATTAGCGAGATAGAGGGCATTGAAGACGACGCGATCGACAAAGTCTTCCAAAAATTGCTGGCCATCATTAGTTTTCATGGCATATTGTGTGTAGAACTTGTAGGCACCGAGAAAGCTGCGAAAACGAAAGTGATGGTCTCTCATTTGGTCGAACAAGGACTGCACAAACTTGTGAGAGTATTGTTCCAGGATACTTGGATCGATATAATCTTCGTCAACCAAGTAATTTAACTTGGCATTTAACGAATCAAATTGCTTGGTCTTCGGTTTAACTGTCTCTTCGAAATAAGCCTTTAGGGCTTCTTGATCATAATGTAGCGGAATTTCTCCGTTGCTTGGGATATTTACGAGGTTATTTAAGTAAAAATAGGTATTTTCCATTTCTGGGGTGCTAGTTACCATTAGGGATTACTCCTTCGTTGTTTGAAAACAAAATTGATTGCGATAGGTTAAGATGGCATCGGCAATGCGAGGAATGTCGTGTGCGGTGCCACGTAGCTCAAAATCGGTAATGTAAGGAAAATCGAAGCGTTTAGCATATTGTTTAGCCGTGAGTGCAAACTGCTTATTAAAATTACGATTACCGCTACCGATAATACCGTAGCAATGCTGGTAATTGCCTTCGTACGCGAGGTAATCTCCCAAAATAGTGGTTAATATTTCAGTATAACCGTTATTAACCCCATTACCACCTTTAAGAAAGGCTGGTAGGAAGGTAACAAACGGCTGGTCAAGAGTGGTGAATTCAGGGTGTTCTTTAACATTAATTGAACTAACCCGAACATGACGTTCTTTCTCAAAGTATGTTGTCAGTCTGCTAATAAAATATTTCGTGTTGCCACTCAAACTGATGTAGAGAATATTTATGGTTTCCGTAACTAATCATCGTCCTTTTTCTATATATAGTGGTTAGGCAATCATCATAGCACTATATGTGGTGTCTATGCAAATTGGTGGACGATCTGATTGATCTACAAATTGTGTTGAATATAAAGATTCATGCGAGGTGGCTAAAATGGGTCCACCGTTGGTATTTTAAGTTGCACTAAGAGACGATAAACGGGACTTTTAATGAATGGAAGCAAGCTCCCAGGACCTAGCTCACAGTTTGCACCAAAGGCCTTGTTATCAATTGAGAAGAGCACACTGTACGGTTCATGATCAAAAAATATTTTGATTATGTCTACTAGTTTTTACCTTTGTTTTAGTACAAAAAAACGTGCGTCCCCTAGAACTATTAGAAAGTTAATTTAAAATAGTCGAAGGATAATTAAAGGCATGCTATAATGCGGGGAAGAAAAAGAAGCCCTGCGTGAACGGAGCTTCTCAGACAAGCCGCTTTAAAGGCGGTGGTCTAGATTACAAAATACATTGTCACCTTGTAACCGACCAAAGTTACGCAGGGCGGGTTTTTATTTGTGGTGCTTGTCGATATAGCTGAGGAGCGCGATTAAAAACGGGCCAAATAGCAATATCAACGAGCGTGTCTGGAAGGCGCTCATTGGCTATGAAACCTTCCTGAAGATTATTCCATGTTCACATGGCCTCACCTAGCAGGGGATCAGACTGTCCTTTATTAAAAAGTGCAGCGACTTTTTCGAAATACGATTTATCTAATAGATGCTCATTATGTTTCATCTTTTACACCTGTTTCCATTTGGAATTCAGATAAGAAATCACGCATATACTTTGTTCGACGACTGGCTTCTTGCTTTCCCGTTCTGGTATTCATTGAACTTGCTAATTTCAGCAGCTTTTCATAAAAGTGATTGATGGTTGTACTTTTGTGATGGCGATAATCATCGTGTGTTTTGATTTTCTTCACTGATATTTTGGAATCATATATTTCCTGTCCAGCGTGCCCGCCGTAAGCAAATGCACGTGCTATGCCGATTGCACCTAGTGCATCAAGTCTATCAGCGTCCTGAACACATTTACCTTCGTTAGAAAGCTGATAATGGTGTTCAATGTTGTCAGCATATGACATATGTTGGATAATATCTAAAATGTCTTCTCTAGCCGGAGTTGTAATATTCTCATGGCTAAGTATAATTCGTACTCCTCTCAGTCTATTCTATCTGCAGTGACTTTTTAGTCTATGGTGTCATGCAAATAGCTAGCTGCTTTCACAACATACAGACCAATATCAGTTTCATTTTTTTTAAAATCTTCTATATATTTTTTTTGAGCTAGCTTAGCCACTCTTTGGGCATGAAGAAAATCATGCCCAGTTGGATCAAAGGCCATATTTTCTTTAGAAAATGATTTTATACTATATTTAATCTATTTCGTTTAGTATCCTTTACTATATATAATAAGGAGGCCTCTAATGCTAGTTTTTCTGTCAACATCATTCATACCATCCAATGATAAGATGTGGTCACGAGTTGGCATAAATAAAAATCAACAATTCCCGCCATTGGCAATAGATTTAGGATGACGTTCCCTTAATTTTGAATGGTGTCCATGGTCTTAGTTAAATTTTTCTTGTTTCTGCCCAATTGATTCAATTCAGTAACTATGACAATACCACCTTAACAAATCATAATTTGGATAATAGTATGTTCCATTTGAAAGTTAAGCCTTATAATTAGCGTAGGGTTAATAGCTCTAATCAAAATACTCGCAAAAGGCCTGCTCAACTAACAATTGAGTAGGCCTTTGTGACAAATTAATCCTTATCACAACTAACCTCAATAGCACAACAGGTATAAATAGTGCCTAAAATCCCTAAATAAATTTCTCTCACAACTGTTTAATAAAGCGGCAATCCCCGTTGTACGTGATTAATTAAACAGTCAATTCTTAAAACACCTATTTTTAAATCGACTTAAACCTTCGCTGTTGCGTGCGTTTACTAATCCCCGTCTTTCGTTCAATCATCTTATAAGTCATGCCTTGTTTTCGCAACTCATAAGCAAATCTGATCTGTTCATCAGAATACGTTTTCGGTCGCCCTTCCCGAAACAACGGATCATGTTGCTTGGCATACAATTTACCTTCTTGTGTGCGCGTGACAATCATATCGCGTTCAAACTGCGCAAAGGCGCTAAATATTGTAAAGACTAATTGGCCAGTCGGCGTATTGTCAATTAAGCCCATATTCAAAATGTTGACTTTGACATTTTCTTTAAACAACTCTTGGATAATGGCTAATGCCTCGCGCGTGTTCCGCGCAAACCGATCCAGCTTAGTGACAATCAAAGTATCACCTGTTTTTAGAGCGCGCAACAGTTTTTGAAACTCCGGTCGTTCGGTAGTTGTGCCGGTAAACTTTTCTTGAAAGATTTTTTCTGCTCCTGCCAATTTTAGTAACTCAATTTGATTTGCTAATTTTTGATCAGTGGTACTGACCCGCGCATAGCCATATTTCATCTTTTTATCTCCTTACTTATGTCATTAAGTAATGACACGGTTCTAACCCTTTAATTATACAGTATCAAAAAATAGGCCACAACTGTAAGTTGTGACCTGGTTCGTTCCATTTAAACACTTTAATTATCACATATTCAAAACGTCAAAAAATTTGTATCTAAATATATCTAAGCTTTTTTAATGGTGAGAAACTTTGCCACTTGCAATGCTCGATTA
>CALFSK010000063.1 GCA_937916845.1 uncultured Lactobacillus sp. | reverse complement strand
TCCTGACGAAGTAGAAAAACCGAGCACTGTTCCCGATAACGGTAGTCAATCGGTGGTCACGGCTCCCAACGAGCCAGTTAATGTTCCTGACGAAGTAGAAAAACCGAGCACTGTTCCCGATAACGGTAGTCAATCGGTGATCACGGTTCCCACCAAGCCAGTTGATGTTCCTGACAAGGTAGTGACGTCCCCAACGCAACCAAGCGTTGTTCCCGCCAACGGAAAGCAGCCGGTGGTGACGGTCGCAACCAAGCCAATTGGTGTTGCTGATAAGCCAATAACGTTTCCGACGCAGCCAACTAATGCTTCCAGCAACGGTAGTCATTCGGTGACCATCACTTCAACGCGACCAGTCAGTGTTAATAGTCAGCGCCAACCGGAGACTAACGAGCAAGTAACTCGGCCTGAGAAGCGTATGGTGCTACCAAGTGGCAAGCCGACTAGAACGTTACGGGTCTTGACGCCAGCTAAGCTTCAATACAAGCACGAGCGGGTGAACATTGGGTCATACCAGCCTAATATTGGCGGCACGGTGGTCATGCCAATCCATCAGTCGAATAGTTCGATTCAAGGTGCGACGTTGCCACAAACTAATGAAAAAAATACCGGCAATCAGGGCATATTTGCAGGTGTGCTAGCGTTATTAGTGACCACTATTTCGCTATTTGGATTTAAGCGGCAACGATAGCAACAGGAAAAACCAGTCAGAACTATTTTATTTCTGAAACGAATCATTCAGTGACGACGATGCCAATCACGGGTGCGCGGGCAGCTTTAAGTCAGCCATCAGTTAAAACGAAGCATGACCAGCCGCGACTGCCGCAACTAAATAAATCAGAGCAAAATAGAAACGTGCCTGCATAACTGCGGACACGTTTTTTTGTATGACGAATTTACAATTGAGTGCGCTAAACGGTTAAAAAGAAGCCCCGTAGCCGGAATGCTTGGGACGTCTAAAATCTTAACACTAGTACATTACGTCTGATTCGGCTGGGCTAACGTCAGCAAGTAACAGTAAACGAGGTCGTCCATGTTTTTTAAATTGAAGCCACTACCACGTTCCAATTTCTCAATGCGGTAGAGGAGTGTGTTGCGATGCAAAAATAAGTTTGCTGCAGCTTGGCGGACGTTTCCCTGAGTCTGATAGAGCGCGGCAATGAGTTGGCGGTTATCTGGATCAGCTAACCAATCGGGGGTTACCCCGGTGAGTGCTTGACGGTGGGTTGTCGCCAAATACGGCAGCATGCTCCGGCTGAGCGTGCCGACCGCTTGTTTATGGGTCTGGTGAAACAGCTGCTGCTCGAACGCGTAGGTGCTTGGCAAGTTGGTCACGGCAGTTTGCCGACTGCCGATGAAGATATGGGTGTTGGTGTAAAAATCGTTATCCAATAAGTCTAATAAACTTGATAAGTCTGGTTGTGACAGGTCGCTGATGGGAACGTTCAGCAGGAGGTAACCGGCATTTTGAGAAGTAAAAGCAGCGTGCAAAACACCGTCGAACAACCCGGTCAGTGCCGTTAACCACTGGCCATGGTGCTGGTTATCATCGGTAAAGCGGACTTGAAAGTGGAGCAGCTGTAATTGTTTAGCCGTCGTTTGTGGTGCCGGACTTGCTGCGCCGGTCAAAAATGCGGTCCACGGATCCGCGGGGGATGGTTCTGGCGCGGTTTTCGTTAACATTTCCAAGAGTGCTAGTTCGCGCTGCCCCAGGTCAGTCGTGTCAATCCATAAATAGCTATTGGTGGTTAAAGCAACACACACAACGTTTGCGCGGTCGCAAGGTGCTGATTGGACGGTAGCCTGTGGATAAAGCTGTTGTAAGTGTTGTCCATCCATGAAAAAACCTCCCCAAAAGGTTGATGCAGTTAACTCAAAACGTCCGTCGTCGATGCGCGGACGACTAACTTGATATTCACAACGGTTTGCTCGTTAAACGTATGGTCAGGATTGTTAATTTGGTCCAGTAAAGCTTCAACGGCTTTTGCACCGAGGTTGGCAAAGTCTTGCACGACCGTGGTGAGGGCCGGCTTGTTTTTTTCAGCGGCCGGCAGGTTATCAAATCCAATCAATGCTAAGTGTTGCATGATTTTGGGATTGAGTTCCTGGAGCTGGTGCATGGCGCGTAAAGCAATGACGTCATTTTCGGCAATGAGCGCGGTGATGCCCTGCGCGTGAATGTAGGCTTGGAGTTGTCCGGCGTCACTACAAGCTTGGAGCGCTTGGGCCCAACGGAGTGGCAAGGTTGGGTCGACTTTGTTAAGTGTCAGTTCGTTGAAGTAGCCCATGAAGCGGTCGCTGACGGTGCCCGTAAAGGTCTGCCAAAAAGGCGTTGCGGGCAGAAAAGCAATCCGCTGATGGCCGAGTGCTTGTAAGTGGTCACAAGCACGACTACCGCCGGCGACGTTATCACTGACGACACTGGGAACGGCTAAAGCGGATGGTCGCTTGTCGAGTACCACTAAGGGTAGCCGTTGTGCGTGGAGTCCCATTAAAACGGGCATTTCGGTTGCTAAGTTTTGAGGATAATAAATAATCCCAGCGTAACTTTGGGCCAACGTACCCATGTCGAGCTTTAGAAAATCTTCATTGGCCATTAATTTCAATTCCCAAGTGGTGTCTTTGAGGGTCGCGTGAATCCCACTTTGATAGTCCCCAAAGGCGGTTGTCTCCGGAAAAGGAAGAACTAATAGGATTTGCCGCTGCGTGGTGCTTTTATGGGGCTTAACGTACGTCCCACCACCCCGGACTCGGTAAACGAGGTCAGCGGCGGCCAAGTCATTTAGAGCCCGTTTGGAGGTAATGCGGCTGACGCCGTATTTAATGGCAACGGCGTTTTCACTTGGCAGGCGGTCGTTAGGCGCGTACTCGCCACGTAAAATTGCCATTCGCAATCGTTGATAAAGTATTTCGTATTTAGCCATAAGAATCCTCCAGTTGGTATAGTCGGCCCAATAACTTTTTGTGGTCATTACGCTTTAATGGTTTGATTCTAACCGCTTACATGGTATATTTCAAGTGCAAAAACATACCAGGATGTCTATAAATTAAAGGTTTTTATGTCAAAAAATGAAGGTCACGGACAAGCACTGATAGCTATTAGTCATTTTGATAATTGATGATAGTCAAAACGTGGAATCAATGGCAGCTTACGTTGCCGTTGATCCCACGCTTATCATTATTATTCAGCCTGTAACATCCGGTACTGGGAATCGTAGAGCTCGTAGTATTCGCCGCGCTTTGCGATTAGATCAGCGTGACGCCCGGCCTCAACGATGTGGCCGTCATTAATCACTAAAATTTGATCGGCCTGTTGAATGGTGGATAACCGGTGGGCAACGATGAAACTCGTTCGACCCTTGAGCAGTTCATTTAAACCGGCCTGTAACAGTGCCTCGGTTTTGGTATCGATGGCTGCGGTGGCCTCGTCTAGAATCAGGATACGGGGATCTGCTAAGAGAACGCGGGCAAACGCTAATAGTTGGCGTTGTCCAGCCGACATGCTGTCACCACGTTCTTGGACCTCCGTCTGGTAGCCAGCTTTCAAAGTCCGAATGAAGGTGTCGGCCCGGGCGAGCTTTGCCGCGGCAACGACTTCTGCGTCAGTGGCGTCGAGGCGGCCGTAGCGAATATTATCCATGATGGTCCCGGAAAAGATGAAGGTATCCTGCTGCATGACGCCCATTTGGGTCCGCAATGAATCTAAAGTGACCAGGCTAAGATCGACGTTATCAATCGTAATTTGACCGCTATTAACGTTATAGAACCGGGATAGAAGGTTGATAATCGTCGATTTACCGGCGCCGGTTGGTCCAACGAGGGCGATGGTTTGGCCGACCTTGGCGTGAAATGAGACGCCGTCGAGGTTTAACGGGCCGTCCTCATCGTAGCGGAAGCTGACTTGATTGAAGCGGACGTCTCCCTTAATTGGCGGCAACGCAAAGGCGTCGGGGGCGTCGGTGACGGTCGGTTGTTCATCCATGGTTTCAAAGATGCGTTCCAAGTAAGTCGTGGCGGTAACCAGTGAGTTATAGAAGTTACCGATGTTAATGACCGGATTCCAGAAGTTATTAATGTAGCCCAGAAAGGCAATCAAAGTCCCCGTACTAACAACCACGCCGAGTTGCTGAATACCGATGAAGTAAATTAAAGCCGTGGTCATGGTTGAAATGTTTTGTAACCCGGGGCTCAGCGCATATTGGATCTTGACCGCGCGCATGTAGGCGTCACGATTATCGTTGACCACGGAATCAAAGGTGTTGATGGCGTGTTCTTCCTGCGCGAATCCTTGGGTGACCTTGATGCCGGCGATGCTTTCGTGAATGTAGGCGTTCAAGTTAGACTGTTTGTTACTGAGGGCGCGAAAAGCGGTCCGCTGTCTTTTTTGAACGTAGTAGGCCCACAACAGTAAAAATGGAATGAGAACCAGGCTATCCAACGTCAGTTTCCAGTTGATAGCGAACATAAAGATCAGGGTGATGACGAGTGAAATCACGTCGGAAATTAAGTTCACTAACCCGTTTGCCAGTAAGTCGCTCAAAGTATTGATGTAATTAACGACCCGGATCAGAATTTTACCGTGGGGACGCGAGTCAAAGTAAGCGAAGGGCAACTTCTGCAAGTTTTTGAATAAATCGGTGCGCATGTCGATGAGCAAATTTTGCCCGATTTCGGTAATCGCCCAGATGCGATAACGAAAGCACCCGAAGGCCACGAGTAAGCTCACCAAGAAAATACTGCTCAGTCCCCATAGAAGTTGAAAATCACGTTGCGGGATGGCTTGGTCAATGGCGACCTTCATCAAGTAGGGACCTAAAATGATGGCAATGTTCCCGATTAAAATGGAACCGAGGACGACCAACATGCGCCACGTGTACGGCTTGAGGTACTGGCCGAGCCGCGCGTAATCGTGCCAATTGAAATGGGCCTTTAATTGTTCGTCTTCGTTAGACGTGTTCCGTTTCGCCAAGGGAATCAACTCCTTTCGCTTCTTTGAGTAAGCCTAATTGGCGGCGATACGTTTCAGCGTAGTAACCGTCGGCAGCGAGTAGGTCGTCGTGGGTGCCGCGTTCAACGATCCGTCCCTGACGAAGCACGATAATTTGATCTGCGCGGCGCAATGAGGAGGTCCGTGAAGCAATAATGAAGACCGTCTTATTCCGCGTGACATTGCGCAGTCGCCGTTGAATCGTTGCCTCGGTCTCCATATCGAGGGCACTCGTCGTATCGTCCAGAATCAGGATACGGGGATCTTTGACGAGGGCGCGGGTCAAAGAAATCCGCTGTTTCTGACCGCCGGAAAGCCCGACGCCGCGCTCGCCAACGACGGTGTGATACCCATCCGGCATCGTGTTGATAAAGTTATTGGCATCGGCAACGTCGGCCATCTCGCGAATGAACTGTTCGGGTGCTTGGCGGTTACCGTAGTTGATATTGTCGACGATGGAATCGGAAAATAGGAACAGGTCTTGGGTCACAATGGTCGTTTGGTGGCGGAGTTCCTGGGGTGACCAGTCCCGAACGTCTTGACCATCGATTAAAACGTGGCCGTGCGTTGGGTCGTAGAAGCGGGCAATCAAGTTCATCAGGGTTGATTTACCTGACCCCGTTTCACCTAAAATTCCCAGCGTCTGTCCCGGTTCGACGGTGAAATTGATGTCGGTGAGGACGTTAACTTCGGGCGCATCCGGGAAAGCAAAGTCAACGTGTTGAAAGGTGACGGCACCTTTGATTTTAGGTGCGGTAACGTCGGTCGTTGGTGCAATGACCGGTTGCGTCTCAAGCATGGCTTGAATCTTAATTGTCGCGGCCGAGAACCGTTGAATGTCATTGATGAGCCACCCGCTCATCCGCATGGGCTGGTTCAGCATCCAGAGAAAGCCGTTGAACGAAACGAGCGCGCCCAAGGTCATGTGATGATTAATGACGAGGCTGCTTCCGAAGAGTAAAACGATCACGGAGAGTAGGGACGCGAGAAAATCCAAAGCGGGCAAGTAGCGCCGTGAGACTCTAGCTGAGTCCATGTTTTTTTCACGGTAATCCTGATTGAGCGTTTCAAATTTTTGAACTTCGAAGTCTTCCCTAGCGAACGCCCGAATGACCCGGTTGCCGGAAATGTTTTCTTCGACCATCGCGTTTAAGCGGGCAAAGCTTTGCCGAATATTAAAGAAGACGGTGTGGGCTTCGTTGCTCATCCGGGTAGTGAGCCAGGCGATTAGGGGTGTCACAATGACTAGGGCCAACATCAGTTGCCAATTAATGCGGGCCATGACGATGACGGCGGTCAAAAACCAGAGCACACATTCTAGTGAGTTATAGGAGACCCAACATAGAAAGTGGCGGATGGCATCGGTGTCCCCCGTTAAACGGGCCATGATATCGCCGTTCGTTACGGCATTGAAAAAGGTGTAATCCAACGATTGCAGCTTGGTGAACAGGTCGTGGCGAATATCGAAGAGTGAATTTTGCCCGATACGTTCAAATAAAATAATGTAGCAGTAACGAATGAGGGTCCGGAAAAGGGTGACGCCAATCATAGTGGCTAGGAGCGGGATTAACAAATTGAGTTGGCGTTGCGTGATGACGCGGTCAACGATGACCCCGCCGAGTAAGGGAACAACGACGACGCCAATCGCGTTAATCACAACTAAAATCAGCGCTAACACGAGTTGCCAGCGGCTACGCTTGGCGTATTGCCAGACCCACTGGTAAGGGTTCATAACGGGGAGCCTCCTAAGGTGAAATTTGGTGAGTAACGGTTCTTTAGGGTTCTAGTATGCCGATAAATCGGTGTAATCTGAATGGACGATTTTGTCTGAATACATGGCTTTTTTTGCAGGGAGGTGGCCGGATGTTAAATCTGAGCGAGTTAATGCCGGACGTGCTTTACGCTTTTGCGTACCGGAACGAGGAACCTGGGACTTACGTTTATCATGACCACACTTTTTTGGAACTGTCGATTATGTTAGAAGGTTATTCTGATTACAACGTGGAAGGGCGGTGGCGGCGAGTTGATGCTGGGCAAGCCTTGCTATTTAATCCGGGGGTCCATCATCAGGAAACGCAGCCACCAGCCTCCCAAAGTTTGCAACTACACGTTGGCTTTCGGCACGTGGCGTTGCCGGGGCAGACGCCGGACCACTTACCGTTTGCTGACAGTTTGGTCAACTTAGGCTCACTACGACTAGAGTTCATGGCCTGCGCACAGCGGGTCGTCACCGAAAGTCAGCGGCCCGCCGAGTTAGGACACGCCGTTTTATTACAAGCCTTAGTGGTGGAATTGCTCTGCTTATTATTGCGGGCATTACCGGAAAATCCGGTTAGTAGCGACTACTTAGCGTTACAAAGTGAGACGACTGATAAGGAACACGTGGCGTTAGTTAGTGCCGCCACCTATTATTTAGAGGCGCACTACAGTGAGGACTTGACCTTGAGCGATTTGGCGACCAGTCTACACGTGAGTCCGGCCTACTTATCACGGACGTTCAAGGGGGTTCAGGGCGAAAGTCCCATTAACTATTTGACGAAGCTGCGGATGCGCCGGGCGAAGGACTTGTTGCTCAAAGACCAATTAGCGGTGGGCGAAGTGGCCCGGGCGGTCGGGTATCAAGACCCGTATTACTTCAGCAAGTTATTCAAACGTTATTTTGGGGCGGCGCCCAGCTTGATCGATAAAGAAGATCATTAAGTTATAAAATGAAAGCGCTTTTTAGTCTGAAAGGCTGATTGGTAGCAGACCTGGCATAAGCGGGGAAACAACTTTAACGGCAATTAAGCGTCCACCCCTCGTTCTAAATTGGTGGGTATGATATATTTCAGTCGGATAATTATATCAAGTTAAACCTTAATCAGTCGAAATGAGGAGGAAAAAACATGGTAGAGTGGCGTGGATTGACCGCCGAACAAGTACAAGCCGTCCAAGCAATCGGATTGGGTGATGACTTAGCGGCGCATGCTTTAAAGGTGACGTGCCAAACGGGTGAGGCGGGAATTGCCATCACACGAATTGGCCAGCAGGTGACCTTAACTTACGGTAGTCAGGTGGATTTAATGCGGGGTGCCGCGTTATTTGCTGGCAAAATTAAGCAGGGCGGTGATTTTACCATTGAGCAGCGGCCCCAGTTTAAAGTCATGGCAGCGATGCTGGACGTGGCCCGTAACGGTGTCCCCACGGTGGACATGGTAAAAATGATGATTCGCCGACTTGCTAGCATGGGTTATAACGAACTCTGGTTGTATTTAGAGGATTTATTTGAAATTCCCGAAGAACCCTATTTTGGTCGTCAACGGGGGCGCTATAGTCAAGCCGACTTACACGATATTGCGTTGTACGGGGACCAATTTGGGGTCACCGTGGTGCCCGCCGTTCAGACGTTGGCACACATGCACAACGCACTTAAATGGGATGCCCATCACGCGGTCAGGGATACGGATGACACGCTGCTGGTCGGGGCACCCGCAACAAAGGCATTTTTAACCAACCTCTTACGGGCTGCGAGTGCCCCGTTCACGACGAATAAGATTCACGTGGGGATGGATGAAGCCTATCAACTTGGGCGAGGGAAGTACTTGGACGATAACGGTTTTACCGACCAGCAGACGCTGATTTTAGACCAACTGAAGTTAGTCGTTGCGCTGACTCAGGAGCTTGGACTCAAGGCGTACATGTGGAGTGATCTCTGGTTCACCTTTGCGTCACCGAAACATGAAATGTATGACCCAAACGTGCACTTTGACGCTGACTTCAAGGCCAGCTTACCGCCAGTGGGTCAAGTGTACTGGGACTATTACCATGAAGATGAAGCCACCTATAGGGACCGGTTTGCCCAGCATTTTGAACTGAGCGACGACGTGGTCTTTGCGGGCGGCATCTGGACTTGGAGCGCCCTCGCACCCAACCAAAGTAAGATGTTGGCGACGGTTCGCGCCGGTTTAAACGCGGCCAAGGCCAGTGGGGTCACGCAGGTGGTGGCAACGATGTGGTTTGATGACGGTGCCGAAGTGCCCATCAGTTCAGCTTGGTACGGCCTGCAAGCTTTCGCGGCGTATCAATACCATCCGGATGTGCAGCCACAAACCATCGATGAAGAATATGAATTGACGCAGGGTGAAGCGCCAGCGTTTTATAAGCTGCTGGATCAATTCGATAATTTTACTCAGGCGGTCAACGTGGATGCCGACAACGTCAGCAAAATCGTCCTTTACGAAGACTTATTACTACAACGGTACCAGGAAAACTTGCAAAGTATCGGGCTGGAAACGCAATATGAACACTTGATTGCGGCCCTCAGTCAGTGCCAAGTTCGACCGGATAATCGATTAACGTTAACCTTTTATCGGCAACTCGCCCAAACGGTATTGCTCAAACAGCGGGCGTTACAAGCCGTTGCTAAGTTAGGTACTGCGACGGCTAATGACCAGCAAGCCACGGCAGCGCTGGTTGCGATTGAGACGTGTCAATCGGCGCTACGTCAATTACTCGGCCTATTCCGGCAAGTTTGGCATCAGCAACGGCGGGGGAATGGTTTTGAAATCATCGACGTCCGTCTGGGTGGTCAGATTGCTCGTTGCGAAACGGTTTGCTGGCGAATTAAAGCCTGGCAAGCCGGGCAAGACGACTTGGCGGAATTACACGAACCATTGTTACCAATGGACAAACGCAGTAACGGCTTAGTTGGCCACGGCCTCTACAAAGAGATCGTGAGTGCCTGTGATATTTCGTTCTAGTAATAATAACCGCTTCGTCGGCCGGAGCTGGTGTGTTATGGGGGCCGGTTCCAGCCATGGTGCGGTCTGGAACCTCAATTCAAAGCCGACAACCCACGTCTTTGAATTGCCCCGCAAGATTGTCAGTTACGAAACATTTGCCAATCTTGCCGACACAGCACACCAACTCCGGCCGACTTCGCTAAAGATAGTTTTACTATTGTTATTTCTGTCGGATACTCAGTACCAACCGGAATAACTAGTCTAGACAGCACTTAAAGCAGTAATAAAAATTAGAATTAGCAATTTAGAAACCAACAACGGTCATCGGGGAACCCAACTGATGGCCGTTGTTGGTTTTTGTACAAAAAATATATCTAATTTTGTTTAAATCTTAAATTTGTTGGTATTTCCCTTAAATTAGTTGATTGTTGGCCATAAAGAAAGCGGTTACTATAGCAAGTGTAATAAATGAAAGGAGGGAGAAACGATGACGCAAGACCCAGCCGTTACAGAAGCAGTGCCATTACCGCCGATTAAGAAAAAGAAGTTCTTTCAGCGCTTTTGGGATAACCGGGTGTACTTATTAATGGTCGCACCTGGTTCACTGTTTTTAATCGTTTTCTTCTACATTCCAGTGTTGGCTAACGTTGTAGCCTTCCAAGATTTCCAATATTCAGAACAAGGATTTATCTACAGTGTGCTCCATAGTCCTTGGGTCGGGTTCCAGAACTTTACCTTCTTCTTCAAGTCCGCAGATTTCTGGCTAGTGATTCGTAACACGATTGGGTATAACATGACCTTCCTGTTACTGAACTTCTTCTTCGCCATCTTCTTCGGGGTTGTCATGAGTCAGATGCGGAATCAACGTTTGCTGAAAGTTTATCAAACGTCGATGTTGTTCCCATATTTCCTATCGTGGGCAATTCTGGCTTACTTCGTTTACGCGTTCTTAAGCACTGATAAAGGGATCTTCAACCACATTATCCAAGCGATGGGTGGAACGCCGATCGACTTCTATAACACGCCGTGGGTTTGGCCGTTTATCATTATCTTCCTCGGAGTCTGGAAAGGGATCGGGTACAACAGTATTCTGTACTTCGCTACCGCCATGGGGATTGACCCGTCGTACTATGACGCAGCCATGATGGATGGTGCGAACAAGTGGCAACAGATCAAGAACGTCACGTTACCACATATTTTACCCGTTGCAACGCTGATGTTGATCTTGAATATTGGTGGGATCTTCCGGAGTGACTTTGGACTATTCTACTTAATTCCACGCTCATCGGGCGCCTTAATCAACGTCACGCAGACATTCGATACGTTCATTTACCGGGCGTTAACGACGACTAACGATATTGGGATGTCCACCGCCGCCGGGTTATTACAATCGGTTGTTGGGGCCTTACTCATTTTCACTAGTAACTGGATTATTCGTCGGAAGCGGCCAGAATCAGCACTCTTTTAGGAGGTGACGCCATTGCGTAAAAAAAAGCACATTTCAGCAGTTGAAATTCGCAAGTTCGGACCTGGCGCCAACCTGTTTTTCAACGTTTTTATCGGGATTTTCGCCTTGTCCTGTATCCTGCCGTTCTTCTTCATTATCATCTTGTCTCTGACGAAGGAAGCAGATATTACCACTTATGGGTATCAATTCTGGCCTAAGCATTGGACGTTTGCTAGTTACCAATACTTGTCAAAAATGGGCCACCAAGTCCTCGTTTCACTGGGTGTGACGGTCTTCGTCACAATCGTGGGGACGATTATGAACAGCTTGTTTAGTTCAACTTATGCCTATGCGATTTCGCGACGCGACTTCGCCTACGCAAAATTCTTTACCATCTTCGCTTTAATCTCGATGCTCTTTGTTCCTGGAATGGTGCCAACTTACTTGATTGTGACCCAAATGCTGGGCTTACAAGATAATATTTGGGCGTTGATCTTACCGATGAGTTTTGGGGTCTATAATGTGTTAATTATGCGGACCTTCTTCAAAACGTCGATTCCAGAAGCAATCATTGAGTCTGCCCGGATGGATGGTGCGAGTGAGTTCCGAATTTTCTGGACAATTGTGGTACCGCTTGCCATTCCTGGGATTGCCACCATCAGTTTGTTTACGTCGCTAGGTTACTGGAACGATTGGATGAACGCCTTGCTGTACATCAACAAGGACAGCGTTACGCCACTGCAGTACTTGTTAGTTAAGATTCAAAATAACATTCAGTACATGACGCAAAATATGGCTAACAACGGCGCGGTCGCTGGTGCGACCAGCGTACCATCCGAAGGGATGCGGTTCGCAATCGTGGTTGTGGCAACGTTACCAATTGCGTTGACCTACCCATTCTTCCAAAAGTACTTCGTCAAAGGGATGACGATTGGTGGGGTCAAAGGTTAGTTCGAACACTTTAGGTTAGGTATAAATTTATTGCTGGTGAGTTGGCTGGTTGGTGACGCTAATGATGATGATTAGTGCCATTCAAAAATTTAAATTCTGAAATTATGTTGATCATTTTAGATGAACTGGTTAGCTGACGCTCATGGGCTCATTCCAAGGAGGATGAAACGTATGAACAAGTTTGTAAAAGGGGCAGCGGTTGTTAGTGTTGCTGCGCTAGGTACCATCGCACTTGCGGGTTGTGGAAAGTCAGATAGTGCTTCATCAGGCAAAACGACTACGGTTAACATGTATATGCCTGGGGACAAGCCAAAGAACTACGATGCAATGCTCAAAAAGGCCAACAAAGAAATTCATAAAACGTATAAAGATATCAACGTTAAGATGAACTTTATTGGCTGGGGTGATTACGAACAAAAGTATAACGTTATGGTAACGTCTGGTAACAGCTATGACTTAGCGTTTTCACAAAGCTATACCAACAACGCCCTCAAGGGTGCCTACGCCGATATGACGGATGAACTGAAAAATGGGGTGGCTAAAAAGGCCTACAAAGAAGTTAACCCGTCATATTGGAAAGGCTTAAAAGTTAACGGCAAGATTTATGGCTTCCCAGTTAATGCCAACGTTTACGCGCAAAATATGTTAACTTTCAACCAATCCTTCTTAGACAAAAACAACATTAACATCAAGGGTGTTAATTCATACGCAAGCATGGAACCTGCTTTAGCTAAATTCCACAAGCAAAACCCTGGGGTCGCTGCCTTCGCCATTGGTCAAGGTTTCAAAGCGTCACCAGCACATATGGACTTCCCATTGGGTAATGGTTTACCATTCGGTATCGATTCCAGTGGTAAGAACAAGAAGATCGTGAATGTCTACGATACCGCTGAAATGAAGGGTATTTTAAAGACGTTGCACAGCTATTATGAAAAGGGATACATTCCAAAGGACGCTGCAACTTCAAGTACGCAATACAACTTGCAAGACAACACGTGGTTCGTTCGCCAAGAAACTCAAGGTCCTTACGATTACGGCGATACAACTTTGGAAAACAGCGCCGGTGGCAAGAAGATGCAATCTAAAGCCATCACTGACCCATACAAATCTTCTGCACAAACGCAAGTTGCCGTTTGGAACATCTCCAAGACTTCTAAGCATAAGACTGAAGCAATGAAAGTGTTGAACTTAATGAACACGAACAAGAAGTTGCTCAACAACATTACTTGGGGACTTGAAGGCGACCAATGGAACTTCACGAACGAAGACAAGGGCAAGATTAAGTTAACTAAGAAGTACAAACCAGGTTACTTCATTGGTGCGTGGATGATGGGGAACAACAAGAACTTGTACACCCTTGACACCACAACGAATGCCATGATCAAGAAACGTGATGATTCAATCGCTAACTCCAAGACTTCCGCAGCGTTAGGGTTCAACCCAGATACGCGGGCATTGAAGACTGAAATCACGAACCTCTCCAACGTTATGAGTAAGTACCTCGATATTCTTAACACCGGGACCGCTGATCCAGAACCAACTATCAAGAAGATGGATAAGGAACTGAAGACAGCTGGTTACGACAAGGTTCAAAAAGAATTACAGAAACAGTATGACGCCTTCTTGGCTAAAAAATAGTCAACCATGAGTTACACAAAGAGGTCGGGCCAATTGCGCTACGACTTCTTTGTCTACATAGCTCTTTTAATAATTTCAGCACAGTGATGATAGAGCCGCTCCGTCGGGTATTACTATCAAATACTCAGCGCCAACCGGAATAGCCTCCAAATGGCTAATTTTCACTGGTCGAGGTACTGATATCAGAGTAATTAATCCTCAAATTTAGTTTTCAACTTTTAATAATCCCAGAAAGGATGATCGAGATGAGCGAGCATTGGTGGCAGCGTTCAGTTGTTTATCAAATTTATCCCCGGAGCTTTCAGGATAGTAACGGTGATGGTATCGGTGACTTACCCGGCATTATTAGCCGGTTGGACTACCTGCAAAAATTAGGGGTGGGCGCGCTCTGGCTGAGCCCGGTTTATCAAAGCCCCAACGCGGACAACGGGTACGATATTTCTGACTATCAAGCCGTTAACCTGGAATACGGGACGATGGCCGACATGGAACGCTTAATTGAAGAAGCCCGGCAACGCGATATTCGTATTGTGATGGACTTAGTCGTGAACCATACGAGTGATGAACACGCCTGGTTCGTTAATGCGCGGACGGGGATGGATAACGCAACCCGGGATTACTACGTGTGGTCGGACCCGGTCGACGGCCATGAACCCAATGACCTCACTTCGGGTTTTATCGGCGGTTCCGCATGGGAGCTTGATTCAGCGAGCGGCCAGTACTTTCTGCATTTATTTTCAGCCAAACAGGTCGATTTAAACTGGCAGAATCCTGAGTTACGCCAAGCCGTCTATGACATGATGAACTTTTGGATTGATAAAGGCATCGGTGGTTTTCGGATGGATGTCATCGACATGATTGGGAAAGAGCCGTTTGACAAACAACTAGTTAACGGCCCCCATCTGCATGACTATTTACATGAAATGAACCGCGCAACTTGGGCTGACCGGGAATTTTTAACGGTCGGCGAAGCTTGGAGTGCGGGGCCTAAGGAAGCCTTGCAATATAGTCGTCCTGCCCACCAAGAACTCAGCATGATTTTTCAATTTGGCCATTTATGGGCGGATCGAAAGGTGGGCGGTGAGAAGTGGGAAACTCATCCCGTATCCGTGCCACAACTGAAGTCGGCCTTATATGACTGCCAGCGGGAATTAGCAACGGATGGGTGGAACAGTTTGTTTTGGAACAACCACGACTTACCCCGGGCGGTCTCACGCTTTGGGGCGTCAACCGGACCCAACCGCAAACTGAGTGCCAAGATGTTAGCCATTACCTTGCACGGCCTGAAGGGCACGCCCTACATCTATCAAGGTGAGGAGATTGGCATGACCGATTGTCCGGTCACAACGATTGAACAAGTTGACGACGTCGAAGCGCGGACCATTTATCGGCAGCTGCGTGCTCAGGGTGATTCGGCAACGATGGCGATGGAAAAGGTCAACCGGTTTAGCCGTGATAACGCCCGCACGCCAATGCAATGGGATGCTAGCGTAAACGCTGGTTTCAGTACTGGTCAGCCGTGGTTAGCAATCAATCCCAATTATCAAACCATCAACGTGCGGGCAACTTTAACTGAACCTGACAGTATTTTTGAGACGTATCAGCAGTTGATTCAACTTAGAAAAACGCAGCCGGTGCTACAAACCGGGGTGTTCCAATCTCTAACTGTCCCCGACGCCGTAATTGCCTACACCCGGACGTTAGGCGAAATCACGTGGTTAGTTTGCAGTAACTTCGGGGCTGAACCGGTAGCCGTAACGTTACCAAAACGAGCAGCTAAACGGTTAGTGGGAAATTATGATGATTATCCCGACCAGTTGGGTGATATCCAACTGCGACCATATGAGGCGTTCATGGTCGCCTTGCAGTAAGCGCTATCAAAGCTGAGCGCCGTTTGGTAAACTAAAAAAACGGTTTCAGTAAAACAGGGACATAACAGAACCAACGAGGAGGAATTAGCATGGGACGTGCAGCTGATCGAATTTTTACCCGCATATTTGTTTTCTTAATCATGACCGTGTATTTCTGGATTTTGACGGTCGCTGGTCTGATCGTATTAGGAATTGGGCCCGCCTTTCGGACGATGAGTGAGATGTACATGGATAACGAGTGGGATTATAAAAAATATTCCTTTAAAACAGCTTGGAGTCGATTCAAGACTGACTTCTGGCAAGAAAACTTGCATACTTGGATCTTTTTAGGCACCGGTATCGTGCTGGCTTATAACTTGTATTTAAGCACGACGGTCAGTCAGGCGTGGATGCTATTTGTTCAATTTATCATCGTTGCGGCGTTGATTTTCGATTTCAGCTTGGCGATGTTTACAACCATGATTCGTTCCCGCTACGACGTGACCTTTAAAGACGCGGTCAAATTAGCCGTTGTGCAATTCTTCAGTAGCTTCATGCAACTGTTAGTGTTCATTGTCGTGACGATCACAATGATCGTTATTTCCTTGAAGTGGCCAGGGCTAATTATCTTCTTGAGTCCTGGAATCTATATGTTTGCGACCGACGTGTTGTCACATCAGTGGTATGCCAAAATTGATAAAATGCTCGAGGCGGTTTAAATGCATGTTCATGATCACATTTTGCGGTCAAGTTTTGCCCGCTTAATTAAGGTCTATACAACCATCATTTCAGTGATGGTTGTTTTGGCGACCAGCGTTTTTGTGACAGTGAGCGTACGGACCTATGATTCAGAAATTCGGCAAGCAGAAACGACGGCGACCGCACAAGTTAGTCAGGCGGTGATGCAAAATCAACAAGTGATCTCACAATTTGCGACCCAACTCACGAATGCGACTGGTAATTTACCTAGTATCGAGAAATATTTTGATTCATCATTATCGGCATATAGTGATTACGCGATTAATAAGAGCATTCACGGAGGACCGTACTTCTTCTGGCCAACTGAATCCCGTCAATTCTTTGTTCAACATGACCAGGCCAGCCAGTTGACCCTGCGCCTTTTAAACCAGAAGAAGGTCTTCGTGGCGACGGAAGCCAATCCCGGGGGTGGGCTGTATGCGGCGAAGGACGTTAAGCAAAAGTTTGCAATCAGTGCGCCGTTAGTCAATCAGTACACCTTAGAGACCGATGGCGTGATCAGCTTGAGCTTTGATCAAAGTGATCTAAATCAGCAGTTACGGCAGATTCCTGGTACGCGGGCGCTGCAAATTGCGGTTGAATCGGATGCGAATGACGCGGTTTTCTATTTTGCTGGTAAGGACGTCAAAGCAAGCTCTAAAAAAGCATTTAAACGGGCGTTGGATGCCAATAATACCAACAATTTAAGTGGCTACCGTGTGAGCACCAAAGTATTACCATCCGGGTACCGTCTGACAACGGTCATCAATCGCGCAACCTTGCGTACCTTACTGATTGACCATGTCTTGCCGCTGGTCTTACTGGGGTTAGTGCTATTATTCGGACTCAGTATTGGGCTGTGGTTAACTTTTCGGCGTTATCAGCACCAGTTAGATTCCATTGTGGATACGGTCAGCACCGTTTCCGCTGGTAATTTGGATGCGCGGGTGCCCGTTGATTTGAAACCCACGGATTTACGGACGTTGGCGGATGGTATCAACGCGATGTTGGAAGAGATTCATCAGCATATTAATACCATTTATCAATTACAGATTGCCCAGCAAGAGGCGAACCGGAAGGCGTTACAAGCTCAAATCAATCCGCATTTTATGTCCAACACCTTGGAATATATTCGGATGGCGGCGCTAGATGCGGATCAGCCGGAATTAGCCAACGTGGTTTATAGTTTTGCCGCGTTGCTACGAAATAACACTGATTTGTCACCCCGTACGACGATCAAAGATGAGTTGAAGTTTATTGAAAAGTACGTCTTCTTATATCAAGTTCGGTTTCCTGACCGGCTTGCCTACCAGTTCCAAGTTGATCCGGCGATAGCGACCGTGGAAGTGCCTAAGTTCAGTTTGCAACCGTTAGTCGAAAACTATTTCGTCCATGGTGTGGATTTTGCTCGTCAGGATAACGCGCTGAGTGTCAAAGCATGGCGGGAAGGGCCACTGGTCAAAGTCAAAATTGTGAATAATGGTCGGCCCCTGACCGCGGCGGAAGTCACGGCCATCAATCACAAGATGCGCGAGCCGTTGAACGCCGAACAACAGCAATCGATTGGGTTACAAAACGTTTATTCCCGGATGCTTGATACTTTTGGCGACTCGTTTACGATGGCGATTGCTAGCAATGGCCAGCAAGGCGTCATGATGACCATGGCATTTGTGATTAAAGAAGACTAGCCGATTTAGTATGTGTGTCGTGTTTGAATGTAATTAAATAAATTGAATGAGTAAGGTGATTATTATGAGTCAAAAACTAGGCAGTATTGAAGCGGGCGGCACTAAATTTGTTTTAGCCGCAGCAGATAAACGTATCAGGTTAGTGCTAAAAAACGAATTCCAACTGAAGATCCCGCGACGACTTTAGCCGGTTGCATTGCCTTTTTTAAGGAGAATCCGGTTGATGCAATCGGGCTCGGTTCGTTTGGCCCCATCGGCATCAAACCCGGAACGGCCGACTATGGTCACATCCTAGCTACCCCGAAGCCTGGTTGGGCGGAAACCGATATGGTTGGCACGTTAAAAGCAGCGTTACACGTGCCGGTTTACTTTACGACTGACGTGAACGCGTCGGTTTATGGCGAATTCATTGCGGGCAGTGCCAAAAACGTTGACTCGGCCGTTTACTTCACGATTGGAACGGGCATTGGCGGGGGTGTCATCCAAGATGGTCATTTCATCGGGGGATACTCCCACCTTGAAATGGGCCACGCCCCGGTCATGCTGCATCCAGATGATCATTACGAAGGTTTTTGCCCATTTCACGGTAATCGCTGCTTTGAAGGGGTCGCAGCTGGGCCAACAATTGAAGGTCGGACGGGGATTCCTGGAGAAAAGTTAGACCGTGATCATCCGGTGTTTGATTTCATCAACTACTACGCTGCCCAAATGGCTTTCAGCGCCTTTGTGAATTACGCCCCCGAAAAGATTATTTTTGGTGGCTCCGTCGTTGACGATGACAATATAATCAAAGTCCGAGAGATTTTTGACCAACTCAATCACAACTACGTGCAGATTCCTGACGACCTAATCGTGCACAGCCATTTTGCTGATAACGCGTCGGCAACGGTGGGTGACTTTGCGTTGGCTGCATCGTTATTGAAGTAATTTAAAATTGGCAATAATCATTTTTCGGACTGTTTGCCAGTTGTTGGCCGACTTTTTGTACAATGTGCCTATGGTTAATGACAACGTTTTCACTTAGAATAAGAACTGTTAAAAGTTGGTATAAATTTGCATTGCATTCCGACTAATCTGGTATAAAAACAAGTGTATTTTGAGAAAGGCTGGTATATATTATGGTTGAAATCGATCTAGATCATATTTACAAACGCTATCCCAATGCGACTAAAAACTCAGTTAATGATTTTGATTTGCACATCAAAGACAAGGAATTTATCGTTTTCGTTGGACCATCAGGCTGTGGTAAGTCGACCACGCTCTGGATGGTCGCTGGTCTGGAAGATATTACCCAGGGAACTTTGAAAATTGGGGATAAAGTCATGAACGATATTCCCCCGCGTGACCGTGATATCGCGATGGTTTTCCAAAACTACGCCCTGTATCCACATATGACAGTGGCCGGTAACATGGCTTTCGGGTTAAAACTGCGTAAGTATACAAAAGAAGAGATTGATAAACGGGTGGAAAATGCCGCCGAAATTCTAGGGTTAACTGATTTCTTGGACCGTAAGCCAGCTGATTTGTCCGGTGGGCAACGGCAACGGGTTGCGTTAGGCCGGGCAATCGTTCGGGATGCGCCCATCTTCTTAATGGACGAACCGTTATCTAACTTGGATGCGAAGTTGCGGGTCTCCATGCGGGCGGAAATTGCAAAATTACACCGGCGCTTGGACACGACTACGATTTACGTGACCCATGACCAAACGGAAGCGATGACGATGGCTGACCGCGTGGTTGTTATGTCTACGGGGGAAGTACAACAAATCGGGAGTCCGTCTGAAATCTATGATCGACCACGGAACATGTTTGTGGCCGGGTTCATTGGCTCACCAGCCATGAACTTCTTCAACGTTAGCTTTAAAGATAATGTGATCGATAATCATCAGGGCGTTAAATTACACGTTCCTGAAGGGATGGCCAGCACGCTAAATAAGCGCGGCTACAATGGCAAGGATATCGTTTTCGGGATTCGCCCAGAAGATATTCATACTGAAAGTGTGTTCATCGACACTTGGCCAAAGCAAACGGTTAAAGCAACGATCAACGTGTCCGAATTATTAGGGGCAACGAGTCAGTTATACAGTCAAGTGGGCGACACTGAATTCGTGGCGAACGTTGATGCGCGTGATTTCCATCAACCAGGCACCGTCATTGAAATGGGCTTTGATATCAATAAGGCGCATTTCTTTGACAAGGAGACCCAAAGTTCAATCATGCTGGATGAAGAAGAAGAACAGCAACCGACTGAAGCTTAAGTGACAAGCTTTTAAAATAAAATTAGTTGCCGCTGATTCGTGGCCTGTACTGTAATTTGTGACCACGGGTAATAGCGAATCATTATTCCACCTCCAAGGGAATAATTGATAAATATAAAGGCGTTCACAGATGACCTGTGAGCGCCTTTACTGGTGTAATTTAGTCAAATAGTTGATTATGTTAGTATATTACCTTAACTGTGATTCTAAGAGATAATCAGTGGGCGCACTGACCTTGGGTTTTTCTAGATTTTGATGGTGAGAATATTGCTAGAAATGAAGGACGGCATGTGACGCCAAACGTAAGCGGTACCAATTTTAGAGTTGGTTTTGTAGAGGGGGCTTTAAAATGTATAGTGTCATGTTAGTTGATGATGAATACATGATTTTAAAGGGTATGGCCAAAATTGTTGATTGGGAAAAAAACGGATTTAAAATTGTTCAGACGGTTCGTAACGGCAAGTAGGCGTTAGCAGCTTTCAAACAGCAACCGGTCGATTTAATTATTACCGACGTCCGGATGCCTGAGATGACGGGGCTAGACCTAATGCAGCAGTTGCAAGTATTACCGCAAGCGCCGTTGGTGATCGTACTATCAGGTTATCAAGAGTTTGATTATGTGAAACAGGCCCTTCATTTTGGCGCCGTTGATTATTTAGTCAAACCAGTTGATGCGCAGGAACTTGAAAAAGTGTTAATCAAGGCACACGGGCAATTAGAGTCGCAGACGAAAGCGGCCGCAACGCGACACTACTATTTGGAAATGCAGACGGAGCGGTTGGTGGCGCAAGAACTTGATGAGGCGGCCACGGAACAATTGTTAAATAGTGCGGGTGTGGCGAATAATCCGCATAAGTTGACGATGATCTGTTGTAATAACGTCACGAATTATGATGCGTTAAGTCAGGCTTGCCAGCAACAAGGTCAAAATTTATATTACGTGAGTCAGAATCAATTCATGATTTGTTTTGTTGGGTCGCACCTATCCTTAACGAAGTTCATTCAACAGTTGGAGGCCCAACAACTCATTACCGGGGCGTCGTTTGTGACGGTGGGGGAACGGGTCAGCCAATTATCGGGCCTCGCTGACAGTTTGGAGCAGGCCCAAACGTTAGCGGAACTTTATCAATTTTACGAAGGCCGGTCGCCATTTTTGTCAGGAGCGGCCCGCACGGAATGGTTACGGCAGGCGGAGATTCCTAAGGTGTCCCTGGATAAATTTAAGCGAGCGCTAAGTAGTAATAATCAAGCGTTAATGGTGACGTTGACGCAAGCATTGTTCGTGAAATTAAGTAACGAACACGTTGCACCGTCCTATGCGCGGCAGGTTGCCTTTTTAGTCTTGAATATTTTGAGTAACCACCAAACGTTTAGCAATCAGGACTACGAAGCGCAGTTAACGCTGATTGATAATGCCCCGACGATTGCGGCGTTGGAACAGACGGTGGTCGCACTAGTGCAACGCTATGAACCCAAGCCACAACTGACTTATTCAAAGAACGTCCGGCAGGTTATTGCCATTGTTAAAGCCGATTACGCACAGGATTTGTCATTAACGCAAGTGGCGAACCGGCTACACCTAAATCCCGTTTATTTAGGCCAGTTGTTTAAAAAAGAAATCCAGACAAGTTTTTCCAAGTATTTGAATCAGTATCGGATTGACCAGGCCAAACAAATGTTGCTCAGTACGGATGAAAGTATTAGCAATATTGCGTTAGAAATCGGCTACACGAATAGTGGCTATTTCTATAAGAACTTCCGGTTGATTTGTGACGTTTCGCCAAAAGAGTACCGCCAACAAGCTGCGGGGCAACCCATGGCCTAGACGGTAAGCTAGTCCGGTTGGCACTGATGGCACGCGGTCGTGGGACCGGATTGAGCCTAAAAAGCGGTCTCAATCCTCGCCCGAGAAAAACCACCAGTTCTGTCCGGCGAAGCGGCATCGTTAAACAATCAAAAATGGTCCCCTATATGGAATCTTCCATACGGGGGACCATTTTTAGTTTGGCAAATAATTAGTTGTTAGGGACCAAGCCTAAGCGGGTGGCGATTTTTGTGCTGGCCATCAATTGGGTGTGACTAATTGTTGAAGTGGTCAGCGGCTGATCGTCAACCAGCGTACTTTGCACGAAGTTGTTATGGTCATGGTTGTTGGCCGTCGTTAAGGTCAGGTCGTGGTCGGCTAAGTGTAGCGTGACCTGGTCGAATGCCGGAATACCAAGCGCGTATTCGGCGTCGGCTGGGCACACCGGGTAGAAGCCGAGACAAGCAAAGATGAACCAGCCGGACATTGAGCCGTTGTCTTCATCGCCTGGAAAGCCGGTTGTTGAAGCGTTAAAGAGTTTCCGTAACTGCTTAACGAGGACCTGCGTCTTTTCGGGATGTCCCGTGTAATTGAAAAGGTATGGCAGGTGGAAACTCGGTTGATTTGAAATGGCCAGTTGCCCGTAATCAACGGCGGCCAACTCTGCCATTTCGTGAATCACCATTTCGTAACCGCCGACGTGGTAAGACGGTTTGGTGTTACAAAGGGTCGTTAGTTGGGCGTCTAATTTTGATTTGCCACCCATTGCGGTCATCAGGCCCTGGATGTCGTGGAACGCGCTGAAACTATTTTGCCAAGCGCTGCCCTCAGTGTAGTCGGTGCCCCAACGGTCCGGTACGAAGTTCGGTTTGAACTGGCCATCGGTATTTTTAGGACGTAAGAAACCGGTCTGCGGATCAAGTAAGTTGAGGTAACGTTTAGACAGCCGCCAATACTTGGTGGCGACGGCTGGCTGATTGAGGGTATCCGCGACTTGGCCGATACAGTAATCACTGTAAGAGTAATCTTGCGTCCAGTTGACACTCTCAGGGTACTTGTCGGCGGGGACGTAGCCCAGTTGGTCGTAATCCGCGCTTCCTTGACGCCCGTAACGTTTGCCGAGTGCTGGCTTAGAGTCGCTGTCTTGCATGGCGGCTAAGAGTTCGGGCATTAAGTCGGTTGCCAACCCTTTTTTGGCACTCTCCGCAATGACGGAATCCACTAGGTTGCCAGGCATCATGCCGCGTTCGTCCGGCGCGAGCCAACGGGGGAGAAAGCCCGTTTCTTGGTAGCTCGTTAAAAATCCGCGTAAGAATTTTGGCATCAGTTCGGGCGCAAGGATTGAAAAGAGTGAATAGACCGTCTTGGACGTGTCCCAGAAACCGTTATTGGTATACAGGACGCCGGGCTTGATCTGCTTAGCCATCGTATCGCAATGCTGCGGCTGGCCTTTTGCGTCGAGTTCGTAAAAGCGTTGTGGAAACAGGAATAATCGGTATAAACAGGTGTAGAAAGTTTGAACCATTGCGGGATGGTGATCTTTAACGCTGACACGGGCTAAATAAGCATTCCATAGGTTAGCGCTTTCATCTTGGAGCTGTTGAACGGTGTCTTTTTGAATGACTGCTAAGTTTTGCGTTGCTTGAGTCGCGCTCAGGTAAGACGTTGCCAAACGACAGTCCAATTGCGTCTGGGTTGTGGCTAATAGTAGGGTCAACCATTTGCCTTGCCCCGTCGTAGCCGTGTGCCATTGCTGGTCGGCGTCATAATAGCCGGAGTGAGCTGGATCAAGTCCGGGAACCGTTAGTTCGACAAAGAGGGTGAGGTTGGGATCTTCGCCGTCGTGGTAGTCGGAAACGGTGAGTCGGACCCCGGTGCTCGTTAATTCAAATTGCCCGTCGTCTGGCAATTGAATCGCAATCCCACGGTGGGCCAATTCCGGGGCCTGAAAGTCGTACGTGACGGCCGCGCCGTAAGCGGTGGGTACCAGGTCAGTTTGCACGTTGAAGTGGTCATCAAATAGGGCCAAGTGATGGGCGTTAAACGTTGCTTCGTTTGGCCGATAATTACCGACTAAATCGGGATGCTCGGTAGGATCTTGCCACTGAACGGCCGTTAAAAGCAAGTGGCAGTAGTCACCAATCCAAGGACTAGGCTGATGGGTCAGCCGGATGCCTTCGTAGCGTGGCGCATCTGGTTGAAAGAACCAGGCGCCGTCTTCGCCATTGGTTTGCACACTAAAGTAGTTCATGCCGAATGGGACCCCAACGTAGGGGAGACAGTTGCCATGTGAGCGGTGGGACGTGTTCGCCGTTCCTTGGCGAATATCGAGTTCATCAATCTTCAAGAGTTAATCCTCCTTGGGAATTTTGGGTAACGCTTTGGTTGAAGCGCGTTTAATTAACTTAACGGGTAGGCGAACGACACTAGGCTGGTTGGGCTGATTGAGCAATAGTTCGACCGCCTTTTTGCCCATTCCTTTGAAATCTTGTGCGATGGTCGTTAGCGCAGGATAGGTTAAGCTGGCGGCTTGAATATTATCGAAACCGACGATCGACAGGCGCTGCCAGATGGTTGGGTCAACGGCCCGCAAACGGTTCATCAACTTAATGGCAATCAGGTCATTTTCGACGACGATGGCGGTGATGTGGTGTTGATCTAAATAGGTCAACCAATCATCGGGGGTCAGTTGATTTAAGGCCGTCAGTTCATGAATAGAAACGACGGGTTTGAGCCCAGCTTGGTGGAGCGCCTGTAAATAACCAAAGTAGCGTTCGTAGACGGAGCTTGGCAAAACGGCTTGCTCCATTTGCGCGTAAAACAAGATTTGGTGATGTTGTTGCTGGATCAAGTGGTTGGTCGCGAGTTGGCCACCGTTAAAGTTATCCGCGGCGACGACGGGAAGTTCGAGTTCGGGAAGCGACTTGTCTAGCAAGACGACCGGAACCTTTTCGAGCTTCAATAGGTAGAGCTGTTCAGCTTCTTGGTACAGATCCTGAGGTAAATAAATGAGGCCGGCGTACTTATGCTTAATCTCGGAAGCCGTTAGCTGGGCGAATCCGCGAGGGTCCATGGTGACGGCCTGGTAGTGCTTTGCGTTGGCAGCCGCACTGATACCGGAAGCGTAGTCCCCGAGACCGGCGTTAGTCGGAAACGGCAAGACGACTAATAGTTGTTTGCTGGTTAAATTGGCTTTATGTGGTTGAACAAAGCTACCGCTGCCTTGCCGGCGATAGATCAAATCGCGGCTTTCTAACTCAGTTAGGGCCCGTTTGGAGGTAATCCGGCTAACATCATAGGTTTTAGCTAGTTGAAATTCGGTGGGAAGCTGTTCGTCTGGGTGCAGCTCACCCGTTAAAATTTGGTGCTCTAAATCGTGATAAATCGTTAAATAACGGGGTTCTTTACGTGCCATTGATGGCAAACCTCCTTTGTTGATTGATTTTAATGACAATATATCATTTTTGATGACAAAAGGGAAGAAAAAGTCGTGATTTGATATATACAACTGAAAACAGCATGTTATAATCAAGACAAATGATATATCAAATACGAGGTGAAACGATGACAACGAACTATGTCGATAAGGATGTTCAAGCTTTTGTCACTAAAATTGACCAGTTAAGTCAGCCACTCAACCCACAACTTGGGACGGTTTTTCAAAAGACCTTTTTAAACACGTTAACCACGACAATCTCAGACGATGCGCAGGGGTATGCGTTCATTTTGACCGGTGATATTCCAGCAATGTGGCAACGAGATTCGACCGCACAAGTCCGACCGTACTTGGCGCTAGCGCACGAGCAACCACGAATTGCACAGCTAATCACTAGGGTCGTCCAGCGGCAATTTTTCAATATGGCGATTGATCCCTACGCTAACGCCTTTAATGAAACCGCTAACAGTCACGGCCACCAATCTGATCAAACCGAGATGGGTCCCTGGATCTGGGAGCGGAAGTTTGAAATTGATTCCCTGTGCTACCCGGTCCAACTTGCCTACCTACTGTATAAAAACACGGGTGCAACCGCACAATTTGACGCTAACTTTGTGACGGGGGTCAAAAAATTACTGACGACGTTCGAAGTCGAACAACATCATGCCACCTCACCGTACCGGTTTATCCGGACGCAGGATCACCCGGAAGACTCCTTGCCAGGGGATGGCCACGGAAGTCCGGTTGGGGACACGGGGATGATTTGGTCAGACTTTCGGCCGAGCGACGACGCTTGTGGATACGGCTATTTAGTCCCGGCCAACATGTTTGCGGTGGTCATTCTTGGCTATTTGCAAACGATCTTCAGTAGCGTGCTCGACGACCCGAACATCGTGGCACGAGCGCAACGCCTGCAGGCCACCGTTAAAGCGGGAATTGAAACTTACGGCTACACGTTGAACGCGAACGGTGAAAAAGTTTACGCCTATGAAGTTGACGGGCTTGGTCACGCGACGTTGATGGACGACGGCAACGTGCCGAGTTTACTCAGCGCGCCGTACCTGGGTTACTGTGACCTGCTAGACGTGAATTACCAGCGGACACGGCAGACCTTGCTTAGTCCCGAGAATCCTTATTACTATAGCGGGCCACGGGGTGCCGGTCAGGGAAGTCCCCACACGCCCAAAAATTATATTTGGCCGATTGCCATTGCGATGGAGGGGCTCACGACCAGCAGTTGCGAGCAACAATTAGCCGCTTTGCAAACGTTGATCACAACAACGGGTGGCACCGACTTAATGCACGAATCGTTTGATGTTAATGATGACCAGAACTTTACCCGGGCCTGGTTTTCATGGGCAAATATGATGTATTGCGAACTATTATTGACGACGCTGGGTTTCAAAATAGAAAGGTAGTTAAACCACTATGACCAAGAAAAAAGTTTTCATTATTTCACACAGCCATTGGGATCGGGAATGGTACATGCCGTACGAACAACACCACATGCGACTAGTTACTTTGATTGATAACTTGCTGGATGTTTTCAAAAAAGACGCAACCTTTGATAGTTTTCATTTAGATGGTCAGACGATTGCCCTTGATGACTACTTGGAAGTGCGGCCAGAGCGAAAACCTGAATTAGTCGCGGCCGTTCAAGCGGGAAAACTCCGTATCGGTCCCTTCTATATTTTGCAGGATGACTTCTTGATCAGCCCGGAATCGAACGTTCGAAACATGATCATTGGGCGCGATGAAGTGAAAAAATATGGGGCCGGTGTGCCTTTGGGTTATTTCCCGGATACGTTTGGTAACATGGGGCAAACACCACAAATGATGGCGTTAGCCAACTTAAAGACCGCCGCTTTTGGACGCGGGGTGACGCCAACTGGTTTCAATAATCAAACTGGCGAAGCCGATTTTGAATCACAATACTCGGAAATGTGGTGGCAAGGACCGGATGGTAGCAAGATTTTAGGGTTACTCTTCGCTAACTGGTACAGCAATGGGAATGAAATTCCAGTTGATCCCGCCCAAGCGAAGGTTTTCTGGGATCAAAAATTAGCCGATGCTGAGAAGTTTGCGTCTACCGGGGACCTCTTGATGATGAACGGTGTCGATCACCAGCCAGTTCAAACAAACGTGACGAAGGCCATCAAGGTCGCTAACCAGCTTTATCCGGACTACGAATTTATTCATACGAACTTTACGGACTATTTGGAGACGTTGCGGGCGGACCTCCCCGAAGACTTGAGTACGATCGATGGGGAACTGACCAGCCAAGAGACGGATGGCTGGTATACCTTAGCGAATACGGCGTCTAGTCGGGTCTATTTAAAACAAACCAATACCGCCACGGAACGTCTGATTGAAAACCAGGCGGAACCGTTGGCAACCATGGCTTACCCGGCTGCGGATTATCCACATGACCGGTTACGCTATGCTTGGAAATTATTGCTACAAAACCATCCGCACGACAGTATTTGTGGGTGTTCAGTTGATGAAGTACACCGTGAAATGATGACCCGGTTTGCGAAATCCGCCGAAGTTAGCCGTTTTGTCGCCCAGGATGCCCTGAATTTATTGGCTAGTCGGGTCAATACGACTAGTTTTGATGAGACGGCTAAGCCGTTTGTCGTAGTGAATACGACTGGTTATTCGAAGTCAGGCTTAGTGACGGCGACGGTTGAATGGGACCGGCGTAACTTTAGCGAAGCGGGCACGATTCAAGAACAACGTGCCGAACTCGCCACTGAACTGGCCGACTTGCCAGCGTTGAACGTTGTTGATGCGCAGGGACAATCCGTGCCGTTCCGCCTTGTTAACCAGGAAGTCGCGTTCCACTATGACTTGCCAAAGGACCGTTTCCGGGTGCCGTACCAAGCGATTGAATTGACCATTGAGCTTAATATGACGGGCTTACCAGCCTTTGCATGGCAGGCGTTGGCACTTCAACCAGCAACGGTGGCGGCTAGTCCCGTCGCGGTCGATGCGACGCCGGCTAATCGTGACCACGAATTAAGCAACGAATGGGTGCAAGCCACGTTAGCAGCCGACGGAAGTTTAACGGTCACAAACCGTGAGACCGGTAAGACGTACCATCAAATGATGGTCTTTGAAGATACTGGGGACATGGGGAATGAGTACATTTACCGACAAACGGCGGATAATCAAGCCATTCTTTCAACGGACTTTCCAGTTTCGACGCGGCTAGTTCACGACGACGGGTTAGGAACGACCATCGAAGTTGTGAACCACATGCAGATTCCAGTTTCAGCGGACGACCGTTTGATTGAAGAAGAAAAAGCCGTGATTGATATTACGCAACGGACGGCCAAACGTGCGACTGAATTACAACCATTAGATATTACGACGACGATTACGCTGGGACGGCATAGCAAGCAGTTGACCTTTGCGACCCACTTGAATAATCAAATGAAGGATCACCGGGTCCGCGTGTTATTCCAGACCGATTTAGAAACGACGACGAACGAATCCGACTCGATTTACGAAACGGTCACGCGGCCTAACCAGCCTGCTAAGACGTGGGAAAACCCCACGAACCCGCAACATCAACAAGCTTTTGTGAACCTAAACGAAGCGGGCAACGGGGTGACGGTTGGTAACTTTGGTTTGAACGAATATGAAATTTTGCCGGCAACGAACACGATCGCACTCACCATGATTCGTTCCGTGGGTGAAATGGGTGATTGGGGTTACTTTGCAACGCCCGAAGCCCAAACGCAGGGCGAGTTCACCTTTGAATACAGTTTGGAACTGCACGATGGGAGTGACGCCCAACGATTAGAGAGTTACCACAATGCCCATAACTTCCAAGTGCCATTTAGTGTACAAACGACGGGCCACCATGACGGTGATCTTGCGGCAGCGGAAAGTTATTTGCAGATTCAAAGTCCAGCGTTTGCGGTGACGAGTTTGAAACGCGCGAACCAGTCCGCTGGCATCACGTTACGCGGGTATAACTTAGGTGCGGACACGGCACCGTTAGCCGTTAACTTTAAGAATGAACCGGCCCAAGTGGTCAACTTCTTCGAAGAACCATTGCCAGACAAAGCGGTGGATGTTTTAGACCCCGCTGAAATCAAGACGTTGTTATTTAAGGATGCTGAGGTGAAATAACGTGTCAACACTGGGATTAATTGATATTGGTGGAACGAGTATTAAGTTTGCGATTTGGCAAGATCAGGCCCTAGTTGCCCACCACGCGGTACCTACGCCAGCTACCAAGGACGACTTTATGACTTTACTGACGACGGAAGTTAATCAAATGAAGGCCCAAGCGCCCATTACCGGTGTCGGAATCAGTTCGCCGGGGTCGGTGAACAAGCGAACCGGTGAGATTGAAGGGGCGAGTGCCATTCCGTATATTCACAACTTCCCGATTCAGGCGGAATTTGAAGCCCGGTTTAAGTTGCCGGTGACCATTGAAAATGACGCCAACTGTGCCGCTTTAGCGGAATTAGAAAGTGGTGCGGGTCAAGGTACCGATAGTTTAGCATTCTTAGTTATTGGGACCGGCGTCGGTGGGGCGCTGATTTTTAATCATCAGATTTGGCACGGGGCCCACCTATTTGGCGGAGAATTCGGTTATACCAAGGTGGATGACCGGGGGACGCTTAGTGAACTTGGAACGATTCCCAATGCAATCGAGCGCTACCTGGCTACTACTGATAAGCAGTTAGCAACGCCGTTGACGGGTGAAGGCTTATACGCTTTGGCGGCTAAGGCGGACTTGGATGCGCAGCGGGAACTTAAGACGATGTATGCGGCGTTAGCACAAGGCATTTTCAACATTCAGTATAGTTTTGACCCCGAGAAGATTGTCTTGGGCGGGGGAATTTCAAATAATCCACAACTGATTCCTGGTATTGAACAAGCTTTAGAACAAATCTATCAGCAAGTACCGATTGCGACGTTGAAACCCCAACTGGCCCTGTGTCAGTACACGAGTGAAGCCAACTTGCGGGGCGCCGCGGTCGATTTTGAACAGTCAGTAAACTAGGAGGATTTTTCAGATGATCACTTTTCCAAAGGACTTCGTCTGGGGTGCCGCAACTTCCGGGCCCCAAACGGAAGGTAACTTTCATAAGCAGCATCAAAATGTCTTTGATTATTGGTTTGCGACTGACCCGGATGCGTTTGACAGTGGGGTTGGCCCGGATTTAGCATCGAACTTCTACAATGACTATGAAAATGACCTAGCTTTAATGGCGCAGGCGGGAATTAAGGGGTTGCGGACATCGATTCAATGGACGCGGCTGATCGATGACTTTGAAACGGGCAGCTTAAACCCTGATGGCGTGGCATTTTACAACCACGTGCTCGATGCCATGTTGGCGCACCACATTAAGCCGTATATCAACTTGCACCACTTTGATTTACCGGTGGCCCTCTACGAACAGTACGGTGGTTGGGAATCCAAACACGTTGTTGACTTGTTCGTAAAGTTCGCGGAACAGTGTTTCAAATTATTCGGAGACCGGGTCGACGACTGGTTCACGTTTAACGAACCGAAAGTCGTGGTGGACGGCCAATACTTGTATGGCTGGCATTACCCTTGTTTGAAGGACGGGCCGAAAGCGGTGCAAGTAGCTTACAATATGAACTTGGCCTCGGCTAAAACCATCGCCAGTTTCCGGAAAATCTGTCCGGATAAAACGAAAAAAATTGGCATTATCTTAAACTTAACGCCGGCCTATGCTGCGTCTGATGATCCGGCGGACGTTGCGGCCGCTGAATTTGCTGAACTGTGGTCAAACAACCTCTTCTTAGATCCGGCTGTCTTGGGTCATTTTCCAGAGAAGCTGGTCGCAACGCTCGCGCGCGACGGGGTCTTGTGGGATGCCACGCCGGAAGAATTGGCGCTGATTGCGGCCAACCCGGTGGATTATCTCGGTGTAAATTATTACCATCCTTTCCGGGTGGAACGACCAGATATTAGCCCGAGGAGTTTACAACCGTGGCTACTAGACATTTACTTTAAGGAATACGCCATGCCTGGGCGGGTAATGAACGTTGATCGCGGATGGGAAATTTACCCGCAGGCGATGACGGACATTGCGGCTAACATCCGCGACAATTACCATAATATTCCCTGGTTCATTTCTGAAAACGGGATGGGTGTAGCTGGCGAAGAACGCTTTATGACGGACGGGGTCGTTCAAGACGACTACCGAATTGACTTCATGAAGGAACATCTGAGTGCACTCGCTAAGGGAATCGATGCTGGTTCGAATTGTCAGGGGTACTTTGTCTGGACCGCAATCGATTGCTGGTCTTGGAACCACGCGTACCATAACCGCTACGGCTTGATTCGCGATGACATTCATACTCAGACCAAGACGCTGAAAAAGTCAGCGGGCTGGTTCAAACAACTGAGTGAACGCGGGTCATTTTCGGAATAATAAATGGTTGAAATTTTGATGTCCGGTTGTCGCTGATGACATGCGGTCGTGGGACCGCCCCTCATAAGCACATCAAGGCTGCCCGACGAAGCGGCTAACTTACGAAAAAGGAGTAAATATGAAGACTAACTTGACTGAACTAGTGGCACGGGTCAACGCGTACGCGGCCGAACAGACTTTGCCCACTGAGCAAACTACGGCTCGCATGCGGACCTTACTCAGCGATGCGCTGGCCAAGGCAACGACGGCGGAGACCGATGGGACGTTCTTTGTCAAAACCGGAGATATTCCGGCGATGTGGCTACGGGACGCAACCTTTCAAGTGTTGCCCTACGTTAAATTGATCAAAACGATTCCAGCGTTAGAACCATTTTTAGTAGGCGTTCTACGGCGGGAGTTACGGTATGTGCAACACGATCCGTACGCCAACGCTTTTAATCAAACGGCGTCGGGCGCGCACTGGAGTGAAGATGATTCCGACGTTCCTATTTCCGATTTAGTTTGGGAGCGTAAGTTTGAAATTGATTCGCTGTGCGCCCCACTATTCTTAGCTTTGAAGCTACGGGAAAACACGACGCATACGGATTATTTGGATGATGAATTCTGGCAAACCCTCGACGTTATCATGACGGTTTTTGAAACGGAACAACATCACGACCAATCACCGTACTACTTTAAACGGGTTGATTGTCCCGCCAATGATACGTTGACCAACGATGGCCGGGGAACGCCGGTGGGGTACACCGGGATGATTTGGAACGGCTTTCGACCAAGCGACAACGCTTGCGAGTACGGGTACCACGTCCCGTCAAACATGTTCGTTGTAGCCGTTTTAGAACCACTCCTGCCGTTGATGCCAACGCAATTTGCGTCATTGAAGGCCCGGGTGGATCAACTGGTCACGGCCGTTAAAACCGGGATTGCGACGTATGCCGTGGTAACGCTGCCGAATGGGAAACGCGGTTACGCCTACGAAGTGGATGGCCTGGGTCACCAAAAATTGATGGATGACGCCAATGTGCCGAGCTTACTATCATTGCCATTTATTGGGTATACCAATATTGACGATGAATTATATCAACACACCCGCGCGTTCATTTTAAGTGATCAAAACCCTTACTATTATCAAGGAAAGGTCTTGGCGGGTATCGGGAGTAACCATACGCCGGAAGCCTACGTTTGGCCGATTAGTTTGGCGATGGAAGGACTGACGACAACTGACCAAGCCGTCAAAGTGGGACAATTAGAAAAAATTGCGACGACCGATAACGGGACGGGACAGTGTCACGAGAGCGTTAGTGTGGACGATGCGAGTCAATACACCCGCGACTGGTTCTCGTGGGCTAACATGACTTACTGTGAACTGGCATTAGATGCTATTGAAGCTTAATGGAGACTAAAAATGCCCTTCAGAAATTTTTCTGAAGGGCATTTTTAGTCTGAATTTTAACGTGTTGGGTGCTGCGCAATGACCCGATTTAGCGTAATGGTCGTGAGTAAGGCTAGTCCGGAGAAAACGGCGCCACCCAGTCCAAGTTGTTTGAGGCCTGAGCGGGCTAAAACCATGGAAGCGGCCGCGGAGCCCACTGAGATCCCAACGTTAAAGAAGATGGCGTTGAGTGACGATGCCAGCAAGAGCGCTTGGGGGTAGTCGGCTTCGGCAACGTCCAAAAAATGAATTTGAATGGGCGAATTGACGACCGAAATGAGTAAGGTCAAGACGACTAAGAGTCCATATCCCGCTAACTGGTTGTTCATTGCAATCGGAAACAATAATAGCAGAACGATATCAATCAAATAAAAGCGCGGCATGATTTTTAAGCCACGGTGTTCGGCGACCGTACCAGACAGGCGGTTGCCCATGATACTAACTAAGCCGATGACGAACAGCAGCCAGTTGAGCGCGGTCGTATTGAAGCCGAGGCCCGTCGTCAATAGCGGGCGAATATAAGTGTAGTAGGCGTACATCGCTGCGGCTGAAAATAAAATCAGTAGGGCGCCTAGGTAGATCCGTTTGTCCGTCAATAAGACGAGTTGATCTTTGATGCTGCCAGGCGTTTGCGGCAGGTGCCGTGGGAGCAGGCAAGCCATCACAATGACGGTCAGCAAGCTAAGTACCGAGATCAAGTGAAAGGCAACGTGCCAACTAGTGGCCGTACTGATGGCGGTACCGATTGGGACGCCCACGACTGAGGCGATACTGAAGCCGGCGGCAATCCACGAAATTAGCATCGCCCGTTTATGACGGGGCGCAATATCATTTGCAAATAAAATGACGAGGGATTCGATGGCGCCAGCGACTGCCGCGGTCAACATGCGTGAGACTAAAAACCAGCCATAGCTGGTGGTAAAACCGCTCCACGTGTTTCCGAGTAAAAAGATAACGAGTAACACCATCAGCGTTTTATAGCGGCTGAACCGGTTGGATAGAATCGTAATCAGCGGGGTGCTAACGGCGTAAACGATGGCAAAAATCGTGACGAGGTAACCCGCGGTCGCCACGGTGACGCGCAGTGAGCGTGCGATATCCGAAAGGACCCCGACGACCATAAATTCGTTACAGCCTAACATAAACGTTACTAAAACTAAGGCACTTGCCTGCCACCGATACTTTGTCATGAAGAAATCTCCAAATCCTTTATAAGTTGTTGTCTAAAAAGACGCTAAATCAACCTTATCATAAATAGCGGCTTAAATTAGGGCTTTTGTCCAAACAGCACTACAACAAACCCCGGGCTTGTGGACTAAGCGGCCACAGACACGGGTTTTATTTGGTGTTCAGATTATTGAACTACGGTAAGCCGATAAGCTCTTCGGGACGAACGGCGGCGTATAACGAAAATGCGCCGTCCAGATTTTCGACAGTGAAGCCGTGTTGACGCAAAATCCGTTCGGCCATGTAGCTCCGCTGACCGCTGAAACAACTTACGATGTAGGCCTGCTTAGGATCTAATTCACCTAAGCGGGACCGGAGTTGTTCTAGCGGAATGTTGATGGCACTTTTAAAGCGTCCCGTGGCTAATTCATCCGCGTCCCGAACGTCTAGGAGTTGTTTGCCAGCGGCTAGTTCGGCGGGTAGGTCGTGCCACTGGATATTTTTGCTGAGACCTTCCACTAGGTTCAGGGCCGCGTAGCCGAGCATGTTGACTGGATCCTTGGCGGCACCGTATGGGGGTGCGTACGTTAATTCCAATTCGGGTAGGTCGGCGACCGTTAAATGGCCCTTGATGGCGGTCGCAATAATGTCGATCCGTTTGTCGACGCCGGCTTTTCCTATCCCCTGAGCACCATAAATCTTACCGGTGTCCGGACTGAAAATCAGTTTAAGCGTGATGGGTTCACTCCCCGGGTAGTAGCTGGCGTGATCCATCGTACGGGTGTGAACAACTTGGTAGGGGAAGCCGAGTTGTTGCACAGCCCGTTCATTGAGACCCGTGGAAGCGGCGGTCAAATTAAAGACGCGGACGATTGCCGTCCCGATACTGCCACGGTTTAACCGTTTGATTCCGGCAAGGTTATCGGCCACTTGCCGGCCTTGGCGATTAGCTGGCGAAGCGAGGGCAATCAAGGTTGGCTGACCATCGATCTGTTGTTTAACTAGGATGGCGTCCCCAATCGCGTAAATGTTAGGGTCACTCGTTTGGTAGTGGTCGTCGACAACGATCCCGTCACGCCAACCGAGTTTTAAGCCGGCCGATTTTGCAAGCTGACTGGCGGGACGCACGCCGATGGACATGATGGTCAAGTCGGTATCGATGGTGGTCTCGTCACTCAGAATGGCAGTATGGCCAGCGTTTTTGAAACTAGCAATGGCGGTCCCGGTAATGACTTTGACGCCGTTTGCTTGGAGTTCAGTTTTGAGGGGCGCGGCCATTTCTTCGTCTAGTGGTGGTAAAACGTGTGGCGCCTGCTCAACTAGCGTGACGTCTAAGCCACGTAGCCGGAGATTTTCGGCGACTTCTAGGCCAATAAATCCACCACCGATAATGAGGACCCGGTGATGATCAGCGTTCTGAACGGCGGCCATGATTTGATCAAGGTCGGGAATGTTGCGGAGCGTGAAGACGTTGTGGGCAGCGTCGATTCCGGGAAGGGTCGGCACGATGGGCTGCGCACCGGTCGCAAGGACGAGTTTGTCATAAGTGACGGTTTCAGTCTGATTGGCGTATTCGACTTGAACTTGTCGTTGCGCAGGCAAAATCGCAGTTACTTTGTGGTTAGGAAAAACGTCGATGTTGAAACGAGCGTGTAGTTGCTCGGGTGTTTTGACAATTAAATCACTGCGTTCCGCAATTTCTTCCGATAAGTGGAAGGGGAGGCCGCAGTTGGCGAATGAAACGAAGGGCCCTTGGTCGTAGACGACAATTTCGGCCGTTTCATCTAGGCGCCGCAGACGGGTTGCGGCGGACATGCCACCCGCAACGCCACCGATAATAACGTATTTCATATTATTGATCACTCCTTTGGGTAAGTATTGAAGATATACCAAGAGCGTATGGGTTTTATGGGGCTAAGTCAACTGATTAAGTTGCGTGTTAATCGTTTTGAACCGTTAGAAGTATAAGAACCTGGAAAATGCTGGTCTGGTCATAACCAGCTTACAGGTTGCTACGGGATTAATTAGGACCTTAGTGGTAGTGCTTGTTTTTTATGAAAATCAATGAAAACTAATATAGTTTTGGTGGTATACTATTTTTGATAGATGTAGTTGATAATGTCTGTATATTATTTTTGTTAACGAATAAGTATTCGAAACGATTATGAGCTAAAGAAAGGCATGTATTGGAATGGGTAAAAATACTCAAAATTTGTCTAAGTCTGACAGAGCGGCATATTATCAAATGTACAATAAAGGAAAATATTTGTTATTTTCAGGAATGTTACTGGCAACGATGTGGCAGGAGAGTTCGGTGGTTCAAGCGGACGAAGTGGTTCCAACTGAGACCAATGTTAGTAGCAGTCAGGTGACACCGACAGTCATGCCGGTGAGAAAGTCGACAGTGGCTCTGAAGGCACAGCCAGTTGGTCAAGCAGCGATGAAAAATGTCATTGCTATCGATAGTGGTCAGAATAAACTTTCTCAACCAGCTAGTCAGTTAGGAAATCAAGCTGATCATGGTGTATCACAAGCACCAAAATCACAGGTACCAAGTTCAGAAGATTTTGTGAAGCCAAAATTAAAAACTGCGACCCCGGTAGATAAAGGACAACAGCCCAATAAAGCAGGGGCGGAAGGTAGTACGACTGTACAATCAGAAGTACCAATTAAGGAACAGTCGGCAGGTTCAGCCACTATGGTAATTCCAAGTTTAGCAGCGTCTGCGAAGCCAGCTTTAAAAGCAGTAGCTTCAGCAACTGATGGGCAATACCCTGATAAAGTGCTTGAAGCAGGGGCAAAGAATACGGAAACTAGCCAATCAGCAGTGTCGTCCCAAGAAAATCCAGCGATTGCAACTACTGCGGTACAACAAGATTCGACAGTGTCTGAAGCAACTAGCAATCAATTAGTGCCGGTTACCAGTTCAGCTGATGTGAGTGGCACAATGACAAGTATGCTGAGAACTAGTAAGGCTAGTCGACTGCTAAGAGATGCGACTGAACCAGTTGTTACCGAAGTGGCAACTGGGAATGTCTGGGGCGGAACTAGTCAGTGGACGTTGAATAGTGATGGAGTGCTGCATATTGGGGCGGGAACGTTCGGAACCAGTCCAGGAAATTTTGGCCACGGACTACAACCGTGGGAGGATCATGGTGATCAGGTCAAGTCGGTTATTTTTGATGGTCGAGTTGTTGCAGAAAAAAATATGTATGGGCTATTTAATGACCTCGAACATGTAACAACTTATACACATCTTGATTACTTGGATACTAAACAAGTTACGGATATGGACTATGTATTTCAAGGAGATTATGTACTACAAAAGCTTGATTTAAGCGGGTGGGATGTCAGCCATGTTACTAGTATGGAATTTATGTTTAATATGGGACAAAACTTGACTGGTCTGAACGTATCTAATTGGGATACTAGTAATTTGATTAGTGCAAAAGGAATTTTTCGTGATTTGCGGAAATTGCAATCATTAGATGTTTCAAAATGGAATACTAGTAAATTGCAAGATGCCATTTCAATGTTCAACGGTGAAAGTGCGTTAACTGATATTGATGTTTCAAAATGGGATACTAGTAGTCTTACAGATGCAACGGGTATGTTCATCGGAACTGGGAATCTGACTAAACTTGATGTCTCAAATTGGAATACCAGCAATATAACCATTATGGAAGTGATGTTTTCTGGTTCTGGTATAAAAAATTTTGATTTGCATAAGTGGGATGTGCGTAATGTTCAAAAAGTGAGCCAAATGTTTGAATCTACTAGCATGGACACATTAAATATCAGTGGCTGGGACTTAGATGCTGTAACTGACCTATCTGAATTATTTAATAATAATCCGTATATGGAAACATATAGTGGTGTTGTTAATTTAAACGCTAGAAATCTAAAGTTTAATAAGAACAGGACTAGTTTAGCGTCTCTATTTACACACCTAACAAAGTTAAAGACTATCGACATCAGTGATTGGAATATGGAAAATATTACTGATCTTACGGACTTATTTGCCAATGATACGGCCCTCGAAACGATTATTGCCGATAATTGGGATCTAAGTAACTTTAAAGAAATCAAGCCGTTATTTAGTGGCTTGGATAATCTGACTACCGTTTCAGCTAAAAACTGGAACTTACCACAGCTAACGGATTTGACGGGATTCTTCGCAGGTTATCAGAAATTGGCTAAAGTGGACGCCAGTGGTTGGCAAATTGACCACGTCACCAGCCTTAAAGATACGTTCAGTAACTTGCCTAACTTAACGGATGTGAACGTCTCAAACTGGCAAACTAGTCAAGTCGAGAATATGAGCAATATGTTCGCTAACGCTGGATCACTATCAACACTTGACCTATCTAGTTTTGACACGTCATCGGTCACCACATTAGCGGACATGCTTGCCGGAACGGATCAGTTAAGCAAATTGGTCCTTGGTGATAAAACCCGGTTGACGGTGAATGGGACCAGCGCTAATTTACCGGACATTGTTGCGAATCCTGATGTATACAATGGCAACACGGGATATTGGATCAACTCTAAGTATGACCAATTTACGTCTAAGGACTTGCTAAATTTGACTGACCCCGCCGTTTTAGCGGATACGTTTGTGTGGCAGAAAAATCTTAGTTCGCTAACCGTTAAAGATTCGTTTCCTAATCAAACCGTACCAAATCAATGGCAGCCGACGGATAACTTGGTAGCTGGAACTGATTTGAATGGGCAAGCCTTATTACTTAGCAAGGTCACTTCCAGTGGAACCGTGGATACGACAATACCTAATATTTATACGGTGACGTACCAGTATATTGATGCGGTGGGGCGGCCGGTTACGGCGACTGCAACAATTCAAGTCATTGCTAGTAAGGTAGCCGTGACGGCACATGACACAACCCTTACACAGAATCAGAAATGGACCGCGCGCGATAGCCTCGATGGTGCACTAGAGTTTGATGGTCAACCAGCGGATCTGGAACGAGTCGTCGTGATTGGCGATGACAAAGTCGATCTGGAGACTCCCGGGACGTATACAGTGACGTATCAATACACTGATGCTAACGGTAATCAGGCTCAAAAACAGATTACGGTAACCGTAGTGAAAAGCAAAGTTGGAATTGATGCTAAGGACGCAATTTTAGGGCAGGGGCAAAGTTGGTCCACGCAGGATAGTTTTGTACAAGCCCAGACGTTTGATGGCCAACCCGTGACTGATTTTAATCAAGTACATGTGGTTGGCGCCGATAAAGTGGATACAAAAGCTCCTGGAATCTATCAGGTGACCTACCGTTATACGGATATTTACGGCAACGAAGCAACTAAGCAGATTACGGTAACCGTAGTAAAAAGCAAAGTTGGAATTGATGCTAAGGACGTAACTTTAGTGCAGGGGCAAAGTTGGATCGCGCAGGATAGTTTTGTGCAAGCCCAGACAGTTGATGGCCAACCCGTAACTGATTTTAATCAGGTGACGGTGTTGGATGCTGACAAAGTAGATACTAAAACGCCCGGGACCTATCGAGTGACTTATCGGTACACTGACGTTTATGGCAACGTGGCAACTAAGACGATTACAGTCACAGTGGTCAAGAGCCAAGTAGGGGTTGTCGCCCATGATGCGACGATTATCCAAGGCCAACAGTGGGGCGCAGAAGATAGTTTTGACCGGGTGGTAACGTTTGACGGTCAGGTAGTGAGCGATTTTAATCAAGTAACGGTAATTGACGCTGACAAAGTGGATACAAAAACTCCTGGAACCTATCAAGTCATTTACCGGTACACCGACATTTATGGCAACGTAGCCACGCAAACGATTAATGTTACTGTTAAAATCAGTCAGTATAGCTTGGCAGTTAAGGATGCGGTGGTAAAACAGGGTGAGGTTTGGACACCAGCGGACAGCTTTATCGGTGCAACGGACGCCGTTGGTCAAGCGGTGAACCTGGATCACGTTAAGGTGACGGGTGCCGACCTAGTCGATACGTCGAAACCGGGAACTTATGCTGTGAGCTATCTGTATACCGATGCGTTTGGCAATCGGGTGACGAAGACGGTCACCGTTACCGTGGTGGCGGATAACAATGCTGGTGATGGCGGGAATGGTGGAACACCAATCGATCCCGATGATAATCATGATGGTGGTGGCAATAATGGCGAGACGCCAACTGAGCCGGATGACAATCATGACGGCGATGGCAATAATGGTGAGACACCAACTGAACCGGATAATAATCATGATGGCGACAGTGATAATGGCAGTGCTGACCATCAATCAAACAGTGAAGCAAAGTTGAATGACAATCGTCAGAAGCCAACGAGTCCAATCACGACCGTTGTAGCGGATGGCGTTCAAAGCGACCCACAACCCGCGTCGTTGACTAAGGAAGTCCCAATCAATAAAGCAGCTCAGTTACCGCAAACTGGTGAAAACACGACCAAGTATGGGGCGATTGTTGGTGCCATTATGATGGGGATGCTTGGCTTGGCCGGTTTCTTTGGTAAGCACCGGCCGAAGAGCAATAGTAATCAATGAAGGACGATTAAATTTTAGTACATGAAAAAACGACTCAGTAAGATTATCTATTGTCTTACTAAGTCGTTTTTTCGTCGTTGAGAATTTCCGGTCAGTTTTTCACTAGTTGCCACTTAAGCCGTTGATTACGTTTATTATTTTCGACTAAATTAACGACAGAATCAGTTAATCGGATGCAATTCAGTCAAGTAAAATGAATTTAATTCACGTAAAAATCTAATTTTCTTCATATATTAGGCTAAGGTTATCTATATCATTAGCCAAATTAACTAACACATTAATTATCGTAACCATTAGTTAATAATAAATTTATAGGAGTGAATTGAATGGGATTGCCAAACCAGGGTTCAGGTGCTGTAGCTGCTAGCACGGCCGGCGCGTTAGGACTAGTACTATTACCACAACTAGATTCAGTATTGAGCCGAACTTTAACAATCTGCGGATTGACGCTACTCGGCGTTATTATTGCATTAAAAATCGCTGTCAGGTACCGTCAGCGACGGAGGTCGAAATGAGTATCATGTTCGGATTGAAAATATTCATTTTAGTCCTGAGTCTTTTCAATCTGATAAAAATCGCAATTAGTTTGTGTGCGAGTGAGTTTTTTGACATTCGGCAGACCTTTGCGACACCGACTGCATATTTACAACCAGCACCTTACCAGCCGCTGGTATCCGTTGTGATTCCAGCGTTTAACGAGGAGCGGTGCATTATCCGCACACTCAAGAAGGTATTAGCGAATGATTATTCTAACTTTGAAGTGATCGTTGTGGATGATGGGTCTACGGATGCCACTAGTTCGCTAGTCGAAGCGTACCGGCGGGATGTGCCAGCAGTTAAATTGGTTCGGCAAGTTAATCAGGGGAAATCAGTGGCGATTAATCACGCTGTCCAAAAAGTGGCTCAAGGAGAATTAGTGATGGTACTCGATGCCGATTCACAATTGGTGGCGAACGCGATTACCAATATGGTGGCCCATTTTCGGGATAACCGGGTGTTAGCGTTGGCAGCCAACGTTAAGATGTTACCGCTACGTAGTTGGCTGGGGATGGCCCAGCGATTTGAATTCTTGTCCGCCTACCGCGGAAAGTGTGGGGGAAGACTGGTGGCGTAACCTCTATATCATTGGCGGAATCGGGTCGACATTTAGACGCAATGCGATGCTGTCGGTTGGACTGTACGATACGGATACGGTTACCGAAGACATTGATTTTACGATGAAACTCATCGATCGGTTGGGGAATCAAGATTACCGCATTGGTTACGCAGATGACGTGGTCGTCTACACGGAACCGGTTAGTCGGTTTAAATTGTTGATACGCCAACGTTTTCGGTGGAAATACGGCCGGTTTAAGGCCTTTCTAAAATACCGCCACCTCTTCTTTAGTTCCCAGAAACGCCACAGCAAGATGTTGGGATGGTACACGCTACCTAATGCGCTGTTGCAAGAGGTGCTCATGTTATTTGAACCATTCCTGTTTGTTTATATTCAGGCAATCTTGATCTATTACGGCGAGTGGAAGACTTACGGGGCCATGCTCCTCTTCTTCGGCCTATTGATTAGTTCAGCGCTATGGCAGGATCGGTTTGAAAGTCGCTGGGAGAAAATCAAATTATTGTTACAATTACCGCTAGCGTATTTCGGCCTATTCTTATTAACACTGGTCGACTTTTGGGGATTATTAAAGAGCATCAAAAAAACAAAGGCGTTAGTTAAACAGACCGATAAACACGCTAACTGGGAGCACGTTGAGCGGCAATAAATGGTGAGAGGGATGGGCAGTCATTTTTAGCAAACGAACAAGAGCTGGTATGACCTGAACGACTACTTGAAAGGGGTAGTCGTTTTTTGATGGGCTTGAATAGTATGGCGCTGCAAAAAAAGGATTGCCCCAAGTAGGTCGGTGCAATCCTTAATCCAATGTTTTGAAATAGGTTTACTAGTCAATGTTTCCCAGTTCCTGAGGATCAGCGCCGTCAGCAACCAGTTGGTCGAACTTAGCCTTGAGTTCGGGGTCCGTTTCGGTAGTCCCGGGGGTGTAATTGACGGTTTCGGTCCCAGCTTGAAGTGCGCGTTTATAGTACCATTTTTTCCAGCGCAAAAAGTCGAGACTATGCTGGAGGGTTGCCATTTTAGCTTCTAAGTCGCTTTCCTGTTCAGCTAAAAAGTCGTAGCGGTCGGCCAAGGTACGGTCACCATCAAGGCAAAGTTTAATGAAGCTCGCAATCTGTTTGACGGGGAGCCCCGCTTCTTTTAGACAGCTGATAGTTTCTAAGTAATTGAAGTCGGCGTCTTTGAAAACGCGTCGTCCAGATTGATTGCGGTCAACAAATGGTAACAAGCCTTCCCGGTCGTAATAGCGGAGGGTGTAGGTACTGATATCTAATTTTTCGGCGACTTGGCCAATGGAATATTGCATGGATTAACTTCCTTTTCGGATTGATGATGTGATTACGACAGAAAATCAATTTTGAGTTACATTTAACTCTAACTTGTCATCGGAAGATAATCAACTAGTTGGGGATGGCTATGGTGGAAATAAACAGTGGCTTTGTTTTCATAATTTAAGCAATAAAATAGCCCTCTTTTTTAAGTATATTAATTATTAAAAGGTGTGCGTGAACAGGGCGAATTATCTCAACTGATAATTCAAATCTATGACTAATTAGTCCGGCACAAAACTAAATTTAATTGATAAATGTTGACATGATTGGGCTTAGCTATTTTAATAAAAAATTAAGCTTAAAATGTTGAAATCTGCTTTGAACTTTGTGAGAAAGTGAACTACAATGTAGTTGTAAATGGAAACGCTTTCATAGTTTGGCTTGATTTGGTTGTATTTGACTTTATTTGACTGAATTTGATGTTAACAGTTACAAGGGGGCAATATCATGAGTAAACGTGAAACAGCAAACGTCTTATGGTTTAATGAATTACATCGTCAAGATGTTAATTTAGTAGGTGGGAAGTCATCCTCATTAGGGGAAATGACTTCTTCGATGGATGTGCCAGTACCTTATGGCTTTGCAACCACCGCCCGTGCATATCGTTACTTTATGGAAGCAACGGGATTAAATGACAAAGTTAATACCTTGCTACAAGGAATTAAAGATTATGAAGATTCAGATGAACTGCACGCAACTTGTGAGCAGATTCGGAACTTAATCGTGGGGGCCACGATGCCAACGGATCTAGCGAACGATATTCAAAAAGCGTACGTTGATCTGGCTGACAAGGTTGGTCAAGCTAATCCGTTCGTTGCGATTCGCTCTTCAGCTACGGCGGAAGATTTACCGAACGCTTCGTTTGCGGGTCAACAGGAATCGTATCTGAACATTAAAGGGGCGGCCGACGTCGTCAATCGGGTACAAGAATGTTATTCCTCCCTGTTCACTGACCGGGCCACTTACTACCGTCACAAGCAGAACTTCCCTTATGAAAAGGTTGCGTTGTCAGCGGCCGTTCAAATGATGGTCTTCTCAAAGGCTTCAGGGATTATGTTCTCGGTTAACGTTGCGAATGGCGACGATACCAAAATTGTGATTGATGGTATTCGGGGTCTTGGTGAATACATCGTTTTAGGTAAAGTGACGCCAAACCACTTTGTTGTGGATAAAGCATCCATGAAAATCGTTGAGAGAAGTATTGTGAAACAACCCGTTGAACTCATGCGGGTCACGAACGGTGGGACAAAGGAACAACCCGTTCCCGCCGATTTACAAGATAAGCAAGTTCTGACGGACAGTCAGGTCTTGGAATTGGCCGGTTATGCCAAAGAAATCGAAAAGCATTACGGCTGCTACATGGATATGGAATATGCTTTGGACACCAACACGAACCGGTTATGGATCGTGCAAGCGCGTCCGGAAACAGTTTGGTCACAACGGAATAAGAACCAGGCAAGTGCTGATGGAGATGATAACGTGGTTGCGGAATCTGATGCAAAAGTTGTTGTCCGGGGATTACCTGCAAGTCCCGGCTTAGCGAGTGGGGTTGTGCACGTTATTGACAACCCGAAGGATATCGACAAATTCAAGAAGGGTGAAGTATTAGTTACCTTGATGACTTCACCTGACTGGGTTCCCGCAATGAAGAAGGCGGCGGCCATTGTCACTAATAATGGTGGGATGACCTGCCACGCGGCTATCGTTTCCAGAGAAATGCAGATTCCATGTATCGTTGGGACGGAGAGTCGGCACGTTGCGGCGACTGACGTCTTAAAGACCGGTGATGTGGTCACCGTGGATGCTAAAAACGGGGTCGTTTATTCAGGCAAAGTTGAAAGTCTCCTCAAGAAGACCACCCCAGCTGCTCAGGCCGGTGCCCAGGTAGTTGCGGCTGAAACGTTTGCGCCAACTGCTACCGGTGTCATGATGAACTTAGGCGATCCGGAATTAGCTGAAAAGTATGCGACCTTGCCAGCTGACGGGATTGGCTTGATGCGTGAAGAATTCCTCTGGACGACCTACATTCATGAACACCCACTCTACTTAATTGAAGAGGGCCACCCTGAAAAAGTGGTTGATATGTTAGCTGATGGGATTTCTAAAGTTGCCCGTGCGATGGCGCCACGGCCCGTTGTGCTACGGTTATCCGACTTTAAGTCGAGCGAATACCGGAAACTCAAGGGCGGCGAAAAATTCGAACCGCATGAACCAGCGGACTTATTAGGCTGGCGGGGCGCTTCACGTTACTACGATCCGAAGTACATCAACGCCTTCAAACTTGAATTAGAAGCGGTTAAAAAAGTCCGTAACGAATTTGGCTTGAAGAATCTAAACGTAATGATTCCGTTCGTTCGGACCGTTGATGAAGCACAAAAGGTTACCGATATCATGCGGAACCAAGGCTTAGTTCGTAACGCGGACTTCAAGGTTTACATGATGGCAGAGATTCCATCCAATATCATTTTGGCGGATAAGTTTAACCAGTTCATTGATGGTTACTCAATCGGATCGAATGATTTAACGATGTTGTTGCTTGGTTGTGACCGGAATAACGACACGGTCGCAAGTCTATTTGACGAACGCAACTTAGCCGTTAAACGGGCCATCCGCCACTTGATTAAGACGGCGCATAAAGATGGCAAGACCGTTTCAATTTGTGGACAAGCACCATCAGAATTCCCTGACTTCACGAACTTCTTGATTCAAAGTGGCATTGACTACGTTTCCGTTAACCCTGATATGGTTAAGGAAACGAAGCGCAACGTGGCCCACTTTGAACAACGGATTATGTTGGACAAAGCAACCGGCCGCGGGTTACAAGACCCCACCGATTACGATTGGGAATAAGATAATTCAGTAATGTGAACACAAAGGAACCGCAAGCATTGAAAGGTGCTGGCGGTTCCTTTTTAATAACCCGACCTTTTAGAAATTGGCGCGGAATGTGCTATGATAATTTAGAAGTCAAAAATTAGGATGGTAGTTTAATAATGGAATCAGATTTAAAGCAACGATTGAGCAAATTATCGATGTACGAGCGGGCCATTTTGATGTTCTGTTTGCGGGCGTACTTTAACAGCGGCAACTACACGAACCGGTTACCACTCGCAGAAATGTTACCAGATATGGCGGCCATGTTTGACGCGGCACCTAAGGTTAACGTCTTTGCGAAGTTGGCCGACTTACAAATGGCAGTGACGGGTGATCAATCAAAGACGGTCAAAGTTTTTGATTCAATGACTTATGATCCTAAGACGCGTGAGTTAGTCACGGTATTGAATCAGCAGGCGGATTTGAACGCGTTGCAAAAAATTGTAGAAGGCTAGTTAATTTAGATTGTAACAGGGATTGTGGGACAAAATTCAAAAGCCAATCAGCCAATGTATTAGGTAATCAATACGCTTATGATGGAGAAGAGTTAGCGAGTATAGATGGTTGCTTCCTGCTGACTTACAATCATGATACTCAGTTTTCAGTAATTCAAAGACTATTGAACAGTGGGGAATTCATGTAATGGAAAAAGAAAAATTTGATATTGTTGTTGATGAAAAAAATAAGCACTTTAATTATAGAGCTGCAGGTATCTTATTTAGAGATGAAAATGTATTATTGCAAATTACTAACAAGTCAGACGGTTATGAAGGATATAAGTTAATTGGCGGTAAGGTTAAGTTTAATGAATCGGCCGAATCGGCTATTAAGCGGGAATTTTTTGAAGAATTAGGTATAAATGTAGAAACTGTTCGTCTAATAAAGGTGTTAGATCACAAGGTCAAGACCAGTAATGAAGTGTGGCAACAAGTAGTTTTGGTATTTTCTGTGCATGAAAAGAGTGACGTATTTACTAATGAGAAAGGTTATGACTGGGTTAGTTTACAAAACCTGAGTAAAATAATTTTGAAGCCAAATATTTTTAATGAAGATTCCGGCAAAATATACTCACAAGATATTGACTAATCTGTTAAGGTATTGAGTTAACAGATGTTGACTTGAAAGTTATTGCAGGCGGCAAGAAGAAGACCCTGGGTTGAGTTGTTTTTTTTATGCTATTGGTTCAATTGCTGAAGCATCATTAGGTGCTTGGCGGTAATTTTAATTAAACGACTAGAGGATGAAACATGAATATTTGTTATTTGGGCTGTGACAAAGCTAGCTCCTGATAACTGAAAATGGACGAAAAGCCGAACTTTGGCTTTTCGTCCAACGTGATACCCTTAACTTGTTTATAAAACGTTTTCATTTTAGGAAGGGCTAATCATGAGTACAGAGTTAAATAGTGGCACTTATAACGTTACGGCTGAAGGGTATGAAAATAATTCTACCAAGTTAAAGATTGTGATTGATCACAACCGGGTGGAAAAAATCATTCCTGAAAAGGATATTATTCCGAATACGCTAGAAGATGCGGTCTTTACCCAGATTCCAGAGCAAATTATTGCGAACCAGTCACTGGCCGTGGATGCCTTGACCGGAGCATCACATTCCAGCAAAGGTTTGATTGCTGCGGTTGGTCAAGCCGTTGAGCTAGCCGGCGGTGATCCTAAAGACTTTGACTATCAGGCTCAGGTGAACCATGATGCACTGAAAAAGCCAACGCCCGTTACAACTGATGAAAAGACGACTTATGCCGATTGGCGGAAAAAGCCCGCTGAAATTGCGAAGAAAATTAAAACTGACTTCTTGATTATTGGTGCGGGGATTTCAGGCCTCGCTGCTGCGGTTCAGGCTGGTGAAGAAGGCATCCAAACGACCGTTATTGAAAAGAACGGTTTTGTTGCTGGTAACGGTGGTGGTGTTGAAGGCATCTTCGGGATCAACACCGATATGCAAAAAGCGGCCGGTATCCATGCGGAGAAGGAAGAAATCATTGCCCGTGAACAAGAATTAGGACAGTACCGGGCTGATGGTTCGTTCTGGGTCGACCTAGTAAACCACTCAGCGGAAAACATTGATTGGCTTGTCAAACAAGGCGTTCAATTAACTAAAGTTGATGATTACCATGGGACCTGCGCATTCCCAACGTTCCACTGGTTTAAAGGTGGTTTTGCCTCTGAAGGCTATGTCCCATATATGAAGAAACGTGCGGACGAACTTGGCGTTAAGTTCATTTTGAATGCTAGCGCTGAAGGCATTATTTATGACGGTGACCGGGCTGCTGGAGCTTACATTGCAACGCCTGAAGGCAACGTCGAAATTGATGCTAAGGCCACGTTGTTAGCAACTGGTGGTGTTGGGCATAACCCAGATTTAATTGCCAAACAAGGCTGGCAGACAAAGAACTTACACTATTGCTCAATGCCAAGCAACACTGGGGATGGCTATATGATGGCGATGTCGCTCGGTGCGAAGGACATGTTGACTGAATCAGCAGAATTCATGATGAACTACATCCAGGCGTTACCACATGAAGGGGTCCATTTATACATTGATCCAATCAATGGATTCATGTCACTTCCTTCCGGTGGTCCGGTTGTCTTTGTCAATCAAGATGGCGTTCGGCTGGTTAATGAAAATGTGAAGAAGGATAACTTGCTATACCAGCGGATGGCTATCAAGTCGACGAAGGTTACGTATGAAGTCTTCAGTCAGAAGATTTACGACCAAATTACGGCCGGGGTACCGGGTGCCGATGACGTGCTTGCTAAAGCGGTTCAAACTAACGAAGGCGACTCCCTGTATAAGGCGGATAATTTTGAAGATTTGGCTAAGGCAGTTGGACTCCCAGTCGATTCGCTGGTTAAGACGCTTCAACAATATAACCGTTTTGCAGCCAATGGTAAGGATGAAGAATTTAACAAAGATCCTGAAATGTTAGTTGCCCTCGATGAAGGTCCATTCTACATTGCACGGTTGGACCCATCTAACTTGATTGGGATCGGTGGGGTTGCTTCGAACCGGCAATTTGAAGTGATTAAAGACGACTTTGAAAAGATTCCTGGTCTCTACGTATCCGGGATGGATAGTACGATGCAATACCGTAGCGTTTACACGATTACGTTGGGTGGTTCTGCATGTGCCCATAATGTGAACTCAGGTCGCCACGCGGCCATCAATGCTAAGCAGTACATGGCAACGTTAAATAATTAAATAGAGTGCGACAAACTGTCTTTTGTGACACGTTTTGACCGTAATAATGGAAAGATAACCGTTCAGAGAAATGTTTCTGAGCGGTTATTTTAGTTTTCTCTCAGGTCCGTTTTTCATTAAAAAAATGTTCCTCAACATTTTTTTAGATTGCTTCAATCATATATTTTATTTACGTAAATTAATAATTATGTCCCAATGTGGCTTGATAACGTCCCGCCCGAACTATACAATGGTTCAGGGAGAAAATTATGAATTTTATGAAAAATATTAGTATGACAAGTAAATTAGTTAGTCACTTCGGCCGGATGAGTTTGCTGGCCGGGGTCGTTACAATCGTTGCGACGTTTGCCATTGGTCAGACAACGCTTCAAGAAAAACACGGTGGCTCGACCGTTGTACAAGCTGCAACGTTGCCAGTCCACTTAACTTCGAAGTACCAAACGGTCAACGACGCCGTTCAGATTAATCCTACATATCGAAATTCAACGCACAAAGCGTACGACGTCATCAACGGCGTTGCGGGTAATAATCAACGAATCAGCCTGAAGGGCAAGTATCGGCTCAACAAGCTTAATATTTTATACGTTGATCAGCGAATGAATATTGATAAGGGCGTCTATTACCACTTTAAGATTGGGAAGAAGAGTGGTTGGATTTGGCGCGGCTATACGCAACCGTATACGCCTCAATATGTTGCTGGCAAGAGTAAAAAAATCAATAAGACGGTGTACGTTCAACCAGCGTACCGGGCTGCGACGAGCAAGAAAAAGGTATTCGGCTTCAAGGTTGTGCGCCACCATACTAACTTTAAGACCAAATATAAGTTAAACAAATTTACTAAGTTTAAAGCCACTAAGAAGATGACCGTTAAAAATGCGGTCTACTACTACGTCACTAGCGGTACTCAAAAGGGCTGGGTTTGGCATGGTTATACTACGACGAAAAAGCCGTTAGTCAATACGTATTTAGCGACGGAAATTAAGCAGACCATGAACAAGTATCACTTGCGCGGTAAGGTGCTCGTAATCAATGGCAAGCAAAATAACCGTGACGCTGAAGGAGTCGGCTACGCGAACTATGGTCGCCGAGTCTTAAATAATAAGTCGAACGTGGTATATCAAGGGGCTTCCTTGCAAAAAGCCATGACGGGTTCGATGATGGTGCAAGTCATTACCGAGTCGCAAAAAAAGGGAAAACGGATTACCCAAAATACGGCCATCAGTCGGTGGTACCCGGGTCTAAAGGGTGCTAACAACATTACGGTCGGAAATTTACTGACGCAGACGTCGGGGATCACTGATCAAAATTCAGAGGTTGTTCCCAGCCAAAAGCTAAGTGAACAGCAGGCCATTGATCAAGCGGTAGCCCGAATCAATCAGTCAGGTGTTTCTGGGAAGTCGTATCATTACAATAATGATAATTATATTTTGTTAGCGGGAATTATCCGGTCCGTTACGGGGCAATCGTATGAGCAGAATTTAAATCAACGAATTATTAAACCACTGGGATTGAAGCATACCTATATGTGGAATTCCGTTTCAAGTAAGTACGTGAAGGCTCGTAGTTATAAGTATATTAATAAGAACTACCAACACGGGGTTAATCCTAACGATAAGTTATTATCTTACATTATCGGTGCGGGTAATATGTACACGACCGTTAACGATTACGAAACCTTTGAACATGGGTTGAAGAACGGTAAGATTCTTAATAGTTCCGACTACCATTATCTGACCAACATTAATAGTAAATCTGGTAGCGGTTATTCTGGCGGGATGTACGTTCGTCACAATGGTAACGTGAAGGCCGTTTACGGCACGTTGGCCAAGAACCACGTGGGTAACTGGGTTCAATTGACGAAGAACAATGGTCAGGGAATTATTCTTTTTGCCAATCAAAGTAACAGTGCCGACGACGTGAAGCAGGCGGGTTATGAGATCTTGAGCCGTTTCTCAAACCAGTTTGATGCACGGTAATGATTTGGCTATCATCAGTTAAGCAGACGTATCAACCGGGAGATAAATGGTTGGTGTGGCTGCTTTTTTGATCATCAATTAAAGAAAAAATAGACAAAAAAACACCACAACCCCCTCATCGTGATGTCACACTAGTTGCGGCACTTGTTTAACTGAACTGCCATTATAAGCTGGTGCCCCAAGTAATGTAAGTAGTATTTGGCTCCCGCGAGCAACAAATAGTACGGGTATGAATTCCCCCAGCTAAATGACCACTGGCTGATAGTGTTTAGGATTTCCGGGTTCCCCAGTGTTAAAAATGTAACCCGTTTACCTTAAACATCTATGAACCATATATATTCTATATCTTGTTTGATGATTCATAGTAATGTTTTTAGATATTAGGTATGTTAACTAACTTATTGAATGATAACTCTATTGAAAAACGTTAGTGTGACGTTCAATTAAGAAGCCAATCACTAAAATCGCGATTGCGAGGACTAGACAGCTCAGTAAGGTGCTCAGCCACGTTCCGCTCCAGCTCTTTAAGAGGCCGAATGAAAAGGGACCAGCGGCGGCAAAAAGGTAGCCAAAGGTCTGCGCCATGCCGGAGACTTCAATCGTTTCTCTCGGATTGCTGGTCTTTTGCGTGAAAAAGATAATGGCAAGGTTGAATGAAAAACCTGAAGCGACGCCCATCAATAAGGCTAACGCGATACCAAATGCTAGGGTGTGCAGCGGCAAGTAAACGCCAATTGTTCCGAGGCCAAAGCCGATTCCGATAATCCACAGCATCAGTCGTTTGCCCAGCTTTGAACTGGCAAAAATCGGTGTCAGCAGGGCGCACGCTAGGCAAGCTAATTGTAAGATCGTTACGAGCATGGCGGCCACGTCAGCGTCGTAGCCAACCGTTTGGAAGATGTTTGGCAGCCACGTCACTAGTGAATAGTATAGCAAGGCTTGAATGCCAAAAAAGAGCGTGATTAACCAGGCCAGCCGGTCAGTCCAAATTGATTTTGGCAGTTTCGTGGTGGCATTAGTAGCTTTCGTGGTATCGGCGGGATGGCGGTCAATCAGTAATAGACAACCAACGACGCTGACCAGGGAGAGCACGAAGAGACCGACCATGGTCGTTGTTAGCGAGTATTTAGCCGTTAGTGGCCCGACAATCCCAGTCGCAAGTGAGCTCATCAGAACCATCGCGGTGGTATACAGGCTAACGCCTAACGTGGGGCGGTCGGGCAGGCGGTCTTTAATGACTGCCGGAATAATGACGTTACCACCATCGATGCCCAAGCCAATTAAAAAGGTCCCCAGTAGCAGTGGGGTGACCTGTGGGAAAATCCGTAAAGCCGCACCGCAACTTAAAATAATAAAAGCAATCAGGAGAACTTTAAATTCGCCCCAGCGCTGACTGGCTTTGGTGAAAACCGATGAAAAAATCGCGAAGGTCAGAAGTGGAATCGAAGTAAGTAGTCCAGCCACCGTTGCCGATAACCCGCTAGCTTGTTGGAGATTTGGCAAGATGGGTGGAATGGCCGTGATGGGTAAGCGCATGTTGATGGCGACCAGCACGATTCCAAGCGCGGTGAATCCCTTATGACGTTGCATAAAAACACCTTCTTAGAGAAAAGTTTCATTATCAATATATTAATATTATACCGTTTAAAGGGAGCTGGCACGGCCTTTTTGAGGGCTCATGAATCCGTTGATTAAAATTTAATTAAAGAATTCCTTGACAATTTTTAATCGTTTAGCCATAATTAGAGCCATCAAGAAAGATGAGTAGCAATTGTTAACCGGCAACAGAGAGTCACCGCCTGCTGAAAGGTGATCCGGAGCGCGTTGTGAAGATGGTCTTTTTAAACGAATTCAATTGGTGAGCGTACGCGTAAGCCAGTTGCGGCAAATGCCCGTTATCGCAGCAGTTAGTTCTGCATGAGTGGGTGTCCTAGTGACACTATTAAGGTGGTACCGCGGCCGTGGAAGTCGTCCTTGTTATTTTTAGATAACAGGACGGCTTTTTTTATTACCTTAAAATTAAAAGAGAGATGAGGATTAGATTATGAGAAGAAATACAAAGTGGTTATTAGCGTTAGTTGGGGTCATCGTCGTTTTTGCAGGTATTTGGGGCTTTAGTCGTAACAGTGATGGTCAAGCCAGTGGCAGTAAGTTAAAGACGGTTAAGATTGGTGTGGCTGCGGGCCCATACGGAGACATGGCGACGAAGGTGTTAGGACCGTTGCTGGAAAAGAAAGGCTACAAAGTCGTTACGAAAGAATTTAACGATTACGTACAACCTAATAAGGCGTTGAATTCTGGCGAAATCGATGCTAATTTGTTTCAACACTCACTTTACTTAAAGACGTTTGCTAAAGCGAACCATTTAAAATTATCCGCAATTTCTGAAACGCCAACGTTAGGCATGGGGATTTATTCAAAGAAGCTTAGCAAGTTGAGTGCTTTAAAGGACGGTGCCACGGTTTCCATTCCAAATGATCCGTCAAACTTAGCTCGCGCCTTACAGTTACTTGCCGCACAAAAATTAATTACTTTGAAAAAACACATTAACGTGACGACGGCTAGCAAGGCCGACATTGCGACGAACCCAAAGAATTTAAAAATCAAGACTTTGGACGCCGCACAATTGCCACAATCACTAAGCAACGTTGCAATCACCGTCGTTCCTGGGAACTACTCTTGGAGTGCCAAGTTGAATCCTTCTAAAGCATTGGCGTTGGAAAAACTACAAGACGACTACAAAGAAGTTTTCGTCGTTAAAACGAGCAATAAAAACGCAGCCTTTGCGAAGGCGGTCAAATCCGTTTTGAATAGTAAAGAATTCAAGCAAGCCATCGCTAAGTCGCAATTTAAAGATTTCGACAAACCAACGTCGTGGCAGTAGGGAGGCCCTAGTATGAGTCAAATTGAGTTAAAAAATATTGATGTGACGTTTAAGCAAAAGGGCCGGACGGTATCCGCGGTCAAGGATGTTTCCCTCAGCATTGAAAAGGGGGAGATTTTTGGAATCGTCGGCTTGTCCGGTGCCGGTAAGTCAACATTGGTACGCACCATCAATTATTTACAAGTTCCTAGTAAGGGTCAGGTGGTCGTTGATGGAACTGATTTGACCCGTGCTAATGGAAAAACAATTGCACAGGTTCGGCGCAAGATTGGCTTTATTTTTCAAAACTTTAACTTAATTAACAACCGGACCTTGGCACAAAACTTAGCGTTTGCACTCACTGCCGGGGGCTACCCAGAAAAGAAGCAACCAGCCCGAATTACGGAACTCTTAAAACTAGTCGGTTTAGCGGACCGTCAAGACAATTATCCAAGCCAGCTATCTGGTGGGCAAAAGCAGCGGGTCGGGATTGCCCGGGCCCTCGCTAACGACCCTGACATCTTATTATGTGATGAAGCGACCAGTGCGTTAGACGTGGAAACAGCTGAAGAAATCATTGAGATTTTAAAGGGTATCAATCAGCGTCTCAACATTACGATTGTATTCATTACCCACCAACTGGAAGTAGCTCGTAGCCTGTTTGACCGGGTTGCCGTCATGGAAAATGGGAAATTAGTGGAACAATCATCCACTTACGACCTGTTTGCGGCGCCACAATCAGACATGGGACAACGGCTGGTCAGCCGGTTCTTGGACACTAAGTTACCGGAAAAAGTTCAGGCTCAGGTAACGAGCCAATCCGGTCAATTACTTGCCTTGCGCTATCGGGGGAGTGATTCACTGACGCCCATTATTACGAAAATTGCAAAGGAGACCGACGTCGACATTAATATTATTCAAGGTCGGGTGGAATTTATCCAAGACCGGGCCATCGGAGTGCTCGTCGTGTATTTGACGGGAAAACCAGTTGCGGTCAGTCGGGCGATTCAAGCCTTTCAGGCACGGGTCGATTACGTAGAGGAGGTTGCTAGCCATGAATGAAACGATTACGATTTTACAACAGAATTTAGGAACGGCGTTGTGGGATACGGCTAAAATGGTCTTTATCTCAGGGTTTATTGGCATTATTTTTGGCACCTTAATTGGCCTATTCCTGTACTACTTTTCCAACCCGCTGTTTGCGCCCCGTCCCATCATTAATAGCATCTGTGGCTTCATTATTAACGCCATTCGTTCCTTGCCATTTCTGATTTTGATGGTGGTGTTAATCCCGTTTGCCAAATTAGTTGCTGGTGACCCGTATACGCCACTAGGTGGTGCGGTCTCCTTGTCCGTAGCGGCGATTCCATTCTTTGCCCGTTTAGCAGAAGGGGCGTTTGCGGAAATTGACGCGGGGGTCGTGGAAGCAGCCCGGTCGACCGGCGCCGGTTTCTTCCTGATTTTTCAAGAAGTCTTATTCCCAGAAGCGTTGCCCGCATTGATCCGTGGCGTTGTCTTGACCTTGATCAGTCTGTTAGGATACTCCGCAATGGTTGGGACCATTGGCGCTGGTGGTATCGGGGACTTGGCTATTCAATACGGGTACAACCGCTATAATACGGGCGTGCTCGTTAGTGTCATCGTCATCTTGATCGTCATCGTTCAAATCGTGCAATGGTGTGGTGACCGCTTGGCGGAACATTACACGCGTGCTTAGGTATTAATCAGTTACCAGGAAAGTCGACTTGCAGGTCGGCTTTTTTTGTGAAGATGTTTTCAAAACGAATGAATGCGCTTTCTTTTACGGGTGTATACTTTAGGTAATGATTATTTCAAAAGGATCTGATACTAATGAATCTGAGAGCACGCGTGAGTTATTTAACCTTAGTGGTATTGCTATTTATAATTGAAATTGCGGCGGCCGGATTGATGTGGTTGGACCACAGTATTGATGGGACGGTTGTCCACGGCTTACTGGGACTAGTGATGTTTGTCATCGGGGTGACGGCTTGTACGGCGGCACAACAACGGCCGGTGACCATGTTTAACCCGTTAAAGGCGGGTCACATTGTGACTTTGATGTTTGCAAATGTCGGGATGTTGATGGTGATTGCAATTCACGATTGTGATCATATGCGCCAAGCGATGGGCTGGGGGTACCGGTTCACATTGAGCTTGCTACTGATCAATGTGATTGTTTATTTACCAAACTTGATTTCGCTGTACCTGATTGCGCACGGACGCAAAGTGGGGATTTGGGCAACACTGATTAGTGGCTTACTCATCGGTGGGTCGTTCTTAAAGCTGCACTTGTTGGGAGCGTGGCTACCCGTTTGGGGACCGTGGAACCAGTCGTTCTTCGTCCTAAGAGTAGACGTTATTAGTTGGTGGATCTTAGTGATTACGGCCGTGGCGGGCGTTTTAATTGCGTTGATTGCGGCGGAAGTCTACGGTGAAACCCGAGCAAAAGTTTAAACTGGTTTAAGAGGTCTGCGTGCGTACGCGGGCCTTTTTTGGTGCCTAAACGGAGCTTAGTACGAATTCAGCAAGGTAATGAGATATATAAGCAGAAAATATGTCCAAACACTTAAAAATAACGTGTGCTATTAAAGCGGTAATAGTAAAATAATAAGAAAAAGGAATGGGGATTCTTAAAATGAAAAAATCAGGTTATGATGACGTTAGTTTTTGGGATTTATTACCGGGGATTTTTATCTGGATACCGTTTACACTTTTCTTTTTAGGCTTGTTGCTTAGTCTTATGGGAATTGATATTTTTTAATGGGACGGGAATCATACATAACTAATAGTGTTTATATAATCGCAAGGAACACCAAGCAAGTCTATTCGATTGGGTTAAGTGATCACTACGGGGAAAGCCATGCAGATGATACAGACGAAAAGGACGACGACTTATCATACAACCTTAGCCAGGTTATGGGCCTGATTGGATACACACCAGACTATTACAGTGTTCACTACGCTGAGGCCTATACATGTGACTGCGATGCGTTGCTAGGGCGCTACAACTTACCGCAAACATACGCCACTGGTAAGGCTGCTAGGATCTCTAAGGCTTGGTTAAGTGATGAAAACCGTGTACTAAATATGATCTTTACGAATGATGATAGAACATATAAATATGTGAATTATATGCCTGAATTGGGCAATGAGTTCGAGGCTCAAATGTATGTAGCTGTTTACAATGATGGTGAAAGCTTTATGCAGATCAGAAATGAGATGAGTTACACAACGCTTACCGCGGAGCTAGAAAACGATCCGCTTGAGGATGATGAAACTAAAGAGGACCGTGACGCTTTAATAATGGAGACAGATGAAACCATAGTATGCCGCAAAGTTATCAACGGGGAAACAGTTTACTTTCTACGAGATGAAAACAGATAAGAATTTAAGGGGTGTTGGATGATGGATAGATTTATAGACTTTTGTCACGTGGTTGCTAGTCTTTTCGTAGTTTTATATTATTTTGTGGTCGTGTTGATTGGGCTTACAATTTTCGGTGTTGGTATTTATTTCATTTGGGGTATATTCGCATTAAACTAGGGGCTAACATGATTAAATTAAAAGGTGGGTAGCGATTAAATTCGCTGCTCTTTTTTATTTGGGGTTGTATATAGCAAGAGCAGCTAACCAAAAAAGGCTAACTGCTCCACGTAAAGTTATACTGCCCTGAACTTGCGAACTTGTGGGAACCGCCTCAACCGGTTCTCACTTTTACATAAAACTATTTTATCAGGGGATGTGATTCAATGCAAAGTACGACCATTAAGGAACTAGTAGCGCAAGTCATTAATAGTGACATGACAGCGCATGCAATTGGTAAAGGATCGGGTGTTGACATTAGTATTGCACAACGCTTAAAGAGTGGCGAAAGATCCATAGACAAGCTAACGGTTAGCACGGCGCAACGTTTAATAGATTATGGTTATAAGGCAGGTTTAATCAAGTAGTCCAGAAGTAGCGGCGGTTGCTGTAACTTGTATCGATACTGGTGTGTCGTGCCGTCTTTCAGTTGACAAGCCTCCCGGAAAGAGTTTACATGAATACGTGAGCGATTATTCATGTGTGGCTTATAATGGAATGATTCATAAGGATTTTCAACGAAAACAAATAAGAGGATTATGTATGGCAGAAGAAAACTTTGAGCAGGAACACCAAAAGGCACTGACTAATTTAAAAGCAGAACTGCCGAACGACGATTCCTTAGGTGCGATGGTGAATATTTTTAAGGCCTTCGGTGATATGACCCGGGTCAAGATTATCTTGGCACTGGCTGAGACACCGCTAAGTGTGGGTGAAATTGCGGACACGTTAGGGATGAGCCAGTCCTCGATTTCACACCAACTAAGCGTTTTAAAACAATTGAACCTAGTGTCCAACGCCCGGCGTGGTCGGAATATTCATTACCGGTTGAGTGATCAACACATCATCACGATTTTTCGCCAAACGCAGGAACACATTATCGAAGACGAAAATGATTACTAAGTAATAGGTAGTTATTGGATGATGTTCAAAATAAATTCGATGAAGGCTGTGATCGTAATCACGGTTTTTTTTGTGTTCACACGAGGGAAAAGAAATCGCTTTCTATCCGCTGTTGACATTCTAGTCAGGAAACGGTTAGATTACTTATTAGAGGTAAAAATAAATTTACTTAATAGGATGGGGCTTGTTGAGTAGGATTTTTGGAGGAAATTATGGGCCTTAATAAAAGGTTACTATTAACGACTACGCTGGCGTTAGGTGTGATCTTAGCGCCGGTGACGGGGCGGGCGGCTGAAACAAACCAACCGAGTGCGGCTAGTCAATCTAGCGCGGTTGCCACCAGTACGACAGCGACGAGCTCGACGCAGACTAGTCAACAGAGTTCCAGTCGGACAACCAGTACTAGTGCGAGTCATCCGGCTAAACGGCTTGATGCGCCGACTGTCAAAACCAATCAAACGGCAACCACAACCGCTAAAAAAACGCAGGAAACTTTAACGCTGACGGATGTCAAAGTGACGAAGACGGCGGTTACTGGACACACTGCTGCCGGGACAACGGTGCAAGCAGTGGGCTTAGATCAAGCCGTTTTAGGAACCGCCAAGGCCGATGCGCAGGGCAACTTTAAGCTGGTAGCTGGACTGACTGATACGTCGTTTAGTTTGCGCGCCACTAAGACCGACATGCAAAGTGCTACTTGGAAATACATGGCTAAGCTGAAAGTATCCAAGGTGAAGGTTGCTAAGACGATTGTCAGTGGGCAAACGTTGGCTGGCGCTAAGATAAAACTTGTTAACCAGAAAAAGAAAACGGTCGGCACGGCGCTGGCTAGTTCAAATGGCCAGTTTACGCTCCATGCCACCAAAAAGGTTAATACCACACCATTTACACTTAAAATAACGAAGTCAGGGTATCATGCCGCTAGCTGGAAGTATACGGCGCCCCTCAAGGTTAGCAAAGTCAAAGTGACGAAGCATAAAATAACGGGGCACACTACGGCTGGTGCTACGGTGAAAGTCACCAATTTGAAAAAGCAATTATTAGGACGAGCAGTCGTCAATAAGAAGGGGACGTTTGCCGTTCATACGACTAAGACGGTCAGCACCAAGCCGTTTAATCTGAGCGCAACTAAATCTCGCTATAAGAAGGTTACTTGGAAGTACACGGCACCACAAAAGCTAACGCATATCGCGGTGCACGGTAAAAAAGTCACCGGGCACGCGGTGGCTGGTGCAACCGTTCAATTAGTGGCATCGAATAAGGTTGTGGGAACGGCCAAGGCCAATTCGAAGGGGAACTTCACCGTTAATGCGACTCGCAGTTTGACGACGAAAACTTTCACGGTTAACGCAACTAAGTCCCGGTATCACAAAGCCCATTGGAAGTATGCGGCAAAGAAGTTAAACGTGCCGTTGATCGCCCAACGTCCAGAATTACCAACTGGGTGTGAAATCACGGCGGTTACCATGATGCTACAGTATAAGGGCTGCAAAGTGACTAAGAACAGTTTAGCGCTTGAGATGCCACGGAGTAGTAATCCGAATAAGGGATTTGTCGGCAATCCGTACACGAGTTATGGCTGGACCATTTACCCAGCCGGCTTGATGAAACTGGTGAAGCGACACGCCCACTCGGCTGTTAATTTGACCGGTGTTTCCGTTTCGCGGTTAAAGAAACAGATCAATAAGAAGCACCCCGTGACGTTATGGGTCACCGGTGTTGATGGATTTAACACTCATGCCTTGACGATGACGGGCTACAGCCCAACGCGGATCTACTATAACGACCCGTGGACAAATCGTAAAACGAGTATGACCATTTCAAGCTTCAAGTCGCATTGGAAGCGTGATGGCTACCGTGCACTGAGTTATTGATCAGAGTGTGACAAAAGGCGAATAATTTGTGAGCATTAACGTGGAACCGGCGATTATTCCTGGGCTTGGAATAGTCGCCGGTTCCGGGTTAAGCGGAGCAAATTGCCTTTTGGTGCACGTTTCAGTTAGAAAGTTCAAGCTAAAAAGATAGCGATTCAGAAATTATTTGGATTTCTGAATCGCTATCTTTTAGTATGTTCCAGTTTTGATTAAATTGGTTTTACTTTGCAACCTTGCTCAAACCATTGGCATAGTTTAATTTCATGCCGGGTTGGGTGTTCGGCAGGTAAAGGTTAAATTTGATCTTCTTGGAACCAATCGATTGGGCCTGCATCTTAACCCCGCGGGCAAGCAATTCATGGCTTTTAAAGACGGGGGTGACCCGGTAACGAACGTAATGCTTAGGGCTCGCTTTTAAATAGGCGGCCACTTTGTTTTCATACTTCGACATACCAGGATCGTTTAATTGGCGCGTTCCCGTAATCAAGTTCTTCATGTTATTGTTTTGACCAGTTAATTGGTAGCCGATGAGGTGACTCCGGTTATATAACCAGCCAGACTTGATCCGCTTATTATGCCAACCAGTTGGGTTGATATATAAAGCTTCTCTTTTGGCTGTAGGCATCAACTTTTTGTTAAGTAACGCGTTAGCGGCCGTTGCCCGGTTATAAACATCTAATTGGCCGTACTTTTGCCACGGGCCCTTTTTAATGGAAAGGGTGGCCTTGCTGAAGCCTGGCCGGTTCTTGTTGAGAACTTTTACGCGGTACTTGGTTGTGGCTTTTTTAGTCGTCTTTTTAACGGCTTTTTTCTTCTTTGCTGGTTTCTTTTTAGCAACCTTTTTCTTAGTTGTTTTCTTAACGGCTTTCTTTTTAGTCACTTTTTTCTTCTTAGCGACTTTTTTGACGGTCTTTTTCTTAACGACCTTCCGTTTAGCCGGTGCCTTTTCAGTTCCAGACAACGTTAGTCCGCGGTGCTTGGCGGTCGTCAGGGATACGGCGTAGACTGCCTTGGCACGGTTCAACCCGCGGTCGTGCTTGTTATAAAAATAATGTTTCCCCGTCCGGGTTACGTAAACGGTCGTTGCATGGGCGACCGTAGCGGGTGTTACCGCAGTGGTTGCGGTAACACTACCGAGTAGCAACACGAGCATTAAGAACCACTTGGTCCAAGTGGCGGCGTGTTTCTTCATATTAAACTCACTCCTCAAAAGTAATTTTGAATCCGACCTGCTTCCCCAAGTAAGTCGAACTATTAATTATTTTATATTAAGTTTAAAAATATAACCATAGCTAGCTGGTAATTCTAACGAGTAAATCACCAGCTTGTGGCAAACTTATCCACTTGTGGATAAAATTGATGATTAACGTCACTTGATTTTCCATAATCTGCTTTATTCAGGACCGGTCTTCCTCTAAAATAGAATTAACCATATTTGAACATAAGTATCTGCGGGGGTGCATGATGGACACAATCAAAGGATCGCAAACTTTATCAATCAGTAATCACCGGGTTTTTTCAGCGGATTTGAATGAACACGATACCGTATTTGGCGGTAAAATTTTAGCTACCGTTGACGATAACTCGTCAATTGCGGCGTCACGACTGGCACGAATCGAAACCGTAACGGCGTCGGTCGATCAAGTCAATTTCTTGATGCCGTTCCGGGTCCAAGATTCGATGTGTGCGGAGTCGTACGTTTCGGGTGTCGGTCACCGCTCAATCGAAGTCTTTACGAAAATCATTGGGGAACATTTGAAAACTGGGGAACGGTTTCTCGGATTGACCTGTTTTTCAACCTTTGTCGTGACACAGCCGGGCATTGAACTGCCGACGTTGGTTGCGGACAAACCGGAGTACGCCTTTGTGATGGAAGGTTATGAACAACGTCAAGCAGAACGCCTGACGCGCTTAAAGCAGCAAGAGCATTTTAATTCACATATTAGTGTCGACGTGCCATGGTAAGTAAAATAAAACGCATTTGTCTGGAGTTATCCACAGACAGATGCGCTTTTTTTGACCTGTTAATAAAAATACATAAACTTTGCATGATTTTTACAGGTTCACAACACGCGGTTGGTATGCTGATTTTAGTGTATTCAATCAACATTTAACCGAGTGACAATCATTATTTAGGTTAGGAGGGAAAAGCAAATGGTGAAACGGCGGACACGTGACCGGGTACTAGGCACATTGTACGGGCAAGCAATTGGGGATGCGCTGGGGATGCCCACCGAACTCTGGCCAATCGCTACGATTCAACGGGTGTTTCCACAGGGAATCACGACCTTTGTGGACGGGCCCGCAAGTAACGCGGTGGCGAAGAATTATCGGGCCGGGGAATATACCGATGATACTGGTCAAGCCTTGGCGATTCTAGATTCATTAATTGAAACGCAATGGCAACCGCAACCCGTCAACTTAGTGCAGCATATCTTAGCTTGGGCCGATGCGGCGAATGCTTGGGAAGAAAATATATTGGGACCGAGCAGTAAAGCGGCCTTGCTGGCAATCAAAGCGGGGCAACCAGTTCAGGAGATTACGGCCCAAGCCCTGACAAACGGTGCGGGGATGCGGATTGCACCGTTAGGAACGTTATTTGAGCCGGACCAACTGGATGACTTAGTCACCATGGTGGCCACCGTGACAAAAATCACGCATTCAAGTGACGTTGCGCTGGGGAGCGCTAGCTTGATTGCCGGTGCGGTGACGGCGGCGATGGCGGACGATGATTGGGATGCCATCATGACGTACGCGTTGCGGGCCTGCGATCAGGGTTATCAGCTGGGAGCACCGACGTGGGCGGCAAAACTGCGGTCCCGCGTTGAGTTAGGGTTAAAGCTTGCTGAGGAATACCGATTTGACGCACCCCGGTTTAGTCGGGCAGTTTATGACTTGCTCGGTACTGGGACTATGTTGTCAGAGAGCGTGCCAGCGGCCGTAGCGATTGCCTATTACACGCGGGACGTTCACAAGTGTGCGGTGATGTGTGCCAACCTTGGTGGCGATACGGACACGATTGGCGCGATGGCGACAGCAATCTGTGGCGCTAAAACTGGGGTGGCCGCGATTGATCCGGCGTGGTGTCAAATTATTGATCAGCGTAATCCGCAACATGACTTGCAGCGTTACGCAGATCAAATTATCAACGTAACAATGACTTAGCTTTTGGGGGAGAAATTGAATGGATAATGAAAATGTTAAAGTTCTAGATAAGGATAAAACCTTAACGCCGAATAAATTATTTTATAACTGGTTTGCCGCTAACGTGGGAATTATGGGGTTTGTTTTCGGTGCCATGATCGTGGCTTACCACCTGTCATTTGGACAAGCAATTTTTGCATCATTAATTGGGGGATTGTCATTTTTAGTACCCGGTTGGGTCGCCATGATTGGTCAACGCGAAGGCGTGACAACGTTTAAGCTGAGTCGGGCGGCGTACGGAACGTATGGGAACAAGATTCCTAACGCCATCGCGTGGTTTAACATGGTCGGCTGGTTGGCGGTTAACGTCATTACCGGGACCATGTTACTGATTGCAATGTATGACGTGATTAACGTTCCTAAAAATGGGCTTACTAAAGCCATTGCCTTAGCTGTTTTTGGAGGATTGGTCCTATTCTCAGGACTTTTAACAGAAGCAACGTTAGGCAAGATTCAAACTTGGATCAGTTATGTTTTTGGGGCCTTAACCGTTGTTATTTTGATCTTCTTTTTGATGAAGGCCAACTGGCAAGTGGCTTTAAGTCGACCAAGCGGGAGCTGGTTGACTGGTGTTTTACCCGCAATTAGTATCGTTGCCGCTGGTTCAGGAATTTCTTGGTCAATGGCTGCGGCTGACTGGGGAGCTTACGTCCGGCCAGGAACCCGACCAAGTCATACTTTTTGGAGTACAACACTGGGTGGCGCGATTCCATTATTCTTATTGATGGCGGGCGGTGTCTTGTTGAGTACGATTAAACCGGGTCTGGCAACGGCTAGTGATCCGTTTGGTATGATGTATTCAGCTTTACCAAGCTGGTTTGGCGTCATCTACTTCTTAGTAGCGGCTGGTGGGTTGATTCCACAATGTATCGTTTCGCTGCGTTCAGCACGAATTAACTTGGCGACGATTGGCATTCGAATTTCACAGCCAGTTTCGTTAGCGTTGCATGGTGCAATCGTGATTTTGATTCCGGTATACGTCCTGTTTATCTCGGGTAACTTTTTGGGGAGTTTTGAAATTTTCCTTAGTTTCCTCGGTATCTGTCTAGCCAGTTGGGTCGCAATCTTCCTATGCGATAGTGCGATGTTTAGAATGAACGGGTACGACGTGGCGTTAATGACACCGAACTCCCGGGTGCACTATAACTGGGGTGGCATTGTTTCGTGGGGAATCGCAACGTTAACCGGATTCCTATTCACTAATAATGCGGTTTGGAGCGGTCCGTTCGCTCGCGGTATTTTCCGCAATAATAGTTTGGGTGTGTTTGTTGCGGCGATTGTCGCAATCATTTGCATGTTCATCGTCAAATTGATTACGAAGCGGATTGGGGTTTCTGAGGCGCAATCATGAGCCGGGCGTTAGTCTTAGGCGCCGTTTTTGTCGATATCGTTATCGACGTGCCACAATTGCCGTTATCTGGCGAAGATGCCACGGGTGAAATGGTGGCGAGTCACGTTGGGGGCTGTGCCTATAACGTTTATGGCGCCATTCGTGCGGCTGGACAATCAGCAACATTGTTTGTTCCCGTTGGCGTTGGCCAGTATGCTGACGTGGTGCGGGCGGACTTTGCGCACAAGCAAGTTCCCGTGAAGCTGCCCGTTACTGGCGCGGATAACGGCTGGGACCTCGCAATGGTGGAACCAAACGGGGAACGGACCTTTTTGACCATCGACGGGATTGAACAGCATTGGCAACCTAGTTGGTTTGACCGGGTTAATCTGTCAGCTTACGATTACTTCTATATCAGCGGGTACGAGCTGGAAAATCCGCAATCAGCGCAGGTCATTTTGGCGGCGCTAACGCAACGACCAGCGGGCACGACTGTGATTTTTGATCCGTCGCCACGGGTTGCGCACCTTCCCGTGGCCGTTCGAACGGCCATTTTAGGTGCCGAAGTCATGGTGCACTGTAACGAAGTCGAAATTGGTCATTTAATGCCCGGTGGTGAAAGTTTGCAGGACAAGATGCGCAAGTTATTTGAGGTCACGCACTGTCCCGTTGTTGTCACACTCGGGGAGTGCGGCGCCATTTTTGATGACGGTCAGGTCTGTCAAAAGGTCACCGGTGAAAGTGTGCCGGTCACCAACACGATTGGCGCGGGTGATAACCATTGTGGTGGCCTAATTGCAGGCTTGATGGCAGGGCTGTCACTGCCAACTGCGATGCAGCGGGCTAATGAGTTAGCGGCACAAGTAGTGCAACAAACGAGTGGCTGCTTAGATTTCAACAAGTAGTGGGGAAAACTAAAATAATTAATAGCATACCCCTCAAGTTATCCACAGTGGACAACTTGAGGGGTATTTTTGGGCTCGATTTGCGCTTAAGATATTGTAAAATTTGTAAAAAAACTTAATTTATGTAATCAAACTGTAAAAAAGCTGTTATACTACTAAGCGGTTACAAAAATAATTCCGGAACAGATCCGGTCGAGATTAAGGGGATATCATAATGAAAAAATTTATGACCGCATTGACAGGCTTAGTAACAATCGCCACAATCGGTGCGACGGTTACGGTACCAACTACTGGGATTACCGCAAATGCCGCAACTAAGACGACGAAGAAGGTTACTAGTCCAAGCTTGAAGGTCAGTGCCATCTATAATAACTCTAAGACCATCACCGGGACGGCAACTAAGAGCTCTAAAATTACGGTCAAAGCAACCAAGAATGCTAAGAAGAACTTAGGTTCTGCAACGGCCGCAAAGAACGGGAAGTACACGGTCAAACTTGCTAAGACGTTGAAGACTAACAGCAACGTTTATGTCTATGCAACTAACCCAAAGACCAAAGCTTACTACTACGAAATTATTCGGGTTCAATCCGCTGCTCAAAAAGCTGCTGCTAAGAAGGCCGCAGCTAAGAAAGCCGCAGCCAAGAAAGCCGCAGCTAAAAAAGCAGCCGCCAAGAAAGCTGCTGCTAAGAAAGCCGCAGCCAAAAAAGCAGCCGCCAAGAAAGCTGCCGCTAAAAAAGCAGCCGCCAAGAAAGCTGCTGCTAAGAAAGCCGCAGCCAAGAAAGCTGCCGCTAAAAAAGCAGCCGCAAAGAAAGCCGCAGCCAAGAAGGCTGCAGCCAAGAAAGCTGCTGCTAAGAAGTTTGATATCAAAGCCCCAGCCGGTACTTGGAAGTCAAACACGGCTAACAAATACAGCCAAGTTTGGTCATTCAGTGCCAAAAAAGGCTTCAACCAAAAACTTTACAAGAACGATAAAAAAGTAAAGACGTTAGTTTCATATGCTAGCTACAAAGCAGCTGCAACTAAGACTGCCAACGTTTGGAAGTTAACTTATACACCTAGTGGCTCAAAGAAGAGCAGCACGGTTTACATGCGTTACACTTCAGCTAAGAAGTTCAAGCTTGTTAACGCTAAGAACAAGGTCGTTGCTACTAAAGCCGGCGTTGCCCCAGCAGCAAAGTGGAGCTTCACTCAAAAATAAGCAACTTAATTTAAAAGGAGTTGTGACTTCGGTCGCAGCTCCTTTTTTGTCTCTAAATAGGTTGATTAGCGTGGTGTGACAATGACTTGAACGGTATCGCCAATATCTTTATGTAGTGTTTGACGAATACTTTTTAGGATTCCTAAAAAGTAACAGATTTGTCCGTCCGCAGTTTTTACCCCCATGTTGACGATCGAACCGTCGTAGGGGCAACCGTCAAACGTGGCGTGGACCTTGACGCGGCCTTTGTGGAATTCTTGACGAATATCGTAGGGAAAGATAACGTAGGCGCCGCCTTTACCAGTGGTGGCGGTGTGAATCGTTGCTTCAAATTGATAGCTTTTCATTTTAGACCTCCTCAGAATGATGCTTTTAGAATGATGGTTAGTCGCAAATTTGTCAATGAGTGTTGAGATGATGGCATTTCAGAGCAAAGTTTGTATTATTGATCACCAGTCCAAACGACTGGTGATTTTTTTATTTTAATAGGGATAAATTTTATCGTTGACAATTGTAAACGATGGCGGTATGATTACTTCTGTTGATTACAGATGTAAACTTAATAGTTATAAAAAGTGGCATAAGGATCTGAAATAAGAGGAGGAGTTTAACATGATTAAAATTATCGTTTTGTTAGTTGGGTTAGCCGTGATTGGATTTATTGCCTGGTGGTTCTTTGGTAAACACGAGGTAGCAGAAGTTAGTGCCCAAACGGCAGGTAACCAGCAGCAAATTAATATCGAAGTTAGTGGGGGCTATTCACCCGAACACATCGTCTTGAAAAAGGGTGTGCCCGCGGTTCTAAACTTTACGCGTAAGGATGCCTCCAGTTGTTTGGATCACGTTGTTTTCAGTGATTTTGGAATTAACCGCGCCCTACCTAAGGATCAAGCAGAAAGTATTGAAATTGACACTAGCAAATCCGGCGAATATCAATGGGCGTGTGGCATGGACATGTTTCACGGCAAGCTAACGATTAAATAACGGAGGTCGTAATTATGCAAACAAAACAACAAGTCAATGTCGTCGTTAATGGTGGTTACGCCCCACAAGTCATTACGCTAAAGCAAGGGGTTCCCGCTGAGCTAACGTTTACCCGGATTAGTGACCAAGGTTGTTTAGACGTGGTGCACTCTGACGCCCTCAATTTTAAAACGGCGTTGCCCCTCCAACAACCCCAGACGGTGGAAATCCCCACTGATCAGGCCGGAACCTTTGAATTTAGCTGTGGCATGGACATGTTCAGTGGGAAGGTTGTGATTAGCGTATGAGTATTACAAAACGTTTTTGGATTGCATTAGTCTTTTCACTGCCGATGTTAGCCAATATGATTTTAATGCCGTTTGGTTGGATGTTGCCCGGCGGTAATTGGACCCAACTCATTTTAACAACGGTCGTCATGGTCGTTTCAGCGGGGCCGTTTGTTCAAAGTGCCTGGGCATCGTTTACGAAGCACCATTCAAACATGGATACGCTAGTCGCAATTGGAACGGCAACTGCTTATTTTTACAGCATTTATGCCATGATTGTTGGTCAAGCGGTGTTCTTTGAAAGTGCCGCCTTTGTCACGACCTTCGTGTTATTAGGACAAGTTTTTGAGGAGCGGATGCGCAATAATGCGTCGAGTGCCGTTGAAAAACTCGTTAATTTACAAGCTAAGGACGCCGAAGTTTTGCGGGACGGTGAGTATGTCCGTATCCCGTTGGAACGGGTGGCGTTAGGTGATGTCATTCGGGTGAAGCCCGGGCAAAAGATCCCGGTTGACGGGGTGGTTATCGAAGGCAGTTCCAACGTGGACGAGTCGATGGTGACCGGTGAAAGTATGCCGGTTCAAAAAAATGTCGATGACGCCGTGATTGGCGCAACGATTAATAGTAACGGGACCTTCCTGTTCAAAGCCAATAAGGTTGGCGATCAGACCATGTTGTCACAGATTGTCGAATTGGTTAAAAAGGCGCAGAACAGCCACGCTCCAATTCAAAAATTGACGGATAAGGTTTCGGATATTTTCGTCCCAATCGTTTTAATTTTAGCCATTGCGACTTTCCTGACTTGGTACGTCTTCTTGGGTGCGAGTGTGACCAGCGCATTGATCTTTGCGGTCTCCGTCGTTGTAATTGCTTGCCCATGTGCGCTTGGTTTAGCGACGCCGACCGCTTTGATGGTTGGAACGGGTCGTGGGGCCAAGATGGGGATTTTGATTAAAAACGGTGAAGTTTTGGAAGCCGTCAACGATGTCAAAACGGTCGTTTTTGATAAGACCGGAACGATCACTGTGGGTAAACCACAAGTGACGGACGTAATCGGAGATCAACCCCAAGTTTTAGCGATTGCTGCGAGTTTGGAAGAAGCTTCTGAACATCCTTTAGGCACGGCGATTTTAAACCGGGCCAAGGAATTGTCCATTCAACACCAGCCAGCTGAAGCCTTTCAAGCCGTTGAGGGTAAGGGCGTTCAGGCGCAGGTTGATGGGCATACCGCGGTCGTTGGTAACCATAAGTTATTAGCAAACTTTAGGTTTGATCCAGCGATGGAACAACAAGAAGCCGCATTACAAGATGCCGCCAAAACCGTCGTTTACGTTGGTTTAGACGATCAAATCATTGGGATGATTGCGATTCAAGACGTGGCGAAGGACACTTCGAAAACGGCGATTGCTGATCTTAAAGCCCGGGGCCTGAAGACCGTTATGTTAACGGGTGATAATCAGCGGGTCGCCGATGCGGTTGCTAAGCAGGTCGGTATTGACCAGGTAATTGCGGACGTTTTACCAGGTGATAAAGCGGACCACGTGCAAGCCTTACAGAAGACGGGTAAGGTGGCTTTCGTTGGTGATGGTATCAATGATGCACCGGCACTGACAGTCGCCGATGTCGGCATCGCAATGGGGTCTGGGACCGACGTGGCAATTGATGCCGGTGGAATTGTGTTAGTAAAAAACGATTTGCGGGATGTCGATAAGGCGTTGGCACTCAGCAAGAAAACCTTTAGCCGGATTAAGCTGAACTTATTCTGGGCATTCGTTTACAACGTGCTTGGAATTCCAGTCGCAGCCGGGGTGTTCTTTGCCCTGGGCGTGTCACTAAGCCCTGAATTGGCCGGACTAGCGATGGCGTTTAGCTCGTTATCCGTGGTCACTAGTTCCGTCATGTTAAATAAAGCTAAAATTACAACTCGCACGCGGGTTGCGTAACTAAAGTGGGTATCACGGTGAAGTAGCGGCCGTTGTACCCGCTTTTTTGGTGGTTAAATACTGTGGCTTACTAACCAACATCGTAAGTCATTACGGTATAATTAACGTAATAATTGAGAACGGAGCTGAGGTATGGTGAAGTACGAATGGCGCAAGCAGGAAAAGGCGTTTTATATGGCTAAACAGACACCGGTCATTTTGGATGTCCCCGCCCAACGGTTTATCAGTTTACACGGGACGGGAGATCCTAATGGCGCGGATTTCAAAACTAAGCTGGAGGCACTGTATCCGGCCGCGTACGGGCTCAAAGCGGCGTACAGAAAAGTTGCCGGTGAATCGGCTGAATTCGAGGATTACGTCGTATTTCCATTGGAGGGTGTTTGGTCACTGACGGCTGAGGGGCAGCAGATGGACCATTTGGATAAAAATGAATTTAGTTATGACATTATGATTCGGGTGCCAGACTTTGTTCCGGAAGAACTCATTCAACCGACGCTCGCTGCGGTCCGGGATAAAAAGCAATTGCCATTAATTGGTGAGATTGTGGTTCAACGCTTTGAAACGATGCAAGTTGCGCAAATCTTACACGTTGGGGCTTACGATGATGAACCCGGCAGCTTTGCCAAAATGGACGAACTTGTCGCGGCTAAGGGGTTACAGCGAATCAGTAAGGTTCATCGTGAAATTTACCTGTCGGATGCCCGGCGAGTTGCCCCCGAACGGTTAAAAACTGTGCTGCGGTACCGGGTCGGTTAAAGAGCGGGAAAAAGTAAATAACCATTCAGAAATAGTCAATATTTCTGAATGGTTATTTTTCTATTCTTATGGTCGAAACGTGCATCAAAAGGCAGTTCGTTCCGCTTAACCCGAAATCAGCGATCATTCCAAACCCAGGAATAATCGCTGATTTCACGTTAATGCTCACAAACTACTCGCCTTTTGGTGCACTCTTTTTGTTAGAACAAGTCGTTAATATTGGTCGATTCGTCAGCGTTGAACGTCCAACTGTTGTCACTATTTTTGGCGTAGGCCATCTCGGTGACCTTACCGGTTTTCATATCGGTAAAGATGAACTTGATTTCGTCATCATTGCGCGTTGCATAGCGCACACTTAAACCGTTACTAGCGTTATTTTTGATCTGTTCAACGGCCGCGCCGAGCGCTGGACCGCTGGGATACTGACTTGCTAATTCAAACTTTGCCATTATTTTCAACTCCAATTAAGATGATGCTTCATTATAGCATTAGTGAAGTCACGCTAAGGACTGGAATCAAATACGAGATGAATTTTTTGGTGCAAAGCCTTGCCTTGAAGTAACTGTAAGGGACTATAGTAAAGTAGTAAATAAAGTATTGGAGGAATTATTGATGAAAACAGCTGTCTTTGTAGAACCCGGTAAAATGGAAGCTCGTGAGTTGCCCAAAGCTGAAATTAAGAAACCCACGGATGCGGTCTTAAAAATTGTCCGGGCCTGTGTTTGTGGCTCAGACTTATGGTGGTATCGTGGAATTTCCAAACGACAACAACCGTCCGCCGTTGGTCATGAAGCGATTGGGGTGGTTGAAAGTGTCGGTGCGGAAGTCACCAACGTTAAACCTGGCGACTTTGTAATTGCACCGTTTACGCATGGATGTGGGCACTGTGCCGCTTGCTTGGCGGGCTTTGACGGTGACTGTGTCAATAACGACGATGATGAAATCGTTGGCTATCAAGGCGAATACTTACGGTTTACTAACGCTAACTGGGCGTTAGTGAAAGTTCCTGGTCAACCTAGCGACTATAGTGATGCACAATTGAACGACCTGTTAACGTTAGCGGACGTGATGGCGACTGGTTACCACGCTGCCACGACGGCGGAAGTCAAGGCTGGCGATACCGTGGTTGTGATGGGCGATGGTGCCGTTGGGTTATGTGGCGTCATTTCTGCAAAGTTGTTAGGAGCTAAGCGGATCATCGCCATGAGCCGTCACGCTGACCGGCAGGCGTTAGCTCGTGAATTCGGTGCAACCGACGTTGTTGCTGAACGTGGCGACGAAGCCGTAAAGAAGGTCTTTGCGATGACGGACGGCGCTGGGGCCGACGCGGTTCTGGAGTGTGTTGGGACCGAACAATCAGTTGATACGGCGGTTAAAGTCGGGCGTCCTGGTGCGGTCGTTGGCCGTGTCGGTGTGCCGCAAAAAGCGGAAATGAATACGAATAATTTATTCTGGCGAAACATTGGCCTGCGGGGCGGGATTGCTTCGGTGACGAGTGATGACCGCAAAGTCTTATTGGACGCCGTGTTAAAGGGCACGATTCATCCGGGTAAGGTGTTTACGAAGCGCTTTGATTTAGATCACATTCAGCAGGCCTATGAAGCCATGGATAAGCGGGAAGCTATCAAGTCATTGTTAGTCATTAGTGACTAGTTGAAAAATAGATCATTAATAAAAATCTAAAGACTAAAACAAATTAGCTACTTGTAAGCTGTTCCGGTTGCCACTGATGACATGCGGTCGTGGGACCGGGGCTAGCCTGAGGAGCGGTCTAGCCCCTCGCCCAGAACACTTGCAAATGACGCAATTGTCCTGGACCGTCCGTGGTCTAAGTCCGGAAAAATCACCGGACTAAAACCACCTTCACGACCGATGCCATCAGTGGCAACCTCCCAGCATCCGATTAAAGTCATATTTATCATAGACAACTTTCAGATATGTTGAGGTTGCTGACAAACTTAACTGGTTTGTTTTAAAACAATCTTAGCGTAGCCGGCAGAACCAGCGGGCCGTGTCGGCACTGTTAGCTGGCGTTTTTTTGCCAGGTTACAGTGCGGGGCGACTTGAAAGACTCGTTCTTTGAGGCTTTCAAGCGAGGCGAAAGACCGTCCTTTGTCTGCAGCCGCCCCCATGGCCCACTGATTCTGCCGGCGAAGCGCTGAAAATACTAATCTTCTAATGATAAGTAGATGGCAACGATTGAACTAGTTTTAGCACTTTCAATCTTTAGCTTTAGTAAAAATAAAATGAGTGTCACAAAACCGGTTGGCTTTGGGACACTCATTTGTTGTTTTAGAATTAAATTTAATACCAGTGATGTTGTTGCCAGAACTTCTTGGCTTTAGTCCAAGAACCATAACGGCCAGCGACGTAGCTGTTAGCCCGTTTTTCTTGATTGACTGGTGATAAGTTGCCGTGTAAGTAACCGATTAGTAATTGGTAACGACCATAACATCTGCCGTTACGAGCGGTATAGCTATAGCCGGATTCGCGGTAAGCAATCCATTTTTTAGCAGCACGCTGTTTCTTCGATAAGCGCGCATTGATTTTTTTGATTTGTTTAGCCTGACTCTTTTTTGAAGAAGCTTCTGCCGTAATGGCCGTTTGTGGTACAAAACTAGAAGCAACGTTGGCCACTAATCCGAAAACACAGCCGATTGCGACCAGTAGTAAAATTGATTTTAATTTAAAATTTTTCATGATGTCCGCCCCGTCTATATAAATTAATGACTCAATATCCATAAGAATACACGCATAATGTTGCAGGAGTGTTAACACGACGTTACTGGCTAATTAAATCAATATTTTGTTAATGAAATAATTGTCGCATTTAATTAAAAATGTCGTTCACAGTGAAAAATTATACGATTATCATTAAAAATCAATCTACTTATTTTATGGGTCGACTAACCTTAGAGGTACAAGCTGTTTTAATGGCAGTTTACTAATTTAAAGTGAGTAGTGGGGCGAAAAAATGGCTGAAAAAAATGATGAGAAGATCACCTTAATGGCGTTAGTCATGATGATCTTCACCACGGTTTTCGGGTTTGCGAACGGTACGATTGCCTTTTACTTAATGGGGTATTCGTCCATTCTGTTTTATCTAATTGCCGCGGTTTTGTTCTTTATTCCGTTTGCGTTGATGATGGCGGAATACGGCGCTGCAATTAAGTCGGATAGTAGTGGGATGTACAAGTGGTTGGAGGTCAGTGTGAATGCGCGCTTTGCGTTTGTTGGGACCTTCATGTGGTTTGCTTCTTACATTATCTGGTTAGTTTCAACGTCTGCAAAGGTGTGGATACCATTCACCACGATCTTCTTCGGGAGTGATCAGACGCAAAAATTTGCACTGATGGGGTTAAACGCGACCCAAGTTATCGGGATTCTATCCTGTTTATGGATGGTATTAGTGACCTTTGTCTCAATTAAAGGGATGAAGGGCATCGTGCGGATCACGAGTTTAGGCGGAGTCGCCGTCACGAGTTTAACGGCAATCTTATTAGTTGTTTCTGGTATTATTTTAGGTTTAAACCACGGGCACTTTGCCCAGCCGTTACAACACGTGTTGACTTCACCTAACCCGAGTTACCAACACCCAGTGGGATTGTTAGGGTTTGCGGTGTTTGCCATCTTTGCTTATGGTGGTTTGGAAGTGCTCGGTGGGATGGTCGATAAGACTAAGAATCCTGAAAAGACCTTCCCCCGCGGGATTATTATTTCCGCTATCGTGATTACGATTGGCTATGGCTTAGGGATCTTCTGCTGGGGCATTAGCACGAACTGGCAAGCGGTTTTAGCCAACCCGACGACCAACATGGGGAACATTAGTTACGTGATGATGCGGAATTTAGGTTACGTATTGGGCCAAGCCTTAGGGTTAAGCACGGCAGCGGCTAACACGGTCGGCTTATGGTTCGCCCGTTACACTGGTTTGGGGATGTTCCTCGCTTATACCGGGGCCTTCTTTACGTTGACCTATTCACCATTAAAGACACTGATCCTTGGGACACCAAAGAAATTATGGCCAGCCAAGTTTACGAAGCTGAATAAAAATGGCATGCCAAGCTACTCCATGATAATCCAATGTGCAATCGTCATTGTGATTATTTTGGTTGCGTCGTTTGCGACTGGGGATGCTTCGGCGTTCTATAATATTTTGACTTTGATGGCGAACGTTTCGATGACCTTACCATACTTGTTCTTGTTGTACGCCTTTCCGAAGTTCAAGGAAAATCAGTCGATTGCAAAACCATTCGAGGTTTACAAATCGATGATGTGGACCAAAATCATCAGCTGGGTCGTGTTCGTAGTCGTTTTGGGCGCCAACGTCTTTACTTTGATTCAACCAATCTTAGAGACGGGCAAAATTGCAAATACGATTTGGATGCTCGTTGGGCCAATCTTATTCGGCGTTGCCGGTATGATCTGGTACCAAGTACGCGAACGTCACGTGAACTAAATACGGGATTAAGCGGAGTAAATAGTCTTTTGGCACATGCTTTACCTATAAGAATAGTGAAAAGTTGTTCAGAAATAGTCAATATTTCTGAGCGACTTTTTTTGTGAAATGACTTCTAGATAAAACTTATGTTGACATTTTTTGACCGTACGATATAACTAAGGTATAAGTCAAAATTTAGGAGGAGACTTTTTTATGAAGAATGTAACAAAGGTTGTGACGGGGATTGCGGCCGTTGCGGGGGCCTTTTCGTTAGGAAACACTAAGGTGGCCCAAGCGGATGCAACGACGCAGGCAAATCAACCAGCGACAAACACGGAAATGAAAACGGATTCCAATACGGCTGAAGCCGTTAAAGCGTCGGGGACAACGGTAAAAGCAGCCGTTAAAACGACAAAGGCTAATATTAAAGATACGATTGCGGACCAGAAAACGGTCGGGAAGTCGTTAGAATGGGCAAAACAAAACGTTGCGGATGCAACGCCTGAAAACATTCAAAAAAATCAGGATTCACAAACTCAGGTTAGCGCAAAAATCGTTGATGATTAGGCTGCTGAGAAAACGGCTGAAGATGCGCTAGCGAATGGGAAACAAGCTCAACAACAAGCGCAAGCTGATGCCGATACGGCTGATCAAAACGTTGCCAAACAACAAACGGCCGTTGACCAGGCGCAAAAAAATAGTGATGATAAACAAGCGACGGTTAACGCTGATCAACAAAAATTGACGGATGAACAAACAGCCAAGGACGCCGCCGAAAAGCGGACCCAAACCAATGCGCAGGACACGGCTGCTGCTCAAACTAAGGTTGACCAAGCTAATGCGGCAGTTACGGCTAAGCAAGCCGAACAAACCACGGCCCAAGCAAACGTGGACGCGGCTAACAAAGCAGCACAGCCAGCCAAGGACGCACTGACTGCGGCACAAAAAGCCCAGCAAAGTGCGCAAGCTGCGGTTGATGCGACTGAAGCCAAAATCAACGCTGCAACGGCGACGACTGCTGAGAAGAACACTATTACGTTGGCACCGGGAATCAACAATGCGTTGTTTGACACTTATGACCAGGCAAACGATGCTAATGAAGCTGCTGTAACGGCGTCAACTCAGTCTGTCCTAGGAAAAACGAGTGCAATTGCTTCTAATAAGTATCAATCTAATGCTGCGGACGCAGCCGTAACGGTTCCTAATTTGGATAATTTGACCGGGGCGCAACAACAAGAATTGACCCTCTTCGCTGCTAACTTGATCAACCAGTTACGGACACAGATGGGTAACCTTAAAGTGGCGGTCACTGCGGATTCGTTGAAATTTGCCAATGCCGTTGCGAAGCGCTACGTGGCGGATCAGTGGTCATGGAAGGGTCATGACGTTGCCGGAATTGAAGCAGTGGCTGCAACGTTTGGTTTGGATAACACGGGCAATTACTACGAAAACTTAAGTAACGGTTATCTAGCCGATGCAACGACCATGGATGACCTTAAACAAGGAATTTATAATACCATCTTAGGGATGGTTGCGGATGATGAGGATTCAGGTTTCGGTCATGCGGATGCTTTAACGGGCCATAATGGTGGTATGGATATTAACGACCAACAATACATGGGGATTGCCGTTGACTCAATGGGTCAAGTGCATATTCTAATGGTTAAAGATAGTCCAGCGTACGTTACAACCCCTGGTAAATTCAACATGACGGATACCATTAATTTGACGCCTAGTGCGACGACGAATGCCGATATTACCGCGTTAAACGCCCAGCTAGCAACTCAAAAGGCGACTTTAGCCGCTGCAAAACAGGACGTGGCTGCAAAGCAAGGGCCTGCTACGCAAGCACAAGCTAAGCAAACTGATGCTCAAAAGGCATTGGACCAAGTTAACGCGGACTTAACGAAGCTAAACACTCAGTTAACGCCGGCACAAAACCAATTGACGCAACTTAAGCAGCAGAAGGTAGCGGATGCCGCGACGTTGAAGAATGCACCGGCAGAAATTGCGGCGTTGCAAGCTAAATTGGCTGATGATATTCAGGCTCTGAAGGACGCGCAACCCGCATTAGTTGACGCCCAAGCAAGTTTGAAAGATAGCCAAGCCGTGTCTGCTCAAAAACACGCGACGTTAGACGCTACTAAGGCAAACGTGGCGCAACTCACGGATGCGTTAACCGCAGCGCAAGCAACGACCAAAAATGACACTGCAATTTTAGAGTTGTTGTCATTGCAAGCAAATAACTATGACAATGCTGACCAGATCTTAGCAGCTGTTCAAGCCATCTATGATCAAGTCGGTGTTAACTTGGCTACGTTGCAAGCTTATTTGACTGAATTGCAAGCTGCTGACGGGGATAGCGTTCGCGTCAGTCAGGCGGCTAATGGTCAAACAACAATGCAGTTAGCACACCAAGCTAACCGGGTAAACGTGACCTTACCAGCTGTAAAAGCGACTGGCTCACAGGATGATCATCTGGGTAGTAAAGCGACGCTACCTCAAACCGACGAGCAGAGTGCGGCACCAATCAGCTTGTTGGGAGTTGCGCTCTTAGGTTTAGTTGGGCTAGGTTACGCAGGATTACGGCGGAAGTTTCAATAAAGCTAATTAATTAACAAAAATCGTTCACAAGCAGTTGTTTTCCTAAGCTACTTTGTGATGGGACGGCCTTCAGAAAGGAACCAAATTTCTGAAGACCGTCCCTTTTTGAATGATCAGTAATGGGGATGATAAGTTTTAAAAGTAATCCTGATTTTATTTATGCGTATTAGTTCAGTGATATTAATTGTTAAAAACCGTTATATATTGATTGTGGAACCTGTTAATTTCAGGTACGCTTAGGGAAGATTAGTTTGAGGGAGGAATGGAGAATGAAAGTGTTGATGCCATACTTTAAACGGTATCACGTAGACGTTTGGGTAGCGATGCTATCCGTGATTGTCTTAGTTTTTGCCACCTTATGGCAACCGCGATTACTGCAAGTGGTGATGGAAGCCATTATTAAGGATGACCAGCAGACGGTCTTTCGCGAAGGGTTGATGCTACTCGGTTTAGCCGTACTTGGCATTGCCGGTGGGATCGTCAATACGGTCTATTCCGCGAAGGTTGCCCTAGGTGTGGCCACGGATTTGCGTGCCGACCTATATGCTAAAATTCAGTCATTTGCGTACGCGGACGTTGAAAAGTTTTCAGCGTCTAACTTAGTTGTTCGGATGACGAACGATATTAATCAAGTTCAACAAATTGTGATGGCGGGATTCCAACAGATTACCCGGATTCCATTGCTATTTATTGGGGCACTGATTCTTGCCGTGGTAACGATGCCCGAACAGTGGTGGGTCATCATCGTGATGATGGCCGTGATTTTACTGGCGTCATGGATTGCCGTTAAACGGATGACCAAGTACTTTGCCGAAACCCAACAAGATATTGAAAACGTCAACACGGTTGCGCGTGAAAACTTAATGGGTATTCGCGTGGTTAAATCGTTCGTTCAAGAACCAAACGAAATTAAAAAATTCTCGACGGCATCGGATCAACTGACTGCCGTAACAGCCAAAATTGGCTACTGGTTCTCAATTTTAATGCCAATCTTCTTCTTAACGGCGAACTTAGCCGTTGGGATGGCGGTTTACTTGGTTGGGCAAAACATTACGACCCATCCTAGTTATTTAGCCGCAATTACGAGTTTTATTTCTTACTTAATGCAAATCTTATACGCCGTTATTAACGGGGGCTTTTTGATGACCTTTGCGTCACGGGCCTTCATTTCAATCGGCCGGATTGATGAAGTATTAGAAACGCAGCCAAGTATGACGTACGTGGCGGATGATAACGAAAAACCATTAGCGGGTGATATCACCTTTGAACACGTCACGTTTACGTATCCGGGTGACGACCAACCCACGCTAAAGGACGTTAGTTTTAACATTGCGGCTGGGTCCATGCTCGGCATCGTCGGGGCGACAGGTTCAGGTAAAACGACGCTGGCACAGCTGATTGCGCGCTTGTATGATCCGGATAGCGGTCACATTAAGATCGGTGGCGTAGATGTCCGGCAGATTCCAGAAAAGGCGTTACGTGCCACCGTTGCGTACGTGCTCCAACGGTCGACCCTCTTTTCGGGAACGATTTCTGACAATTTAAGGCAAGTACGACCAGACGCGGAAGTCAGTCACATGCGTTGGGCCGCAAACGTTGCGCAGGCGTCCGAGTTTATTGAACGTTTGCCGCAAAATTACGACGCGCCGGTTGAAGAACGGTCACAAAATTTTTCTGGTGGTCAGAAACAACGGTTAGCGATTACCCGGGGTGTGATTGCCAATCCAGAAATTTTGATTTTAGATGACGCGACGTCCGCGCTCGATGCACGCTCTGAAAAACTAGTTCAGGAAGCCTTGGACCGTGACTTGAAGTCCACGACGACCGTGGTCATCGCTGAAAAGATTGCGTCAATCATTCAAGCGGACCAAATTTTAGTCTTGGACGATGGTCAAATCAGTGGGAGTGGGACCCACCGCGAACTACTGAAAAATAATGCGATTTATCAAGCCATTTATCAAACGCAAAAGGCACGTGAGGAGGGGATGCAATGAACGACTTACGGAATGCCGGCAAGTATTACTGGCACTATTTAAAGAAATATTGGCGGGGCTTTATCTTAAGCACGTTATTGATTGCCTTTTCAACGTGGTGCATTGTGATCGCGCCGACTTATTTAGGGCGTGCCGTTGAAGAACTGACGACTTACTTAGGTCAGTGGACGAACACGGCGACGCGGGCGCACGCAAGTTTAGGGACGTTTAACCACACGTTAGTGATTTATATTTTGCTTTACGTTGGCGACGCCGCAGCCATTTTTATCTCAAGTTTGATTTTAGCCCGGGTAACGGCCCATTCGACGGGGACGATGCGTGTGGGTCTGTTTCGCAAAATGCAACGGATGAAGGTTCAATACTTCGATACGCACAGCGATGGCGATATTTTAGCGCGGTTTACGTCGGATTTAGATAATATTTTTAACGCGATGAACCAGGCTTTACTGGAAGTATTGCTGGCCGTTGCGCAGTTTGTCGGACTGTTAATCGTGATGTTCAACCAAAACGTGACGATGGCGTGGGTGACCATGGCCTCAACGCCGGTCGCATTAATTATTGCGGCAGTAGTCATGCGGAAGGCTGGAACCGCGGTTAACCAACAACAAGATGACATTGGCCGTTTGAACGGGTACATTAACGAACAGATTACCGGCCAAAAAGTGTTGATTACCAACGGTTTGCAACACGATTCGTTACGTGGCTTTACGAACTATAACGCGAAGGTCAAAGAATCAGCGCTGACTGGGCAAATCTGGTCAGGAATTTTGAACCCATTGATGCAAGGTATGTCACTACTCAACACCGCCATTGTGATCTTCTTCGGTTCGTGGTTAGCGTTAAACGGTAGCATGTCCAAAGGGGCGGCCTTAGCGTTAGTCGTTGTGTTCGTCAACTATGCGCAACAGTACTATCAACCAATTATGTCGTTAACGAGTCTTTATAGCATGATTCAATTAGCCATCACTGGCGCACGCCGGGTCGACGAAGTTCGTAACCAACCGGATGAAATTAATCCAGTTGACGGTGGCCAACCAGATGGGATTCAAGACGAATTGAAAATTGATGACGTGCACTTTAGCTATAATCCGGGCAAAGAAATATTGCACGGGGTCACGATCAATGTCCACCGGGGTGAAATGGTCGCATTAGTTGGGCCGACCGGTTCCGGTAAGACGACCGTGATGAACTTGTTGAACCGCTTCTATGACGTGGATAGTGGAAAAATCACCTTCGATGGCACGGATATTCGAACGTTTGACTTGAATAGCTTGCGGCAAAACGTGGGAATCGTGCTACAGGAACCCCAGCTATTTACCGGAACGATTGCGGATAATATTCGCTACGGTGAACCAACGGCCAGCATGGAACGGGTCATTGACGCTGCTAAGCAAGCTAATATTCATGATTTTATTGAAGGTTTACCGGATAAGTACGACACGCAAGTTTCCGATGAACAGAGTGTCTTTTCAGCCGGTCAGAAGCAACTGATGTCCATTGCGCGGACGATTTTAACGAATCCCCGTTTGTTGATTTTGGATGAAGCCACTTCTAACGTGGATACGGTGACGGAAGCCAAGATTCAAGCGGCCATGGATAACGTGATTCAAGGTCGGACGAGTTTTGTCATTGCGCACCGGTTGAAGACGATTCTGAATGCTGATAAAATTGTCGTCTTGAAGGACGGCGCAATTATTGAGCAGGGGAATCATGACGCGTTGCTCAAAGAAAACGGCTTTTATGCAGAATTATATCGGAACCAAATGGTATTTGAGTAATTAAGTAAGGGGTAGGTTAATGGCAGGGCAGGAAAAAAAGGTCAGGGTAACGATTCCCGTCTCCATGTTGGAGCGCGCGGGACTGAATCCGGATGACCAGTTACAAGTGAAAGTTCGCAACGACACGTTGGTGTTGGATAAAGCGAATCAAGCACAACCCGAGCGATTATGGTATTTCATTATTTGGCCATTGATCATCGCGATTGCTTCAGGTCTTGTTAGTTATGGCTACTGGGTTTATCGCGGCTTGAGACCAATTGGGTTAACCGGTTCGGAATCGGTCGCTAGTTTAACGATTGTGACCGGGGTGGTTACCGGTGCAATCCTCTTCATTGGCTTTTTCTTAAAAACGCGCAATGATCCGGATAATCGGTTCTCCCGCCAAATTTATTGGCGGAGCTTTCCCGTGATTACCGTGGCGTTTGTCATGATCTTGGCCTTTGCCTTGGTGGGCGCTTTTTGGGTACTGGGGTTGTTATTTCCAAAAGTAGTCTTCGACCGTTTGACAGCACTACTACTCGTAGCCGTGTTTACCTACTTTGCCAACGCGTTTATGATTGGGGCCGCTTTGACCATTAATGCGCGCACACTATCGACGATCTTAACGGTCGTTATTGTGAGTGGCTGCGTGGTTTCCATGGCGGCTAACGGTCAGCGGCGCTGGTGGCAACATAACCTGAGCTTTTTGGGGACTGAGAGTGCGAGGAACGCTTGGCAGTTCAATCTGACGTTGATCTTTTCGGCGCTCTTGATGGTCGTGTTGATCGACTACCTGTTTGTTTCGTTGAGCCGAATTTATCCGCGTAATTGGCGCACATCGACGTTGCGGGTGTTACTAACGTTAACGGCGATTGACTTTGGCGCGGTCGGCATGTTTCCCAACAACACCGATTTACACTTGCTGCACGATGCGGTGGCTGGCGGTTTGGTCACGCTACTCGTCCTACTGATTGTCGGTGTGCGGTGGCTACTGCCCGGTGTAACCAAGGACTTCCTGTGGATTTCGTACGGGATTGGGGTCGGATTGCTGATCCTGAACTTTGGTTTTCGTTGGTTCCGGTTCCCATCGTTAACGGCGTTTGAAATTCAGGCGTTTGCCATTTCATTTGGCTGGCTGTTGCTACTATTTGGTCAGCTACAAGACCTTGTGAACGAGGGGAGCACACCGCTAGCGGTGGAGCTTGAACAGGATATTGACTGAGTCAGTATAAAAATATTAGCGCTGCAAAACGAGATCGTAGTTTTGCAGCGCTAATTTGTGCATAAATAGACCTGGTTTTAATCAACTTTTTTGATATGAGGTTATAACTATGCGTTTTTAATCATCAAATGTTATAAATATAAGGGAATGAATTTTAACTGAACGAAAAAACGTTAGGGGGTGACGCCGATGCACACAATGCTTTCGACGTTTATCTTATTAATTGTGGCCACGATGAGCGTGTTCTTGTCGCGAGTCTTTACTAAAATTTCGGTGAATTATATCAGTATGGTAATGGGAGCCTTACTCTGCTTAATCCCGTTTTTAGGCAGTCACGTGGGGAACTTTAGCTCGGAAATCTTTATCGGCCTAATTGTTGCACCGCTATTATTTTTTGAAGGCCAGGCCACGCGCTTGAACGCGGTCGGCAAAGAGTTTCGTTACATTATCGGGATGGCCGTTTTCTTGGTCATTCTGTGCATGATTTTGGCGGGATTCGGTGTCTGGGCCACGGCTGGGGTTGGTTTACCGCTGGCATTCATTTTGGCTGCAATCAGTACGCCGACCGACGCGACAGCCATGGAATCAGTTAGTAGCGGGCGCAAAATGCCGGTCAGTGAAACGTTGCACCTAAAAATGGAATCATTATTCAACGACGCTTCGGGAATTGTTTTATTGAACATGGCTGTTTTATGGTACGTCAACGGCTATATTAATTATAGTCAGACCATCGTTGAATTCTTGATTTCCGCAGTCGGTGGGGCGCTATTTGGATTTGCGGCTGCCTGGGTGATGGTCCTATTTCGCCAAATTTTATTGCGGTCTTCGTATAATTCGTTGAATGCGTCGATCTTGCTCTACATCGTCACACCGTTTGTCCTGTATTATTTGGCCGAAGCGATTCACGTTTCGGGAATCATCGCGGTAGTTTGTGCCGGACTAGTCCATAACGCTGAAATGGCGCGGAGTCGGCTGATCAATGCGCAACAGGTCCACTTTGGGTTGGACCTGATCTCCATGATTACTGAAATTTTCAATAGTATGGTTTTCGTTATTTTGGGATTCATGTTTGTCCAGATTATAAGGGATGAAGGGGCGCTATTTAGTTCGCTGAACTGGTTGTTGATCGGTGTGGTCCTGTACGTGGCCAACGTCGTCGGACGCGTTGGGTATGGTCGACTGCGCCTGAAATTTAGTTGGCGTTCGGCGTGGATTTATGGGCTTGGCGGTGTCCACGGTGCGGTCACTTTGGCTTTGGCCTATACGCTGATTGATACAAAAGTTAGCAGCGGGGACTTTAACCTCGTCTTGATGGCTGAAAGTGTCTTAATTATTTTGAGTATGCTAGTGCCAACGATCGTTTTCCGCTTCCTGTTAAAACCAGATGTTACTGATAATCAGGCAAATGTTGAAATCGATAAGATTCGGGTTAACATGGTCCACCAAGCAATCGATGCCGTTCAAAAGATGTATTTACCGGAGAATGTCAAAAAGTCAGTTATTTTTGATTTAATGACGCAAAAGCAACGCACCCGGACCCGTGATTTTGCCCGGGCGTGGTTGGATGTGGTCCGGCGACCGGAATTTACCGGGGCCGAAAAAGAATTGGAAATGCGGGCGTTTATGAACGCGCTGGAACAGGAACGACAATACCTAGATATGATCTCGCAACAAGAGGTCAAGTATCAAAGTTACGTGTTTAAATTATATAATGAAACGTTGTTGGCCGAGTCACTAGTGATTGGGCCGTCAATCTATGATTCTGATAACGATTAAGGTGAAATGGCGTTCGTTTGATAGCGGGCGCTTTTTTAATCCGGTTGCATCAGTTGAACGCAAATGTTAGACTACCAACGTTATGCGATTTTTAAAGGGGTGAATTTAATGAGTGCGGAAATGCTGTTCGGTAATGTCACTCGCGTCATTTACGCGGTATTCGGCTAGACAATCGACAGTTAGAATGTGTTGTCTTGCCTTAAGGAGAAACACATGAACGATACAATTAAACAAACGTTACAACTTGATCAGATCTTAGAAACGGTTGCCAATTTAACTCACAGTCAACTTGCTACGGACCAGCTTCGCCAAAGTGCAGTGCTAACTGATTTTGACGAGGTGCAAGCGCAATTAACGTTGACGCAGGAGGCCCACCAGCTATTGGCTGAAGATGTTCAGTTCACCTTTTTTGATCTGGATCAATTAACGGTCGTTAAGACCAAACTTGCACAGGGACGCTTGCTCAATACGGCGCAGTTGCAAACGATATTAGCAGTGCTCACGAGTTGGTCGCGGATTAAAACGGTTTTAGAATTACGTGCCCAAACGGCGCCACATCTGGCTGATTTAGCTGGAGACGTGACACCGCTGAGTGGCTTGAAGCGCCGGTTGGAGCAAACGGTGGACCGTCACGGCATTCGGGATACAGCAACACCGGAACTGGCCCAGTTACGGCAAACGAAGCGCAAACAGACGACTAAGGTCCAAGCAGCCGTTGCGCAATTTATCCAGAAGCACCCGGCACAATTGCAGAGTCGCCAAGTGATTCAACGTGACCAACATTACGGGGTGCAACTAAAGGCGACGTATAAACACCAGTTTCCTGGAACGGTGATTGGGCAGTCCGCCACGGGTTCGACGGTCTACTTTGAACCCGGAAACGTGGCTCAGAGTGGTCGCGAACTTGCGACGACCATCGCAGCGGAAGAAGCGGAAGTTTATCAAATTATTGCAACCTTGACGGGTGATGTTGATGAACACTTGGACGACTTACAGGCGCAAGTCCAAGCGTTCAGTCAACTCGATCAGATTTTTGCCAAGGGACGTTACGGGTTGGAAACGAAGGCCATTATGCCAGCCTTAAACCAGCAGCAGGTCGTCACCATCAAGGATGGTCGCCACCCGTTACTCGGAACGAAGGCGGTGCCGCTGAACGTCAGCTTGGATCAGACGCAAAGCTTGATGATTACGGGTGCTAACTCGGGTGGTAAAACGGTGGTTCTTAAAACAATCGCGCTGTTCTCACTGATGATCAAAGTCGGGTTAGAAGTGCCAGCTGCAACGGGGACCAATCTGGCCGTTTTTGACCAGATTCTCATTGATATCGGTGATCAACAAAACTTAGCCAATCAATTGAGTACTTTTTCTGGTGAGATGACGACCCTCGTTGGGATTACGACTGATTTGCGTCCGAACGCACTCGTTTTGATGGATGAAATCGGTAGCGGGACTGACCCTGAAGAAGGGGCGGCGCTGGGAATTGCCATTATCGACGATTTGATTCAGCGGGGTGCCAAGCTGATCGTAACGACGCATTACAGTGAAATTAAACAGTATGCGGTTCGCAAACCGGCATTTGTTACGGGCGCCATGGCGTTTAACCGTGAAACGCTACGGCCGGAATACCGACTCCTGTTGAACCAAGTCGGCGAAAGTGAAGCCATGTGGCTAGCTGCGCGCTTAGGCTTAGCACCGCGAATTGTTGCGGCGGCCCGTGCAAGATTAGAAAAATAAAATGGCCATTTGATTCACGGTTTAAATTTTAATAATAGCAAAATACCATTCAGAAATAGCCAATATTTCTGAATGGTATTTTTTTAGTTTTGATCAATCCAATTGTAGCCACCGATGCCCAACAGAAGTATGTCAACAATGAATAGGCCGATGAAAGTGGGTGCTATTAGCATCAATAAAATACCGATGATCCCGATGAGGATTGAAATCGTATTTAACTTGGCCAGTGGGGCAACGTTGAATAACTTTGGCTTAGTCAGCGCTAGTAAGGCTAACAAGGCTAGTGCGGTGACGATTAATAAGCCGTGGTAATACGCCGTTTGACCGGTACCCAGTGTTTGTGAGATGAAGAATGACTGTAACGTCAGACAAGCAATTAAAAAGCGGTGGATACCGCGGAATAAGGAGACTGGCCAATAGCGTTTAGCTTCGATGGTCCGTTCATCCATTAAGGTGAAATAGATCAGCCAAGTACCAATGACACATAAAAGGGCGAGCACAAAATGGGTATAATCAGCCAATTGCGTATGTTCCTCAGTCATATGCTCAATAATACCAGCTAAAGATTCACCCAAAACAATCATAGTGAAGAGCCCGTAGCGTTCTAGAATCGCTGGGTTAACGTTGAACGGAATGTGGCGCCGATTAAATTCGGCGTCGAAATTGCCGCTTTCAAGCATGACCGTACTGATGAAAATTAAGAGGCTGAGGATAATTAAGCCTTGTTGCCAAGCCTGACTGGGCGCCCAGATACTACCGATGAATAGTAGCTCGCCAATGACATAACTGATTAAAAATGGCCGCGTAGTCGTGGCATGCAGGGGATCGTTGATCATTGTCTGCAGGTAGAGATACATGTAAATTAACTGATTAAACGAATAGGCTAAGATAAACCCTGTATAATGGCCGGCAAAAACGTCGGTAGTAAAGGTTGCGGTAACGGCAATTGCCACCACTTGTAACAGTGAAAAACAGATATTTCGGAGATTGGGGACACCGTGTAAATCGAAATAGAGTACCATGTTAGTCCAAGTATTGAAGAAAAATAGGAACAGGACCCAGAAAGTGAAGAAGCCAAATAAGTTAAAATGTTCGGTTAAATTCTCCACGAAACTGTGAATAATGACAACGTAAACTAAATCTGAAAATAATTCTAGCCAAGAAATTTTGCGGTTGGCAATCGTATGGGTGATCGTGCGCGGTGCACCCCACCAGGAACTTTGATGATCTGACAAAAAGGCACCTCCAAGTGATCTAAGGTTATTTTAGTTTTCATAGAGTCTATATGATTAATATTATATAAGACATAAAGATTAGATGTTTACATTATTATTGGTCGGCCGGGTGGTGTTTGTCAATAAGTTAAGCTTGAACGGGATGGCTATTTTTTTAGTTTATTGAAGAGATGACACTGGCATTGAAAACGTCGTTCTAGTATAATTATCTCTAAGGGGAACAAACGTTCTGAAAGGGTGATTGAATTGGCGACGAATCGAATTTATATGGCCATCGACTTAAAATCGTTTTATGCATCGTATGAATGCGTTGCGCATCATTTAGATCCGTTGAATGCTAACTTAGTGGTGGCGGATACCTCGCGAACGGATAAGACGATTTGTTTGGCGGTTTCGCCAGCCCTCAAAACGTTTGGTGTGCCGGGGCGGCCACGGTTATTTGAGGTCGAACAGAAGGTGCGTCAATTAAATCGTGAGCGAGCAAAGCAGTCATCCCACCAGCACGTCATGCGGTATAAGTCGATTTACCGGCAGAAATTACTAAAGGTGCCGGGACTAGGTATTGATTACCGAATCGTTCCGCCGCGGATGCATGAGTACATTAAAAAGAGTGCGGAAATTTACGGCATCTATTTACGGTTTATTAAACCAGAGAATATTCACGTTTATTCCATTGATGAGGTACTCATGGACGTGACGGAATACGTCCAGCAACACCACGTTTCAGCACACGCATTAGCTAAAATGATGATCCATGAAGTTCAAGCGTCAACGGGAATCACGGCCACGGCCGGGATTGGCACCAACTTATACTTAGCCAAAGTAGCGATGGATATCGTGGCCAAGAAAATTCCAGCCGATAAAGATGGTGTGCGTATCGCGCAAATGAATGAGATGCAATACCGCAAATTTTTGTGGAGCCACCGACCACTGACTGATTTTTGGCGGGTGGGCCGGGGCTACGCAAAACGGTTAGAAAAATTAGGCTTGATGACAATGGGAGACGTCGCACGGTGTTCTTTAGGGACACTTTCGGATACGATGAATGAAGAAGTCTTATATCGTGAGTTCGGTAAAAACGCGGAGTTGTTGATCGACCATGCCTGGGGTTATGAGTCGGCAACCTTGGCAGACATCAAGCATTACCATGCAAGTGAACACGGCATCTATGCGGGTCAAGTTTTGATGAAGCCGTATCCTTATGAAGAGGGGCGCCAAGTCTTGCGTGGGATGGTTGATTCGGTGGCATTGGATTTGGTCAAAAAACGGGTCGTAACCGATCAAATTGGGTTGCGGATTGATTACGATGTTCAAAGTTTGCAAGAAGCGCGGTATCAAGGTGCGGTGACGACTGATTTTTATGGTCGCGAAGTGCCCAAGCCGGTCCACGTCAATGTGCATCTAAAAGTGGCTACCTCGTCGCCAAGGGAACTACAAGCCGCTTATCGCGCACTTTATCAGCAGGCGGTGGGCCGACAATTACTCATTCGCCGTGTGACGGTTGTGGCAAACCACTTAGTCGATGAGCGACAAGCGGCGCAAGTACCACATTACGAGCAGACGAGTTTGTTTGAGAATTTGCAGCAAACGGTCCATCGCGACCGGCAAGCACAACAACGGCGGGAACGGGACCGCAAGTTACAAGAGACCATCTTGCAGTTGCAAAAAACATCGGGTAATAAAAACGTTGTTTTACGGTTAGCGGATTTAACGGCGGGAGCGACGACGATTGAACGAAATGCACAGATTGGAGGCCACCGGGCGTAATGAGTGAACCAAAAGCAAAAATTGAAGCGGGACTATTCAATGATACATCCATGTATCAAGACATTATGACCCGACCACACCCCGATTCCAAGGCACACTTGCGAATGAATCGCGGTGATCGGGCAGCCCAGTTTGCACCATTTGGGGCTTTAACGGGGTATCAGGAATTGATTGATGAAAAGGCACAATTATACGCCCATAAGCAGTATCCGGATGCCACACAGGTTACCGCAATCGCTAACGAGCTACGACAACTGCAACGGCAATCACGGCCAGTGGTGACCTTAAATTACTTTAATGATGCCGCGGGCTTTTATCAGTCGACAACTGCTACGCTACTGCAAGTTGATTGGAACCAGGGCGTTGTGCGGCTACAAGATCACGACGTCATTGCAATCGCTAATGTTCGTCGCATTGAAGATGTGAATACAAAAAAGGATCAGAAATGATAAATTTCTGATCCTTTTTATCTATGTGTTAGGTTAGAATTTCCTGATTAGTACCAGTTATGGCGTAACCAGAAGCGTTTAGCATTGGTCCATGAACCATAACGACTTGCAACGTACTTGTTAGCAGCCTTTTCTTGGTTGACTGGTGAGTAGTTGCCGTGTAAGTAAGCCGTTAATAATTGGTAACGACCATAACAACGACCGTTACGAGCGGTGTAGCTGTAACGGGATTCGTGGTAGGCAATCCAATTTTTAGCGGACCGTTGTGCGTTAGAGAGTTTAGCGTTGATCTTGGCGATTTGTTGGCTTTGCGTTAACTTCTTCTTTTTAGCCTTTTTAACTTTTTTAGCGGCTTTTTTAAGTGCAGCTTTTTGGGCCTTCTTAGCAGCAGCTTTTTGAGCTTTCTTTGCTGCTTTAGCAGCGGCCTTTTGTGCTTTTTTGGCCGCTTTCTTAGCCGCTGCTTTAGCCTTTTTAGCGGCTTTCTTTAAGGCAGCCTTCTTAGCAGCTTTTTTGCTGACTTTCTTGGCTTTTTTAATCTTTTTAGTCGTTTTCTTTTTAGTGACGGCCTTTTTAACAACTTTTTTAGTGGCTACTTTAGGAGTGGCCTTTTTGGTGACCTTAGCCGTTTTAGTGGTATTACTTGTGACTACAGATGAAGCAGCAGCTTCGGTAGTGGTGGCAGCTTGGACAGCCACGTTGGCAGTTAATCCTAAACCACAACTGATGACTAATAAACTAATGATCGATTTTATCTTAGATTTTTTGTTTTTTTGCATGTATGTAAACTTCCCCGTTCGTCGAAATTCTTAACCCTATTGAACAGGATACTTTAAGAATGTTGCAGTTGTGTTACTAAGCGATTACTAGGAAATTAAAAAAACGTCACATCGGCTAAAATTCAACAAAATTACTGAATAAGCCCGAAAAACTGATTTGACCACTAACGTATGATGCTAGATTGGTCTACGAAAGCTCATCTTACTATCGATTGATTATCTTAAGTTTTGAACGGTATTGACAGTGTAATTTAAATTAAAATTCTTGAATAACATAAGTATCCTAAATAATTGAGTTTAGCGGTTGTGAATTTTCAAAAATGGTCTAAACTCTAAGTCATTCATGTAAGAACTTCTAACATGAAATCCAATTGAGAGGGTTTTGTTATGCGAATTGAAGAGGATTGTATTGGTAAACTGCCAGTTGAAGAGAATGCATTATACGGTATTCATACAGTACGCGCGGTTCATAACTTTCCAGTTACGAAAGAACGCATGGACCCGCTACTGATTCATAATTTAATTCAGATCAAAAAGGCGGCTGCGACCGTGAACTTTAAAGCTGGTACGCTGACGGCTGATAAACAGCGCGCCATTACTGCCGCTTGTGACCAATTGCTGTTGGGGCGGCATGCGGATAGCTTCATTGTACCGGCGATCCAAGGTGGCGCCGGTACTTCTGCCAATATGAACGTGAATGAAGTTATTGCCAACCTAGCCCACCAGCTTGACCCGGACGTTATGGTGCATCCTAACGATGACGTGAACCAATCACAATCAACTAATGATACTTTTCCAACGGCGGGTAAGATGGCGTTATGTGCGCAATTACCCGGATTGCTAGGTGCGATTGAACAGCTGTCACAGGCCCTCTTGATTAAGTCTAAACGGTATCAAGACGCCATTAAGGTTGGGCGGACACAGTTGGAAGATGCTGTCCCAACGACGTATGGGCGGACCTTCCATGCCTATTATCAACTTTTTAACCGGGATTTGGCGCGGGTCAAATCCGCGGGCGAACACTTACGGGTCGTAAACTTAGGTGGTACTGCGATTGGGACGGGCATTAACGCAACCAAGTATTACCAAACACATATTATTGATGCCTTGAACGCAAACGTTCACTTGGCATTACAATCAGCACCTGACTTAGTTGACGCCACGCAAAATTGTGACGGCTTTGTTGAATTTTCGGGTGCCATGAAGATTTTAGCCGCTGATCTTTCTAAATTTAGCAATGATTTACGGTTACTCGGTAGTGGGCCGCAATCGGGGCTTGGCGAACTCAATTTACCGGCGAAACAAGCAGGCTCATCGATTATGCCCGATAAGGTTAACCCGGTGATTCCGGAAGTGGTCAACCAAGTTGCGTTTGAAGTCATGGGCAATGACGTTACCGTAACAATGGCCGCTGAGGCGGGGCAACTAGAGTTAAACGCGTTTGAACCCATTATGTTACGGGCACTGCTGGAGAGCGAACGGCATTTGCAACGCGCAATGCAGACGCTCGTTGAGAACTGTGTTCGTGACGTGACCGTCAACCGGAAACGGTGTGCAGATCAAGTCGCGCACTCAACGATTACGGCGACCGTTTTATCCCCATACCTCGGTTATGAAGTCACGACTGGATTGATTAAGAAAGCCTTGGCGACGCATAGCTCGGTACCAGCGCTATTGCGCGAACGACACCTGCTAGCGCCAGCCTTAATTGATCAACTATTTTCACCTGCCGGCTTGACGCAACCTAGGGATACCACCATTAGTATGACCAAACAGGCTTAATGGCTTAATTGAATCGGTCAATATAAACGTTCGTCAGTAATCTGGCGGACGTTTTTTGCTTTGATGATGCCTCTGTGATCTCGCCGTGCCGTGATTAACCCAGTTGTGACGAGCCAGGCTTGAATTGTTATGGCGCCGGCAAATTGAAACCCGTCAGCTTGCATTTGTTTTGATAATTGTTTGCTAATTGCGGTCTGTCGGGGAAGGTCACGCAGGTGTTCAACGGATAAAACGAGTTGTTGATAGTGGATTTGGTGCCATAGGTACTGATCAAATGAGCCGTATTGCCGAATTAACCGCCGAACAACGTTAGCGTTGTGAATCACGGCGCCAATTTTGCGGGCGTTGCGGATAATCGTAGGATTCCGTAGCAGCTCGGCAATCGTCAGTGGGGTCATCTGCGCGACTTGGTTAATATTCCAGTGGGCAAAGGCGGCGTCAAAGGACTGCCGTTTGTTAAGGACGACTTGCCAATTCAAGCCAGCCGCAAAGCCGACGAGACTCAGCAGTTCAAAGAGGTGGACATCATTATGAATAGGAATACCCCACTCATTTTCAAAGTAATGACGGTAATCGGGATTGTCAGGGTAATAACGGTTAAATAGTGGATCGTCATCGAACCAATCAGTAATCATGGGGCGGCCTCAGCTTTCTAAGTTGATGAAATGTTTTAAGCGACACTTATAAGTACGTTAAATGGCAGAGGTTTCGGTCAAAAAGAAGCTGGAATAAAAATAACCTATCCACTCAGAATTTTCTGAATGGATAGGTTTATATTTTTGTGGTCGAAACGTGCACCAAAAGACAACTTGTTCCGCTCTTATTAAGTTGTGACGTTAAGACTTTTTTGTTTTGAGAGGTGCCGGGCCACGACTAATGAAATCAGTAGGAGGGTCAAGCAGACGATGAACCCCGCTTCAATACCTAAATAGCCGGCACCGGACCAATGCTGATTAACGTTTGCGACGACGGCAACGATCAGCGCGGTCCCAAATGAAGCGGCAACCTGACGAATCGTGTTGAAGGTGGCAACCCCGTCTGGCACCATGTTATAGGGGAGTAGCCCTAACGCGTGGGTTTGTAACGGAATGAGCATCGTGACTAAGCCGAGTTGGCGGACGGTTTGGAAAATTGCGAGCACGATTGGGGTACTGTTTGTCCCAATCAAGGCTTGCAAAAGCGTCCCCGTACAGTCGATGGCTAGTCCGGTAAAGACTAAGATGCGGACGTTCAAGCGGTCGTACAACCGACCACTGAGCCGTGAGAGGGTCCCAGTCAAAATAGCGCCGGGAAGGATCACGAGACCCGAGACTAGTGCGCTCCGATGTTGAATCGTTTGGATCAGCAACGGCAACAGAATCGCATTGCCGTACATGGTGGCCGTAATGAGTGTATTAATGGTCGTAGCGACAACGAATTGTTGGTGGTTGAAAACGTGCAGATTAATCAGTGGTTGGGCTTGGCGGCGTTGTGATAAGTAGAATAGCACCACGAAGACTAACCCTAAAATAATCAAGCCACTGACGCGCCATGACAAAAAGTTGGCCGAAGAGATACTCGAGAGGCCCATTAACAGCGACCATAAGCCAATACTGATTAGAATGAACCCGCGGGTGTCAAAAGTAGGCAGCTCATTGTGCGCAATGTTAGGTAAAATGGCAATCGAGGCAATCAGCGTGATGATGATAAATGGGATGATCACGATAAATAAGTAGCGCCACGATAAGTAATCCAGGATAACGCCTGAGACGGTGGGACCAATGATGGGTGAAAAATTAAAGGCTAGGCCAATAATTCCCATAATGGCCCCCTTTTTGTCGGGCTGTGCATAGCGAATGGCCAGCACGTTAACTAGTGGCATCATCATACCGGCGCCAACCGCTTGGACCATGCGTGCGATGATCACGACAAAAAATTGTGTCCCGACGGCACCCAGTGCGGTGCCTAATAAGAAAATAGCAGTTGCCAAAATAAAGAGGTGGCGGAATGAGAAACGGCGAATCAGGTAGGCGCTCACGGGAATCATGAGCGCGTTGACTAGCATATAGCCGTTGGTGATCCACTGGACTTGTGCTTCAGTGACGTTAAAAACGGTCATTAATTGTGGTAGGGCGGTATTCATTAACGTGGAACAGAGAATACCGAAAAAGGTTCCAAACACCATCACAATAAGTGACCGCGCGATACGTGGATTGGTCAATGGTGTTCATCCTTTCAAATTGAGATTCATAAAAACACACTTCTTTTAGCCTAGCATCACGGGACGAATTGTCAATGTAATGAAAGGTCAACCATACGAAAAGCACACCGTAAAACCGAAACCGATTCTACAGTATGCTTTATTTTTGACGTTTGAATCGAGCCTAGTGGTGCTTAACGACTTGAAGTTGATCGAGCATCCCATACACTTTTTTAGCCGCGTGGTCGGCGCGAAGTTGTTTCAAAATGTGGGCTTCGCTAACCGTTGCAGTTTCGTCAGCTTCGAAGGTGTGTACCCCGAAGCTATCGTAAGTCACCGTTTGGTCCGCGTTGAGGGTGAACCAGTTTGGTTCTAACTGTTTGGCTTCTTCACGGATATTTTGATCCGGCCAAACGAGGTATTTCGTTTTAGTATGACCAGGATAAATTTCCACCTGCCAGCCCTTCTTAAAGTCGGAAACTTCTTGCCAGCGCTGAATTTTCAAGTGCTTGACGGCGTAATAAATAATTCCCGCGTACTTCAATTCGGGTTGCTTTTTCCAAGCGCGGTGGGTTAACGGTGGTACTGATGGTTGGGGCTTCTTTTTGGCAACGGGTGCGGTGGCCGGTTTTGACGCTGGTTGTGAGGGTTGTCGATTCACAACTAGCAGGGTGCCAGCCAGTAGTAAGAGAATGAGTAACCCGCCGCCTAACCAGTAACGCTTCTTCATGGGAGCCTACAGGCCAAACGCCTTAGAATAGTGGACCGTGCCGTGAACGCCGTCAAGACCGTTTGGTGCCAATGATTTGATCATGTAAGCATCATCGGGCACGTCAAAACCGGCTTGAATGTCGAATTGACTAGCAGGACGGTAACCGAACTTACTGTAATAGTCTGGCCAGCCAAGAATGCTGACATAGGTTGCACCGGAGATGCGGGCGCGTTGTTCCAATTTTTGCGTTAACCGGCGACCGATGCCTTCTTTTTGATGGGCTGGGGCGACGGCTAATGGGGCCAGTGCCAGGCCGGTTGTCGTCTTGGTGCCGTCACTGATGGTGATGGGACTGAGTACGCCAAGGCCAACGGGCTGTTGTTGGCGGTCAAAAGCAACGACTTCTAAGTAAGCTTGGTAAGCCGGATCTTCGCGCAAGGCGTGGATTAATTCGACTTCACCATCGTAACCGTGTTCGGTCTGGGTAAAAGCATCTTTGACTAGTTTATCAACAGCGTCGTAGTCGGCTGGTTGAATTGTTTTGATTTGCATGATGAGACTCCTTTATTCAATCGATTAAATTTTTAGGTTACACGTAATCTGAAAATGACAGCGCTTAAAATTCAATTATGGACGTTTTTTGAGGGATTGTCTAGTCAGCTGTGGAAATGGTTAAAGATGACGCCTCAACAGGGGATGATGGGCGCAATCGCAGGCGCGCAATTGCGACGCTGGGGGTCATGATTACTTTAGAAGACACAAAAAAACGCCTGGAATTTTCCAGACGTTTTTCAAATACTTAAACGTAAGCTTAAAGTGCCCAGGCTTGCATGCCTTGTGCATTGTAAAGTGCAACGGCTGCGTTGACTTGTGCTTCAACGGAACCACCTGAGATGTGCATGTTTTGGAACAAGCCGTAAGCACCACTCGTGCTGTTAACGACGTTTGGTTGCCAGTTCGATTCACGCGTAATGATCGTGTTCCAAGTTGAAGCGGAAACGCCAGTCCGTGATTCCATTTGGCTTAAAACGTAGCTTTGAAGGTTGCTGCCAGTATAGCTAGACGTTGCGGTACTAGTGGTTGATGAAGTCTTATCACTAGTCGTTTTGGTACTAGTAGTGTTGGCAGTAGTCGTCGTTGCTGCAGTGGCAGTGTTAGCCGTTGACTTCGTACCAATCGTTAATTTTTGGCCAGGTAAGATGAAATGACCTTTAATGTTATTAGTTGATTCGATCTTGTTCATTGAAGTGTTGAATTTTTGGGAGATTGCCCAAACAGAGTCGCCTGATTTAACCGTGTAAGTTGAGTCGGCATTTGCGGTTAAGACACCGGCAAATAATAAGCTAACGGCTGCGGCTGAAGTAGTTAAGATAGTAGTTACGATTTTTTTCAAAATATACACACTCCTATGATTTGTGAACGTCGATTAGTGTCAAATTTATATACGTTGTCTCTCTTTCGCTCTCGCTTAACAACAGAACCCAGTCTAACCCCGGCGTGTTACTTGGAAGTATCGCGAATTTTAAGAACGCAATGCAAAGATTACAGGAACCGCGGTTGCTGTAATCTTTGTAACGGTTTTGACATCTTTTGAAGATTCGATAAATCCGTTACCAAAGCCCGCATAACTAGGGTGATTGCGATTATTAGAACAAGCTTTAAATGAAGTTTGTTACGGAAAATTGGGACGTTGTTATATTCTTTTTATTGCTAAAATCATGGATTTTTATCGAAAAAAGCATTGTTTTTGGCTAATTTAATTGTTTTAAACTAAAAGTTTGGACTTATATCGGCTAAAAAAGGGGTAATGATGGCAAGCTGATTTTTGGTTTGCACGGTTTTTAGCGTTGATTAATCCATAATATAGTAGAAAAAAGACGGAATTAAGGGCAAAAAAGATACTTAAACCCAAGTATGGTAAGGCTTAGGGACAATTAGTCAACGACTTTATAACTGTAGCTATCAGAATAAGTTAAGCTCATTAAATTTAAAAACATATACTTTTATATAAATTAGGGTTGTTTTTTATCAAGATATCCGTTATTATTTTCTTTGAGGAAAACGTTTTCTAAATGAAGCTTAGGAGGAATATCGGGTGAATATGAAAGAGAAGCGACAAATGCCCAAAGGTTTTTTCTGGGGCAACTCAGTTTCAAGTATGCAAACTGAAGGTGCCTACAACCTGGATGGCAAAGGTCAGTCCGTTTACGATGTGCGTCCGGCAACGGACAAGACGTCTGATTGGCACGACGCCATTGATGAGTACCACCGTTACGAAGAAGATCTGGATATTATGAAGGATCTCAACATGAATATGTACCGGATTCAAATCTCTTGGTCCCGGGTCGTTCCGGATGGCGATGGTGAATTTAACGAAGCAGGGATTGCTTTTTACGACCGGCTAGTTGATGCCATGCTAGCACGGGGAATTACCCCGATGATCTGCCTGTACCATTTCGACATGCCGTTAGCATTGGCTCAAAAAGAAAATGGATTTATGTCACGCCACGTCGTTGATGCGTTTGTCCGCTTCGGGGAAAAGATGATTGAACACTTTGCCGACCGGGTGAAGTACTGGATTACCTTTAATGAACATAATCTTTACTTTACCGATGAAGTTTTCAACATTTCGGGTTATGAACATGGTGATAAGAGTATTAATGATATGTATCGGATTTTTCACCACACCGTTTTAGCGCACGCACGCTTAGACGCGTTTGTTCACAGCCATTATGAAGATGTCCAAATTGGCGGGATGTTAGCTTATACGCCGGTCTATCCGGAAACGGCTAACCCAGTCGATGTGATGGTGGCCCGTAAGAGTGACGAGTTCTTGAATAATAACTTGAACGACGCCTATGTCTACGGCCATTACTCACCAGAAGTGTTGCATTACGTTGAAGAAACCGGGATTGATTATGACTTACAGCCTGGTGATATGGAAACCATCGCAAAAATGAAAGCGGATTTTTTAGCCTTTAGTTATTATCGGTCAGCGGTCGTTAACGGGGACAAGGTTCCAGCTGACGCCGTGCCAAATCGTTATTTCAATTATACATTTGAGGCAAACCGTTTCTTAGACGCGAGTCCGTGGGGATGGACGATTGATCCACTTGGTTTCCGGAACCTCATCACGAAGTTATATGACCAGTATCAGATTCCCGTTTTCCCAATTGAAAATGGAATTGGTCTCCGGGAAACTTGGGACGGGCAACACATGATCGAAGATGATCAACGAATCAAGTATCACCGTGAGCATATCAAAGCAATGAAAGATGCCATCTTGATTGATGGTGCTCAAGTCTTAGGTTACCTGGGCTGGGGATTGATTGATATTCCAAGTTCACACGCTGACATTGAGAAACGTTACGGGGTCGTTTATGTCAACCGGAGTAATCATGATTTGAAAGATTTAAAGCGGGTTCCTAAGAAGTCATACTACTGGCTACAAGGGATTCTTGCAAAAAATGGAGATGAATTGTAATGGAAAATAGCGGTAGTAATAGCGGATTCAGCAAGTTTGTCAATGACAAAATCATGCCACCAGTAATGAAGTTTGTGAATACCAAAGCTGTTAAGGCCATGCAAGATGGGATGATTTATTCTTTACCATTTATCATTATCGGGTCGATCTTCCTGATTTTATCGAACATTCCCATTCCAGCGGTAGCAGCCGCTGTTCAGAGTTCTGGTTGGGCCGCCTTCTTTAGCCAAGCTTATAATGCTAGTTTCGGTTTGTTATCAATTTGGGCGGTTGTTGGGATTGCCTACGTCTACGTTCGTAACGAAGGGTATGAAGCGTTGCCAGCTGGTTTGACGGCGTTATCATCATTCTTCTTGATCCAATTGATGCAAATTGATAACCCAGTTAAAACGGCGATGGTCAGTGGGACGACTGGTGCGACGGCTAAGGCCGTTGCAGCCAGCGTTAACCATTTACCCGCAGCTGTCAAAACGTTAGTCACTTCGCCCGTTAACGGCGTCTTTAACTTAACTTGGTTAGGCGGCCAAGGGATGATTGCCGCTTTGATCGTTGGGTTATTAGTTGGTTGGTCATATTCTGCAATGATTCGTAAAGGTTGGAAGATTACCTTACCAGAACAAGTGCCAGCTAGTGTTGCTAAACAATTTACAGCTATGATTCCAGCCGGTGTGATCTTATTTGTTTCAATGTTCATCTACGCTGGTTTCAAGATCTTCATGAATACTGACTTCTTACAATGGGTCTACGAATTACTTGAATTACCAATGCAAGGTTTATCAGATTCACTCTTGGGTGCGGTTGTCATTGGCTTTGCCGTTTCATTCTTCTGGTTCTTCGGGGTCCATGGTGGTTTGATCGTTGGGACCATTGCAGGGGTCTTCTTGATGCCTAATACGGCGGCAAACGCAGCGTTGTCACACGCTGGTCGTTTAACCTTAGCCAACGGTGCGCACATTGTTACTAATGAATTCTATAACAACTTTATTAACTTGACCGGGTCAGGGATTACGATTGGGCTGGTGCTCTTCACCTTGTTCTTTGCGAAATCCAAGCAGTTTAAGACCTTAGGTAAAATCGAATTAGTTCCTGCTATTTTCAATATTAACGAACCATTCCTGTTTGGGTTGCCATTAGTTATGAACCCATTCTTAGCAATTCCATTCTTCTTAACACCCGTTGTCGTAGCCATTTCGACTTACACGGTGATTGCGACTGGAATTGTGCCACCGCTAAATGGGGTAGCCGCACCATGGACGACACCAGCAATTATTTCTGGTTTCTTCATTGGTGGTTGGAAGATGGCGTTGTGGCAAGCTTGCACGTTAGCTATTTCAACGGCGATCTACTTCCCATTTGCTAAGAAGTACGATGCGATTTTATACAAACAAGAAGAAGCTAAGTTGGCTGCAGAAGCTGCTGCCGGCAACGCTGAAGCTGAAAAGATTTAATTTAGAGGAGATTATCACGATGGCTGAAAAAATTATTATGTTGGCATGCTCCGCGGGGATGTCAACGTCACTCTTAGTTTCAAAGATGCAAGCTGCCGCTAAGGCTGACGGTGTGGACTATGAAATCTTTGCAAAGTCCGCGTCAGAAATCCCAGCCCAGCTGGAATCGGACAAGAAGCCGGACGTTTTATTGCTCGGCCCACAGATTCGCTACATGTTTAACGATGTTAAGAAACGGACGGATGCCGCTGGAATTCCGATGGATATTATCAATATGTCCGATTACGGCATGATGAACGGTGAGAACGTCTTGCAGACTGCTGAAAAGATGCTTGGCGATAAGTAAGATCAAGTAGGGAGGGTCAAAAAATGAGTGTTGTTACGGTTAAAACTTTTGAAAAGGATCATCATACCTACGTTGTCGGCGCAGATGACGCTGGTCAAGTCCACGTTGCCGTCGATGGTGGCCCAGACGCGAAGGGTTACTATTTCGGTGGAACGGTCCGTTTTCCCAAGGGTTTACACATTGGGGAACAAATACAAATGTCACTGACCCTTGACTGTGATGCTGAAATTCAAAAAGGTTTTGCAGCGGCCAAACAGGCTAACTAACCCTAGATAGTTAGGCTTGTTGCAAAATAAAAATCACTCTGAGACGCTCGTCTTGGGGTGATTTTTTAGTGATTGAAATAATCTTTTTTCTAAAAAGGCTTGACCTGGAACCCGTTTGATAACGTAGGATGACCGTGTAGAGAAGTAACGGCGGGTCACATAATCAACGGGAGGACACTATTATGGGATTATTTTCATTTGGTAAAAGAGTAAAATTATACGCGCCAGTTGACGGGAAGTTGACTGATTTAGCGGAAAATACTGGATTTTCAGTTGAACCAAGTAATCATCATATTTATAGTCCGGTGACCGGGACGGTAAGCACCCTTGCACCGGAACAAAACGTGATTGAGCTAATGAGCGGCAAGGTACTGGTACGCGTCCGGTGCAGCCAGCCGTTAGCGGGGGAAACGGCGACGTACGTTCACGAAGGGGATACGGTAACGCCCGCAACCCCGATTGCGTTCATGGATCAAGACGTCCTCGAAGAAGCTGATGAAGACGCAACTGTCAGGGTGACTGTGGATAAAACGACAAATTGGATTAAAAAGTTAAAGTTATCCACCAGTGGACAAGTGAGCCACGACCAAAAAGTGGGTAAGTTAATTGCAAGGTAAGCGGGTAAATAGAGTGGGCCAAAAGGCGGGTAGTTTGTGAGCATTAACGTGAAACCAGCGATTATTCCTGGGTTTGGAATGGTCGCTGGTTTCGGGTTAAGCGGAACAAATTGCCTTTTGACGCACGTTTCGACCATAATAATAGGGAAGCCATTCAGAAATTGGTGATATTTCTGAATGGCTTTTTTAAGTTTTATCCACACTTTTTATGCCGCCAGATGAGATTAATAATAATTCAGTAAGTATTGTGAAAATAGTAACAATATCGATTGACAATAAGGTTGATTACGATAAGCTGATTATAAATGAATGCGGTTACATTAGTGCTTCTGGCTGTAATCGATTCGACAACTAAACCTGTGCACGGGGGCCGTGCAACCATGGGGATGGGCGCGACTCTGTGACACTAACTTTGGAGGGGTTCAGCATGAAAAAGTTTAAATCAGGTGCCTTTTGGGCCACCAACATCATTGTGTCTTTCGGGATGGCATCAGTGATGAGTACCGTGACGCCGTTGTTATTAAGCGCGCCCTTAGTTTGGGAAAGCACCCGCTTTCTTATTTTATCCACAGGGTGTGTCGCTTTGTTTTCCACAACCTGTTTACCGTTACACGAATTGAGCCACTGGGTGATGCACTTATTCACAGCACGTCAACTATCCCTGTTGGAAGATATTATCTTTACCATTTTTATTACGGCAATAATGGCAACGTCAGCGCAAGTCCTGATGGGCCAAGTCCAGTTAGTTTTCTGGGTGGGGTTAGCGAAGATTTTCCCAATATTAGTTGTGATCGCATTCTTTAGCGTCATGTTATTTAAAAAAATCGCTGACGTCGTTGTAGGGGCAGTGGTGGCACGCCACAAACGCGTCATTTGAGATGCAAAAACGAATTCAACCTCATTTCAGAGTGTTGAATTCGTTTTTGTTTGACGCTGTTTTTTTAATGAAGCTTGATATTCTGCGTTGATGTCGTTGAGTTGTTGATGAAAAGTAGTGATTAACGCGTTCATTTTTTGCTGATAGTGCTGGTCTATGTCGTAGCCACCGGTAACATCGGTCGTCGCATTTAGGTAGTGTTCTAATGCCGGATCGTCACCAAGTTTTTCGTAGAGGTCAACGTTGTCTAGTAGCCGAATAATCCGGTTATACTTCCCGGTAAAAGTGCGCCGGATGAGCTGAATTCGTTTCCGAAAACGATCACAGGCACTGCTAATAACGGCGGATGGTTCTGGATAGGCAATGGCGGAAAAATCCCTTAGAACCGCTGGTAAAACCTGATTGATTGCGTTATCGATAAAGGGATCAATATCGGTGCTGACAACGCTGCTTTCGCGTTCCTGTGCCTGAGAATTAAAAACGTCACCGGATAAAATACCAGGGTTGGTCGTCGTCAAATCGACGTATTCCCATAATAAAACGTTAAACTCCGGATTATTAAGACCATCATTTTTTAAGACGTTAAAAACATAGTCGTGTAAGTCCCCGTATTGTAAAAAACTAACCGATGTTTCAAGTGCTTGGGCAATCTTGACTAATCGCTCACCATGGGGGTGCGTGCGTCCTTTTTCCCAGTCGTTAATGGTACTTTTGCCAGCAACGCCAACCATGGCTGCGAGGGTGGCCATACTGAAATGGTTGGCTTGCCGCAACGTTTTGATACGTTGCCCAACTTCGGATTTATTGTTTGTCACCAGACACACCTCCCTTGATATTGAATACAAGTTCAATTTTAGCATACGGGGTGTGGATAATTAATGGTGACAAAGGTTAATTAAACAAAAAAGTTGCGTGATAGCGCTAGTTATAGCGGACTGGATTATTCAGATGAAGTTCCAAATGGCTTGAATCAGGGTCGGTCCGGTATTCACGGTGTGACCATCCAGCGTAATATCGTAAGCCTGACTGTTATGCTGTTGGACGGTGCCTAAGACCGCTAATTTTTCATCGTGGTTGTGGATAATTAAGACAAAGCGGGGTTGGTCGAGCAGAATCGTAATACGCGCGTCCAAGAGGCGGGTGAGTTCGCTGATTAAGTCGAGTTTGACGGTGTGAAGACCACTAAAACCATCTTGAACGATGGTGTGTAAGCAAGTTTCTAAATGAATAAATGGTGCGTTGGCGCTGAGCCGTGCAGGTAAGTGTGACATGATAAATCCCCCAATCTATTCAGTTGTCATTAATACTAATCATAATTTATTCTTATCTTGACGCCTATTAGTTGGCCTTTTGTAACGGAATTAATAAGTTTTATTTACGTTTAGAAAAATGAACTTCTTTGAGGGTTCGGGGTATACTAAAGCTATCAACTAAAGGGAGTGGGCACGATGTTACGAAAAATTGCGGTGTTGGCAGACGTTCACGGAAATCTATCCGCATTACGAGCGGTGTTGGCGGATGCCCAGCGTGCGGGAGCGACTGATTATTGGTTCTTAGGGGATTTGTTCTTACCCGGCCCAGGAACGCAGGACTTGTACGACGCATTAAAGGCGGTTCAGCCACAAGTCTGGTTACAAGGAAACTGGGAACAGGGGATCGATTTCGTGGTTGCTGGGCAGGGACACTGGGGCGACGAGTCAAACGTTTACTTTGCGCGTTTGACGATGTACTTGGTCGAACGCCTGTCATCAGTGGACTACCAAGCGTTAGTGCACCGTCCGATTGCGACGACGATGGTGGTCAACGGGCTTAATTTTGGGCTTTCTCATAACCAACCCGAACGGTCGACGGGACACGATTTATACCCGGCGGAGGCACAGGAAAACTTTGACCACTTGGCTAAGGACCATGACGTCGCCATCTATGGACACACGCATCAACAGCTCATGCGGACGTCTTCGACCGGACAGCTGATCATCAACCCGGGCGCAACCGGGCAGCCGTATAGTCCGTATCCGAAGCTGATGGCGGACCAACGCGCACACTATGCGTTACTAACCGTCACCGATGCGGGACAACTTTCTGTCGATTTCCGAAAAGTTGGGTATGATATCGATGCTGAAATTGCGGCGGCCAAGGCCGCGCAATTACCGTACGCCGATTTATATGCGCACTTACGCCAGACTGGCTTTACGAGTACTCATGATCAGGACTTATTACGGCGCGTTAATGCTGAGCACGGTTACTTGGCGGAAGTTCGGGAATTTTTTAAGCATGATTAACCATAGGAAGATCCGCCTCAAGTTTGACGAACCAGCAATCCGGCCCGTATAATGGAACTTAATTGTTTTTTATAAGGAGGATCTGATTGTGAACTTTGGGTGGTCCGAGTGGTTCGGTTTTAAGAACCGGGTCAAAGAAAACATGATTTTTACAAAGACAGTTGATGGTGAAACGATCACTAAGAAAGTTTACGGCTCATTTAACTGGTGGGCGCTATTATTTACTTGGTTTTATGCGCTATTCAGTGTCCGGTGTCGAACACCGTACTTTATGATTAAATCGGCCGTGCCGTTTTTAGCCTTAGTATTGGTCAATATGGTTGCGCAACTCCTGTTTTCAGAAAACGTCAGCCTGATTATTAACCTTTTAGGTGCAATCTGGTACGGGACGATGTTTGAAACTTGGTTTAAAAACCAACTTGTAGATAATGGCTATCAACGCGAACAATAATCGATGGATAAGGCGACTACCGAATAGGGGGCGCCTTTTTGCTTGCCCAAATCGTGTCATACCAGCGTTAACTAATGACTGTAATTATTAGTGTATGGTTATCTCGACACAAACTATATCTTTTCTTTACATGGTTCGCTGTGAATAATTTACATTGGTTCTTTATGCTTGTTTTCATGGTTATGAATGTAATCATAATAAACTATTTGGAGTGATACCTTTAATGAAGCCGCGAGTTATAACGACCTTATTAATCTGTTCATCTATTTTGACAACGACGGTAACCCCCGCCGTTGCCGCCGTAACAAATTCAAACGAATCATCTGCAACGATGGTGAAATCTGCCGCTGCAACTAAAGCAAAAGCGGATACCCCAACGACAACGAATGCTGTCTCTGATTCAGCGTTCGTTGATTTACAGTTGAAGAATGGCCAATTGACTGACTTAAAGGGCCAGACTAAGTGGACTAAGAAGGGTAACCCTACGACGACCACGGATCCTGAATTACCGGGTGAAGTCCATAACTTTGATGGAGATTCAGCATTTTATACGACTTTTTCATCCGCACAGTTTGATAAGCTGAAAAACGGTATGGCAATTGAAGCGTACTTTAAGTACGATCCCGCAGCCAATACTGGTGGCGAACATGACATTTTTTCTAGCCAACAAGCCGGTGGCCTAGGATTAGGAATTCTGAATGGTGATGTTACGTTTTTTGCGAATGACGGTAAGTATAAGCAGCCACATAGTCCTTTGCGTGCCGGACATTGGGTACACGCAGTTGGTGTGATTGACAAAAATAAGACGGCTAGTTTGTACTTGAACGGTAAGTTAGTTGATTCTTTGGCGATGCCTGGAAACCTGCATTTAGCCCAAGGGACGAATGAGTTTGTTTTGGGTGGTGATGCGGCGAAACCTAATATTTTTGGTGCCCAGGTAGAATCCAAAATGACCGGAAAAATTAAATCGGCCCGGTTATACGACCATATGTTGACGGCTGAACAAGTAGCGGCTTTGAATAAAGAAGCTTCTGCTGAGACGCATGAAGTATTCCTTGGAAATCAATCAGTTGAAACGATGATGACCGGCGCAAAAGCAGTTGCAATTGGACATACATACGGGCTAAAAGTGCATGCACGCCAAGTTAAAGTAGGCGAGCAGGGTGAAACGGCAATGGACGTCGTATACGATCCGACCATGTTACAATTCGACAACGCTGAACGAACTTTGGGTGGTTCTAAAACAGTCGTTAATAAAGTTGAAGACGGGCGTCTCCGAATTACATCGACAGCAGCTTTAACAACGGACGATTTTATCGAGTATTCCAAGACCCGGTTGGCACATGTAAACTTCACTGCCAAGAAGGCTGGTACCACGAAAGTCAATTTTGAACAGATCACTGAAAACGGTAAGACGCAACTAGGAACCCCACAAACGATTCAAATCCACGGCAAAAAGGCGCTGGACTTTAACGGCGATGGTGTCATTGGGGTTGGTGATCTTGTTAAGGCACCCGATGATAAAAAAGCAGAAGTTATTAAGCATGCAGAAATCAAGCCGTATAAACACGTAGTCGTATTAACGACTGATGGTGGTGGTAATTCCTGGGATCCTAAAGGGATGTACCATGCGGAAGGAAAGGGCAACCCTGCGTGGACAACGGATCCTAACATTTTAGCTAAGCGGAAAAATCCGTATTTATTGGACTTGTTCAATAATAAGTTTGCAATGAGTACGACAGCTAAATCCGTGCAACCAGCAATTTCAGCGCAGAATTATATTTCCATGTTACATGGTCGCCCATGGGGAACATTACCAAAGGAATATCAAGGAACCAACGGGACGATGGCAGAACATTATTTTGCGGACTTTGGCAAGGAACAAGCGCAATTTCCTTCAGTTTTCAAAATCTTGCAAGATAATAACCCAACGCAGGGGGCTGCGGCTTTTGCTGAATGGGCACCAATCGTTAATTCAATCGTTGAACCAGACGCTTCCGTAAAAACAAAGCAGTCTAGTTCATTGAAGTCATTCGATGACGTTGCTGATTACATTGGAACTTCCGCATTTGATAGTACGTCCCTGGTTTATATGCAAAGTGACTTCATGGATCATACGGGTCATGGTACTGGTTGGTACAACGATAAATATTGGTCAGAGTACGCACGATATGATGGTATGTTCAAAAAAGTTATGGACCAACTTGAAAAGACTGGCCATATTCATGATACGTTAGTGATTGCCAATGCCGATCATGGTGGCTCTGGTACTAGTCATGGTACTGGTTTTAATCGTGATAGTGGTTCTAACCGCGATATTTTCATCGCCCTTGGTGGTGACACTGTGGCCAGCGGTCGGCGCTTAAAGGGTGGTAGTAATGCGGATATCTCGTCAATAATTTTAGATGCCTTACAAGTACCACGAGCAAAGCATATGGATAATAATAATGTTTTTGAGGAGTCTGCCTTCCTATCACAAGCTGAATTAGCTAAAAAGCAGCGTGGCAATGTTAAAAAGGTAAACTTGCATCAGCAAGACAATAAAGCAACCATCGATATTACGGATAATAATGACAACCGTGTATTAAGTGCCGTTGACATGGAAGTTAAGCTTAATGGTCGTGATTTTGATGGTGTTGACGTAGCAAGTGGCGCAAAGATTTTACGTCAGAAAGTTGAAAATGGTGTCTTGAAGTTGATGGTCAGCTTTGACAAGCAACCAGCTGGTAAGTTAGCAACCATTAACCTCAAATCGCTCACGCGCTCAGCTGGCAAAGTGAGTCTTGAAAAAGCCATGCTTGCAAGTCAAGACGGTACGGAAATTCTTGCTGACTTGGCGACTCATGATGCTACGACAGAGCCAGAACAACCAGGAACCAATGGAACAGACGGCAAGCCAGGAACCAACGGAACAGACGGCAAGCCAGGAACCAACGGAACAGACGGCAAGCCAGGAACCAACGGAACAGACGGTAAGCCAGGAGCCAACGGAACGGATGGCAAGCCAGGAACCAACGGTCTAGATGGTAAAGATGGTCAACCCGGCAAGAACGGTCTAGATGGTAAAGA
>CALFSK010000062.1 GCA_937916845.1 uncultured Lactobacillus sp. | reverse complement strand
GGGAGAGAAGATCTATGCTAAATTTTAATATTCGCGGTGAAAATATCGAAGTGACCCAAGCTATTCGAGACTATGTTCAAAAACGGGTGGGGAAGTTACAAAAGTATTTCGGCAATGACGTTGACTCCATTGCCCATGTTAACTTGAAGATTCACCCAGATAAGACTGCTAAGGTCGAAGTTACGATTCCACTTCCATATTTAGTTCTCCGGGCAGAAGAAACTTCTCCTGATATGTATGCTAGTGTTGATTTGGTTACCGACAAGTTGGAACGCCAAATCCGCAAGTATAAGACGAAAGTTAACCGTAAATCCCGTGAAAAGGGTTATAAAGCGATTGACTTTGCAGCAACTGATGAAACGGTTGCCGCTGCAGACAATGATCAGGACGATAAGTTAGACGTTGTACGTACGAAGCGGGTGGCTTTAAAGCCAATGGATAATGAAGAAGCAATCCTTCAAATGGATATGCTGGGCCATGATTTCTTTATCTATCAAGACGCAGAAACGGATGCGATCAACATCGTCTATCGGCGTAACGATGGCCGTTACGGTTTGATTGAAACCGACGACAATCAATAATTTAAGATTATTAACGAAAGAGCGGGCCATGTCGATGGTCGGTTCTTTCTTTTTTTAATAAAGCGCGCGTTATCGGTTACATTGGTAGCGCGCTGTTTTCATTACTCGTAAAAAATGGTAAAATGACAAATGGTATTTTATTTTGAAAATAGACTAATTGAAACGATACTTAATTATTATTATTTGGAGAGGATACGTAAATGGCCAACATTTTAAAACGCTGGGTCGAGAGTGATAAGCGGATTATTCGGCGTCTCGACAAGACTGCCAATAAAGTTGAAGCTTATGCTGACGAATATGCCAAATTAAGCGATGCTGACTTACAAGCAAAGACCCCAGAATTTCAGGAACGGTACAAGGAGGGCGAATCGCTTGACGATTTGTTGCCAGAAGCATTTGCGACGGCACGTGAAGGTGCTAAGCGGGTACTAGGACTTTACCCGTTCCACGTTCAGATCCTTGGGGGGATCGTGTTGCACGAAGGCGATATTGCCGAAATGAAAACTGGTGAAGGTAAGACGTTAACGGCAACGATGCCGGTCTACCTAAACGCCATTTCCGGCAAAGGTGTGCACGTTGTAACGGTCAACGAATACCTATCAGCGCGTGATGCGACTGAAATGGGTGAATTGTATCACTGGTTAGGGATGACTGTCGGTATCAACGGTGCTGAAAAGTCACCCGAAGAAAAGCGGGCAGCGTACAACGCTGATATTACTTATTCAACTAACGGTGAAATTGGGTTTGATTACTTACGTGATAACATGGTGGTTTACCGTGAAGACATGGTTCAACGGCCACTAAACTTTGCCATTATTGATGAAGTTGACTCCATCTTGATTGATGAAGCGCGGACGCCGTTGATTATTTCTGGTCAATCCGAAGGGACGACCGGGATGTACAAACGGGCGGATCGCTTTGCGAAGACGCTGACTAAGGACGAAGATTACAAGGTTGACCTTGAATCTAAGACGGTCGCACTGTTAGACGAAGGGATTCGTAAGGCTGAAAAGTACTTTGGCTTAGAGAACCTCTATGATACGGATAACACGGCGTTAAACCATTACTTGGACGAAGCGTTACGTGCGAACTACATTATGTTAAAAGATAAGGACTACGTGATTCAAGACGGTCAAGCATTGATCGTTGATTCCTTTACGGGACGAATCATGGATGGCCGGCGTTTCTCTGACGGGTTGCATCAAGCGATTGAAGCAAAGGAACACGTCGAGATTCAAGAAGAAACCAAGACCATGGCCAATATCACTTATCAAAACTTATTCCGGATGTATAAGAAACTTTCCGGGATGACTGGGACGGCGAAGACTGAACAGGAAGAATTCCGTGAAATTTACAACATGGAAGTTATTACCATTCCAACCAACCGTCCGATGATTCGTGATGACCGTTCAGATTTACTCTACCCAACGTTGCGGAGTAAGTTTAACGCAGTTGTTAAAGAAATTCAGACGTTATACAAAAAGGGCCAACCAATGTTAATTGGGACGGTCGCCGTTGAAACTTCTGAATACTTGTCACACCGTCTTGATGAAGCCGGCGTACCGCACGTGGTCTTGAACGCCAAGAACCATGCCAAGGAAGCCGATATCGTGGCAAACGCGGGTCAACGTGGCGCCGTTACGATTGCCACCAACATGGCTGGTCGTGGGACTGATATCAAATTAGGACCGGGTGTTAAAGAACTCGGCGGTTTAGCCGTTATTGGGACTGAACGTCATGAATCACGCCGGATTGATAACCAGTTACGGGGCCGTTCAGGTCGGCAAGGTGACCCTGGTATGTCACAATTCTACTTATCCTTGGAAGATGACTTGATGTTGCGGTTCGGTTCCGAACGGATCAAGAGTTTCTTGCAACGGATGAACGTGGAAGATGACGATGCGGTTATCCAATCACGAATGATTACACGCCAAGTTGAATCAGCACAAAAACGGGTTGAAGGGAATAACTACGACTCCCGGAAGAACGTTTTACAGTACGATGATGTGATGCGGGCACAACGTGAAGTGATTTACGGTGAACGTCAACAAGTCATCATGGAAGACAAGTCATTGAAGCCGGTCATCATGCCAATGATTAAGCGGACCGTTGAACGGACCGTTCAATTACACATGCAGGATCCAAAGAATCCGGATTACGCTGCAATCGTTGACTTTGCACAGTCTGCCATGGTTAAAGAAGATTCCATCAGTGAAGCGGACCTTAAGGGTAAGTCAGCTGAAGAAGTTGAAAAGTACTTGATGGACTTAGTCGACAAAATTTACGCTGATAAAGCTAAACAATTATACGACGAAGGCCAGATGTTGGAATTCGAAAAAGTTGTTATTTTACGTGTGGTTGACTCACACTGGACGGATCACATTGACGCCATGGACCAATTACGTCAATCAATCGGTTTACGTGGTTATGGTCAGTTGAACCCACTGGTTGAATATCAACGGGATGGTTATCAGATGTTTGAAGAAACGGTTGCCGATATCGATTACGATACGACCCGCCTCTTCATGAAGTCTGAAATTCGTCAAAATATCCAACGTTAATTAACGAATAAAGCATTTTAACGAGTCTGAGACTGCGGTCCCGGGCTCGTTTTGCCAATAAATTCTATTATGAAATAAGTTGAAAGAAGGGTTCTTTGTGGAATTAAGTGAATACAAACATCTAATTGAAGAAATGCAAAGTGCCATCGTTGACTTTAGGGGGTCACTTTGACTTAGATGCCCTCAATGAAGGCATCCAGGAAAACGAGGCCCGAATGGCTGAACCTGGGTTTTGGGATGACCAATCTGCGGCTCAAAAAGTGATCGATGACAATAACGAGCTCAAGGGAAAATACGACGCCTACAAGCAACTTGCGGACGAAGTTGGGGACTTAACCGTCGCCTATGAACTTTTGAATGAGGAACCGGATGCGGACATGCAAGCCGAGTTTGAACGTGATTTTGACAAGGCCCAACATGACTTACAGCAATACCGGTTAAACTTACTGCTCGACGGGCCCTATGACCGGAACAACGCCATCATTGAAATCCATCCTGGCGCTGGGGGAACGGAATCGCAGGACTGGGGCGCAATGCTATTACGAATGTATACGCGTTGGGCGGCGAGTCACGAGTTCGGTGTCGAAACGGTTGATTATCAAGCGGGCGACGAAGCTGGAATTAAGAGTGTCACGTTGCTGATCAGTGGGCACAATGCCTACGGTTATTTGCGGTCAGAAAAGGGTGTGCATCGCCTAGTTCGGATTTCACCATTCGATGCTGCTGGTCGGCGGCACACCTCGTTTGCGAGTGTTGACGTAATGCCTGAATTAGACGACACGGTTGACGTGGAAATTCGACCAGATGATTTGAAGGTCGATGTTTACCGGGCTAGTGGTGCTGGTGGACAACACGTTAACAAGACCTCGTCGGCGGTGCGAATCACGCATATTCCAACCGGGATCGTCGTCGCCAGTCAGGCGCAGCGGTCACAGTTGCAAAACCGGCAGACGGCGTTGAATATGTTACGTGCTAAACTTTACGAACGTGAAGAGGAAAAGAAGGCTCAGGAACGGGCTGCAATTCAAGGCAAACAGATGGATATTGGCTGGGGTTCACAAATTCGCTCCTACGTTTTCCATCCGTATACGATGGTCAAAGATCACCGCACGAATTACGAAACGCATGATGGTCAAGCCGTGATGGACGGGGATTTAGACCCGTTTATTGATGCTTACTTACAGTGGAAATTAGCGCAACGTAATCCGCATTAGTTTTATTGAATACTGGACGTCATGATAATTAGTGAAGGCGTTCAGTATTTTTTGCTGATTATTATTAATAATATCTTGGTATTAATACATTGATACCAAGACTTTCCCACTGTAAACAATATTGGTCTGGCCCGTTAAAAATGCTATACTAACTTCAGAGTTTAACGTTAGGAGTCACGTGCATGCAGGTATTGAAAGTCTTAGAATTATTTTTTTTACAGCCATTAGTATGGCTGGGGCTGCTTCGCAGTTATATGACCGCACGTCGGCGGGTCAACTACGAACGGCATCATTATCGGAGTGCGATAAATGCGCAGTTCGTTGAAGTCCGCCATTTTTTGGTGGACGGTGTGTTGTTAGGACTTGCGACGAGTATCATCAGTCTTTTACTCGGAATTGTCGTGGCTCCTGTCTGGGTCGTTATTTATGAGCTAATTGCAGTTATTAGTTTGATTGTTGTCCCGTTTGCATTGCTACCGGTGACGGTTTTCGGATTAAGCTGGCTCATATATTGGTTATATAGTCCCCAGTTAACGATGGTGGGCGGCGCATTACAACGGTACGGGGTCACGACCACCAGTATGAGCGGTGGTTTGCTGATCAACGGCCTGGTCTTACTGGCCGTGATTTTGGCCGTAACGGCGATCCTATTACGTTGGCACCGGGAACAGGGTGATTCACCCGAGTTGCAACCGGACCAACGGGGTAAGCGCATCGTACGTTATCGTTGGCAACAGTTGCTCGTATTGCCGGTAGCCGTGTTAGTTCCAGGAGACTGGTTACACGCGACGTTTAGTTGGTGGCCCGTTTTTATGGTCGGTCAGCGCTCTTTCAGCCTGATCTTATTGCCACTGCTATTGGGGACGAGTGTCCGGGTGTACAAGCAATTACCAAAGGTTGCGTGGGTACGCTTGGCAAAACGGTATGGCGTTGTTGCAACCATCGCGTTGGTGCTTGCCATTGGCGCGCGGATTGCAGCGTTAAGTCCGCAGTGGTTACTGGTTCTCATGGGTGTGGTCGTTGTGTTAACTTGGGGAATCTTGATGCAACACCACTACCATGATCAGCACCAAGCGTTTCGGTTTTCAGATACGGACCAAGGTGTGCGGGTCATTGGGCTTCGTAAACACACCCCGGCGGACAAATTAAATATAGAACTAGGTGACGTTATTTTAGAATGTAACCGTAAGCCGGTGCATAATGAGCGTCAGTTTTACGCGGCGTTGCTAGAAAACCCAACCTATGTTCACTTAAAAGTACGTAATTTACAACAAGAATTGATTATTACTGAAACGGCGATTTATAATGGCGCCCCACACGAGTTAGGGATTGTATTATTCACTGATCAGGAGGATTAACGACCATGGATAAGATTTTAGTTGTAGACGATGAACCAGCTATTGTCACGTTGTTATCATATAACCTCAAACAAGCTGGTTATGAAGTTGTGACGGCGACGGATGGTGCGGCCGCGTTGTCATTGGGGTTAGAACAATCGTTTACGTGTATCTTATTGGATTTAATGTTGCCTAAGCTAGATGGCATGGAAGTCACGAAACGGTTGCGGCAAGAAAAAGTGCGAACACCAATTATTATTGTTACTGCTAAAAGTGATGAGTTTGATAAAGTTTTCGGCTTGGAACTAGGGGCCGACGACTATATCACCAAACCATTTTCACCACGGGAAGTGTTGGCGCGAATCAAAGCGGTTATTCGACGTGCGGTTCCGACTGAACCAGTGCCAGTGGCCGTTGCGGCGCCTGCAAACCGGTCGATTATGGCTGTAGGTAATCTGCAAATTGATCAAAATAAGTACCGGGTCACGCGCAACGGTGAAAATATCAGTTTGACGCCGAAAGAGTTTGAACTGTTAGTTTACTTTGTGGAACGGGAAGGTCGGGTCCTTAGTCGTGATGCGATTTTAAATCACGTTTGGGGTTACGACTACGCGAGTGAAACGCGGATCGTTGATATTCATATTTCACATTTACGTGAAAAAATTGAACTTGATCCTAAAAATCCGCGGTTGATCAGAACGGTTCGTGGCTTTGGGTACGAATTCGTGGGTGATGAACATGCATAATCGTTGGCATCAGTCCATCCGATTGTTGACGTTAGAAAATGTCTTATTAGTTTTAATGGTGCTGGTGGTTGTGCAGCACTTTTCTCCAATCAATTGGTCGACCGGCGTTGTCGGTGGGCTTCTTTTAGTTTTAGTACTAGTTGCGGTAGTAGAAACGAGTATCGTTTGGTTCCAGCAACGCGAACGTCAAAAGACGATTGACCGGATGGAAGCGAAGCTACGGCAGATGAGTAGCCAGCAGTTCCCACCACATATCTTGTTACCGCAAACGGACCCGTTGTACAGCTTGTCGCAAGCGGTCAACCAGTTGGAAAGCTATCAACGTAGTCAAACTCGGCGTGCGGAATTACAAGAAAAAGAACTGATGATGATCATGCGCTACTTACCGGTAGGCGTTATGGTGATTGATCACCATCGGCAAGTTCAGCTTTCTAATCCAGCGATGAGTGAATTGCTGCAGGAATCGATCAATACCATTGCGCACACTTATACGAAAGATATTCAGTTGTACGCGTTGACCAAGCTGATTGAAGATACGATTACGACTCACAAAAATCAGCGAGCTTCGATTACACTCACGCCGGCGCCGAATACCCAGGTGGTTGAAGCAACGACCGTGTATATTCAAAATAGTCGGTCCCACTTTCAAATTGTTTTAATGCTCTACGATATTACGGAAGTTTACATGATTGAACAAATGCAGGATGACTTTGTTAGTAACGCGAGCCACGAATTGAAGACCCCCATTACCGCCATTGCTGGATTTACGGAGACGTTATTGAGTGGTGCTAAGGATGACCCCGAGACCTTGGATCAATTTTTGAAAATCATTGCGGATGAAAGTCAGCGATTGATTGATCTCATCCAAGACGTGTTGTCTTTATCACGAATTCGGGCCCAGAGTACGACTAAGTTAGTTTTCAAGAAAATTGCCATTCGGCCGTTGATTGAGACGGAATTAGCCGTATCCCAACAGGCCATTGCGCGGCAGCACTTAACGGTCGATAATCAGGTCGATGGTGACTTTCAGGCGACGGTCGACCAACGCAAGTTAAGTCAGATCATCAAAAATCTGCTGACCAACGCGATTAAGTACAATCGTGAAGGTGGACACGTTACGGTAAAAACGACGGCGACTGAGAACCACTGGTCACTAACCGTAGTGGATACGGGAATTGGAATTAGCGCGGAAGACCAACAGCGAATCTTCGAACGCTTTTATCGGGCGAGTCCTTCCCGCTCACAGCAGGTGGTTAGTGGTACCGGTCTTGGGTTGGCCATTGTTAAAGAATTGGTGACGGCCATGCACGGTGACATTAGTGTTGCCAGTCAGCGTGGTGTCGGCACGACGATGACGGTCACGTTGCCCTTAGACGAAGTCATTTCAAAATAGCCATTACGACGGAAATTTCCAGTCGTAATGGCTATTTTTGTGTCTTCAGTGGGAACTAAATCAAAATATTTTGACATTTACACAATCTTTACAAAACGCATATCAAGCATTTACACAAACTTTGTATTATAGATTTTGAGCAATGGGTAGGAGGTATTTTGTTATGAAAAAAAGTCGGGTCATCCAATTACTAGGA
>CALFSK010000061.1 GCA_937916845.1 uncultured Lactobacillus sp. | reverse complement strand
AGCTGATCTTTTTTGTCCGAACAGCGTTCGGATTAATTTTACAATCTACCTTAAACTCACTTTTTTACATAGAAGTATATCAAAAATCATAGATTTTAGACAGCTTCTTAGGCAATAGCGCAAAAACGACTTTAGTTAACTAAATTTTGTAATAGTTGTACATTGACCGCCATTCTGGGAAAACGTCTGGAACTTGGTGCCATTGGCAATCGTTTTTCAAGACATATAGGACCGCACAGATGGTCTCGTAGAGGCCATACTTCCAAGTCTTAGTTTGCTTGCAAAAATTTTCTAAAGCTGGTCGAATTAATTAATCGTAAACACCAACAACTGAGTGGTTTTCAGGATTGAAAATTTTTTCAACAAATGCGTCAGCATAATCTGAATAACTGATAAAACTCTTACCAGATTCGTTCACACCTAATTTATTACCAGAAAAAGCATGATGGCCTGTGTAGGGTGCATCAAAGTCCATTACTGCTGGGGGAGCCATGTAGGTCCAATCAAAATCCTTAACTTTAGCTAGTTTTTCAAATGCAGTTACTTCGGCCTCCGCAATGGGCTTGAATTCTGCCGGGACTTCCGGTGTGTCAACCAATCTGGTCTTTTCGTCAACTAATAAAACTCCCGCTCCACCAGCAAATACTAAGCGGGTTTTAGTACCTCCTAAAATACTGATTAAATGTTCAGTAGATGTGATGAACTGTTTTGGGTCATTCAAGGGTGCATTGAAAGCATTTACTAGAACGTCTAACCCCTTAATATCGCCAGATGTCAGATTGAAAATATCTTTCTCAATAACTGGAATATTAGTTACTAGCTTAGACTTGTTTCGAACAATGCCAATTGGCTTCTCGCCCTTATCAAGTAATTTTTCAACTAACAAGTTGCCTAATTTACCTGTTGCACCAATAATACCGATATTCATAATCTTTCTCCTTTAAATTAAGATATTTGTGTACTTATTATGGTAAAATACTTGGTTATAAATGTAAATAAAATATGTTATAGTAACCTAGTTACTAATTAGTAACTATAGAAAGAAGGGCGTATATGACAGATTTAAAGTACTTAGAGCTCCCACAGTGTCCAGTTGCGACTACTGCTCTTTTAATTGGTGATCACTGGAAAATATTGATTATTCGTGAATTATTAAATGGCACTAAACGTTTCAGTGAATTAGCCAAGGGGCTGGACGGCGTATCGAACAAAGTATTGTCACAGCATTTAAAAATCATGGAAATCCGTGGGTTAATCCATAGAGAAGTATACGCAGAAGTACCTGTTAAAGTAGAATATTCTTTAACAAATATTGGGTGGAAATTAAAACCGTTAATTCGTGAAATGTGGAAATGGGGAGAAATATACAAAGAATCTATACACACAAATGATGTTTAAAATAAAGTTCAATATTGAAAATTTATGATTGTTAAGTTTATGTCTGCTTACAGCAAAGGCAAATATTTTAAAAAATTAATTGGTATTTATGACAGCTGTAATAACAGAAATAAATAATCGCACATTTGATAAAATGACTGAGTGAGGGAATATCATTAATTGACTTCAGAGCTGATTGGTGTGGGCCCTGTAAATAATGGATCCAGTTTTGTACCATCTTTCCGAGGAAGAGCAATTTGGGAAAAATCAATTCCTTCTCGATTAACATCGACCATAGTCGTGCAATTGCTCAAAAATTAGGCATCCAGGGAATTCCAACATTAATTATCAAAAAATGGCAAATTGGTAAACAAACTGGTCGGGGAACAACCAGCGCCGTTATATAGTTGGAATACTAAAAACAGTTAGTTTAATACTTTAAGGAGATCAACCATGTCAAATATACTAAAAAGCGCTGCAACCACCCAAATACAAAATCGATTAAGCCGCGCTAGCGGGTAAATTAAAGGTGTTATTCATATGATGGAAGCAGGCCGAGACTGTAAGGAAGTTATCACTCAACTAGTAGCTGCTAAGGCGAGTTTTGATAAAACTATTAAACTAATTATTGCAGAAAACATTCGTGGCTATTCTGAGGTTAAAAATACTCAAGAACAGTACAGCCAAGCAATAAAAGTTTTGCTAAATGGCAAATAGGGCATACCTTAATAGCCATTTCGTGTCTCACAATCTATTTAAGTTAGATATGTTCATTAGAACTGTCTAAATTAAACCCTATAACAGAGAATAATAGTGGCACAGTCTAAAATACAGATGTGTTTGAGAAAAACTTTCAAATAAGCTTTGTCCCTATATTAGGGACATATAAATAACCCCTCTAAAAGACTATTAAAACAGCCCCCATTATCTACCGGTTATCAGTGCTTTCTTATGTTTCAGGCGGTCATGCCCAACGTAACTTGTTGCACCATCATCCGGTGTTGGCGACATCTTGCTTTGTAATCCTGGTTCAGGTTGACTCTGTTTTGGAAAATTCTGCTTTGCATATTCTCTATTTACGTTTGTCATATAATTCCTCCCTTGTTCATACAATACTCAGCGCAATCTTGACACGCAATAGTAACGTGTATATTGTTTAACAAACACTTTGTTTATTATGCTTACTGTATCATTATTAGAGAGCGGTTACAAAAATTTTACCTAGATACTTGACAATGTAATCTGTTAATATCAGATGAAAACAAATCAAAAAAAAGGAAGCGTGATGATTTAAAAATCACACTTCCTTTCTCAACAATATAAGAAAACCTTATCGATTAATTTGTTATAAAATCAGCATTTTTTTCTCCAATTTTGAAGTACTGACCTGTATTCCAATCTTTCAAAACATATCCCATTGCTCAGAAGTCAATAAATTGGACTATTTTTATTCAGTTACTTAGGCAACATTTGAGATACGATTTCGATTATAAAAATTGATATACCAACCAATGGCTGCTTGGACTTCAGTTAATGTTTGGTATGCCTTCAGATACACCTCTTCACGCTTCGATACGGCCATTATCGTACGGATGGCCTTTGAGTGAATATGAATGTTTCAAGCCATAATTTTGGCATTTAATATTAAACTCAGCACTCGTGTATTGTGACCCCATATCTGAATGAATAATGAGTGGCTTTCGATGCTTATCTAACGCCATCTGTAAGGCACTTGTGGCTAGCTCGGCTGTCATTGTATCGCCAATTTTATAGCCCAATACTTTTATCTTCTCAGGATCCAAAACGGTCGCTAAATAACCCCTCTAAAACATTGAAAGAATAGCCCCCAATATCTATAATGTAGATATTGGGGGCTATTTTAATTTATTTTTTTATAAGTGCCCCTAAACTATAGCTATTGATTCAAGATTTCATGGGAGCCAGTTGCAACCAATAACAAAATCAATTCATCATGATCTAGCTGATAAATAACAATCCAGTTGTCATAATTTTTACCATAGTTTCCATATCTGGCAGGGTGAAATTCACGATAGCCACGCCAATTTCCTTTTAATGCATGATCTTTAATCTGTTTCAAAACAAGTACATCTTGTTCAACAATTGCTTCTAAACAAGGCTTCAAGACAGTTATTGGGAAATGTTTTTTGACTAGTTTTTTTAATTCACGTTCAAAAGATTTGGTCTGTTTAATTTGCATCTAACTTATCGATCCAATCTTCAAAGTCAGTCAATGAACCAATGTTTTTGACCTGCCCTGTTTCTGCTTCTTTTTTAGCGGCTAAGGCTTCCGGAGAATCTAAAAAGCTGACTAATCGAACTTCATTATTGGCCGCTTTAACTAACGATAAGCGTATATACTCAGAAACGGTTAGCCCTTGTTTTGCTAGATTAGCTTTAGCCCGTTCACTAATGTCAGGTGTTACACGAGTTGAAATTGTCTTGTTTTTAATAATAGTATTACTCATTCTAATCCGCCTCCTTTAAGTTTACCATCGTACTACATTATAATATTCGATTTTTAGATTTTCTGCAACTAAATTAATTTTAAAGTAAAGGAACTAACAGCTTATGCAACAAGTTGTCTTACCCATCAAAGATTCAAACGTTCTTAAAGAGGTTCAAGATACGTTACTCAATAACTTTAAAGCTGGCCGACGTAACTATACGATTTTTCAAGTTGGTAAAGCGACACTGCTGCGAGTCAGTGATGTCATGCGCTTAAAACAGGCCGATATTTTTAATCCGGACGGTTCTATTAAACAAAATGCGTTTATTCATGACCGAAAAACTGGTAAACCTAATACCTTGTACCTTAAACCTGTTCAAACAGAGCTCTTATTGTACCGTCAATGGCTACTTGATCATCAGCTGGATTCTGAATGGCTCTTTCCTTCCATTCAACACCCAGAACGCCATATCACGGAAAAACAGTTCTACAAAATCATGAGCAAGGTTGGCGATCTGTTAGGAATTAATTATCTAGGGACTCATACGATGCGCAAAACTGGGGCTTATCGTGTTTACACGCAATCCAATTACAATATTGGCTTAGTCATGCACTTACTAAATCACTCAAGTGAAGCAATGACTTTAGCTTATTTGGGCTTGGATCAAGCAAGTACAGAAAACATGTTGAACCAAATTGATTTTGGGTAAATTGGTTTGATTTTGTTGTCGCCAACGGCGACTTCTAATACAGGTTTTTTTGGGTTATCACAACATAGAACAAATTCTATGTGTAAGTGCGCATTGACCTCATTTCACTCGGTCTGCTGATAACCATGAAATCAGTTTTTGCCATTGTTGAATTGACCGTATTTTTAATTCAATTTATGTTTGCACCTAACTAGGATTGTTATGTTTTAAATATTTAAAAAGTGTTGCAGATTACGCTGTTTTAAGCCAAAATTTTTTAATTGCTTTGTGCAGATAATCTTTATAAGCTTGGTAACAAATTTTGAATAACGGTGCTGTAAGATCTGTGAATTTAAACTGAAAGCATTATTTTGATGTTAGGAGTCATTAAGATGGACGAAAAGAAAGTATTAAAACCAATTGATGAAATGCTTGCTGATCCTTGGCAAGTTGATATTCAAGAATTGTTTGAAGCTTCTGTCAATGAACCTGACGAGATTAAAAAGAATTTGTATGATTCCTTATACACTTATATTTTGCAAAAAAGACAAGAAGATATTATTAATCGTCCTGGCTTCGTTATTTAGCCCTCTAAGAGCCTGTTGAGGGCTTTTTGTTTTGCTTTGGTATAAATGTATATGAATAGTCTTAAAATTGCTAGAAACGAAAAATAAGGCCCTAAAAAACGAACATAGCCGCTAAGTTCTTGTTAAGATTCAAAAAAACTAACTGTTTGCTGTCAATGGTAGCGGACGAGCAAAGCGTGGGAGCATAAGGAATTGACAGCTCTAAACCAGTCTTAACACTGAATTGGCGAAAGCCAAAGTTTCTATAAAACTTTGCTTCCGTACTACGACTAGCCAACCATAACCTAACACGGGGGCAAAGGGTCACGTCCCTTGCTCACATTATGTATATACAAGATTTATGTAGATAAAATATACGTTTTATTTAATAATCATTAAATTAGTTAATAGCAATGTTGGTTTCCAATGATTGTTTTCTCTCTTTTTACCTGGTCGTTCTACAAATCCTGTAAACGTATATCTTTTTTCGTGGTCTAATTCTTGAAGTTTTTTTTTCATTTTTTAATCATTTAGTGTTTATTACTTGTAATTTAACCTAGGCTAGCCCTATAAGTTTATACATTTATAAATACATTTAAATACATTATAGTACATTAAGGGAATGAAAATGCAGTCATACCAAGGGATACAGCATACCTTTATAACTATTTAGTGCGGACATTATAACTATTTAGTGCGGACATTATAACTATTTAGTGCGGATTTATTAACTGTATTTGAATTATTTTGCATTTATGGTTATAATTGCATTAGAGTTAAAAAGGCGGTTAAGACAATGAAAGAAAAAGTTGAAATTAAAACCAATGAATTAACTAAAAACTTACTAAGCCGACAAGATTATTTGGTTACTCAAGGGAACGACTTAGCCAAAGCATTCGGCAATTTAAAAGCTTTTGAACACAAATTACTAGATTTCTGTTTTAGTTACGTTACACGTGATTCGAAACTGGACGACACTTTCAAGGCACAAGCTTCAGATGTGCTGAAACACTTTGGTTTAACAGATTCTGGCACTAACTATACTCGTGTAATCAAAGGATTTAAAACGCTGAATGAAGAAACACCGCTTTATTTCCTTGTTAAAGATGAAGATGGTTCTGATAGCGTACTAATGACCCAATTATTTAATTTCATTCGTATTTCTAAAAATAAAACGATTACATTTAAGTTTTCGGAGCATGTGGCACCCTATGTCTTTGATTTGAGGGAGAAATACTACTCTTTCCATCTATCAGAATTATCACGAATTAAGTCTAAATACACTCTAATCCTTATGAAAATGTATCAAGCCCAGAAAATGGGTAATCAGAAAACAGTTACGATTACTGGTGAAATGAACGATTGGCAAGATTGGTTCCTAGGAGTTGACCGTTCGAGCAATTGGACAGCTGGACGATTCAAACAAAAAGTTTTGAATGTGGCCGTAGATGAATTAATTGAAACATTAAATGTCACTATTGTTTTGAATACGATTAAAAAAGGTGTCAAAGTCACTGGATATGAAATAACCATTAATTCTGACTAAATCCGCACTAAATAGTTATAATTGTCGTTTCAAACTAAGCTATACCAAAGTCAGATAAAAGCTAGTTGACATAATGATCCTTATTAAAACTTCGCTACATGACTGATTATTTTTAAGCTATTTTTATCAAAATAATTGGTATAGCCAAAATACTACTTAAGAGTGCCGTTATATCAATATTTTTAAAATTCAAATTTGTAAAATCTTAAAAAATTCATTTTTATATACCAATTGATTAATTGAAGATATTCCACCAATGCTTTTTAGGTTTGTCTTCTTGTTTGTCTAATTGTACATTTGACGTCTTATTTACTGTTTTATCAGTATTTGTAGGCGTCTTTTTTGCCTCACTAGGCTGTATAACTACTTCTTCAGTTTCAATCTTCTTGTATTTATCGAGTTCTATTTTCAACTTATCTAACTCTGCACGATCTTTTAAGGATAACTGTTGTTGCTGGTCTTGTAGCTGCTGGCTCTTATCTAGTTTCTTGGATAGATCCGCTTTATCTTGTTCTAAATTATCAATTATCTTATTTTTAATCTCTAATTCTCGTTTTAGGGCTTTCAGAGCTTCCTTTTCCTGTCTGTCTTGTATCATGCGTCCACTGGCTTGTTCAGTTGTAACGGACGTCTTTTTACCAGACAATATAGACAACTCTTTTTCAGTGAAACTTAGCTTGTCTAAATCTATTCCATTTCTCTCGGCCCTATTATACAAAGTTTGACGAGACCCAATGCCTAAACTTTTAGCAAGATCTGTCTTTGTCTTAAATTGTCTTTTTGTCTCCTGTACGTCTTCCACGCGTCTCAGCTCCTTGTACGTCTATTAATACATACAATTATACACTATCAACACAAAAAAGCCCCTTGATCCAGTTAAGGAAAAAGGGGCTCTATATCGCATGAAATTAAATTTTACTATCACTATATATGGTAGATTGCAAATTTAATCCGAATTTTTGGACAAATTTGTCAGCATAACCTG
>CALFSK010000060.1 GCA_937916845.1 uncultured Lactobacillus sp. | reverse complement strand
GGGTCTAGAATTTTTGGTGTTGGAAAGTATTTCCATTCCAAAAGTACTAGGCCCTTTTTGATAACAAAAAAAGGCATCTAAGCCTCCCTAGTGCTATGCTTTAAGCGACGAAACTCAAGATAAGCGGGGTAGGAATAGATGTCTCAACTAGATAATACACTTAAATTACTGGGAATTACAGACACAAACATTCAGGTGTTCGGTACTCGTGATGAATTTCATGGTCGGGGCTCGGGTCGCAAAAAGTATTTGGTCATCCAGGCAGAGCTTACCTACACACTCAGGCGCTGTCCCAGCTGTGGATACAATACGTTGCACCCTAACGGACACAAGCTCACTCATGTCCACATTGCAGGACCCATGGACCGGCCCGTAATTCTAGAGCTAAACAAGCAACGCTGGCGTTGTAGTAACTGCCATAGCACTTGTACGGCCACCACTCCAGTGGTATCAACCAACCACGCCATCGGTCACGGACTAGCGACTCATGTGCTGAAGCTAGCCAGTAAATCACTCCCGGCTAAGACTATCGCCAGTCTCACCGGTATTTCGACAAACTCAGTTCAGCGTATTTTGACGGCTAATATTCATCCACACGCGAGCCGCCGGTTACCGATTAATCTATGCTTTGATGAATTCCGTTCCACGCACGGCTCCATGTCGTTTATTTGCATTGACGCCGACACTCACAAATCAGTTAAAGTACTTAGCGACCGCCTTAATAGAACCATCAAACAGTTCTTTCTTAGTCAGTACAGCACCGCAGAACGGGCCGCGGTTCAACGCGTCATCATGGACATGAACGCCTCCTATCAGGCATTCGTGCACGAACTATTCCCTAACGCCGAACTCATTATTGATCGGTTCCACATTATTCAATTAATGGGCCGGACGATGGATACCATTCGCACTCAATGTTTAAAGCAACTCGACAAGCATTCGCGGGAATATAAAGTACTGAAATCACTATGGTGCCTATTCCAAAAGGCCAACCCTGACGCACAAAAGAGCCGCTACCTCTTCGGCCTGAATGAGTACTCGACCGAACAGAACGCTATTGATATTGGAACCGATACGTTTCCGGCCTTCAAAACAGCTTATGAAACCTACATCGATCTCCACGATGCTTTGATGGGGCGTCACGCTGATGAACTCAAGAATATCATCACTAACTATCAGCCTAACGGCACGCCCCTAGATACGGCCATGCATACCCTACGAAAGAATCTTAATGGAGTAATTAACGCCGCCAAATCGTCCTACTCTAACGGACCGATAGAGGGCATCAACCGTAAGATCAAGGAGCTCAAACGTGCTTGTTATGGCTTCTCCAATCAGGCCAATATGTTCACACGCGTCTACCAGCTGATTGCCTAGATTGTCTACCACAATAACGTCACGATGGTAGGCTTATTTGTTATGCCTTCAAGTACGATATTCAGACAACACACCAGATTAAACGCCGCAACTAATAAAACAACAAAAAAGATCTCCCACACGAGGAGATCTCCAAAGGATAGAAACTATCCTTCAACACCATTTGACAAACTTCCATTTTCTTAAGTAATTCTTCCATTCCCCACTCTTCAAAACCATGTAACAATACTTCTGTATCTGTTTCGGTAGTAAAAGTATGACCCTTGTTGATCAATTCTTCTCTAATACCTTGGTAGTTATAAATTTCTCCGTTAAAAATTACTGCTTTTGATTTATCTTCATTGTAAATAGGTTGCATACCACTGTTGATATCAATGATACTCAATCGACGAAATCCTAGCGCCGTATCCTCATTAACTAATTCCCCCGAACTATTTGGACCACGATGTTTGATCGTATCCATCATAGCTTCTATAACCGGCTTTTTGTCAGCAATCTTCTTGTCTACGAAACCGACGATACCGCACATATTAATTCTCCTTAAATTTCAAAACTTACGAATCTGGTTGCTGCACCATATCCAAATATTTGGAGCAACATTTTGTCGGGATTGATATTAATGAAATATCCAGCTAATTCGGAAATCTCATTATATCGGCGATCCCATTTTTTATTATAATCAGTCGTTAGGCCATGTTTTTTACCCATTAAGGCCGAACAATTTAATATTATATGATTAATTCCATTAACTTTGTAGTACTTTTCATAATGCATGTGTCCACAAATATAATTCGATATGGTCGAAATACCGGTATCAGTAAAGTTATAGCGAACATTAACTCCAAAATCACCGGATAATTCATTTTTAAGTTGTCCAGAATCCTTATTATTAAAGCTAGTAAAAATCTTCTGAACTAAGTCACCGTTGAAGTTCAAAGCTGAACGACCACTTTGACTGATCAAATTAGCATGACCAAAAACTACGACATGCTTATCAATTGTCTTTTCTAAAATAGATATTAAATCTTCGATCTGTTGCTCGCGGATACCACGGACTTTTTTGAAGTCGTACTTCTTGGTCCCGCCATTTAGGATATAGGGAATATCGCTCGTATTCAAGAAAATTACTCGAATATCCCCTTTATCGATCCAAGCAACTTTGGAACCAAGACTCAAGCGTTTGATCTCAGGTTGTTCGAAATCATGTTTCGTTACCAAATTATAGTAGTCGTCACGTCTAAATGAGGCTGAAGTAATAAATTTGTGTTCATCATACTTATCATTTTCATCGTGATTACCTTCCAGCACATAAAAAGGACGCTGGCTATTTTGGTAATTTTCCATCGTGAATTGTAACAATCCTCGACTGATCTCTGGCTTATCACTACCGTCGATCAAATCGCCTAAATGAATATTGTAATCCACTGGCAATGAATCGCAAGCCTTATTGGCTTCAATAATATGCCTTACACCGTTGAGACCATAGTACGATGAACTGGCAACAGCTTTTTCATGAGTGTCCGTTAAAACCGATAAAGTCAAGCAATTTTGGCTAACGTTAGGTTCAACGTTCTTTCTGAAAACTTGCTCGATATATTCTGTAAAAAACGGTCTCGGCTTTAATTTTCTCAAAAAGTTATCAGTTTGAACAGAGATAAATTCAGATGGTCTCGGTCTAAAAAATTTTTTAGTAAGAAATTTGATTTTCACGATTTTTATTCTCCTAATTGACTAAATCTTATCATGTTTTAGACTCATAATTATTGGATCAACAGTGATTTGAGATTCCTGATCAGTCTTCACCTTTTATTGGCCAATAATTATTTTTATCTGTAACAATTTCTGGTCTTATATCAAAAGATCTCCCATTTTTTTGAGTATAACGGCAGTTTGCAGCACAACAACATTAGGTCATATTTTTTTAAGGAGATAACATTTTGATAAAAATAATCAACAATAATAGTCCACAGTACAATGCTCTTATACTAAAAAAATGGACTATTTTTATTCAGTCCGTAAAATGAAAGT
>CALFSK010000059.1 GCA_937916845.1 uncultured Lactobacillus sp. | reverse complement strand
ACAACGCCACCAGTTACAAAAATATATTTGGTCATGTGATAACTCCTTAAAGATTTATTTCGTGGGGTTTGGTTAAATAAAGAAAACTCCCTATTCCAAAAGAAATAGGGAGCTAATTACGTTCGTTTGTCTCGGTATTTCTACCAGAGAGCCCAATTAAGATAATACAAGGAGATTGCCTTTTCGTCAAGGTTGAATCTCGAGAAGCTTATTTATTTTCGTCTTCTTCGTCGTCATCGAAGTCATCATCATCGTCGTCATTTAACTCGGATAATTGGCCTTCAATACCGTCTGGTAATGTTTCGTCAGCAGCGTCATCGTCACTATCATCAACACCGGCTAATTCATCATACTTGCCTTTGCCTTCTGAATCGTCGTCATCGTCGTCGCTCTCAGAATCGTCATCATCATAATTGTCATCGTCTTCGGGATCGTCGTCATCGTAATCGATCACGTCGTCATCATCCCCAGCGTCAGCTAAGAAGGCGTTAACTTTCTTACGCTTCTTACGCTTTGGCCGATCATCATCTTCGTCGTCATCGGTATGGATAACGGCTTCGTCAATGGATTCAAATGGGTACCATGCACGCAAGCCCCACATATTGTCACCGAGGGAAATGAAACTACCGTCGATGTTCAGATCGGTATAAAATTGTGATAAACGCTCCCGAATTTCTTCGTCGCTTTTACCTAAATATGATTGCACAGCATTGGTTAAATCGGCAAATGCCATCGCATCACCATGTTGTGATAAGATCGCGTGCGCAACCTCGATTAAAGATAATTCGGACTTTTTTTGTCCATCAAATTGTTTAAGTTCCAAACTGGTGCACGTCCTTTCCACAGTTTACAGTTCATCATACCAAATCAGGCCGTGAATTGCAATCTCAACTTGTAGTTACCAACCAGCTGTTCACCCGCGTATAAGTCGTAATTAACGTTGACTTCACCGGAAAATGGCCGCTCGCGAAGCCGTACTTGTAACATCGGCGTCACCGTCTCAACGGGTAGCATCCCCATCGGCGTTTGGTAATGCGCGCGCACCCGTTTTCCGTTTGCAAAGTGTAATCGCAACCGGTTCGTTGCACTGCGCGTCAAGACCACGTCACCATTACTTGCGAGTTTAATCGTCACCGGAATGGGTTCAGGCGCATCATCATTGACTTCCTTGTAGCGTAAGTAAAATGCCCCGCCCATTTGAACCAGCTGACCATCAACATCCAACGCATAGTTGGCCGTATCGCCGTCTTGAAGGGCCTGCGTCTCTAAATGAATGGCTACGGGTACTCCGGTTGTTAAATCATCCATAACTTTTCCTCCTAATTACTGGACGTATCCGCACGACTCGATACGCCCATTATCTCCAAGTTTGTTGTGCGCTGCACGCGACTGCGCTTACGCCTTCAAACGTCATCCTAATTATAAGCCATTCATCTTAAAATAACTAAAAATCAACCTATCGTCTAGCTCGACCTGCGCCGTAGTGGCAATTCGAGTATAATTAAGGATGAAACTGATGTCTAAACGGGGTGAATCCATTGACGCAACCAACCATTGCAACTTTAAGCCAACATTATGAATCAGCCGCGATGCTTGATAGCTTTGCGTATACGAACGCGCTACTCTGGCTGACTGCGGAACGCCGACAACCGATCGTTCACTTTTGGCAGCTCTCACAGACCGTTATTTTAGGACTGTTAGATCAGCAGTTACCACAACTAGCGACCGGTTTAACGGGACTTCAGCAGGCCGGTTATCAGACCTTGCTACGTAATTCAGGGGGTCTCGCCGTGGTCGCGGACGACGGCGTCCTCAACGTCTCGCTCTTCTTACCCGCTAATCGTAGCGACTATTCCATTACGGACGCCTACCAACTGATGACCAAGTATGTCCAGGCGGTGTGGCCCACCCTCGTGATTACCACGGGTGAGATCACCCGCTCGTATTGTCCCGGTGATTATGACCTGAGTATTGATGGTCAAAAAATCGCGGGCATGTCGCAACGCCGAACCGCCGACGCGCTAGTCATCATGCTGTACGTCAGTATCAACGGCGACCAGACTAGTCGTAGCCAACTGATTAGACAATTTTATCAGGCAGGGCTCGCCGGCCAACCAGACGACCGGTTTCCGGATATTGATCCCACGGTCATGACAACCGTGTCCGCAAAGCTCGGCACACCGTTGAGCGTGACTACTGCCCAGCACCGCTTTATGCAGGTCCTAGCGCAATTTGGCACGGTTGACACGACGACCCTACCGTTACTCACCGAGGAACCAGAATTTCAAGCCCACTTAGCTCAGGCTTACCAACAAATGCAACGCCGTCAGCAACGCTTGCGTTAACGAACGGAGGAATTTTTTTGACTTACCGCCAACAATTATTACCCATGGAAAAGGTCTTTCGGGACCCCGTCCACGATTACGTTTACGTTCAACACCAAGTCATCCTAGACTTGATCAACACGTCCGAATTTCAACGGCTTCGCCGCATCAAACAACTCGGGACCACGTCGCTGACTTTTCACGGCGCGGAACACTCCCGCTTTGGGCACTGCCTAGGCGTTTACGAAGTGACCCGACGTATCTGTGACAATTTTGCCCGCAACTATCCCACAAAGACCCCCGGTGACGGCGGTTGGGATGACAACGAGCGGATTGTCGCTCTATGTGCCGCACTGCTGCATGACATCGGGCACGGCCCGTATTCACACACGTTTGAGCACATTTTCCACACTGATCACGAGGCCATTACCGCCCAAATCATTACGTCACCAGAGACTGAGGTCAACCAAGTGCTCCGGCGAGTCGCTCCCGACTTTCCCGAACAGGTCGCAGCCGTGATTCAAAAAACGTATCCCAATCCCCAAGTCGTGCAGATGATTTCCAGTCAAATCGACGCCGATCGGATGGACTACCTCTTGCGGGATTCTTATTTCACGGGGACAAACTACGGTAACTTTGACCTGACGCGGATCTTGCGGGTCATGCGGCCCTACCAAGGTGGCATCACCTTCATGATGGAAGGTATGCACGCCGTGGAAGATTACATTGTCAGCCGGTTCCAGATGTACATGCAGGTCTACTTTCACCCGGTTTCCCGTTCTATGGAAGTCATCTTGGATCACCTCCTAGAACGCGCTAACGACCTTTATCAAAGTCACGCTAGCGATGCCGAAGCAACGCCGCACATGTTGTTGCCATTTTTCAATAACAACTTTACGTTACATGATTATTTGCGGCTGGATGACGGTGTCCTCAACACGTACTTTAACCATTGGCGCGATAGCCGGGACAACATTCTAGCAGACCTGGCCACCCGCTTCTTAGACCGGCGCCCATTAAAGTCCGCCCGCGTTGATCACCTGACGCAACCATTAATTCCTGATTTACAGCAATTAATTGAACAGGCCGGTTTCGACAGTCACTACTATACCGATACTAACGATAGTTACGACTTACCGTATGACGCGTACGATCCCAAGATGAAAAAACCACGGACCCAAATCGAACTGATGCAAAAAGACGGTTCCTTACTCGAATTGTCGACCGTCAGTGACCTCGTGCGAGCCATTACGGGGAAAGTATCCGGGGACCAACGCTTCTTCTTCCCGAAAGAAATGCTCAGTAAGGACGCCGAAAGTGACCTGTTCAAGCCAATCTACCAAGAGTTTCAAAAATACATTTTAAATGATCGCCTAATTTTACCCAACTAATCTGGAGGAATCTAAATGTCAGTCAAGCTAATCGCCATCGATATGGATGGCACGTTACTCAATGAACACAGCGAATTAAATCCCGCAACCATCCAAGCAGTCCACGATGCCCACGCGCAGGGCGTAAAAGTCGTCATCTGTACCGGTCGCCCGTTGAGCGGCGTGACCCCCTTCTTAGAACAGTTGGGCTTAAGCGGTGACGACAATTACGTCATCACCTTCAACGGCTCGATGGCGCAAACCGTGACCGGTAAGATCATTACCAGCCTGACACTGTCGCACGAAGACTACATCGACATCGAAGCCTTGAGCCGCAAGCTCAACGTCCACTGTCACGTTGAAAGTGAAGACCGCATCTACACGGCTAACCGCGACATCAGTCCTTACACGGTCGGCGAAAGTTCCCTCGTCAACATGCAAATTCGTTACCGGACACCGGAAGAAATGCGCCCAGACTTGCCAATCGTCAAAGCAATGGTCGTTGACGATCCAGCTTTACTAGAAGCCGCGATTAAGAAAATTCCAGCCGATTTTTACGACCGTTACCACATCGTTCGCTCCGCACCTTACTTCCTAGAAATCCTCAACAACCAAGCAAGTAAAGGGAATGCGTTGAAGATGTTGGCAGAATACCTGCACTGCTCCGCCGACGAAGTCATGGCCATCGGGGATCAGGGTAACGACCTCAGCATGCTCAAATACGCCACTAACAGTGTCGCCATGGGAAATGCCATTCCAGAAGCCAAACAAATCGCGAAGTACGAAACTAAAACTAACGTTGAAGACGGGGTCGCACACGCCATCCATACTTGGGCACTCGCCTAACGTCAGTACACTTTAAATTGGTCGCTTCGGCGGTCAGAGCCAGTGTGCGGTGGGGTCGGTTCCAGCCAAAGTTCGGTCTGGCACCTCGATTCAAAGCCGACAATTCACGTCTTTGAATCGCCCCGCAAGATTAGCCCGCTCAAAACCGCCGGCTAATCTTGCCGCCACTGCACGCTAACTCTGACCGCCTTCGCTAAACATGACCTTTCTGTTATCGATAATCTATATTTATAGAATGCTGGGAGGTTGTCGTTGATGACATCGGTCGTGTCGGTGGCGTTTGACCGATGATTTTTCGGTCTTACACCACGGACGGTCTGGAACAGTTGCGACTTTTGCAACCGTTCCAGGCGAGGTTTAAGACCGCTTCTCAGGCTTAAACCGGTCCCACGACCGCATGTTACCAACGACAACCGGACCCTATCATCCAATAATAAGTTAAAAAAATAGTGCGTTGCTAAATCGTGATGATTTAGCAACGCACTATTTTTAATAACTATAAACTTAGTTAAATTCCCCGGTTGAAGCATCCTGCTTCGTCACCTGACCACTGTCTGGATAGTACCGATACGTTTCAGTACTGGAATCCTTCGCGTTCGCAGCTGGAATCACTTCGATCTGGTAATACGTACTTGTTTTTTTAGTGATATCAAACTCGGTGTCGTTCGCAAACGAGCCACCCGCGGCATCTTGGAACTGTTTAATAATGTCTGCGGTCGTCAAGTCGCTATCATTGTCGCTACTACTGCTACTGTTGGCCGAACTCGTCGCCGTTGATGAGCTGTTCGCGTCAGAACTGCTATCGCTACTCGTCGAACTTGACTGACTATCGGAACTCGTCGCTGACGACGTACTGCTGCTACTGCTCGTCACGGTCGAACTGGCACTGCCTGAACTCGTTGATTGTGAAGCCTCATAGTTCATGATGGCTTGCTTCATATCCAACGCATTTTCTTGTAACTTCTTAATAATAGGATGAATTGCATCCAACCGATCTAATTTATCAATATTTGCTTTAGCATCCGACAAATCGTGCATACTTAAGTCGTCACGCGCTGCATTATAATAACCATTAGCTAGCTTGACAGCCTGATACTGCCGGACTAGTTTGCGGCGGGCTGCAATGAAGGCTGCATCCGTTGTCCCTTGATAATCGTTTAACGTTTGAAAATAACCCTTAGCCAAGCTAAGCTGATTATCTTTCAAGGCTTCCTCTGCGTCCTGGTAATACTTTAGTCCAGTCGCTAAGTTTTTAACCGCTTTGGTTGGGGCGGTTGCCCGATCCAACGTTTGGCGTGCAGCGGAAATTTTTTGTTTTGAAATTTGCTGATCAGCTTTTGTTAAAACGGCGCCGGAACTGTCGGCGGTCGGCGCTGAACTTGCGGTTGCGCCACCGGTCGTTTTTGCACATCCCGATAACGTCACTAGTCCAATCAGGGCGATCAAAATCAGGCGCCAAGGTGCTCGATAGGCATGAGCCACGGCAAACCCCTCCTTTTACTCCGTCCATTATAACATTAACCGCAAAAAAACTAATTTTAATTATCGGTAGCCGTTTCTATTTAAACTAACCTTACTAACACCGCGACGTACCAGACTGCGATTCCGAGCACGACGGCTAGGTTCGTCCAGCGATACATTAGGATCAACGCTAAGTACTCCCGAAACATCGCAAATGGCAAATAGTACCACGGCGTCCGTGCCCCGATGCCCGTTAAATTTAGTGATAATTGCCGGGCCAAAATGTTTGCGCGCAAGACGTGGTAGTCACTCGTCACCATTAACGCGCGGTAGAACGGATTCTTCCGCACCATTAACGCGTGGGAATAGCGCAAGTTTTCCTGAGTCGACGTCGACTGGTTCTCTTCTTGAATCGCGTCCCGCGGCACCCCGATGGCGACTAAGTACCGCCGCATCGCCGTACTCTCAGCAACAACTTCATCACTGCCCTGACCACCAGAAACGACGATGGTCACCGGTTCATGATACTTAGTCCGTTGCGCGTGATAAAACTTCGCAGCGGTTTTTAACCGGTAACTTAGGGTTCGCGTCGGACGTCCATCCGGCATCAAACCAGCTCCCAAGACAATGATGTGGTCAATCTTGCGGCGGCGTCCTAGCCGGGTCGTCAAACAAGCAACCAGGTAAGCTAAAAAACTAAAGGCAAAAAATCCGGTCAATAATAATGCTAATCCTAATAATTGCCATAACGGCTTATTCTGCCACCGCTCATAATTAACAACGGATAACCCTAACATTAAGATGAGTAACGTGCCCACAATCGCTAATAAGCTGTAGTGGAAATGCCACCCTTCTTTTCGAATCAAGCGGTAGCTGTAGCGAACAAAGCTAACCGCAACCACGAAAATAATGATGGGTAGTAAAACATAGGCCAAAATTTTTAATCCGACAATAATTAATTGCCAAAGCGGACTGGCCTGCGCACTAAACCGGTGGTAGGCCGCCAACATAAACGCCCCGATGGCAAATAAAAATAAGTGGCCCGTTAGCCAGTGCCGCCGATCTGTTAATTGCAACGTCACGGCACCAACCAATGCTAAACTGCCCCAATAAAATGAATCCACGGCTGAGCCCCCCTTCAATTCTATTGTAATCATTTTTGCTGGTGAGACCAGTTTATTTGATTGGTCACAAAAAGACGCCGGTTGGACGATCCAACCCGACGCCTTAAAAACAGTGTTAGTTTTCTTCGTTGTGGAAACGGTTCTTAAACAACGGACTAACCGGTTTATTTTCATGGATAAATTTAATTGCTTGGCCCATCAATTGACCAACTGAAACTTGTTCGATCTTATCGATCCGTTTTTCAGCTGGTAAAGCAATTGAGTCAGTCACAATTAACTTCTTGATTGGTGACTTTTCGATCCGTTCGATGGCTGGTCCAGAAAGTACCGGGTGGGTACAACTAGCGTAGACTTCGGTTGCACCGGCATCGACTAAGGCTTGTGCGCCTAAAGTAATCGTTCCGGCCGTATCGATCATATCGTCAATCATAATGGCCCGTTTACCCTTAACGTCCCCAATGATGTTCATCACTTCAGCAACGTTCGCCCGTGGACGACGTTTGTCAATGATGGCAATTGGTGCCTTTAAGAATTCGGCCAATTTACGGGCCCGGGTCACACCACCATGGTCAGGTGAAACGACAACTGCGTTTTCAGCCAAATGGTGAGTTAAGAAGTAGTCAGCCAACAGTGGCGCACCCATTAAGTGGTCCAATGGGATATCGAAGAAACCTTGGATTTGAGCCGCGTGAAGATCAAGGGCTAAGATCCGAGTTGCACCAGCGGTTTCCAGCATGTTAGCAACTAACTTAGCGGTAATTGGTTCGCGAGAACGGGCTTTACGATCTTGCCGTGCATAACCATAGTAAGGAATAACCACGTTAATGGTCTTGGCACTGGCACGCCGTAACGCGTCGATCATAATCAACAATTCCATCAAATTATCATTAACGGGAGCGGAAGTTGATTGAATGATGTACACTTGGTCACCACGAATACTTTCCTCAATGTTAATGCGAATTTCGCCGTCGCTAAAGCGATCAACCGAGGTCTTACCTAATTTAACCCCAACGGCGTCCGCAATCTTTTCTGCCAATGGTTTATTTGAATTCAAAGCAAAAATCTTTAACTTTGGATCAAAATACTGTTCTGACATAATTTCCTCCATTCGAAAATTTATTACTTACTAAATAATAGGCATTTTAGGCCGGAAAATCAAGCCCTGTTACGGTTATAAATTGCGCTAGACTGGGCTGGAGGCGCGTCTTTCGGCTTTAAGCCGGCCATTACCGCCTAAAAATTAAAGTTTCGTGAGCCCGACCAATCAAAACTTCGGGTTTAAGCGTCGTGACCGTCTTATCAGGCTGTTAGCGCTACCAGCCATTTCACGACGCAAATCCCGATCTGACGTGCAATTAACGGTTTAAATGAAATTAATTACAGAAATGAACCCGAACTTTCATACAAAAAAAGTAATTTCAATTGATGAACACCCTTAGAACGTTCCCCATCACTAAATTTCATTCTTTAGCCATCCTAACCGCCTGAAGTAGCAAAAAAGCCTAGGTAAGATACCCCTAGGCTTTTAGCTAAACGAAAGCTTATTTATTTTCTGGTTCGTGTGGTAATTTCTTCCAGTAATCAGGTTTGTTGGTTTGACGGGCACGGGCAATGGCCATGTCGTGGAAATCAACGTCATCCGTAATCGTGGAACCAGCAGCGATGAAGGAATGGTCCGCAACTTCAACGGGCGCAATAATATTAGAATTGCTACCGATAAAGGCGGAATCACCAACATTGGTATGGTGTTTGTTGACGCCATCGTAATTGATGAACACAACCCCACATCCAACGTTAATGTCCTTACCAAGCGTTGCGTCACCAACGTAAGTTAAATGACCGACCTTAGTCCGATCACCAATTTGGGCTTTCTTCACTTCCACAAAGTTACCTAAGTGAACGTGTTCGCCAATTTCAGCTTGAGGACGTAAGTGGCTGTAAGGGCCGATGTTGCTGTCCGCGTGCATGATTGAGTCTTCTAAGAAGGAAGCTGTTACCCGAACACGGTCTTCAATGACCATGTCATGGATTTCAGAATGAGCACCAATAAAGCAATCTTCACCAATCGTCGTGTGGCCCTTGATCAAAACGCCGGGTTCGATGATTGTGTCCGCGCCAATTTTAACGCCGGCATCAATGTACGTGTCTTCCGGATTGATAATGGAGACCCCGTTTTCCATGTGAGCTTCGTTGATCCGCTTTTGCATCACTTTGGTTGCTTGTGCTAATGCGGAACGCGTATTGACACCCATGGATTCGTCAAAGTCAGACATCCGGTAAGCCGCAACCACGTCGCCTTGATCCTTCATAATTTGAATAACATCGGTCAAGTAGTATTCGCCTTGAGCGTTATCGTTCGTCACTTTGTGCAATGCTTCGAATAACTTCTTGTTATCAAAACAATAAACACCAGTATTGATTTCGTGGATTTCTTGTTCTTCTTTCGAAGCATCTTTTTGTTCCACGATTTTTTCAACGATACCCAAATGATTACGAACCACGCGACCGTAGCCTTGTGGATCTGGCGCTTCCGAGGTCAAAACAGTCCCCGCAGCACCCTTCGCTTGGTGATATTCAAATAATTCTTGGAACGTTTCCGCACGGAACAATGGGGTATCACCGCTAACGATCAGCGTCATCCCATCGGCGTTCTTCAATAAAGGTTCCGCTTGTAAAACGGCGTGGCCAGTACCGAGTTGTTCGGTCTGGGCCGCATACTTGGTCCGGTCGCCTAACGCTTCTTCAACATCGGTTGCGCCATGGCCCACGATGGTTACAATATTGTCCATGTGAGTGGCTTCAACTTGGGTCAGCACGTGGTCGACCATTGATTTACCGCAAACTTTATGCAGTACTTTGACTAACTTAGATTTCATCCGGGTCCCTTTACCAGCGGCCATGATGATTGCATTTTTGGTTGTCATTAGAAATTTCTCCTTAGTCCTCAGATAAGTCCATCATACCAAAAAATTGGTATGGGTGACACATGTGCTTAAGCTTCCGCACCAAAAACCTTTTCCAGATAGTTACCTGGTTCGACTTTAATGGCTTTATCACTATCATTCACGTTGGTGACCTGTAGTAAAGAGGTATAGTCATCAATCAACCGGTTACCCGTAAAGGCGGCTTCCGCAAATACGGTGATGCCGATTAAGTTTGCGTCGAATTCTTCAATCAAGGTCTTCATCCCGTTAATGGTACCGCCGCCCTTCATGAAATCATCCACGATTAAGACGTTAGCGCCTTCCGTTAAACTCCGCTTTGAAAGTTCCATTTTCTTGATCCGTTCAGATGATCCAGAGACGTAGTTCACACTGACCGTTGACCCTTCCGTAATCTTAGAATCGTTACGGACGATGACAAACGGCACGTTAAGGTACGTTGCAACGCTTTGCGCAATCGGAATCCCCTTAGTCGCAACCGTCATCACGGCGTCAATTTTTTGATTCAAGTATTGCGTGGCAATGACCCGACCAACTTGGCGTAAAATATTCGGTTGTCCCAAAATATCGGATAAGTAGATGTAGCCCCCAGGTAAAACCCGGCTCTTATCAGCGACTTTATCCGCCATCTCGTCGATAAAAGTCTGTGCTTCGTCCTTTAAAATGTAAGGAATAAAGCGCGCCCCACCGGCTGCACCAGGAATGGTTTCCAGAATACCCGTTCCGCGGGATTGAAAAACCTTTTTCAAGATCGTCAAATCTTCACTAATAGAAGACTTTGCCGATTCATACCGTTCCGCAAAATACGTCAGTGAGACTAACGTATGGGGACGTTCCAATAAATAGCGCGTCATATCGATTAAACGTTCGCTTCTACGTACTTTCATGTTTCCACCTCAACCTAAATCATCTTTTTTATAGTCTATGCAAAATCATAACACAAACGTTCGGGAATAAGGTAGTTTTTTACAATCTTTTTAGCGAACTATCGGAATTTCTTAAGATTTGCGTTTCAATTCGGCTCGAACGACTTTTTTCACCCCTAAAAAAGGAACAATAAAAAAAGTGATACTTAGGTACTAGCCGATTGTTAATTAACGGATATTGGGCCTTTTACCCACTAAAGATGGAAAGTGCTAAAACTAGTTCAATCGTTGCCGTAACACTACTTATCGTTCTTTCGGCGCTTCGCCGGCAGAATCAGTGGGCCATGGGGTCGGCTACGCTAAGATTGCTTTAAAACAAACCGGTTAAGTGTGTCAGCAACCTCAACATAACTGGGAGTTGTCTATGTCGGATGATCGGAGGTTGCCACTGATGGCATCGGTCGTGATGGTGGTGTTAGGACCGGCGTTTTTCCGGTCGTTACACCACGGACGGTCCAGGACAATTGCGTTTTTTGCAAGTGTTCTGGGCGAGGTTTAAGACCGCTTCTCAGGCTTAAACCGGTCCCACGACCGCATGTCATCAGTGGCAACCGGAATGGCTTTGCCTTTTATTCACATAAAGGGTTTGGGACAAAACTCAAAAAGCCAATCAGAAAATTTCTGGTTGGCTTTTCCTATCACTATGGTCGAAACGTGCGCCAAAAGGCAATTTGTTCCGCTTAACCCGAAAGCAGTGACTATTCCAAAACCCAGGAATAATCACTACTTTCACGTTAATGCTCGCAAATTAACCGCCTTTTGGCCCACTCTCTTATTTTTAATGATTAACTGCCGACGTGAATACGTTGGTACCCTAACGCAGCAAAGTAAAAGACACATTCAATTGAAGCGATAAAGAAACTGACTGGTAGGTTGGTCAAGTAACTCAGGTACAACCCGACCCACACCCCAACGAGGGCAAAGCCAATCGATAGAAAGATCATCTTGCTGACCGTGTGAACAAAGTACCGTGCGGCCGCTGCTGGTAACGTCAATAAGATAAAAATCAACAGTGACCCAACGATTTGAGCAGCCACACTGACACTCATCGCTACTAGGACTAGGAATATCACGGAAATCGCCGTGGTCCATAATCCACTGACCTTGGCCCCAATGGCGTCAAACGAATCAAACTTCAACGGTCGGTAGAGTCCTAACATGGCTAGTAGCACAATCCCGGAAAGTAACGCGACCCGTATCACATCGGTATTGGCAATCCCAATCACACTCCCAAATAAAATACTGGTGGCGTAACTGGACGTTTGATTAGACAAGGATAAAAACAAAATCCCAAGTCCAATAAACAGGGCGGAAATGGCCGAGATTGACGCCTCGCGCCGTGACTGTTTCACACTCATTTGACCAACAATGACCGAGCTAACTACGGTAAAAATCAGCATCCCACTTAGCGCGGTCCAACCCATAAAAATCCCAAACGCCGCACCGGCAAAGCCGATTTCGGACAAGGTATGGGTCAGAAATGATAAGTTCCGGGCAATGACGAATACGCCAATCGTGCCACAGATAATTGCAATAAACGTTCCGGCCAAGTAGGCGTTGCGCATAAACGCTAAACTAAACATCGCTAACATTAGTAACCTCCTTCAGCGCTTCGACCGACATATCCGCAATATTACCGAATTGTTGTTGGCCCGGCTTCAAAGCTAAATAATGTTTGGCGTACTGCTTAGCCAACGGTAAGTCATGGGTGACAAAGAAAACCGTGATGTCACTCGTCTGATTGAGGTTCTGCACGAGATCGAGCAGTTCATACTTCATTTCATTATCCAGACTGGCCGTTGATTCATCTAAGATCAGAAGCTGTGGCTGTTCGACGATGGCTTGTGCCAAGTAAGCACGCTGCTTTTCGCCACCCGAAGCCATGCCGAGTGGCCGCTGGCGAATCTTTTTAACGTTCGTCACCGCCATGGCCGTTTCGACCTGTCGCCGTTCCGCTTTAGACAACCACGGGTGCCAGCCGCGTAAGTTTAAACTAACAAAGTCTTCAATTGTTAACGGATATTCTTGGTCAAGGTTCCGAAACTGTGGCACGTAGCCCACGCGAATGGCCTTTTTATTCGGATAATACTTGATCTGGCCCGCCGCTGGTTTCACCATGCCTAGCAAAGCTCGGATCAAGGTCGTCTTCCCGACACCATTTTCACCAATGACCGTTAAGAAATCCCCGCGTTGAATATCAAAATTTAGATCTTTAAAGACCTGATTATTTGGAAATGCAATTTCCAAATGTTGGACGGCAATTAAGGGTTCCGTCATTTCACTACCCCCATCTCAAAAAGTAAATAGTAATGATTACTGTTTTAGTTTACCTGAACCGGCCCATTTGTCAATAGAGCGCCGACACTAAAAACCACGTAATCAAAAGATCACGTGGTTTTTGGTTACGCTTCCGTTGGCTTTAAATCAGCTAATAAGCGTTGGACTTGTTGTTGATAATTTAAAAATAAACTCGTAAATTTACTATCACTAGTTGCGTCCCAAGGCTTCGGCGTACCGCAATAATGTAAAATGCGGGTGTGCCGCATCACCCAGTGAATATCGTGCTTACTTAACGTCCGCGTCTGGTACACCAAGTACTTTCGGGTATCGTAGTTCCAGACTTCTTCATCGATTTCCAAGATGGCTTCACCGTATAAGAAGTTCAGCACGTCTTGATCTGGCAAGATCAAGTAATCGTGGTAAGCCTCAATGGCCGCCGTAATGTCTGACAAGTGAATCTTCTCGCGGGCCTGGTCTACGTCGATAACCAAGACGCCCGAATTGAAGTAACTCGTCGTGGTCCCTAACCGCAGCTGGTTTACATTATCAACCAGCTTAGTCACACCACGGTGTGCGGCCGCCGCCAGCATGTTGCCTTGCAAGTCGAGTTCCCACAACGGTGTGATGTCATTGATGACGATAATATCAGGATCTAAGTAGATCACCCGGTGCACGTCGGCGGGCAATACCTGCCCACAGAGCAACCGGAAATACATGGCTGGTGGGTAGCGCTTAATTAGTGCCGGCTGGTCCGTCAAATCGATTTTAGTCGTTAACGCCGTCAGTTCCCATCCCAGCGCATCGGTCAAATCCTGCACTTCTTCAATTTGGGCCGCGGTCAGCTTTTCATGTACTAACCAAATATGAAAATCCTGGTTGCGATTATTGGCGGCTAGCGACCATAGCATCACTTTAAGTGACGATAAATAGCCCGCATCTAGGGTCACTAGAATGTTAATTGGTGTTGACATTAGTTCTCTCCGTTTCCACTTAGTCCGGCTTCTTCACGTAAAAATTCATCGACCACTTCCTGATAGCGGTCAGGATGAGTTCGAATCGCCTGCACGTGGGCAGCATCCGGGTCAATATAGAGTTCTTTTTGTTGTGGCAATTGATCGTATAGTTTGTGTGCGTTGCGCACCGGCACCGTTTTATCGCGGGACCCGTGGATCATCAGGATTGGTAACCCACTGATAGCAACTTGGTGCAAAATGCGGCCGTCTTTAAAGGCGTACCCCGCGCGCCGACTTGCAATCAAGTTGGCGACGGGCATGATTGGGTAAGCTGGCAAATGGAACTTATGCGTCAGGCGATATTTCGCCTCATCATATAGGTCCACGTACCCACTGTCTTCAATAATGGCCTTCACGTTCTCAGGTAGCGGTTCACCGCTCGTGGCCATGACGGTTGCGGCGCCCATTGAAATTCCCATCAAGACGATTTCAACGTCGTCACCCAACTGGTTTAAAGCCACCGTGATCCACCGTTCATAATCCAAACGGTCAAGCCAGCCGTAACCAATCGTGTGCCCCTCACTGTCGCCAAATGCCCGGGCATCCGGCATCAAGACGTCGTAGCCCAAACTCATAAAAATCCGGGCGTACGGAATCATTTGCTCCCGTGAATGGCCGAGGCCGTGTGCTAGGATCACTAGCCGGCCCACCGTCTTCGGGTTGGGAATATAGGTGGCCACCAAGTTTAAGCCGTCAAACGACTGGATCACCCACTCTTGTTGGGGTTGCTTTTCATACCAAAAGTTTTCGATTTCGGTATTTTCAGATCGTGATAATTCCTGTCCACGGCCCTTTTGCGCATCGCTAACGTGCATCGCCATCTTATAGGCTAACAAGCCACCGACTAATGAACCAGCATAAGTCGCAGCACCCACAACGCCGGCCAGTTTTAATCCTAATTTCGTTGTCTGTTTCATCTTAGCCACCTCATTTCAACTTCATTTAATCATAATTTGCCGCATAACACGTCATAAACCGCCTTTTCGTTATGATTCACCCTAATTGTTAGCAGAAGTTCACTGTTGTAGCAAGCGCTTTCATCATCTTTTCAAAAAAAGCCCGAGACAGCCCAGGCTTTAATACCACTAATGTTCGACTAAATTAACCGGTCGCACTAAATACACTTCGCGGCAAAAACCCTTTAGTGAATTGTAAACCCGCTGTGCGCGGGACTGCTTGCGGCAGACGCCGAAAACGGTTGGTCCGGTGCCACTCATCTGAGCGGCGTCCGCACCAAAGTTCAATAATTGTTCCTTAATTTGCGTAATTTCCGGGTAACGCCGTGACGTAATTGGTTCTAACACGTTCCCCATATTGGCAAACACCTCAGCCGAATTCTGATCCTGAATGCCCGCCAACAACCGTTCGATGTTCGGATGGGTCGTTAGCTGATCATAGTCGACTTGCCGCAAAATGTTAGGCGTCGACACGCTGACTTTCGGCTTGGCCAACACGATCCACATCGGCGGGAGCTTTGGTAGTGCCGTAACGATTTCACCCTTACCAGTGACGTGGGCCGTTTGGCTAAACACGCAGTACGGGACATCGGAATCAATCTGTAGCCCCAGCCGCGCTAACGTCGCTAAGTCTAAATGTAATCCCCACATCCGGTTGAGCCCGCGCAAAACCGCCGCGGCGTCCGATGAACCGCCACCTAAACCTGCTGCGACCGGAATCGCCTTTTTGATCGTAATCCGCACACCCCGGTCGACATGGTAGTGCCGTTTCAAGACACTGACCGCCTGAAAGGCTAAGTTACGCCGATCATTGGGCAAAAAGCCACTGTCAGTAACGATCTCAATTCGGTTCGTTTTCAGGTCCTCTAGTTGCACGTAGTCGGCTAAATCGACCGACGTCATCACCATGTCCCATTCTTTATCCCCATTAGGATGTTCAAATAAAGTATCTAACCCCAAGTTAATTTTGGCTGGCGCTTTTTCCACGATTTGCACGCGTCTCACCCTCTTCCATCCCCGTGCTCGCACGAGTGCTAGCTTGCTTTGATACAATTATACTAATATCAGAGCAAAATAAAAAGACCTTGCTGGGGGTCTTAATATTGAGAATTCACGTGACGCGAATTAAGCTTCAGTTGTTTCGTCTTCAAAGGCGATTTGAACGTTTTTCGTTAACACATCGGTGTAGCTGTAGGAGACCCGTTCAAATGCGTTTTCCTGTTGGTCTAAATCTACAACAAACACAGAACGGTACGTTTCTTTTAAGATACCATGGCGTTCAGTGGTTTTCTTTCGACCCGCTTGAGCGACGACCTTCATACGTTGGCCGATTCGGGAGTCGAGTTTATCTTTAATTGCAGCTAATGAAATTGGCATTCAGAATCCTCCTCATGAAAGCTACTATACTAGCTTTTCATAGAAAAGTCAATATTATATCACAAGGTTTTCCAATGTGCAACCATTTTATAACCAGACCAATCTTAAAGTAAGCCAGCTTGGTGTAGGGCGTCCGTCAGGGTAATAAACTCGTCCACTGTCAACCGTTCTGCCCGAATTTTAGGATCGATTTCAGCTGTATCCAAGGCCTTTTGAATGGCTTCCTTAGTTTCTGGGAGCTTGCCAAAAAGGCTCTGTAAATTGTTCCATAAGTTTTTCCGCCGGTGGGCAAATCCCGCCTTAACCACTTTGAAAAAGGCGTCTTCGTCAAATGGTAAGTGAGTCCGTGGCGGTAAGGCCGTTAACTTTACAATCGCTGAATCTACGTTTGGTGACGGCACGAAAACGGTCCGTGGTACCACCATTGCCATTTCAGCAGCCATTCGGTATTGCACGGCGATCGTTAACGCGCCGTACGCCTTAGTGCCGGGTTCAGCGGCAAGCCGGTCCGCCACTTCTTTTTGCATCATAACGACGATGTTTTCAAAGCGCACGTCTCCCGCCAATAAGTTCATTAAGATTGGCGTCGTAATGTAGTACGGTAAGTTCGCGACTAATTTCAACGGACGGCCGGGTTCCAAATGTTCTTGGATCATCACTGGCAAGTCGACTTTTAAAATATCCTGGTTAACGATGTCGATATTATCGTAGTCGGCTAACGTTTCATCCAAAATCGGCAGGAGCCGATCATCAATTTCAAACGCTAAGACTTTGTGAGCCGCCCGTGCTAAGTATTCCGTCAGGGCCCCAATTCCGGGTCCGATTTCAATCACGTTATCTTCTTGGCTGATGTCCGCCGTGAAAACAATGTTGTGTAAGACGTTTTGGTCCGTTAAAAAGTTTTGGCCCAGGCTCTTTTTGACTTGTAAGCCGTACGTGCGCATAATCGCTTGCGTTCGAGCTGAGTTGGCAATATCTAAAGCTTTACTCATTTGTTCACCTCTGTAGTTAGTTGTTCAACAGCGTGCCAGAAATCGTCTGGCTGGACTTGAAAAAGTTGGAGTCGCTTCGGCAACTGCTTGCCGTTGACGTACCCAATCTTCAATAATTCTCCTAGTTGTTCGCGGCGTTGGCGGGCTTGCGGCCCCGCTAACAAACCCGCTCGAATCAGGTCACCCTGACTGATCAAGGTCGCTGGTTCATCGACGCGTTCCGTGTACAAGTTCGCCAGCGCCGTCTGAATCGCTTCAGGACTAGCGTGTTCAACGCCAAGGCTGCCGCCCGCCTTCGTTGGAACCCCCGCTTTACGGGGCAAAAAGGCGTGCTTCACTCCCGGAACGTTGGCGGAAATAATCTTGCGAATCCGTTCACCAGAAAAGTCTGGGTCGGTAAACACGATGACGCCGCGCGTCGCTTGGAGTTGTTTAATCTGGGCCAGCGTTTCTTCGGAAATCGCTGAACCGTTCGTTTCTAACGTATCGGCATCGACAGCCAAAGCTAAGCGCTTGGTATCATCCTTGCCTTCAACGACGATCACTTCTTTAATCTTTTTCAATCTTAAAAAATTCCTCTGCATTTTGATAAGTTTGACTTGCGATGGCTTCCGGTGTGGTTTCCCGCAACTTGGCAATCGCTTCGACGACGTAACGCGTGTAAGCCGGTTCGTTCTGCTTGCCGCGGTATGGTTCGGGTGTCAAGTACGGCGCGTCGGTCTCCACTAACATTTTATCTAACGGCGTGAGCTTAACGGAATCGTGGACTTCGTCGGCGTGCTTAAACGACGCCACCCCACTATATGAGATGTGCATGCCAAGGTCCAAGAACCGCTTCAGCCATTCAGGATCACCGTTAAAACTGTGCATCACCCCACCAGTATCACGGATATCGGCGGCCTTTAAGATCTTGTAAGTATCTTCAAAGGCGTCACGGTTATGCACCGAAATCGGCATGCCCATATCCTTAGCAATCGCAACTTGACGCGCGAACACTTTGCGTTGGGTCTCTTGGGGCGACGTGTCCCAGTGGTAATCCAGCCCAATTTCACCTAAAGCAACGACCTTAGGCTTCTGCAACTGTTCAATTAAAACTTTTTCAGTTTCCTTCGTATAGTTCTTTGAATCTTCCGGGTGCCAGCCAACGATTGCGACTAACTCCGGATACATTTCCGCCAACTTGATGGCGTCGGCGTTTAACTGGGTATTGGACCCCACGATGGCCATTCGCACCACGCCGAGGTCTTTAGCCTGCTGTAAGTAGCGCGGCACGTCTTGAATAAACTCTTCACTATTTAAATGGGTATGAGAATCAAAAATACGCATGTCAGAACCCCTTTTCGACTTTTGTTATCTTAGTTGATTTTAACATGGGACGCAAGCAGGCAACAGAGAAGCAACTAAAAGGGCGGTCATTTATAACTGGAATTGCCGCCTCCGGTTGCCAGTGACGCCCTCTGCCGTGGGGACCAGCCTAAGCCATTTTTAATCCAATCAAAAACACTCGCCACTACCCGATATAGGTGGAAGCGAGTGTTCATCTAGTTCATAATAACTGTTTTAATTACGTGACACAGCCGTTCGCCGACATAGCCACCCGTAAACAATACTCATCACTAGGCAAATTCCTAGAATATAAGCGGGTAAGGTCGTAATACTGCCATGATGCAGCCAACTCATCAAGTATGTCAGGGCGCTGACCGCCAAGTAGTAGCCGAGACTGAACCAGCCACTGGCGCTTCCCATCACGGACTCGTAACCAATTAAGGCCCGGTTGAGCGCGTTGGGCAACGTCACGTTCAGTCCTAGGAAGACGACGAAGATTCCGGCCAGCATCCCGAAGACTTGATTCAAACTAGCCGCAACGACTAGCCCAACAGCCGCGACGCTACTGAGCATCAGGCCGCCCAACGCGATGTGCATTGGTGACCAGTAATTCACTAGCCAGTTCACTAACAGCGCACCACCTAAGCTGGCGGCTGCCAGTAATAAACCGAGACTGCCATACGTGACGGCTGAAAAACCAAAGTGCGCTTCAAAAATAAACGGCGCTTCAGCGTAATAACTAAACAAAATTCCATTGATCCCACTAATTAAAATCCCGTAGGTCCACACGACCGGGTCACTCAACAGCCGCTTGACGACCAATTTTTGTTGCGACCAATTGGCCACTTTTACCGTGGTTGGACGCGTTTCTGGCAAACGGGCTCCTGCATATAAGAGGCAGGCAATCGCCATCATGATCAAAACGGAAAAGACGTTGTGGTAACCCCACATGGTCTGCACGCTTCCGCCAATCAACGGCCCGAGTGCCGGCGATAACGCCATGGCAGCACTGACCTTCGCAAAGACCTTGGCCCCGCTCACGCCACTGAAACTTTCGCGCATGATGGTTTGCGTGACGACCGACCCGGCACTCGCTCCAAACGCTTGCACTAAACGGCTACCTAATAGCCAGCTAAAACCGGGGCTTAAAAACAACCCTAAGTTGCCCAGTAAATAAAAGACGAGGCCGCCGAGCATGGCAGAACGCCGACCGCGGTAATCCGCGTACTGGCCCCAGAAAAGGACCCCGATGGCAAACGCCACGAAGTAAATGCTCATAGTCAGTTGGCTATGACTGGCGCTGACGTGTAAGGCACTGCTTAGCGCCGGTAGGATGGGGGTAAAGATCGATTCACTGATTTGTGGGAACCCCACCAACGTGATTAATAATAGTAGTGATGGAACTTGTTTTTGGACGTTTTTCATTTAATTTAGACTCCTATTTAAATTAATTTGCGGAAAAACGTCCTTTTCCATCTACGGCCACACACACTAAAATTTGTTCATATTTCATGCGTAGTCACCTCATTTCTTGCTCGTATCACTGTACGGGATATAACTAAATTTGTCAAAAACCATTTTTTAGCAAACTAAAAGGCCACTCCAAATTCAAGCGGCCTTTCTGATTCAGTTATGCTTAAAGATCCTCAATCAGCTTACCAAGTGCAGTACCAAATGTTGCTAATTTTCTTGCGCTCATTTCTTGATTAGACTTAGTAAAATGGAACCCACTCACATCCTTAGCCATTGCGGCCAAGTTCTTATTCTGGGATTTGCTAAAGCGGCCTTTGAAAATCTTATAAGCTTTCAAGATTGCGCCTTTATCCTGTGCGGCGTCCTCTTTTTCATAATAGTAACTATTCAGCAACAGCCCCATTGAATAATAATCGTTGGGAGACAGCTCCTGAAGACTACTTTGTAATTCCGGACTAGCTGACATCATTGCACGATTGTACGCCGTTAAATCGTTTTTTAGAATTTTCTTTTTGTTAATTGGTGCTTTTCCGGCAGTCAAATACTTGCTGTAAATCCAGCCCTTTTTCTTGCCAGCCGTAATATACGTCAAAGAAGACTTCTTCCCCGACTTCTTGATCTTAGCCTTCTTTGAGCGGTACCAAGTCGTGTACTTGTATTTCTTCATGTTGTACTTTTTCTTGGTTAACTTAGCACTGCTGTAAATGTACCCCTTTTTACCGTGATAAGCCTTCTTCGCAACCTTAGTCGTTGAGATGACCTTCACCTTTTTACTAGAAGCATCCGCCGTAGTTGTTAAGCTTGGCGCAACTAGTGCTAACCCCAACACCAGCATTAAGCCAGCTTTTAAAAATCTTTTCATAACTAAAATCCTCCCTTTTTATAAATATAATTATAGCACCCGAGCGATTCATGGGAACAAGAAAGTAAGGGGTTTCTAGCGATTTGCATTAAGACAACTAAAAGTTGAAAGTTAATTTTAAGGAGCATGACTATCTGAATATTTAAATACTACAAATCAGCTACTGGCAAGCTAGTCCAGTTGCCACTGATGACATGTGGTCGTGGGACCGGACTTAACCTGGAACAAGTAACAATAATGGTAAGTTTATTTTAAGCGCAGTCGGGTAGCCTTGGTGTGCTGTGTCGGCAAAATTGGCAGGTGTTTCCTATCTGCCAATTTTGCGGGGCGATTCAAAGACGTGGGCTGTCGGCTTTGAATCGAGGTGTCAGACCGAACTTTGGCTGGCACCGGCCCTCATAGCACACTAAGGCTACCCGACTGAGCGAATAACTTAGGAATGACGATTGCTACTATTACAGTGTTAATCGCAATTTTAGACTTTTTAACCTTTAGTCAAGGCAACAAAAAACCGCTACATCACTGCCAAAGACAGTCATGTAGCGGTTTGTGTTATTCAAGTGACCAATTACGAGATCAACGATCCATTGACCATGGCTTCTGGCACGGTAATCAATTGAACCTGACCATCGTGTTCGGCAGAAAGCAACATGCCTTGGCTCATTTCGCCACGCATCTTGCGGGCCTTCAAGTTACCAACGATGATGACTTTCTTACCAATCAAGTCTTCTGGTTCTGGATACCACTTTGCGATTCCAGATAAGATCTGACGGTGATCCACATCCCCTGCATCCAATCGGAATTGGAGGAGCTTGTCGGCGCCCTTAACTTTTTGAACGTTAATGACTTCCGCAACCTTTAATTCAACCTTGTCGAAATCTTCAATCTTGATTTCTGACTTCGTTAAGTTTAAGTGCGTTTGCGCTGGGTCCCAATCGTGTTCAACTTCAGCTTCGTGCTTTGCAGCTGCCATTGCTTTACGACCCTTTTGCTTGTCTGACTTGGTCATCTGGCTCTTCAAAAAGTCGATTTCTTCGTCCATATCAACCCGTGGGAAGATTGGTGTTCCCTTAGCAACAACTTGCGCACCGGCTGGTAAGTCGCTCATCTTCAAGTCAGCGATGGCTAAGTCGTTAATGTCTAAGCCAAGTTGTGTGAAGATTTCCTTTGGTGCGTGCGTCATAACGGGACTGATCAAGCTGGCGATAACGCGTAAACTAGCGGCCAAGTGGGCCATGACACTGGCTAACTTAGCTTGGTCCGCTGAATCTTCGCTCTTAGCTAATTGCCAAGGCGCCGTTTCGTCAATGTACTTGTTCGTCCGGCTAACCAGTTTCCAAACTTCACCCAACGCGTTGGACAAGTGCAAGCTATCCATGTCATCGTTATAAGCCTTGATCACGTCAGCGGCCGTTGCTTCAAGGTCGGCGTCAAATTCAGTGACGTCCGACTTAAAGGCTGGCAGCTTTCCGTCTTCGTACTTATTGATCATGGCAACGGTCCGGTTCAACAAGTTACCGAGGTCGTTTGCGAGGTCGTAGTTGACCCGGGCAACGAAGTCTTCCGGCGTGAATGACCCGTCGTTGCCATAAGGCATTGCCTTAATCAAGTAGTAACGTAAGGCATCCAGACCGTAATGTTCCACGATTGTTTCGGGGTAAATCACGTTCCCCTTTGATTTGGACATCTTGTCATCGCTCATCAATAACCAGCCGTGACCAAAGACCTTCTTTGGCAATGGTAAGCCCAAAGCGTGTAAGAAGATTGGCCAGTAGATCGTATGGAAACGCACGATTTCTTTCCCAACCATCTGGACATCAGCTGGCCAGTAATGGTTGAATAAGTCTTCGCTATCACCAGTCGCGTAGCCAAGTGCAGTGATATAGTTCATCAACGCGTCTAGCCAAACGTAAACCACGTGTTTTGGATCAGACTTAACGGAAACGCCCCAAGTAAAGCTCGTCCGCGTCACTGATAAGTCTTCCAAACCTGGTTTGATGAAATTATTGATCATTTCATTCATCCGGTTCGAAGGTTCGATAAATTCAGGATGGGCTTGGTAGTAGTCGTATAACCAATCGGAATACTTGCTCATCTTGAAGAAGTAGGTCTGTTCCTTAACTAGTTCAACGGTGTGACCGCTTGGTGCTTTCCCACCAATGACCTTACCGTTTTCGTCGCGGAAGACTTCGGCTAATTGCGTTTCCGTGAAGTATTCTTCATCGTCAACTGAGTACCAGCCTTCATAGTCGCCTAAGTAAATGTCGCCACTCTTAAGCAACCGGTCAAAGATTTCTTGAACGGCGTGTTCGTGGTAGTCATCAGTCGTCCGAATGAACTTATCATTTGAGATTTCAAGCAGCTTCCATAAATCCTTGATCTGCTTAGCCATTCCGTCCACGTAAGTTTTAGGATCAGTGCCTAATTTTTCAGCTTTTTCTTCAATTTTAAGACCGTGTTCATCCGTCCCGGTCAGGAAGAAGACATCGTAACCCATGGCCCGCTTGTAGCGTGCTAAGGTGTCACACGCAATGGTCGTGTAAGAGTTACCAATGTGTAATTTCCCCGAAGGATAGTAAATCGGCGTCGTAATATAATAGGTTGGTTTTGTTTCTGCCATGACGTAAATCCCCTTCAAACTTGTTTGTAGTTCACTCATAATTAGTTTAGCGCCGTCCATTAAAATTTACTCATTTACGGGCGACGCGACGGTTCCCGCTAACTAACGAGGGTCCCGGTGTAAACTCTTTTCCATTGTATCATACTTCCCGGCCAGGTTAGGAACTGATGAGAGCAACATCTTTCAACTAAAGAGCAGTTTAGCTATTATTTGATAACTTTCTCGCAACTTTCACTGGCGGTCGTCTAATTCATAGTATTCCTAAATAAAATCATCTAAACTAAGTACAGAGGTGAGTTCATGTTTCGTCAAATGCAATATTTCGTGGCAGTCGTCAATAATCACAGTTATACCAAAGCTGCCGAAGAGTGCCAAATCTCCCAATCATCACTTTCCCAACAACTAAAAATTCTTGCCGAACAACTAGGCGTGACCTTGGTCAAGCGGCAGGGACGCAGTTTTGAGTTAACTCCAGCTGGTGAATATTTTTATCATCATTGCCAAGTGGTTCTAGAACAAGTCGAACACTTAGTTACGGAAACCCAGGCCATCGAAAATCACACTCAGTCAACCTATACGTTACGTCTTGGCTACCTAAGAAAATTTGGCTCGCAAGAATTTCTACAAGCTGTCTCGGAATTTTCACAAGCCTACCCGCACGTTCGTGTCCAGATTCATAGTAACTCTTACACGGAACTCTTTTCACAACTCCGTGATGACAAAATTGACTTGAGTTTTTCTGACCAACGGCATAACTTATCAACTAGTTATGAGAATAAATTTTTAACGTCCGCCGATTACATGGTCATTGTTGCGAACAACGCCTTTAAGACTAAAGAGACGGTCATTGATACGACTGATTTGACCGACTTGCCTTGCATTCTCATCGTGGGTGCTGATCAATACACTTCCGAACAAGCTTATTATCGAGAGGTTCTAGGCATTCAAAGTCCTTTCCAAATCGCTGCTAGTTTCGGCGAAGCTCAGATGCTAGCTGCTGCTAACCAAGGCTACGTCGTCGTCAACAGTCGCACCGGTAGCCATATTGATCCCAATACTAACCGGGTTTTGAAGTTGGTCGACCACGGTCGCGACTTGACTCAACATTACTATGCCTATTGGAAAAAAGATAATTCTGGGTATTAGGTAGATTGCAAATTTAATCCGAATTTTTTGACAAATTGGTCAGCATGACCTGAT
>CALFSK010000058.1 GCA_937916845.1 uncultured Lactobacillus sp. | reverse complement strand
TTTCGAGTGCTTTAGATTAGTGCGCTCAAAAACTATTTTGTTTCAAATAAAAAGTCCAGGAACTTGTCCTAGACTTTTTGGTTGGATCATTATTTGGCTGCAGCTGGTTTGATAGCGCGACCTTGAATAAATTCAATGACGATCAAGACAACGTAGCAGATCAAGATGATCCCTAAGAGGTTGGTCGTTTGAACCGTGCTTGATAACCAGTAGTATTGCCAGTTCTGGTTATTAAAGACCCACCAAACGAGTAGGCCGGCAATTAAACCTAAAGTATTCATAATTGCAATAAAGAAAATATTGCCGTTTTGTTTTTGGCCTGCCCAGTAAGCGGACAAAATCGCCATCCAAACACCCCAGACGATTAAGCCAACCACAACAACCCAGTAAATAAGTGATGCGATCATTGGTAATCCTTCTTTCTACAAGTTAATAACATTATTTTACCATGAATTCGATTACATTTGTGAGACTTCAGTGCTTTTTTTCACAATCCGAGCCGTTTTAAACTGATGAGATTTTGAGAGGATGACTTGTTATTTAGGGGTGAATTATTTACAATTAGGTCATAATAATAATGTAACAGGGAAAGGGTTGGCCTATCAATGACTTCTGCGTGGAACTGGATTGGAATCATTGCTTGGATAATTGTCTTAGTACTGGTTGTGTGGGTATTTCATAATATCCGTGTTCGCCGGATTAAAATGATTGTTGAACGTAAGCACACGTTTGAATGGAACAGTTTATTCATTACGATTGGTGAGCTGATCATTAGTATTGGCTTGCTGGCTGGTATGGGCTACGCGACGTTTAATCACCAAGTCGATCTGACCGATACTAAAGGGGTTAAAGTCACTTATAAATACGAACCATTAGTTTTAAGAGTCGGCAATAACGGTTCGGCTTCTTACTACGTGGCGGTGGACCGGGGAACAACGGACAAACCGGTGCATATTTATCACTACTGGATCAACGGGGCCAAGTACACCGTTTCTAGCAACAAGGCGACGGTGGTGAGCGATTTGAAACAGGTTAAAGTGGCGGACGCGGGAATTCCGTGGTCACAAAAGGCTTTAACTAAGATGGATCGGCATCATGAGCAAGCGTACGTGGTCAAAATGACCGCAACTTACAAGCCTAGCTTTTGGAACGGCTTAGGCATTCACGTTGGTCATCAGGCGATGACGCGATGGTTAATTCGTGTGCCCGCACAATCATTTATCAATACAACGGATGTTCAAACTCAATAAGCCGTTAAAACGACTACGGAAAATTATCCCGTAGTCGTTTTTTTGACGGTAAAAATGGACACGTGGTCGGTCGTTTTTAAAATACGTCTCAGTTTGCTCATTATAGACCGGGGTTCAATGTTAAAAATAGTAAATATTTATTATACGACGCTTTTTTACTATGGTTATTTTTATAATGAGGTAAAATGAATGTGTTATATTTTTATAGAATGATTAGTTTATCTGGTTAATCTTAATGATAAGCGATAGAAGGAAGCGAACCAATGATTAGCGAACAAATTACACCGCTATTCGTTTGTGGTATTATCGGTGATCAGCAAACGATGATCGTAAATAAGTGTTTAACGGGACCGTTTAAAAACCGTTATGATTTGGCAACCGCACCACTGACACCAGGGGTTGCATTAAGTATGGCAGTAAGTCATATTACCAAACTACAGACCGGCTTAACGACTGTGATTGCGCAGCAACTCGGTACGGTTCAGTTTGAGTTACCCACGTTAGCGTCACTTGGTCTGCCAATCATGATGGTCAATATTTTCTATTTGTTAGAACCAGTGGGCGGGCAACTGTTGACCGAGCGTCCAGCTTATACGACGGCTTTATCAGCTGGTGCCGTCCGAGTGCCGTTGACCCAGCTTAATTGGCATAACAGTTCGCCGGCTGTGATGCAGGCTAAGCGCTTTTTAATGACCGGGGCGTTCCCGGTCGCAGAGCAGTTAGTAACGGCTTACACGGTGCCAGAACGGGCGCCCTGGGATAATGAGGTCCGCTAAGGTTTTCGGGTCGGTTGACAATCGCTAATAGCCGGTGTACGTTAAAAACAACTTAAAATGAGATGATGATGAGAAAAACAGTGGCACGACTTAGTCAGGTCATGGTTGCAAAAAGCCCGGGCTAATCCCAGGTTTTCTTTAGCCCGTTTGAACCTGATAAAAGCCGGTGATGCGCTGCTTTAGGTCTCCTCGTGAAAGGAAGATTTTTAATGGATCAAGCAACGTTTATTGAACAATATGCGACTAACCGAGCTAACACAAATTCTTTGAAGTGGGATGTGCTGGACGAACGTTATGGTAATCCGGACCTCATTGCAATGTGGGTCGCCGATATGGAATTTAAGGTGCCCGAACAAGTGACGGCCGCCTTAACACAACGGGTTGCCCATGGAATCTATGGGTATTCGTATACGCCAGACAGTTATTACCAAGCCTTCATGAATTGGGAACAACAACGTCACGGTTTAACGTTGCAAAAGGACTGGATTCGATTTGGCTCGGGGGTCGTCAATTCACTGTACGCCTTAGTGAACACGTATACTCAGCCAGGGGACGGTGTGCTGATCTTAACGCCAGTTTACTACCCATTCTTTAACGCTGTTCAGGATAATCATCGACAACTAGTGACCTCTGAACTCCACAATGATCAGGGACACTACACGATTGACTTTGAGGACGTGGAAGCAAAGATTAAGGCCAATGAAGTACGGTTGTTTATTCAATGTTCACCCCATAACCCAGTTGGTCGAATCTGGACACCAGAAGAGGAAACCAAGTTATTGGCACTATGTGAGCAGTACGACGTTTTAGTGGTTTCGGATGAAATTCATCAAGACATCGAAATCGACCGGGAACAGCACCCGTTTGTTTCAGCGTTAACCGTTGCGGATGGGCGTTTTGCTGACCGGGTGATTGTGCTCAACGCACCGTCGAAAACGTTTAATTTAGCTTGCTTGCTAAATTCACACATCATTATTCCAAATGAAACGTTACGGGCAAAATATGATGCTAAAATTAACCGCTTGAGCCAGACAGAAGTTAACGTGTTGGGCCAAACGGCAGGGCAGGCGGCCTATGAACATGGGGCGGAATGGTTAGACCATATTTTAGCCATTGTGCGGGATAACTATCATTATCTGAAGGCTCAATTAGCTGAACACGCCCCTAAAATCACGGTCGCTGACCTTCAAGGCACGTACCTGACTTGGTTAGATCTCCGGGCATACGTTCAGCCTGAAGCAACGCGTCAATTTATTCAGGATCAATGTGGATTGGCCGTAGACTACGGTGAGTGGTTCAGTGCTGCTGATCAAGGCTTTGTCCGGCTGAACTTAGCGACGGATCCTAAGTATGTTCACAAGGCAGTGGACAATATTGTGACGTGTATCGCGCAAGCCAGTCGTTAGTAATAAATTAGAATTTGATTTATAAATGAGCTTAACAACAAAAGTAGTCGCTATGTGCAAAATGCACACGGCGACTACTTTATTTATTCAATTTTAAGAACGCTGTATTTAACGGGATTTGTTGGTCGCGGTTTGTTGCTTCAGAAGCCGGCGCCGGTTGATTTGGCGGCGGATGAAGGAGTAGGCAACCATGGCCAGGGTTAGTAACGCAGTGATAACGGCGGCTTTAATGAAACCAAATAGCCAAAAGAAAACTGCGATTGCAAGTGTACAATAAACAATTAAAAACATGGGGACCCTCCTTCTTTCGTTGCACGTTACTTAATTTATAGTTCTATTGTAGCGACCAAAAATAGCTATCCCGTGATCGAAATTTGAATTTTCTGTTAAATATGCGTCCCATGGTTGACGGTGACGATTTAATGGCGATAGTGGCGGTTCATGCGCCGTTCATTGGCCTGATCGAGTTGGGCAGCAGTTAACTGGTAGGTCGTGGCCGCCGTTAACTTGGCAATACCAGCGTTGAGGGCACCTAGTTGATCTTGATCTGCGACGGTTGGTTGGAGCTTTAAAGCAAGTTGGCTCAGTAACTTAAGCTCGGGGGTTAGGGCTTCTTCAACTTGCTGATCATATTGATGTTGGGTGAGACTGTGCGTCTGCCAACGGTTGACACGACTTAATAAGCTGAATAATTGGTTGGTTAAAACGGTGACGAGGTAGTCACTCTCTGAAGCGGTAAGGGTCATTTTCAATTCCTCCTAGAACGTTTTTTTCTATTGTAAGCTGAAATTGACCTTAAGAGAATGCTTAAAACAAAACGCAGGCTCAAAATGACAGTTTTGCCATTTTGAGCCTGCGTTTTGTTTAAACATCGCGATCTTTGAAAATAAACAGTTTACTGAAAAACCAGTTCAAAACGACGATTAAAACTTGATCAATTAATTTGACGATCAAGTCGTTGCCGTGTAAGAAAGAAATCCCGACAATCATGATACCCTGATCCACAAAATAGCTTAATAAGCGGAACCCAAAGAAAGACGTAGCTTCCTTCAGGCGTGCGCGGACGGTTGGGGTCTTAGCGTCGAAAACCCATAACTTATTGGTCACGTAGGCAAAGAGTACCGATAAGAACCAAGCGAACGTGTTGGCAATTAAGTATGAGCAGAACATGTTAAAAATCCAAAAAACGAGGTAGTTAACGACGGTCGTTAAGCCGCCAAAAAATAAGTAGGCTAGCACGCTTTTGTAACGGTGCCAGAGATGCTGCAATTGTTGTCCCATGTTTAAAATTAACCCTCACTCACGGCTTGTTTGATAAGTTTTATCCTACCATAAAAGTGCGTGAAGGAATAATTAGATTACGGTTTTGCGAGGTGTGTGACGGTTGATGTGAATTGACGGCGGGCCTGACTAAGATCGGTAAAGTGCGTCACCTTAATGACGGTTGCGCCTAGTAACGTTAGTGCGGTGACCTTTAACGTGAAGTGACGCTGATGTCGATTTGCCACTAGTGTTACGCGGTAGCTCAGTTCCTCATTAACGGTAATGGTCTGACTAGTAATGATGCCCGGTTGAATGTTTAAAGCTAACACAGAACCGCCTCCCCCATAGATTAGTTACATTGTAGGTGCTCCGTGTAAATAATCGGCGCCGTTTGTGTAAATGTTGTGTAAAACTGATCAGTGGCGGTGACCAGGTTCGTTGCTTAACGTTCCCAAACATCTTGGGAATGGAAATGACAACGCATTCAGACGCGATAAATGGTAAAATAAGGGTAGTAGATGGAAAGGGTGTGGCGTAAATGTTACAAGAATATACGAATATTTTAGTTCCCTTGGATGGTTCCAAACAGGCGGAGGTTGCTCTCAACAAGGCGGTTGCGGTTGCTAAGCGTAACCAAGCACACGTTGATGTCCTAGCCGTCGTCGACCCTGGCCAGTTTGGGTATAACTTAGCGGGTTTAGCCGATGGCGACATTACTTACCAGCTAGTTCAGGATTCCGAAGCCTACTTAAAAGAGACCATTGCTAAGATCAAAAAAGACGGTTTTGAAGACATTGATTTTCACATTCGCATGGGCAGTCCGAAGCCGATTATTTCGCAGGACTTCGTCACCGATCATCATAATGATTTAATCATGATGGGTGCAACCGGCTTAAATGCGATGGAGCGGGTCTTAGAAGGGTCTGTAACGACTTACGTACAACGCAATGCATTGACGGACGTTATCGTGGTTAAGACCGATTTGATGAATACCCAAGTGACAAAGTAATTTAAACGGATCATTGCGATGTTCCTAGTATTTAGGGAAAGCAATTCCGAGATAATCAAATAAAAACGTCTCCTACCAAGTTCAATTGGTAGAAGGCGTTTTTGCTTTGATTAATTTTTAACTTTTAATAGTTGATTAAAACCGTATGCGATGGCGGCCATGATGGCACCGCCAATCAGCATGGTGATCATTGGAACGGCCGGGCTGAAGGAACCTGCAATGGCAGGCTCGTGTTGCGGGTAGCCAACTAGGAATTTGAGTAAGTTGACTAGCCACGTGAAGTCATAGTGAACCTGTTTGTCGGCACTGCTATTGCCAACAAAACCAATCAGGAAGATGGCAACAACGGGGACGACAACGATCACGATACGTTGGCCCCACTTGCTGAGGAGGGCCAGTCCGCCACCAATGGCCATGCCGGTCATGCCAGTCGCAATAAAGAAAATAATGGTAAATAAGATGCTGACCAAAATATTGACCCAAACGTTACTCCCCAAAAAGTTACCGTACAGACTGTAGGGCGTCTTCATTAACGCCGCGTGGGCACTGATGCCCCAAATTGGCGCGGAGATGGCGTAGCGGTAAAAGGCCACAAATAGTTCACCAATCACGGCAATGATGACGGTGGTGATAATCTTTGTCGCCCAAAACGTTTTCCGCGAGATCCCATTTTGAATAAACAGTTTGAAGTTGTCGTAAGTTAACGAATTATAGAGAAAGATAAACGCACCGATTAAGAAGCCCCAGCTGAAGTTTGCAATCGTATTGGGCAGCGAAAAACTGCTAAGGCTACCCGAGACAACTGCTAGTACGAACGGGATGACAATGAAAATGGCAATTACGGCCAGAAATGCTTCCCCAAGCGCTTTAAGCTGATTCATCAGCAGGCAGCGGGTCGTTGCGCGTAATTTAGTTGACATGTGCGGTGGCCTCCTCCTTGGTGTTCGTTAAAATGACGAACAACTTTTGCAAATCAAGGTGATCGACTTTAACGGTATCCGGAATCGGCCGGTCGTTTTCGAGTGCACCGTAGACGTAGTGAGCAGTGATGCCACCCAGATGGTCTTCGCCGACAACGTTCAAATTAGCGGTGTAGGCTTCCACGTCCGTTTGTGGTCCAGAGATCGTGTAGGACTTGGCCAAAATATCGGGTACTTCGCCGTTAATGATGATGTGATGGTCGTTAAGGACAAAGACGTGTTCAATCAAATTAGCGATTTCTTCAATTAAGTGAGTTGAAATCACGAACGTCCGCGGCTGGTCACTGTAGGTTTCAATCAATTCTTGGTAGAAGAGCTCACGGTGATTAGCGTCTAATCCCAAGACTGGTTCGTCTAGAAAGACGTAGTCGACGGGCACGCACAGCGCGATGATCAACTTGAAGATTGACCGGTAACCGGTTGAAAGTTTTCCGAAACGAGCGTTAACGTCGAGTCCAAAGGCGTGCACTAACTTTGCCGCGTAGGCATCGTTAAAACCACCGTATAATAAGCGAGTCGTTTTGAACAAGTTCTTGACCCGGCTTCGTTCGGGGTACATGTTGACCTCACTCATAAGATAAATCTGACCTAGCGTGTGGTCGTTGTCGTGCATTGATTCGCCATCCAGCGTGACGGTCCCGTGGGTTGGCCGAATGCGATTGCTAATGATGTTTAGCAGCGTACTTTTACCGGCACCGTTACGGCCCAGTAACCCATAAATTTTATTAGGTTCTAAGGTTAAGTTTAGGTCCTCTAGAATCGTATGGCCGTGAAAGACTTGTTGCACGCCTTGAACTTGAATACTCATGATGCGGAAAACCCCCGTTCGATTAATTTAGCTAGTTCTGCTTGTGTGATGTGGAGCTTTTTTGCTTCACTCACTAATTTTTTAACGTAATCGGTATAAAACTGGTCACGTCGTTTTTCGACGATCCGGGCCTGGGCACCAGCAATAACGAACATGCCAACGCCACGCCGTTTCTCAATTAGGTTGGCATCAACGAGGATGTTCATTCCTTTGAGCACGGTTGCCGGATTAATATGAAATTCTTTGGAGATTTCGGTCGTTGAAGGGATTTGTTCGCCCTCAACGAAGGTCTGCGTGAAAATTGCTTCTTCGATTTGATCCGCAACTTGCAAGTAGATCGGCTCCGTACTATTAAAGTTGAACTGCATTTTCTTCACCTCATTGCAGTGTGACTAACCGTTATTTCGTGGCGACCTTGTGGTGGCGTGACACTTGCAATTGTTGTTCGGTACGGTCGATGCGGGCCGCAACCCAGCTCGATAGTAGGAGGAGGGTGCCTAGAACCGCCAACAGAATGTCTTGGTGTTCCAAGGGCATTAAGTTGGCCAACAACACGTTAGTGCCCACCCAAAGTAGGGGCATCAGCGTTCCTAGCCAAAATGCTTGGCGGTTAGCGAGAACGTAACGGTGCAGCGGTGTAATAACGATTAATAAAGCGACTAATCCAAAGTATACCATGATTCATTCCTCCTCCAAAAGGTTATTGTAAAACGATTCTGCGATAGATTGTAACGGTCAGTAAATAGTAGAGCAAATACAAGCCGGCAAAAATGACGAATGGTAACCAAATGCCGGTGTACGGTGAAACGACCATCAAAAATTTGAACATTTGTAAGCCGAAGAGCACGTGAATAACGCCGACGATGCCGGGCAAGATGAAGAGCACGGCGATTTCCTTGTTAATTGCCCCCCGCAATTGTTGGTGTGTCGTGCCAATCTTGTCTAGCATGGCGTAACGGTGCTTGTCAGCATCGGCGCCGGAGAGAATCTTGAACATTAAACAGCTGGCTAACATGGCAAGGAATGCGATTCCTAAAAAGAGCCCCATGAATTCTAAGCCGGAGTACATGCCGTTGATCATCACGTAATTTCCATAACGACCACCGAGCATGTTGTCAACTAGGCCGTGGTCACGTTGGCCTTGAACTTTTGCGAGTCGTTTTAAGGCTGGGAGGTGTTGCGTGACGTCGTTGGTCGCAAAAACGGTTAGGTTTTGTTCGGGTTGCGCCAGTTTCTGGTAGTCCTTAGCACTTAAGAATACGTTGGCCTTATTTTGGCTCTGACTAGCTTGCAACTGCGATAATTGGTAGCTCGCTGAGGACTTGCTGAGTTGTTTTGCGTCGTTCGTTGTTCGCTTAAAGTTCAGTTGATTCTTCCCTTGCATGTTAATCGTTGTGAAGGGGTGCTGATCAAATTCAGTTGCTTGGTAATAAACAGCTTTCTTATCCGTTTTAAAGTGGTACGTCACGTTGGTGGTTGGTTTTAAAGCGGTGACTTGTTGTTTTTCTGCCGTCGTCGCGTTGACGATTCCCATGTCGTAGGCGTTGCTGGATGCGGCCAGTTTAGGCGTTTGCGCATGGAAGCCCATGCCGACGGTAATCGCACCGAGTGCTAAGGCGAATAGCATGGCGACAATCGATAACATTTTTGTATAGTTACGAATTCTAAAACTGAGTTGGGACAACGTAAAATTGTTCAAGCCGCGTTGTGCAAATGGCAGGCGTTTTAACCCAACCATCAGCCAAACAAAGATGGCGTTGAATAGGAAGTAGGTTCCTAACACGATTGTGACTAAAGCAATACCGATACCGGCAAGTTGTAACGTATTCAAGTGGGCCATGGACCAGTAGCCAATTGCGATGGCAATTAAACCAACGATGATTTCAAGCAATTGACGTGCTGGTTTCAAGCGGGGCCGGTTAGGTTGATCGTTGCTGTGTAATAACTTAAGGGCTGGGGTTTTGGTTAAGGTTACTAGGTTAAATAGACCGGCAAGCAGGAACAAGCCGACGTAGAGTAACAGGGTAATTCCGGCAGCTGGCAGGTACCAAGCTGATAAGTGGTGCAACGTTAAATCCATACTGCTGATTAACAGGCGGCTAATGCCAGCGGTTAGGGCGGTTCCGAAGACGATTCCAATGACGGTCGCAACGACGCCGACGAGTAACGTTTCAAGCCAGATCAGCTGGCCAATTTTACTCTTGCGAGCCCCGACTAACATGAATAAACCGTAGTCGCGTTTGCGCATACTTAGTAAAAATGAGTTGGCGTAACTGATGTAGACCAGGGTAATAATGGTCAGCAGAACGGAGCCAAATTGGAAAATGATCCCGACCATGCTAATCCCCGTGTTCTGTTTTAAAAAGTCGTGGTTAGTGGCGAGGGCTTCAAACATGTAGAAGATCGCGCTGGACATGATCAGTCCGGAAAATAGGACCAGGTAGTCACGCCAGCGGTTTTTGAAGCCGGTCAATGCAAGTTTAGTTAACATAGTAGAAAGTACTCCTTTTTTGCGTCGGGCTTACTGTTCGAAAGTCCCGAGGTTATCCAGAATCTGTTGATAAAAATCACTACGGTTCATTTCTCCGCGGCGTAATTCTTGGCCGATGCGACCGTCTTTGATGAAGAGAATCCGTTGGCAGTAGCTTGCGGAAAACGGATCGTGGGTAACGAGCAGAATGGAGACGTTTTGATCACGATTGATCTTAGTGAAGAGGTCCAATAATTCGCGGGCCGACTTGGAATCTAAAGCCCCGGTTGGTTCATCACCGAAGAGCATTGCGGGTTCGTTAATCAGTGCCCGGGCAGCGGCGACCCGCTGCTTTTGACCACCCGATAATTCGTTAGGATAGTTCGTCAGGAATTCTTGAATTCCAAGTTGGGTCGCAACGTTTTCCACGGCGGGCCGGATTTTCTTAGCGGGAACCTTTTGCAAAGTTAATGGCAACGCGATGTTTTCGTAGGCCGTCATGGTTTCTAATAGGTTAAAATCTTGGAAAATGAAGCCAATTTCTTTTGCCCGGAAGTCGGCTAGTTGGTTTCCTTTCAAATGGGTAATGGGTTGTTGGTGAATCGTTACTTCGCCGCTAGTTGGTTGGTCTAACGTTGCTAACATGTTTAGTAGGGTGGTTTTACCAGAACCAGAAGCCCCCATGATGCCGACGAATTCTCCTGGTTGAACTGAAAAGTCGATACCCTTTAAAGCCTCGTATTGCTTGGTGCCAGCTTTACCATAGGTTTTGTGTAAATCACTGACCGTCATAATTGGTGTTGTCATTTTTAAAACTCCTTTAATTGCTTGTTAGTTCGTTACTTGGTTAGTTGCTTATGTAACTAACTATAAAAGTAACGGACCGAACTGTCAACTGTTTTCGGTGGGTGTTGGGGTAATTGGTGGGTTAAACGTTGATAGGTCAATGTTTTTAATTGTTGAAAAATTAGTGTGCTGTGGGGGACGGACGCAACGAGGAAACTAACCTGATTTTAATTGCAATCTAGGTGGGGCTAGCCTAAAATTACCAGTACTGAGTTAGGTCGAAAACGACAGTCAATAGGAGGAAAACACTTGAAAAAGATATTAGTTCTACATACTGGTGGGACGATTGCGATGTCCGCAGACGCTTCGGGAAACGTGGTTCCGGGGGCTGAAAATCCGTTAGATCAGTACCAAAGTTCGTTTGGCGCGGATATTCAACTTGAAACGGAAGACGTCTTTAATTTACCATCGCCACACATCACGCCAGAACGGATGTTGGCGTTGAAGCAACGCATTGATAAAGCGGCCCATGAAGGTGTGGACGGCGTCGTTGTGACCCATGGAACCGATACGTTGGAAGAAACGGCGTATTTTTTAGATTTAACGCTACCTAACGAGTTGGCGGTTGTCGTGACCGGTGCGATGCGTTCGGCCAATGAAATTGGGTCGGATGGGTTGCACAATTTGGAGACGGCGATCCAGACGGCTAGTTCGCCGGATGCCGCTGATAAGGGTGTGTTAGTCGTGATGAATGATGAAATTCATTCGGCGCGGTACGTGACGAAGACCCATACTACCAACGTGGCAACGTTCCGGACACCGACGTTTGGGCCAATTGGGCTAGTTGCCAATCACGGCGTGGTCTTTTTCGAATCCTTATTGCGTTCCACGGTTTGCCCAATTCAAACGGTGACGGATAACGTCTTTTTGATTAAGTCTTACGCTGGGATGGGACCAGAATTATTTGAAGCCATCGCGCAACCAAGTACGCACGGCGTTGTCATTGAAGCGCTGGGCGCAGGAAATATGCCGCCAGCCACGTTGCCAGCAATCCAGAAACTGTTGGACATGAACATTCCAGTGGTCTTGGTCTCACGGTGCTTTAATGGGATTGCACAGGACGTCTACGCCTATGAGGGTGGCGGCGTTCAGCTGAAACAGATGGGCGTTATTTTCTGTCAGGGATTGAACGGCCAAAAGGCACGGATTAAATTATTAGTGGGTGTCAGTGCCGGGATGTCCGCCGATGAATTGGCGCGGTTTGTGGCCACGGCCAACTCTTAATTGAACGTTCAAAAGCCAAGATAACTAAAACGTTATCACTAATCAAATTGTTAAGTTTCCCGCTTCCGGTCGTCCGTGATTTCATCTGCCGTGGCGACCGGTTCATGCCAAAAAGCGGTCATGAACCTCACTTGAGAGCCGAAAAAGCGCGTCTCTCAAGATGTCGGTGGTGTAAATCGGAAAATCACCGATTAACGCCACACTCACGGCAGATTCCTCATGGACGCCCTTCAGCTATGTTGCGGTTGTTATCAAACTTAACCGGTTTGTTTTAAAGCAATCTTAGCGTAGCTGGCAGAACCAGTGGGCCGTGTCGACACTGTTGGCTGGCGTTTCTTGCCAGGTTACAGTGCGGGGCGACTTGAAAGACTCGTCCTTTGAGGCTTTCAAGCGAGGCGGAAGACCGTTTTTTGTCTGTAGCCGACCCCAC
>CALFSK010000057.1 GCA_937916845.1 uncultured Lactobacillus sp. | reverse complement strand
TAATTATGGCACAACTGTTCAGAAATTTATGTACCAAATACTAGGATAGGAGCAATGTATCTTATGGGACGGATGGGTGTTGATATTGGTGATTGGACAATATTCGTATTTGCGATATTTGCACCGATATTGTGTGCATATGTATGCTGGATAGGTTGCAAGCACTTGATTAGGGTTGCTATTCAACGCAAAAAAGAACGATTTGCCATATTTTTTGGAGTGTTAAGTATATTGTTTGCTGTTTTTCAAATTGTTGGGTAATAAAAAATGTATTCATTCACCGAGTACTAAGATAATAAGGTGCAGTATAAGGTGGCTAATAGATGTTGATAGAATTAGTGGTTTTTGAATAGCTTACATGACATCAACTTTTTTCGTTATCAGTAATTCAAAGATAGTAATCACGACTGGGAACGTTAGAAATATAAATTCATTTGTTTTGAGGCTCTAACAGGTGGCGAATACAATAATAATGTTATTAACTTCAATCACAAAAATATAGGTTCTGTTAGTATGCCTTTACTTTTCAAATTTCTTTAAATTAGCTCCCACTTAACGGCAAGTATTTTTGTATAGTTATATTAACTTGGAGGAGAAGTATGATTAATTGGACTAAAAACCACTGGCAGAATATATTGATGTGTTTAGTAATTAGTATTATTTGTGGAATAGTAGGCGGATGTATTGCGATAATTTTGTATTTTATTTTACATGGATTAAAAATTCAATTAAGTACGCTTGCTGAATTGTTAAGTGCAATCGGTACATTGAGTGCTGTCATAGTGTCGTTGTGGTTAGCACGAGAAAAAAAGTCCAAATTGAAATTTGTTCCTGTGCAACAACTAAATCCGACAATTAAAACGAAGATTAATATCAGTAATTTAAGTAGTACAGGTACAACTTTGAGAGTTATTGAATATGAAGTAAATGATTCACGATTGGACAATGTGAAGGCTGAGAGTTGTTTAGACTTTAAGTTGGCTAGCCAGTCCTGTTTTGATTTTAGCCAATTTTCAATGGATAAGAATACCACGTGTTTTATGCCAGGACGCAGCATGAGAACTGTTATATTTGATTGGACAATATTAAGGGAAACGTTAAAGGATAACGAACCGGTATGGCAGGAATTGAAGAGAAATCCTCAGCAACCATTAACGGCAGTTATTACATTTGTAGATATAGACGGAAAACAATATACGCGTGAGTTTGATGAGCATTCTAAAATGATTGTTGTTTAAGGTTTTTTGAGTACTAAGATTAGAAAATCTGCTGAGTCTTTTGTTACTAGGATAGGCATGATAAACTCATTAAAGATAAGCAACCTACAAGAAAAAGTAGTGCTATTGTATCTTTTTCAAGGATAAGGATTTCGTCATGGCGTTAAGTTTCGCATGCAAGCATTTTAAACACATTTACTCGTTCTTCATGTACTTAGTACCAGGGTTAGAGTTCCAAGACGGTACGAACATCAATATGATACGAAAATTATCTGAGTCACTTCCATAACTCGAATTTTCTTTGTTATGGCTCCAGATGAAATTGTGTCAAACGTTAAAATTAATGATTCTTATGATGAGATACGCAGTGGGATGGGCACTTGTTGGATTATGGAAGATGAGAAGGTTGCTGACAGTATTGTAATGTTAAAGCGTAGTGGCTGCATTGATATTGAATAAGCTGTATCTGTCTATATTTCAACGTAAACTGGGCTTTTCCCTTTCACCCACTAGCAGTCGGAGGGCTATCTGTAGTTAAGAAAATTTAACCAGGCAATAAGCTAATAACTGAGTAATGATTTAGAAAATCAGCTATAAAGATGTAAAAAATGAAGTGGACAGTTGCAATATGGACACTTTGACTTTTTAATGAAAAATGTAAAATCACCTACTATGAATAGGATAAATATTGTGAAAATTAATTTTTAAATAGAGCTGGTAAAATATGATGTCATCCTGCTTTCTGATTGGCTAAAATTGGGCTTTTATGGTAAAGTATCAATCGAACAAAGTTTTGTTAATGGTCTGTGATAATTGAACATTCAAATAGGCAGGCATGTATAAAGGAGTGAGTTAATTGCGTAACGGATATGATAGCTTTTTTAATGGATTTAATAAAGCAATTTTTGATTCTGCAAAATTAATCACGAAAAGTAGTGTCCCGATTACTAGAATTATAAGTAAGATGGATCAATCCAAAATGCGTATTCCCACTTCTAGACGTTATTTTATTCGTAAGAATAGCGATCAGAAATCGATAGAAAATGATTATAAGAAGATTGGGGCAGACTTGTTTAAGTCACTGAATAAGTATGAAAAATCCAAACAATACGAAACCACTAGTAGATAATAAAGATAGCGTTGATGAGGCCGTTGACCATATCACGAAGCTTCCTCATAAGGAACAGCAACAAGTAGTTGCGAAGCTTGAAATGACCTCAGGCCCGATTCCACATCCAGATATTTTAAGTAGATATGATGAGTTAGACCCTGGTGCTGCCAAATTGATAATTGAAAACGGTGTTGAGGAATCTGCTCATCGCAGGACTTTAGAGAGTCGCGCCATGGAGTACTCACGACGTGACCATAAAAGACGGGATATTATGGGGTTCACAATTGGATTGGTCGGAATGAGCATTGGGGCTCTACTAATCTGGTTGGAACATACTGTGACGGGGACCATATTTTCTGGTGTGTCGTTGGTAATGCTGGTTGGTCTTTTTGTTGGAAGTAACGATTCTGATAATGTAAATGATAATCAAGATTCTGATTCTGAATAAAAAGGATCTTGCACTTCAGCCTCAATTGGCCAGTGCAGGATCCTTTTTTATCCAGTTGAAGTATAGTCAACTTCTTCTGGTGAAAGGGGATGTGTTTTTGGGTGAAAGTTAAATTTGCGTCGGCAGTTAGTTGTAAAGTAGAGTGAGGGTTCAATAATATCCGTATCTGATTTTATTTTTTATAATCGAGTGGTACAGCTATGTTATCTGACAGGGTAACACTGTTCGATTGCTTAGAAATAGATTCAATGTTTAACAATAATGTTGAAGAAAAGTAATAATTGCACTTTCTTAGTAAAGGCCAGTGGGCTTGAATAATGGTCGTAAATTTTATGTCCACATTGCGCCCCAGTAAACTCGTGCATAAAAATGAGATGAATTTTTTGAAATTAGGATGTTTACCAAAATATGACGATAATTATATTCCTCGATGATGATGTACTAGAGTAATCTTTTTGAAATTTAACAATGTCTGTTCAGTAACTAGAATTATTTTAAGGGTAGTTAAGGTTTTAAGCCACGTTCAAGTCGTGACTGAGTTTGTTTCTCACCAAAAGTCTTCATGTAGTCCGGTGTACTCTGTAATGCTTGTAGTTGTGTCATACTGTTGTGCTCCATTTTGTACGCAGCAGGGGATTCACCATACTTGTTAACGAAACTGGATAGAGTTTTTTCATCCATTGAGATACCAGATGTTTTAGTTGGTGATCCGTTTTCAGCGGCTTTCTGTGAGCTTGTCACCGCAGCCGAATCTACAGAGTAGCTGCTTGATTTAGTAGACGCTGAGCGTGAGTTAGAGAAGCTGGCGATTGCGATACTTTGTGAACTTGCTTTACTTTCAGAAATAGCTTTGGCGACACTAGATGAGCTAGCGAGTGATTCGCTTTTTGATTTACCCTTCGCTAAGCTTTCCGACTTTGCTTTAGCTTTACTCTCAGATTTTGCTTTTGCCTTGCTTTCAGATCGAGCGGAAGCTTTTTTCTTTTTGGCAACGGCTAAGCTACTTGATTTTGAACTAGCCTGACTAGATTGGTTATTACCACTCCCGCAAGCAGTAAGTGTCAGTGAGACTAGCAGTACAGCCCCGATGGTCAATCCCTTTTTCATTTACACAGTTCCTCCAAATTAATTTACTTCTTGTAGAATGTTTTGCTACAGTCTTTTTTAGTAGTTCTTAAAACGTGAAAATGATAATGCGCCAATTAGGCCAGTAATCAAAGAAAGAATACCAAACGTGGCCAAATTATTCTTGGCTTCATTAGTTTGGGGCAACTTTTTACTAATTTTCTTTGCAATTGTCGACAATTGTTTTTGTGAGTTATTATTGTTGTTCTTTGGAGTGGCGACCACGGAAGCCTTATCTGAGCTACTTGAAGCTTTTAACTGATCATCATCAGATCCAGTAGTAGTCGTTAAAGGTTGGTTTGTAGCAGTGGTACTAGTGGTCTTGCTAGGTACATCTTTCGTTACAGTATTGTTTGCACTCGTAGTAGCAGTTGAACTTTCATTGCTTGTGTCAGTTTTAGGATTATCGGCTGAAGATGAATCCTTAGTGCTTGAACTTAGGCTAGTGTTTGATTCATTGAAACCTGCTTTGCCAGAGTTTGACGAATCACTGACCGATGAACTTGATGAACCAGACATACTAGATTCTGATGAACTAGTACTTGATGAGCTACTATTAGTTACTGAACTTGAAATAACTGAACTAGACGAATTCGACGCTGATGAACTGGTACTCGAAGAATTTGAACTAGAAGAGCTTTCAGTGCTGCTTTGATCACCAGTATTGATCACTGGAAGCATTACAGGAACATCGGCACTAACGAAAGTACTTGCCATCTTGGTTGCGACTGAATCAGGTACAGTCACTTTTGGAATTTTAACGGTTCCTTGAAAACGTTCCCCATCCGTTACTCTCATGACATAGACAGACATTGTTTCAGAAGCGGGGAGCGATTGGTAACGATTAGGATCTTTAATGGCGTTATCAATATAAGAATTTTGTAGTGCTGTTGCCTCAGATATTGCTTGAGCGTTAGGTTCATAGACGTTGGTTACATATTGATGATATGCTGCTTTACGACGGGCAGAGTCGCTCATTTCAAGCACCCATTCACCATTTTCATAACTGAGGGTATCAGTGCCGTCACCGACATCCCGGAACCAGGTATCGTCTTCCTTAGGTTGAGATACCTTAGTTGTTTCAGAAAAATAAGTTGCTGCTCGTACTGTGAGTGGTGCAAAGGTTCCAATTGTCAGTGCAGACAGTGCTGCGACGCTAAGCAATGTAATTCTTTTCATCATAATTCCTCCAAAGATTATTTCCCCATACAGCTTTTAATGACGTCAGAATTGGTCAGCAATCTATAAGCTAAATATCCCCTTGTTAATTAGATTATATCGCATCTATCAACTAATTAAACGGAATAAAAAGCTTATTAAAACGGTGCTTTGGCGAGGAATAGGTGATATAAGGTTAAATGAATGTCAGAAAAGATGACGAAAAATAGTTATCTCTAGAATGCCGTTTGTTAATGGAAGACTATCAATACCCAATATCCGTTATCTTAAAGCTGTATGCAATCAGGATGACCTGAAATTGAGTAGTGTTGCGAGCTGCAAGGCTCGTACTAATAAAATGGTGGAATACACTGACCTTATGCTTGCAGCCTACCGAAGCTACGCTAACAAGCGGGATGATGCGGCCAGACGCCGGTATTACATTATTCGATATTTGTATGTTGATAGCGTAAATGAGTGGGTACGAGCCTTCTTTTATGTGAACTTAGCTCAGTTGGTAGAGCACTTGATCGTTAATCAAGTAGTAGCTGGTTCGAGTCCAGCAGGTTACGTTAGTCCAAGGTACATGCAAGGAGAAAGCGGCAGTATGGTTCTTGTGCACGAGGCCGAGCCAGTGAGTAACCGAAACCTAAAATCATCCGGCCCTTGGTAGAGATGATAAAGTCGTCCGAAGCTAAAAGAGAGGCGCGGGAATTGGTAGTTTAAGGAAAAACATTGGATCAGTCCGGAGAAGATCGGTTCAATCCATAGAATGAGATCGTTGGTAATCGGAGACGGTAAGCCGACTAGTACAAGGACACTTTCATATGAGGATGTCCTTTATTTTGTAGTCAAATAAGGGGGGATAATTGGATGAATAGTATCTTTGAAGATTATAAGCGTGTTGCACAAGACTATAATCGGTCATTCCGTGAATTTAAAAAACATGTTGATTGTGAAATGGTTAAGACAGCGAAGGAACAACAGAAAGTCCAACGCAAAAATAATTAAATGAGGAACAAGGTGTTTGATCAATTCAAACGATTAGAACTTTAAACTAATTTATCTCCTTAGGGCTAATTATAGCAGTAATACCAAGGGTTTGTTATGCTTGTTGTAAAAGGAGATGTACGTAATGAATAAAGATAAATATTATCATGAAATTTGTGATTATGTATATAAATTTCAGGTCGCAATGACGGATGAAGCAAAATACTCCGATTTTGAGATTAATGGCCTTTTGAAAGCTTTGGAAGATGATTTTTTGAAAAGGTACAATAGTATTGGAGACAAAAAAATCAATTCTTCAGACATTAATAGATTATTAGATAGTCTATCGGAAGATGACAAGTATGGAATCAATGCGAAAGTTAGACAAGATATTAAAGACAATACTGCCCCAACTTTTTGGAAGATGGGAACACATTGGACGGTTTAGAAATTAAAATGGAAGTCTGCAAAATATAGAAGCCTATTTACGGTGGCCTGATGTAAAGTAAGACTGTATGCTCAACACTTCAAATTAGCTCTCGCATAGTAGCGAGAGCTTTTGTATAGTTATATAGTTTGGAGGCTGGAAATGAATAAAAGTAAAATAACTATTGCTATGACCATAATATCTAGTGCAATCGCAGGAGCCATGGGTAGTTTACTGGTTACGTCTCTTTTTATGCAAGTGATTAATGGGAAGACTGATTGGGGAAGCATCGCCGAATGGGTTGGTTCTATTGGTACGATTGGTGGATTGTTTTTTGTTGTATATCAGATCCAATCGAGCAAAGAGCAATTTCTAGAAGCACATAGTGCTAAATTTAATCCATATATTCGTATAATTGCTCACGAATCAGAACCTTCTGGGAAAAGAGTTAAAATCAAACAGGTTTCCCCTGTGTTCAAATTACTAATGGGTAATGATGGGAACGTTGCGGGTTCGGTTGCTTTTTCTGGAGTATGTGCGACTGATTTTTACAATAGTCGTGACACAACGAAAATAGAGGATTGCAATGAAATAATTAGCAAGTCCGTTGATACTAGGGTTCAATATGGGTGTCCTCAACCTGATCCATCTTTTCATCGTATTGAAGCTAAAGGAACTGGCGAAGAATGGTTGAGCTTGAAGGAAAAGGACTTTCAAAAGTATTTTCCTGATGAAACGTGCCTAACAGTCGTCTATACAGATACTCACGGGAAACTTTATCCTCAAAATATTGAAGTGAATTATGATGCCGACTTGTTGAAAGAAGATAGGGTGAAAGACTAACGGAGGTGTGGTGGCATGTAATGGATAAAAGAGAACAAGCTGGTAAAGACTACTCAACTGGGATGAAGTACAAAGATATTTCAGCCAAGTATGGCATACCGGTCAGAACACTTAAGTCATGGCGTACCTGTGACCATTGGAAAAAGGATGCAACTGCATCCCGAAAAGTGCAAACAAAACAAAAAAAGATGTACCCAAGGTTGTATCTAGAGTAGTTGATGAATTAGAGGCAAGCAACGAGATTACAGATAAGTAGAAGTTTTATTTACAGCGTTTCGATGCGGCGAAATCTGTATACAATCATAGCCCTAAGAAGTACAATAACGTTGAAGAAGTTAAAAGAATGATGGATGAGACAATCAGGTCATATATCAGCAAGCAAAATATGACGACACCGGGATATTTGTTACGGATCAGTACTGATGCTTATCTCGGGTTTATGCGAGGAAGCTCAATTAATGAAGTTGTCGCTGAAGTGATGGTTGCTAATAAAAAATTAAGTGACGAAAAGCTATTTTCACTTGTTGAGGAGTTGTTGAAAGATGGAAATCATGGCTAAAGCTCCACAAGAGTTTATTGATTATGCTGAAAAGGTAGTGCCTTGGATTGACCACCTTGAGTATGCTGAAGAAAATAAGTGGTTAGAGTTAATCACCTTTAAAAAGGATACGCCTCAAGAAATTAAGGATTTATTTACTAGATTAGAGCCCAAATTGCCAAATACAAAATTAAAGTCTTAGTTAGCACCCAACAAAAACGTTGAGTGCTATTTTTATACCCAATTGTCCCCAGCATGACGTAAAAAGGCTTATTTATTTTGCCTTGAATTGGGGCCGCACCCCGTAATAAAAGCGTGAAAGGATTGATTTTAATGAAACGTGAAGCATTGACTAAAATGGGATTAACGGATGAACAAGTTGATTCAATCATGCAGACTAACGGTCACGATATCGAGAATGTGAAAGCCTCGGTTGGCGACGTTGAAACGATTAAGCAAGAAAACGAAACGCTCAAAGGCCAGCTATCTACCCGTGATAAGGATATGAAGGCATTGAAGAAGCAGCTTGGTGACAATGAGGACTTAACCAAACAAGTTACTGACCTTCAAACCAAGTATGACCAAGATACCGAAAAGCTAACAGCTCAGCTTGCCCAAACTAAGTTAAATGGTGCGCTGGACTCAGCATTGACAGATGCTAAGGCCCGCAACCCTAAGGCCGTCCGTGGGCTCTTAGACATGGACAAGATTAAGTTAACTGATGACGGTAAGCTGGATGGCTTTGGTGAGCAATTGGATGCCTTAAAGCAATCAGATGCTTACTTGTTCGAAAGCAACCGCACTACGATCCTAAAGGTGGCGGCGGTTCCCAAGACAACAATCCGGCACAAGCCTTAATTGATGCATTCAAACAATAAGAAAAGAGGAAATTAAATTATGGCAACAGTAAACTACGCAGACGCCTATCAACAGGCGATTCAACAAGCATTCTACGATGGTCACCTATATTCAGCACCACTTTGGAATTCACCTTCAAATAACGTGATTAAGTTTGACGGTGTTAAGCACATTAAGGTACCACGCTTAACGATTGATGAAGGTCGCCGAGACCGAACACGCCGGACTATCACGCAACCGGCTGCTAACTATTTCAAAAGATTGGGATAGCTACGAGCTAGAGAATGGGCGCTACTGGGCAACTTCGAGCAGTTTACAACGAGCAGCATGCGCACGATGCAGCTAATGATGTTATTCCGACAATTACACGGGCATATATCCGTGCTCAGAGCTATCTGACTGGTGAGGTCAATCAGATTTACCGGCGCTACTTTACTGACGGTGACTATACGGAAGCCGAGGCTGAGCAGATTTTAGACACGACAGTTAGTCCGACTGAGTTAGTAACGTTACGGGCGTTGGCCGATAATGTGAGCGACAAAGAGTCTAAAAAGCAAGTTAACAAGTACTTGTCTTCAATGGCTGCTAAGGGCCGTATCACACGACTTGAAGAGTTAAAGGCAAAGAGCTACATTTGCAGCTAAGCAAGCCGCTAGTGTTGAGCTAGATAAGTCTGCGGACCTTTATACTAAAGTTATTCAAGATGCCTTTAATCGAGTTAATGCTGATGGCCTACTGGATAATTTTAACAAAGACGTTGAGGCTTCTAAGCAATCCAGTGACACGCGTAAACCGGGAAAACATGTTATTACGGATCCAAAGACTGGCAAAGAGATTACCACGGTTAATGTGCAACCTGATCCAACAGTTAATGGATTTAAAGAGCTGTCTGGTAAATATGTTAAGGCTGCACTTGATGATACGCCGTGGTACGGCCGCAATTTCTCACAACGGATTTGGCATAACACCGATAAGCTTGCGGAACGTGTTAATGAACTGTTTACAGCGCAACAAATGAGTAGTATGCGTGAACGTGACATGGCTAAAGTATTAGCGGATGAATTCGGTACGGGTATGGCACGAGCTAAGACGTTGATTCGTACTGAAGCGAACTACTTCCACAACAAAACTAATTTGGATAGTTGGAAGCAACGCGGTGTTAAGCAATACAAACTAGTAGCCGTACTTGATATGCGTACGTCTAAGTTTTGCCGTGACGTCGATGGTGAGGTATTAGATGTTGAACGCGCTGTGATGGGATTAACCTTCCCACCGTTTCATCCAAATTGTCGGACGATAGCCGTCATATACTTGCCGAACAGTCCGTACAAGCTGAAGCGCACTGCTAACGATCCAATTAGCGGCGGGACTATCAAAATTGATCCGAACGCTACCTATCATGACTGGGAACAAGCTATTATTGATAAACATGGTGAGGATGCTGTTGGACTAAATCAATTGAAAGCTAAGAACTATCGTGCTGACTTTGAACAGTATCGCAATTATCAAGAAGTTTTAGGCAGCTCCAATAGTCCCAAATCATTCGAAGATTTTCAGACGATGAAGTATAATAATGATGAATATCGCAAATTACTAAGTGTAGTACGCGAAGTCAAACAGGAACGATTTGCGTTAAATAATGTTCACTTATATGGGAAAGCACACAAAGTTCCATTTATGCAGGAGCCCAATTCAGTCTTTGATAGGTATACTGGTGACCGATTAGTATTCAGAAGATATTACGGTAAAACTGGTAGAGCTAGATTAGACATTGATTTCACTGATCACGGTAATCCAAGCGAACATCAAATCGTACCGCATGCGCATACGTGGTTGAAGATTACTAAGAAAAATGGAAAGATTGTGCCACATCGTGAATCACCTGGGCGGGAGTTAACGTTAGCTGAAAGGATTGTGAATAAAGATGATCATAAAACAAGTTGAATCAGATTCTAATCGATTGCAATCCTTAGATGAACTCCGTTTTGCTTTAGATGTGAATATGGAAATTCAAATAAAAATTAATGGTATCGAGTGGTACATTGGTTCTGACCATAAAGGAAACAGAATCATTTCTAAAGATAACGGCAATTTTAATTATCACTTTAAATTTAACGATGATACGGATGAAGTATTAAATTACGTTATTGATGGGAAAAGAATCCGAGACCAGTGGCGCGATATTATTATTGTCTCAATGTGAGGTATAGCTTAGATGATAGGTTTTCAACTAATTATGGGCCTAACGGTGATTTTATCGCTGTTGGGTCTTTTTAATGGAGATTTACTAGGTGACCGTCAAAAGTATCAGCAATTTGCGGCAGTTTGTATTGCTGCCACAGTGTGTTGGACAATTGGAATTTTATTTGGATAGTAATTGACCTCGGCATGTCACTAAACTACTCAAACTTAATAGCATGCGTGGGTCTTTTAAAGATGCCTCGGGAATGATTAGCACAATGTGTGGGGCTGTAAAGCAATACATGGGGTGCTTTTTTGCGGCCTGTATCCGTGTTGTCAAATACTGGCAGGTACAGGATATTTGAGTTAAAAATTAAAGTTTCAGCTAACTGAAATTGGCATCAACTTGAGGGCTCTAAACAACGTGATATGCATCACACGGGGGCTGATAATCGTTTATTGAAGCGGAATCAAGAGCGTATATTCTGGGTCAGTCTTTTTAACCCAGAAAAGGACCGTGCACACTCAGTAAGAGGATTTCAAGTTAGACTAGAACAATGCTTATTAGTAGATATTATAAATTAAATCAACTAGCACCAAGCATAGAACAAGTGATTTTTGATTGTCTAGTTTTCTCGTGGGAAAAATTGGGACAAATTATTTCACCGACTATGTTTTTTTAGTACTTCCTTAATTTCTGAGCAGTGACTAATACACCCATATATGTCACTGGGTGACTTACGCTGCTAATAAACTTGTTTTGCAAGCAGACGATGCTGGAATTGGTGGAGCCACTATTATGGAAGGCGATGGTGTTAAGAATTTTGATGCGCAGCTTGGATCTAGTCGTAATTTCTCTGATTTCGATGTAGTTACGGTAATGTTTGGAGTCAACGATTATATGAATTCTAAACATACCTTAGACGAAGTTAAGGTAAAATTAACAGGCCAATTAACCACGTTAAAAAGCAAAGTGGCTCATGGTAAGATTTATGGTATTTTACCATTGCAGAGTTATCGAACCCCCTTACCAACGTTTTGGTCCAAGCTGTCAGCACAGACAACTAGAAATGCATATGGTTACTCTATGAACGAAATGATGGATATGGAGAAAAGCGTTTTTGAAAGCCTTGATATTCCGGTTCTGGATTGGCGGAATCATGAGTTTGTTACTGATAGTAATTATGATTACTGGTTGCCTAATGATGCACTGCATCCAGGTCAAAAAGGATATATTCGTATGGGTCAAGTGATCACTAACTTCATTAAAGATAATTAGATGCTATGTTGATTGTTATTGATGAACGATAGTATGATTATCACGAGGTGATTTATGATGATTATATTTGTGGGACAAGATGCCTATCCTGAAAGCTCTGGACAAAGGTTTTGGGATAAACAATATCCACTTTCTCCAGACCAACCAGTGGCATTCATAACGCATAACAATCCAAAAGGTAATGCAGGGGAGAGTCTGATGGGATTATTGAATATTTGGAATTATTCACTACCTAATCCGTACAGTCCTGAAAGGATGGAGGAAATTTTTAATCGAAATAATATTTTGTTAATGAACTCGCATGACTTAAATGATGGTTTGAATGAAAAGGCACTGATTGATCTGGCAAAAAAGTATACTGAGCCACACCAGTTTGTTTTATTCGGTATTAAAGCACAAGAATTGCTAGGGAAAATATCAGAAATTATTAAAGAGTCGAAAGTATATGTAGTTCCACATCCATCGCCACAAAATGAGAATGGAGGATATTTGGCTTCGTGGGAAAGAGGGTATAGGCCAAAATTTACATCCAAGTCAGTTTTAATAAATGATATTAAATTAAACTAAATTAATTTTGGAGGTGAAGCTATGTGTTAGGGATGAGAAAAAATTATTCGTTATTGATGACGGGCGTCGAAATCATTATGATTGGCGCTTTTTTTGTTGCCAATAGTTTTCGATTTGAACGCTCGGACCTGCTTAATAACTTGGTGAGTCATATTGATGACCCACCCTTTGCCACCATTAATATTGTTGTAGGAACCATCATTGTAATGGTGGCAGTCTTTAATATTAGGCCATTAATTAAATGGTGTTATGCAGGCGCCGCTTTTATTTGGACCATTTATGGGCTGGCGTTCATGCTACAAAACATTGAAGTTATGGGTCACCCGTTCGGCCGCTTAGACTGCTGGTTAATGTTTGCCATTGCTGGTCGTGTAATTTTAGAATCGTGGGCGGGTGATGACTAATGAATTGGACAGCAGTTATTCAATCGATTCTAGTTTTTGCTGGGGGATTTGGTTCGGCATGGTTAGCATTGAAAGGTAATTAAATTACAGTCAGAAGTTAAGGACCTGATCAAAGCCGTACGTGAAATGAAGCAAGAAATGAAGGAGTGCGACAAATAATGATGGAATTACTTCAGTTTATCAATGGTACAACAATTGCTGTAGTAACTTACTTGGTGGTTTGGGCTATTAAGCAAACACCATTGAATAACAAATACTTACCAATCATGGCCCTTGCAATTGGCGCTTTGATTGGTATTTTTATTGGCGTAGCTAATGGAGATATTAAATGGGCTGCTGGCTTAGTAGATGGTGTTATTGCTGGCGCTGTGAGTGTCGGTGGTAACGGGCTTGGAAAGTCAGTTATGGCATTGTTCAATGGAGGTACAAAATAATGAGCTATAATTAGTAAGAAGTATACTTTAGCCAGTGCTGAGGGTGCAGCGGCTAAAGCAACGCGTAAGTACATTATTGTCCACGACACTGGTAACGATAATAATAAGGGTGTTAACTCTGGCGCCAACGAAGCCAGTTATATGAAAGGTCATTGGCAGACCGCCTATACGCATTTTATCGTAGATGATAAGGTTATTTACCAAGTTGGCACACCGGGTTATGTGGCATGGGGAGTTGGTTCAAATGCGAATGTTGATTCTAAGGCGCGATTCAAAGAATTGTATAAGCGTTACATTTGTTTGATTCGTTACTACACCGACAAGTACGGAATTCCTAAGACGTTAGATGCTGGCGGCGCGGGTACACCGGGGGTAAAGTCGCATAAGTGGGTATCGGACCACATCTGGGGCGACCACCAAGATCCATAC
>CALFSK010000056.1 GCA_937916845.1 uncultured Lactobacillus sp. | reverse complement strand
ATCAGGTCATGCTGACCAATTTGTCAAAAAATTCGGATTAAATTTGCAATCTACCATTAGAATATTTTAAATTCTTTTAAGAATCTTTTGACGTAAATTTTACTTGTTAAAAGTGTAACAGCGCCCAATCGTAGTGACAGCGGTTTCAATAAGAAAATATTTGTCTGGATAAAAGATTTGCTTATACCAACGGGTGGGCTCTATTATAACGTTGTAAGCGATTACAACAACAAATTAGCAAATTAACAACTTTACATCCCAATCGATGCGGAGCGAAAACTGGATGGGAGAGATTATATTATGGCTGACAAAATTAGTGGCTCAGATGCCGTACTGAACGTTATTCAATCTTGGGGAGTAGATCATATCTATGGTTATCCGGGTGGTTCATTTGATTCAACTATGAATGCACTTTATAACCAAAAGGATCATTTCAAGTTTATCCAAGTTCGTCACGAAGAAGCAGGTGCCATTGCGGCCGCTGCTGATTCAAAGCTAACTGGTCAAATTGGGGTTTGCTTCGGTTCTGCTGGTCCTGGCGCGGTTCATTTATTAAATGGATTGTACGATGCCAAGGTTGACCGGACACCAGTGCTCGCAATTGTGGCACAAGTTCCAACTAACCGGATGAACATTGACTTCTTCCAAGCAATGAACGAAGAACCAATCTTCGACGACGTTGCTGTCTGGAACCGGACCGCAATGACGGCTGAAAGTTTACCAAAATTAGTCGACGAAGCCATCCAAGAAGCCTACGAAAAGAAGGGCGTTGCCGTTCTTACCATTCCTAAGGACTTCGGCTGGGCAGAAATTGATGACACTTATGTTTCAGCTGCTAACACGCACGTTGAACCAGTTTATCCAGAACCAGCTAAGGAAAGTGTCGACCAAGCCGTTAAAATGATCAAGGACGCTAAGTCCCCAATGATCTACTTCGGGATTGGTGCTAAGGACGCTGCCGATGAATTAAAGGAAGCTTCTGAAAAATTCAAGATGCCATTAGTTTCATCAGTATTGGCTAAAGGTATTCTTGACGAAGATTACCCAGCATACTTAGGCTCAACCGGTCGGGTTGCACCTAAGCCTGGGGCTGAAATTGGTTTCGCCACTGATTTGATCGTTTGGGTTGGTAACGATGTACCATTCAGTATCTTCCTCTTCAATCGCAAAGCTAAAATTATTCAAATTGATATTGAAAGTGCTAAGTTAGGCAAACGTCATCACGTTGATTTACCTATGTTAGCTGATTCTAAGAAAGCCTTACGGGCAATGATCGATGCTGGTGAAGCTAAATCAGACGTCGCCTTCTACGACGCTTCTATCGCCGACAAGAAGAACTGGGTTGAATGGCAAGATAGCTTCAAAGACAGTGATCAAATGCCAGTTCGTCCAGAACCAATCTTCGATGTTTTAAACAAGACTGCTAGTGACCGTGCCGTCTTCGGTGTGGATGTTGGTAACGTCAACATTAACTTCGAACGCTTAGTTGATATTCATGGTGATCAAAAGTGGGTTACCTCTGGGAAGTACGCAACGATGGGCTTCGGCTTACCAGCTGCAATTGCTGCCAAGGTTGTCTACCCAGACCGCGATGTTTACAGCTTGAGTGGTGATGGTGGTTTCGCAATGTTAATGGAAGAAATCCTAACCCAAGTTAAATACGGATTACACATTGTCAACGTGGTCTTCTCCAATGAAACATTAGGCTTTATTGAAGCAGAACAAACTGACGATAGCAAACAACCATTGTCAGGTGTTGATTTGCCAGCTACTGACTGGGCAACCACTGCCAAAGGGATGGGCGCAGAAGCCTTCACTGTTCGGACTAAGGCTGAATTCCAAGAAGCGATGGATGCTGCTAAGAACACTGACAAGCCTGTTTTGATTGACGTTAAGTTAACTCACGAGATGCCATTCACGACTGAGCACATGTTCCTTGACTCATCATGGCAAGATCAAACTAAGATTGATGAATTCGTTAAAAAGTACCAAGCACAAGATTTGAAACCATTTGGCTACTTCTTGAAGCAAGCTAGCAAATAAGCTTAAGCTTAATTAGAGTACCGAACAAAGACGTCCGCGGCGTATGCTCGGACGTCTTTGTTCGTCAGAGATTGGGAGGAAATTATCGTGAAAGTAGTTCGGTTAAACCCACATAAATTAGCAATGATGTCCAAACCGGTGCGACAGGTGATCGCCCTCGGATTTTTTGACGGGGTCCATCAGGGCCACCAGCACGTGATTGCGCGGGCACGTCAAATAGCGCACGAGCGGCACTTACCACTTGCCGTTATGACGTTTAACCGGCACGTTTCACGGGTTTTCAATACCAGTCGGCAAACTGATTTTCGGTACTTGAACACCATTAGTCAGAAATTAGCCTTATTATCACAAAATCAAGTCGATACGACCTACGTTGTTGATTTTGACCGCGACTTTGCGGGCATCGCACCGGAAAAATTTGTGCGTGATTATTTGATGGCACTCAATGCGGACGTTGTTGTCGGTGGTTTTGACTATACGTTTGGTCGTGGCGGGCAGGCAACGATTGCGGACATGCCACGCTATAATCACGATGCGTTTGACGTGGTCGTCGTATCGGAGCTGGCTCAAGATCAACAAAAGATTGGGTCGACTCAGATTCGGCGGCTAATCAAGTTTGGTCATATCGAACAAGCCAATGAATTACTGGGTCACCGATATGCGTTAGCGGGGCAGCTAGTTCAATCACGTCAGGACGGACAATTTAAATTTCGTCCTGCCAGTCGGCTACAACAACTTCCACCGCAGGGGACCTACGACTGCCAGCTGACGGTCGGCGAGACCGAACTCACCGGAAAGCTGAGTGTTAACCGGCGGGGATTGACCGTTACGATTGCTGATACGGCAGCCAGTCGAATGGTGATTAGTGAAGGCAGTCAAACGGTTGAACTCGCGCTGTTAAAGCGGCGCGTCGCTCGGTCGCAACAAGTGACGTCTGCTCAAGTAATCGCAATTTAGTTTTTGGATTAAGCCATCTTTTTCACGGAGATTGAGTGTCATAGGGAACGTTGTGCTAAACTTATTAATGAGAGTTGGAATGTTGGTCAATGCCAATTTGAATTAGGTATAATAAAAGGCCAATACCCTATAACTGGATTGAAAGGTGTGAGGACGATGACTAAACCAAAAACAACTAACGAATTGACCCCTGATACGGAAATGACGGCGGAGGAAATGCTTGAATCCATTGCTGATTTGGATGCTGAGCTGGCCTCGCCGAAGAAACAGACCAGAAATCAGGCGGTTCGTTACGTCCTCTGGGGACTCATCAGTGTTGCGGTTAACTTTGCGACTTTTTACTTGATGGACCAAGTGTTTAAGGTTGAATATCAAGTTGCTAACGCAACGGCGTGGATCATTAGTGTTCAGGTGGCTTTCTGGGTGGACCGCTTGCTTGTTTTTAAGCACCACTCTGCCCATCCATTTCGTGAAATGGGTAAGTTTTACGGGACACGGATTGCGACTTACTTGATTGAAGCCCTAGTATTATGGATTACGATTTCACTAGTTGGCACTTCAGCACCAGTTGCTAAACTTATTGGGCAACTTTGTGCGATTATTGGAAACTTTTTCTTATCAAAACTATTTGTCTTTCGTAAGTAAAATCCTTCAGCGGCAATTACGGTCAGTTATTTGACCGTGATTGCCGTTTTTTTGCGGACTTTTAAACTAGAAGACTTGTTAATGAAGCGCTTCGTCGGGCAGAACTGGTGTGCCGTGGGGGACGGTCGCAGCCATAGTGCGGTCTGCGCCCTCGATTTAAAGCCGGTAACCCATGTCTTTAAATCGCCCCGCAATATCAGACCGGCCAGAAACGCCAGACTGATATTGCCGACACAGCACACCGATTCTGCCCGACTTCGCTAAACTTAACTTTGACGATAGTTGTTGATTTACGGAAATCAGTTAGATTCATGGCATCATTGGCTGTGACTAATTCCGATGCTTTTAACTAGAGGCTCGCTCATAAAATTCAATTTCCAATCTGTAGCTGTATAAAGTTTTATTAGGATTATTCGCTTGGGGAACCTTTCAGTGTTCAGGGGTTGTAAAATGGGGGATAATCTAAACCGATATTATGGAACTTATGTGATAATCGCTGAATCACGCTTAAAGGGGTCACTAACTTGAAAGTCATTAAAAATCTATTTTGGACGCTGGTCATCATCTTGGCCGTTGGTTGGGGCTATAACAACCGGGCGAACCTCGTTCCCCAGGCAGCGACAATTGTCGGGCAGGTACGCAACAACTTAGTGGCGGCCTTGTCTGGAAATTTGTCTAGTCATTTAATGGCCGATGGAACGGCGGCGAAAACGTCATCTTCGGAAACGACTAACGCTAAACAGAAGACCAAGATAAAAGTGCAGTCCAACACGAAGAAGCAGTCGGCAAATGCGACGCCGATTGAATCGATCGTTCAAAAAACCACGTTGTCTAAAACTTATTATTACCATTTCAACCAGAAACTATCCGCAACTGGGCGGGAAGTATTCGAAGAAGCCGTTGCGACCTATAACCAAACGGGACTCGTTCACTTAGTTGAAGGGACTGCCCAGAACCATCAAAATTCGATTACGTTCTCGGTCTACTTCAAAAAGATGCCAACCGGTGATACAACGATTGAACTAGGCCACGGCGGTCCTCAGATTACCAAGCAAGTCAGCATTCGTGGAATTAAGTATTGGAATAACGCTTCTGCCAGCTTGAACGGGGACTACAGTGCTGCCTTCAGTAAGGCGGTTGCCGTGCACGAATTGGGCCACGCTTTGGGACTTGACCACAGCACGTCCACCCAGTCCGTCATGTACCCGGTCAGCCAGGGAAAGAGCGTCTTATCTGATGGAGACATTGCGGCGTTACGGGAAATTTATCAACCTAGCTAGCTGGTGACTTAACAATCTGAAAAAATCCAGACCAATTTCAGTCACTTTTTCAAATTTGCCTTATACTAGAGGTGTACCAAAAAGTTAGAAAGGAAGTTGTTTTAGTATGGCTGAAAATGTGGAAATGAACAGTTTATTGGATGAAAAGATGTCTGATGTCTTTGATTGGAGTGACTCTAAGTTACCAGTTCGCGATGCGATTTGGAATCACTTTATGGACGATGACAGCCATGATACTGACAAGACCGCTGATGAAGTCGCGCCTTATATGAGTATGGATGATGCTAAGCTTAAGAGCGAAGTTGAAAAACTCTTAAAGGCTTAACTAACACAACTTGCATCGCAAAAAGGATCCGAGACGATTGTCTCGGATCCTTTTTTGTCATCTGATTTTTAAAGCAAAGCGCAATACCTTACTATATAGAAGAAATGAGTTGTATTAAATTACGGCTTAGTCTTCTGCTGCTTCTAAATGAGCCTGAACCTTTGCGGCGTAACGCTTGTTACCGCGGTAAAGATCGTAGGTGGTCCATGCTAATAGCGAGAGCACTCCGGCGATTAGGATGTAGGCAATGATATTTGCGATTTGGACTTGTCCCGCCGTGGGATTATCACCAAAGAAGGCTTGAATTTGATCGGGTAACCCAATCATGTTCAAATACGTCAACCCAATGACGGACACCCAACCGAGAATGCTGACCCAAAGGCTGTTCTTGAACCGTTTTCCCATTTCCACTTCGCTGTTCGTCATCATTAGCAATGGCAACATTGAGAATGGGAGGGCAAAGGCCAAGAAGACTTGGGAGTTATTCATCAGATTATTCAGGGCGGTGTGTTCTTGAACCGCCGTTTTTCCACTGGTGAATAGGACACAGATGAGTACGGGAACTACGGAAATTAAACGCGTAATCAAACGGCGAACCCATAGTGGTGTGCGCATGTGAATGAAGCCTTCCATAATCACTTGTCCCGTTAAGGTTCCAGTGATGGTTGAGTTTTGACCCGAAGCAAGTAACGCAACGGCAAACAGGACGGATAAGATTCCTGACTTAGCGACTTCAATCAAGAGCGGGTTGCTCAAGGTTGAAGCGTCGGATAAAGCTTGGAACAAGCCGAAAAATGACGGATCTTTAACGGCGCCAGTCTTGAACACAGCCACACCCATAATGAGTAGTAGCGCGTTAACAAAGAAGGCAAACGTTAATTGAATGTTAGAATCCCAAGCGGTGAATTTCACCGTGCGGGCAACGTCTTCATCATCATCGTGGTCAATTTTACGTGTTTGCGAAATTGCAGAATGTAAGTACAAGTTATGCGGCATGACCGTTGCTCCAATAATCCCAAGTGAACCAGATAAGGCGGTCATTCCCCCCACGGGATGATCCGTCGAAAAGGTTGCGGCACTTGGTACTAAGCCGCGAACCACGCCACCCCAGTCAGGGTTCGAGAGGGCAACTTGGTAGACAAAGACAAATAGGATTACTAGGATCAAACAGACTACGATAGCTTCAATTTTCCGAAAACCAATCTTGGTCAATAAAAGCAGTACTAAAACGTCAAAAACGGTAATGAATACCGCAATGACTAACGGAATGTGGAATAGCAAGTACAGCGCAATTGCCGCTCCGATAACTTCGGCGATATCAGTTGCCATGATGGCTAACTCGGTCAAAATCCACAAAACAACGCCCAGCCCCTTGCTTGTGCGGGCACGAATGGCTTGGGCCAAATCCATCTGACTCACGATGCCAAGTTTAGCCGCCATGTATTGAAGCAACATTGCGATCAAACTTGACATTAAGATAACAGACATCAACATGTACTGGAAATTTTGCCCACCAGTGATTGAAGTTGACCAGTTCCCCGGATCCATATACCCCACGGCGACTAACGCACCCGGACCAGAATAAGCAAACAATGTTTTCATGAAACCCTGTCCCTTAGGAACTTCAACAGTACCATTAATTTCTTCCAACGACGGACCATTCGCGTATTCGATTAGCTTATGCTTGTGTTTCGTCGTTTCCCCATTTTTGTTAGAATTCAATTCAAATTCCACCTTTCTTTAACTCTTAAGCCTATAACAATGTAGCATAGAATTATGACAAATGAAATATTTTTTAGATGTACCTAAAAAATAGGCCGTTAAGAATTTAAAGTGATAATTCCTTTGATAATAGGGAATTGGCCGAGGCTTTAGTCATACAAAGAAACAGACCACTTTTAATTATTTAGGGATGTGGCCGGATATTCTACTACTGATTCTAATAAACAATATTTTTTATTGAACCGTTCGAGTAGGTTGTGAAAAACTGACTCAAGTATTTAGATAAAAATATGTAATTATAAGCAAATGTAATACAGATACCCAACACAATACAGCAATAGACAAAAACTGATTTTTAATAAATGAATGGAAATATAAGCTTTATCATAAAAAGCAATCTTTTATACATTAGATTTGTATGATTGAAACTATATTCAAAAAATTATCAGTACTGTTTGAAACTAAAAACAATGGTGAAAAATTATACGATTCACATCAGTTTATTCAACAACTGATAAACTGTTCGCCGTAGATTATCAGTAGCTAAGAATACCGATGTATCAAAGAAAACGGTTGTCATTTTTATTAGTTATGAATTAAATAGGCGGATGTATAATATGGATTTTTGTTTAAAATATGAATTTTTTTGGATTATCAGAAAAATATTTTTATCGCTAAAATGATTGACGTGGTGCACTTTTATCCAGGAGTGATTAGTATCCCTTGGTAATAAACAGTTGCCATTAAAGATTAATGTGTTAAATTATAAATACAGATTAAGACGAACAAGGGGATGTCCTTCAATTATGAAAAAAATGGTAAGTAGTTTATTAATGACGAGTGCTTTATTATTAGGAGCCGTTGCACCAGTTGTTGCTAATGCAGCAACCACCGATGCAGGTTCTACCACGACTGGGGTTACATTTACGGCCAACACTGATACAACTAAACCCGTTGACCCAACTGATCCAAATAAAACTTTGGATCCAGATCCAACTGACAATGGTAATAATGGTGGTAAGCCAGGGGCCGGTTTAGCTTTGGCCTACGCCCCAACCACAATTGATTTTGGAACTCATGAAATTGATTTGATCAATGCACACAAGTACAACGCTAACGGTGCGGTTGACGGTGCAACCGATGCTAAGGGTAAAGTTGGTAAGGATAGTGCAACAACTAACGGGACCTTCAAATTAGGTAACGATGGTGCCAATACTGGTAAAAACGTTGTTCTTGAAGTTGCCGATGGTCGTGGGACTAACGCCGGCTGGTCATTAAGTGTGACTAGTACGGGTAATATCGCTGGCTTGAAGGGTGCAACGATTACTTTACCAACTGGTGATGTTACCGCTTCTGGTAGTAGCGCTGGCAACGGGACTGTTTCTAATGCAGCGACGATCGATGCTGGTAGTGGTAGTGCAACTGGGACAACTTCTAACGTTGTTTTAACCGCAGCTTCAGGCAATGGTGCTGGGGTAACGGTCGATTCCTTAGACCCTGCTAACTTGACGTTAAACGTAGCTGCCAACACGGCGTCTGCTAAAACTTACGATGGAACTTTGAACTGGAGCTTAAGCGACACACCAGCTAACTAATCATTAACAAGATAACTAAAGAGAAGATGGCCATTGCCTTGGTAATGGGCATCTTCTTTACATATAAATTGAAGGGAGTCGTTACTCATATGCAGAAATGGCTGAAGAAGTGGGTAGTGACGGGGCTACTAGTTGGTTTGAGCTTAAGTGTTAACTTACCAGCGAAAGCTGCGAAGCACTCACAAGGGACACAAGGTAACGTTGGGTTCAGTGTTGCGGCTAAGATACCTAAGAACCAAATCAACAAGAAGAATTCTTTTTTCGATTTGAAAATGAAAAAAGGCCAAACGGAAACGTTACGGACGGTTATTTACAATAGCACCAATAAAGATATGAAAGTCCAAACGCGAATCAATACGGCGTATACGAATACGAACGGTAGTATTGAATACGTTTCTCCGAAAACTAACTACGATTCATCATTGAAGTATAAGATGAGTGATCTGACTAAAATCAATGGCACTAAAACCGTGACGGTTCCCGCTAATGGGTCTAAAACGGTGAGCGCCCAAGTGACGATGCCTAGTCAGCAAGTCAATGGGGTCATTTTAGGTGGTTGGTACTTTAAACGCGTCGATGATAAGGTAACTGGTTCTGTCAAAGGTGCCATGAACATGAAGAGTCAGTATTCTTACGTCATCGGGATGAAGTATACTTCGGGTCAAACGCCCAAGCCAAACATGCTTTTGGGCAACGTTAAAGCCGGCATGATCAACTATCACCGTGGGATTATTGCAGAATTGCGAAACCCAACGGCGGTGATGATTCCAAACTTAACGACTAAGACAACGATTACAAGTAAAAGTAATGATCAGGTTGTCAAAAAAGCGACGCGTAAAAGTGTTCAGATGGCCCCCAACACTCGGTATGATTACCCAATCTTGTTGGGCGATGCGAAATTACAAGCGGGTAAGTATCATCTGCACATGACGGTTAAAAATAGTGACCATGAATGGACTTTTGATAAGGACTTTACCATTACGGCTGCGGCAGCAAAAAAGTATAATAAAGCGTCCGTGGATAACAACGGGATTAGTATTTGGTGGCTCATTGGATTGGGTGCACTTGGTATGTTAGTGATTGTTTTACTAGTCCTTTGGTTGATTTTCTTTGTCAAAAAACGGCGACAAAAGAAGAACGCATAAACTCAATTAAGGGGTGATCAAGTTGAAAACAATCAAATTAGGACTTGTAGGAGCCTTAATGCTAGTGATTGTTTGGGTGATGCCGGTAGCGGCGTTGGCGCAATCTGAGACGCAGACGGGGGTCAGTTTCACACCAAGCACAAGCACGGTAGTTGATCCAGCGACGATTCAGGCCAATCACCATATTCCAACTGGTCAGACAATTCGACAAACAGCCACACCGAAAGCTGGCTACATGACCGGAACGTTGCAAAAGACACTTCAATCAGGACGTTTACCACAAACAGCGGAAGCTTATGCGTGGTATGTGCGGATTCTTGGTGGCTTATTACTACTCAGTGTTGTTCTGGGCTATTTAGTCTGGCGTGATATGCGGATGACGGAGCGGGGGACGACACGATGAAAATGAAGAAAATTTGGCGGGTACTGGCCGTCCTTCTGATGGCGGCTGGCACCGTGTTGTCGTCTGGTCAAGCTGTTCATGCGGCAACGTTATCAAGCGTGACATCAGGGATAACAACGACAGGTGGTCGACATCCAAGCACTGTTTTAGATCCTTGGCGTAGTTCGTTATCTCAATATCCGCAAGTAACAGTGAAGGCTAACAATTTAGCAGCATATGGTTCAGGTCAACGGATTACTACTAAGACAACCCAAATTAGTGTTGTAGCAAACGGTCAACTGATTGATAAAGATGGTGATCGTATCACAGCATACTATGCAGATTTACTAGATAAGGATGGTAATTCTATTACAACGCCAAGTAAAACAGTTAGTGTGACTCCGAGTGATACGATAAATATTAGTATTAATCAAACTTTCAATGTAGATTTAACCAAGTTAAGAGATCAGGCACCAATATATATTTCGTATTGTTTCTCAACAAATTATCATGCAGGTTATTTTAACAAGTATTTCAGCAGTAAGATTGACGTTAATACTTTGTATCCGGATATTACAACGACACCGATTACACTTGCAACAACGACCATTAAAGGTACTGGGGCTAATGTTGGCGATACGATTAGTAATGATGTCACTGGTGATACAACCACGGTTGGTAGTGACAAGACGTGGTCATTGCCTATGAGTGCGGATGCGTTAAAAGACAAGAAAACTATTACGGTGACGGAATACAATGATTTTGGTGATCGCGGGACGGTTACTAAAGACGTCACCAATCCACTTACGATTGCTGCGGACAAGACGACCCTTAACTTATCGAGCGATGATGTGACCAAGTTAGAAGCCATGTCTGATAGTGACTTTGCCGACTGGGTGAAGTCTGAGGCGAATATTACCGGGAAGAGTTCGTCTGGCAGTAGTGCTGACGTTAAAACGGACACGACCGACTTAGCTGCGGCGTTGAAAAAAGTCGCCGCTAACGACAGTATGCCGATTGATTTCTATGCGACTGATGGGACGAACAAATCGGCAACGAAGACCATTACTCTGGTAAAACCGGGAACGGTTAAGTTCGGCACGATTTCTAGCGACATTGACTTTGGGAGCCACGGTGTTCCGACAGCCACTGCGTTATACGGCCCATCTTCTGCTTGGAACGTTAATATCAACGACACGCGGACGACCGGTTCCAAGTGGTACCTGTACGCCTCGGCCACCGATTTAACTAGTGGTAGTCATAAGATGCCTGGTTACCTGACTTATCGGGATGCGAATGGTCAGACGAGTGATTTGACGAAGAGTACCCTGATCGATTCGGGTGATCGTGGGACGTCGGACACGACCGACGTTACTTCAAATTGGACGACTGACCCTAAGGATACTAGCAAAGCCGGTATCTTTTTGGATGTTGAACCGGGGGTTTTCGCCGATTCAAGTATTAAATATTCTGGGGCAGTCAACTGGACATTAAGCGACGTACCGACGCCTTAGGGCACCATTTAGCTTGAAAAATAATAAAGTTCTGTGAAAATATTAGTTGACATGAGAATTCTTTAATGATTAACTATTAATTGTAAATTGAAATGAGAGGAAGACCGCCGATGTCTTTAATTAGTAAACTTCATTTAAATAACCAATTTGCCTTTAGCTTTTTCTTTAGATAGCGTTTGTATTCATACGATGGATACAAGCGCACGCACGACGCGTTTGTATCTATCGGGAGCTAAAGTTATTTCACATGACTTAAACACCAGATAGATACGGGTACAATCTATCTGGAAAAATATCGGGCCCGATAAAACACCAGTTAGATTCTATCCTGAATCTAACTGGTGTTTTTTATTTTCTGAAAGCTTCAATCAAGACGTTGAATGAAGCTATCGATAACCAACTTTGAGGAGAGATTGATGATGAAAAAGACAATTTTAGGAAGTTTAATGATTGGGATGGCTTTGATTTTAACCGCTTGTAGCGGAAACGGTAGTGGTAATGATGAGAAGACCGTTTCAGTAGGTATCTTACAGGTTGTTCAGCACGGTTCGCTGGACCAGGCTCGTAAAGGGTTTAAAGCCGGGCTAAATCAAGAACTGAAGGCGCACGATAGTCAAATCAAGGTCAAATACCATTACTTGAACGCTCAGGGGGATCAGGCCAATTTGAACACGATGAGCCAGCAATTGGTTCAACAAAAAAATGATTTGTTGGTCGGAATTGCGACACCGGCTGCCCAAGCCTTGGCGAAGAAAACCGCCACAACACCGACATTAGTCACGGCGGTAACGGATTTGAAGGCCGCGGGGTTAGTTAAAAGTAATCAGCAACCGCAAACCAACGTCAGCGGGACCAGCGATTTAATGCCGGTGGGCAAGCAGTTAAAATTACTCAAGAGCATGACTAAGGGCAATAAGCCGATTGGAATTATGTATAATTCGTCGGAAGAAAATTCCGTCTTACAAGTAAAACTTGCCAAGCAATACGCGCAACAGCATCAGATCAAACTTAAAGTGGTCAGCGCAACTAGCACCAACGATATCGCCAGCGTGTTGGCCGGTCTAGAAGGCAAAATTTCTGGATTGTACTTACCAACGGATAATTTAATGGCCAGTGCAATGAAGACAATCGGTCAAAAAACGAAGGCGGCCAAGTTACCCGTTGTGACCGGATCAATTGAAATGGCACAGGACGGCGGAACGGCCACTTACGGTTTGAACTTCTACGAATTAGGCGAACAGACCGGGAAGATGGCTTACGACGTGTTAATTAAGAAAAAGAAGCCGGCAACCATGGCAGTCCAGACGGCGGATAAGTTACATCTATACGTTAATAAGGCCAACGCAAAAGCGATTGGACTAACGGCTGACCACATTAAACAACCTTAGAAAGGGGCAACGAACATGTTAATCACAAGTATTGGACAGGGGCTACTCTGGGCGCCACTCGTTATCGGGGTATTCTTGACCTTCCGGATTTTAGATATTCCGGATCTGACGACTGAAGGCAGCTTTCCACTCGGCGCAGCCATCACGATTAGCGCCATGCTCAACGGGCAGTCTGCTTTAACGGCTAGCTTTTTTGGTTTCCTTGGCGGCTGTGCTGCGGGGTGGGTCACCGGAATGCTGGATACCAAGCTGAAGATGCCGTCACTATTGGCGGGAATTTTGACCATGACCGGGTTGTATTCCATCAACATGCATATTATGGGCCGGGCAAACGTGCCGCTACTAGAGCAAAAAGTCCTGACAAATTACTTACCCGCCGGTTGGTCACTGGATGTCCAGACTATCTTAGTTGGGGGCGTCATCACCACGCTTGTTGTTTTGGCCCTCGTTTGGTTGTTCCAAACGCGCTTAGGGTTGTCACTAATGGCCACGGGGAACAACGCCGCAATGAGCGCGGCCAACGGAATATACACGGATCGAATGGTCATCATTGGTTACATGCTATCAAACGGCCTGATTGCGTTGTCCGGTGGCCTCATTGCACAGAGTAATGGTTACGCGGACATTGGCATGGGGATTGGGACCATCGTCATTGGACTCGCTTCCGTGTTAGTTGGGGAGATTTTCCTCCACGGTCGTAAAATATGGGTACGGTTGACAGGGATGGTCGTCGGGGCGATTATTTATCGCTACTTGCTGACCCTCGCCATGGGGATGGGCTTCCCGGTCAACGACCTCAAAATTTTGTCAGCTGTTATCCTCGTCATTGTGATTTGCCTACCGATGTTACAGACTAAATACCAAACCAAACGTCAATTAAACCGTTACCTCAAACAGATTGGAGCCAATCAAAATGTCACAAACCGCCATCCTGAACGTACAACAACTACAGAAAGTCTTCTTCCCGGGAACCAGCAACGAACGGCACGTTTTGAAGAACGTGAACTTGACGATTGAACCCGGTGACTTCGTATCCGTCATCGGCAATAATGGTGCGGGAAAATCAACGCTTTTAAACACGATTGCCGGAACTTTGACGCCGGATGCCGGTGAATTAATGGTTGCCGGACATCGCGTCACTAAACGGTCGGTCGCCTACCGTTCGCGGTGGGTGTCACGGGTCTTTCAAGATCCTAAAATGGGAACGGCCGGTGAATTGAGTGTCGCCCAAAATTTGACGTTAGCGGAAAAACATACGGGCAGCTTGAGTTTACGGCGCTACCGTCGTGCAGACCAGGCCCAGCGGTACGCCACATTATTGGCCAGCCTAAATATGGGGCTGGAGCACCGGCTGACAACGCAGGTGAAGTACCTATCCGGGGGACAACGACAAGCGTTGTCGTTACTGATGGCAACTTTGAGTCAGCCGCAATTGTTATTGTTGGATGAACACACCGCTGCCTTAGACCCGCAGACGAGCAAGGAAGTCATGGCGCTGACGGAAGCCATTGTGACGAAGCAACACTTGACCACGATGATGATTACCCATAAGTTAAGCGACGCATTGACTTATGGCAACCGGTTGGTGATGGTCCAAGACGGCCAAATTAAATTGGACGTTCGCGGGGCAGCCAAGGCACAGTTACAAGCCAGTGACTTAATGGGGCTATTCAATGAGTAAATAGTAGAATTATCGGACACAAAATCAGTAGGAAAATTGTCGTCACAATCTTCCTACTGATTTTGGTTACTATTATTTTGGAGAACTATTCAGTTGTCCAAGCTTGACCATTGTAACGGTAAATCGTGTGTCCACCGGCGTAGTAATATTGCCAAGTGGTACCCGTTAGAAATGGGGCACTGATTTTTACGACGCTATCAGTAGGTTTGACGTCACCATAGAAACTGGTGTCAGACAGACTGTAGTAGAAACCGGCGGGGAGCAGGCGGTTATCTGGGAGTTCTTGGAATTGCCCCTTCATGTAGCCGTCCTGGCCGTTGACCTTAACGGGGATGGCGTAGACGTGATTGGAAAGTTCACGAATGCCGTCTGGGTAAGCCGTTACTGAACTTTCAGTTTTGAGCGTCGTGCTAGCCTGCGTCAAGTTAGCGTCTTTATAAATGGTGGTGTTATCACCGATGTATAAAACGTCTTCGTGGCGGCCGTCAAAAACGGATGGCGTTGTCGAGGATTGATGTTGACCGGCTTTGAGGCAAGCACGGTTTACCCAGCCATTAACGGTACCAGCTGTATTGGTGACGTGGTAATAGGTATACGTCTTACCCTTCAAGTAAACGTGGCGAGACTGGGTTGCCGTATAGGTGTCACTTGCGGATAACGCCTTGGCGTGGCTCATTTTAAGAGCCTTATTAGACCCCGTCAACGCGTAAATTTTGCCAGCTTTAGCCCGAATAAAGGTTTGAGCGGTCATTTTTTTAGGCGTCGACATTTGGTCATGTTTACCCGCTTTTAGTGCGCTGGATTTGACCCAGCCCTTAGCCTTTTTGTTGGCACTAGTGACATAGTCGTAGTGCACTTTTTTGCCGTGAATGTAGAGATTCCGTTGTTTGGTCCGGTTATAAGTCAAGTTGGCTTTTAAGGCACTACCAGCTTGACGTTTGATAACTTTATTAGATCCACTTAACTTAGTGAATTTAACGGATTTGGCCCGGTAATAGGGAGCGGTTTTGACTGACTTGGTCGTGGTTGCCTGATAGTTTTTACCAGCCTTGAGGTAACTGGCAGCGACCCAGCCGGTTGCCTTGTTTTTGGCGTTGGTAACGCGGTAATAGGTCACTTTTTGACCATGCTTCGTCACGGATGTTTTAGCCGTGCGGGTCCAAGTGGTGTGCGTGTAGTTTTTTAACGCGTGGTTGGCCTTGAAGTTGAAATGTTTGGTAGACCCGACAAAGCGGTACGTATGGCCCTTTTTGCTCGTAGCGTAGTAAGGCTTATGACTGACCTTGACCGTTTTAGTGCGGTGGTATGTGGTTGCTGCTTGTGCCGGCAAGGCGGTCCCGGCGACCCCTAATAAGATAATACTAGTCGTGGTGATTAATTTAGATAAATGCATCCTAAATAACTCCTTTTTTGGTTACTGCCCCCAATATACGCCAAAATAAAGGAAACAACTATCGCATTATAAATAAAATTATGGTGAGCTTTGAAAAGAGCCATTTAAATAAAAAGTGAGTTTGGGTGTCGTTTCAGGCGACAATGGCAGGCTGTAACGGGTAAAATAAACGTAAAACTTAGGTTGGAGGCTGACTGATGAATAAGGTACGCTGCATGGTTTATGTGACTGACGTGGAAAAGGTTGTTCAGTTTTGGCAGGATCACTTGGGTGCGCGGGTAGCGGAAGTTAATCCGCTGCCGGATGGTTCAAATAACGTGGTGTTAAAGATTACCCCGGAGGTTGAACTGGCCTTTTTCTCAAAGGCGTTTATCGCGGAATATTCACCAGACGTGGTCACTAACTTTCCATCATTAATGTTTTTCAGTGACCAATTTAATGATTTGCATCACCAGATTCCAGATGCTGGGCCGGTGGTCGATAATCACGGTCAGTTAACGTTCAACTTCGCGGATCCGGAAGGGCATTACTTCGTGGTTGCCAAGTCTTAGGATGCACGAAATGCAGTCTGTAAAGATTGCATTTTTATTTTAATAATAATGTGAAAAATAGCACAATATCAGTTATAATATAGCCATAGTGTGGTAACTGTTAAAAATGGATTGCCGGTTGTAACATTTGCTTGTTGACTATAAAAGCTTTTTTATGGGGTTACTAACTGCTTGTGGCTGGTTAGTTCCTCAGCATAGCCTTGTGAATATCGCGACAAAAAGCAACCCGAATCAGCAACAACCGGTTATACCGTGCCGTCTGATTTTTAGTTGCCACCTCCTAACCTTTTGGTCCGTGAGAGTCTTCACGGGCTTTTTGGTTTTGGGACCTAGTCCGGTTGCCACTGATGGCACGCGGAAAAAAACTAAATAAAAATTGAGCGGGTAAATCCTGTTAAATCAAGGGATCATCTCAATAGGTTAGAAAAATAGTTAGTTTTTGTTGTATTAATCTAACTATCGTGCTAACATAATTATCATTCAAATACAGGAGGTCATTTCAATGACGACAAACAATCGAGAGCTATTTAATAGTTTTGGTAAATTAATGCAAAATCGCGCCTTCTTAATGGCGGTGGCTCATCAGCATCACTTTGACGGTCGGGGGCCAGAACGTAATGGCCGTGGACAAGTTCGGTTATTACAACTATTGGTCGACTCACCAGCAGGATTAACGAACGCGGAAATTGCGGAAATCTTAGATATTCGACCGAGTTCAGTCAGTGCGACACTCAGTCGGCTAGAGGACGCGGGACTAATCGTGCGTGAACCTAGCAGCCGGGATAAGCGGGTGGTCATCGTCCGGCTCAGCGAAAAAGGACAGAAGATGGCTAGTCACCGTGACCAAGGCGTCGCCGATTTGGCAGATCAGTTATTCGGTAATTTGAGTGACGATGAACAAGCAGAATTACAACGGTTGCTCGATAAGGTCAGTGCAAACGCCGCTGACTTAGACGTTCAAGATTTAATGCATTTTGGCCATGGTCATGACTGGTCACAACATTCAGGATGGGGTCGCGGTCGCGGCTGGTTCTAATATTAAGAAATTTTGAGGCAGAGAGAAATGGAACGTAGAATGACAGCACCAAGTACCACGCGCGGTAAGTTTGATTTGAAGGGGTTCTTACACCTGATTCGGCAGACCGCGCCTAAATATTGGCAACTTTGGATTGGGTTAGGACTCGGATTGTTGGCAACCGGTGCCCAACTAATGGTCCCAAAGTTTGCGCAGACTTTAATTAACGGGTTCAGTCACGGTGTTAACCAGCAGTTATTGATTGGCGTGATTGGCTTGTTCCTAATTAGTGCGGTAATCAGTGCCGTGTCGGGAACGCTACTCGGAATCTTTGGTGAAAACGTCGTGGCGAACTTGCGAACGACGTTATGGCACCGGCTCGTGCGACTACCCGTCAGCTACTTTGACGATGTTAAGACCGGTGAAATGACGTCGCGGTTGGTAAACGATTCGACGCAAATTAAGGATCTACTCGCTAACGCATTTCCACAGATGGTGACGTCGCTGATGCAACTCATCGGTGCGTTGGTCATTATGGTCTTGATGGACTGGAAGATGACGGCCATCATGGTTTTAGCGATTCCACTGATTTTACTCGTGATGATGCCAATCATGCGCCAGAGCAGCAAGATTGGTCGGCAACGCCAAGACGCGTTAGCTGGATTTAACGGTACGGCCGACGAGACGTTGAGTGAGATTCGGCTGGTGAAATCATCCAATGCTGAACCTTACGAAACGACGAACGGGTCGCAACAAATTACGAAGCTTTATCACATTGGTTTGAAAGAAGCAATGTATGATTCAGTTGCGGGTCCGGTCATGACGGCTAGTATGATGGCCCTGTTCGTGGGTGTACTGGTGTACGCTGCGGCCCGGGTCGCTAGTGGTACGATGCTGATGGGAACGTTAGTCTCATTTCTAATGTACCTGTTCCAAATTATTGGCCCCGTAGGAACGTTGGGGCAGTTCTTTACCACGTTATCCAAAGCAAACGGGTCAACTGAACGGATTCGCGATTTGCTGACTGAACCTGAAGAAGCTTTAACAACTGGAACGGACCAGTCCGTAGCTGACCAAACGCTTGCGATGCAACACGTGAACTTTGCCTACGATGATGACGGCAAAGTGATTTTAAGCGATGTGAGTTTTGAAGCCAAACCGAATACGGTGGTGGCCTTTGCCGGACCATCTGGCGGTGGAAAATCCACGATTTTTGGGTTACTTGAACGCTACTATCAGCCTCAGGGCGGTCAAATCACGATTGGCAATCAGGATGTGAACCAGATTAGCTTAAACACTTGGCGGTCTCAAATTGGTTACGTTAGTCAAGATTCCGCAATCATGGCCGGGACTATCCGGGATAATTTAACGTATGGTTCCGACCAGAGTTACAGTGATGACCAGTTGTGGCATGTCTTGGCACTAGCTTCCGCTGATAAATTCGTCCAAGCAATGGATAACGGTTTGGATACGCAAGTCGGTGAGCGGGGTGTGAAAGTCAGTGGTGGACAACGGCAACGGTTAGCGATTGCCCGGGCATTTCTCCGCGACCCTAAGATCTTAATGCTCGATGAAGCAACAGCTAGTTTGGATTCAGAATCCGAAGCGATGGTTCAAAAAGCTTTAGGTGAATTGATGAAGGGCAGAACGACCCTAGTGATTGCGCACCGGTTAAGCACGATTGTCGATGCGGACCAGATTTACTTCATTGAAAGTGGTCGGGTCAGCGGTTCTGGCACGCACCAAGAATTGATGGCCGACGTGCCGCTTTACCGCGACTACGTCAAAATCCAGTTCAAAGAATAGGCCGACGAACTAATTACTCGCATTTGCGCGCTGACTTCCTTAAAATAAGTGAATAATCTAATTTGAAGGGGTCAAGGACAATGGTCATGCGGGATGTCAATATTGGAACGAAGGTCGGGTTAGCCCTGTTAAATGATCGGTGGTACGCGTTAACGCTCAGTAATTTGGGCCAGCAACCAGCCGATTTTATGGTCTTGCGCCGCCGTGTGCGGGGCTTAAGCACGTTAAAATTATTAACGGTACTCGCTAAGATGAGCCAGCTCGGTTTGATTACGGAAAGCGACCACTACCGTTACCAATTGACGCCGACCGGTTTAGAATTACAAAAGAGTTTGCAGGAGTTAGAGGCCTGGGGCGACCGAATGATCGTCGCGATGCACTAATGATGCGGTGAAAAAGTTGAGTTTGGGACAATAGTAAAAGCCAATCAGAAATCTGATTGGCTTTTACTATTGTTATGGTCGAAACGTGGGCCAAAAGGCAATTTGTTCCGCTCTTTACGTTACGGCGTTGCCGTCTTAGCCATGGTCTGGCCGACCGTCGCGGTGTATTCGCGTTCGCCCAAGGTGTTTGGGTGTAAATTGTCGTCTACGAACCAGTTATCGTTATCTTGACTCATATATAACCAGTCGATCAAGTGGACGTTATTGTATTTCTTAGCTGCAGCGGCAATCAGCTTATTATTGCTGTCTTGCCATTTTTTACCGGGAACCCGAGTGTTAACCCAGTAAATCTGATGGTTACTACCAATTTGGTTGATGATACCGTCAATAGCGGCGGCGTCAGTCGGACCGTTAGTCCCTAAATTGACTAACACGTTTTTTTGAATCGCATCGTTAGCTTTTAGCTGACTGATCACGGAAGGGGCTGCGGAAACTTGCCGGCCAACCTTAGCGTCAACGTTAAAACTCTTGAAGATTTCCTTCAAATCAGGGGTCGTCCGCACCATGATGGAGTCACCAATCCCCGTGACTTTTAGTTGACCCAACGTTTTGATTTCATTTTTAGAAAGTTGGTATTTTTCCCCAAGATCGGTATGGGCCACACTGTGGGTCGCACCGGTCGTCTTGGTATTATGCCCCGTAATAATATTACCAATACTGATAACCTGTTTTTTTATAGCTGGGGTTGGGATGATTAACGCGCCGCCAATGAAGACAACCGCGAAGATCCCAAGCAACCAATAAATTAATTTTTGATTTTTCATGCTGCTCCTCCTCGCACGCTATAAGATTAGACTAGTCGCGTGACCCTGTCAATTAACCGCAGCCCCCTTTCAAATGGAAAAGATACTTGTTAGACTAGGTCTAATAAGATCTAGAGGGGGTTACGCAATGGAAAAGAAAACGCTTGGTTTTGTGCTTGCAAGTGCGGGGCCGTTTTTCTGGGGAAGTTCGGGGACCGTCGCGCAACACTTATTTGATACGACGAACATCTCAACCCTGTGGCTCGTTTCTGTGCGGATGGTCGTTTCAGGGATCCTGCTACTCATCTACGGCGCACTGCGACGGGTGCCCGTGATGGCGGTATTTAAACGACCAGCTGCGGCGGGAAAACTAGTTGCGTTCAGCTTGCTAGGAATGGTGGGGACGCAGTTAACTTACTTCATGGCCATCAGCACCGGTAACGCAGCGACGGCGGCTATTTTGCAATCATTGTCGCCCGTTTTGATCATTCTCTTCTTAGCAGCTCGTTCCTGGCGGGTGCCTAGTAAAGTCAACGTGATCTCGGTTGTGTCGGCACTGATTGGGACCGTTCTAATTGTGACGCAGGGCCATTTGCATTCACTGGCGTTGCCGCTGACGGCGGTGATTTGGGGCTTGCTGGCCGCCGTTGGAGCGACGATTTACACGCTCATGCCAACGAAACTTATTAAGGGTTACGGCGCAACAGCCATTGTCGGCTGGTCCATGCTGATTGGGGGCGCATTCGTGTTTGGCGGGAGTCAGGCGTGGCGCCACGTCCCCCAACTATCCACAATGGCTTGGTTGGAAGTTGGTTTTGTGATTATTTTTGGCACGATGCTAGCTTATTTATTTTTCCTGCAGAGTTTGGAATTTATTTTACCGACGACGGCGAGTGTGCTAGGGACGATCGAACCGTTATCCGCGACCATCTTAAGCGTCCTTTTTTTAGGTGTTAACTTTAACTTGTTTGGGATTACGGGCGCCGTCCTCATTGTGGGCGTCACGGTATTACAGTTCATGGCTGCGAAAACGGCCAGTTTTGGACACGACTAACGCAACTAATTGACCGGACACGACTGAAAAGTCGCTGTCCGGTTTTTCATTAGTGCTGAGACGCTTCCTTATAAGTAGAAACTTGTTCAATTTAAATTGACTAAGTAATCCAATCCTTCACAAAGTCTATTGAAAATGACTATGGCAAGCGTATACTTTTCTTTAGATAAACTAAGGAGGAGTCAACTTTGAAATTAGGTAAACGTAGCTGTTATTGGTTACTAGGATTAGTAAGTTTTGCCTTACTATTCATTTTAAGTCAAGCGATGCCAGCTCAAGCGGCCACTAATTACGATGCGAAGGATTACACAACCTCGGCATCCGTATTAAATGGACCAGATTATAAGCACGCCGACACGGTGCAGATTGAATACAATCTTGCATTTGGTGACAAGGCCTTGCATGCTGGTGACACGATTACGGTCGACTTACCAGAAAACCTGCGGGCCAAAACGGTGGGGGACGTCTTTGACGTTACTGATGAGGAAACCGGTCAGGTGATTGGGACCGGGAAAGTCACCACGGATGGCAAAGTGGTCTTGACCCTAAATGAAAACGTTGAGGGTAAGACCAATACCGAAATCCAGCTGAACCTGGCCACTAAGTACCGTTACGAAGATACCGGTGAAAAAGACGTTGTGTTCAATTTGGAAAACGGTGGCTCGAGCAACTCGGTCATTAATATCGTTTCCGATGAAGCCAACTTATCCAAAAAGGGTACGATGGACGTCGAAAATGGTCGAATCAAGTGGACGATCTTAGTAAACCGGCAAGAATTAAAAATGGAAGGCCTATCCATTGCGGACACCATTGGTGATAAGCAATCCATGATTGAGGGCGTTGAAGTCTACAACGGTAAATGGTCTTCACAAACGACTTATAAGCGGACAGATAAGATCAACGAAGATGCTTATAACGTGAAATACACTGATAATGGTTTTAACTTAGATTTCAATGATACGGTCAATAACCTCATTGTGATCGACTACTACACTAAGGTGACGGAACCAGAACTCATGAACAGTGGCTACCACTTCAAGAACCAAGCCATCATGGAATGGGGCGACGGCACTAATGGTGAACGAAATAAAGAAGAAGCCAACGGGAAAGTTTACGATAAGAGTGAAAACAGTGGTTCTGGTGGCGGGACTAGTTCGTCAAGTTCCAGTTCGTCAAGTTCCAGCTCATCGAGTGTTAGTTCATCAAGCTCAAGTGCTTCGAGTTCCAGCTCGTCGAGTGTTAGTTCATCAAGCTCAAGTGCTTCGAGTTCCAGCTCATCGAGTGTTAGTTCATCAAGCTC
>CALFSK010000055.1 GCA_937916845.1 uncultured Lactobacillus sp. | reverse complement strand
CCCTGCTAACACGGTGTTAGTGGGGGTACTTTGATTAATGGGGATTATGTTAACTAGTGTAGCTTATTTTGCTTAATGAATTTTTGAGTATCTTTCTGGTCTATACTGTGTGGCTGGGTTCTAGTGTGGGCATCATATAATTTTATTTTGTGATGTTGTTGATCAGTAAGGTATATATTTTGATTGATCAATGTTAATCCATGTTTAGGATCGCTTTTAATACGAAATACGACTTTTTTTGAGCCAAATGGACTATGGTTTTGTTGGCCATCAATATTGACATTGTCTTTATTAATATTATAACCGTAGGCACTTCCATTGCTGTTGTTGTATTGAGTGAAGGCACCTCCGCTATAACTGGCAAAGGTGGGTTTTAATTTGCCATATAGATAAAAAGTAGGTTTTCCATTTTCCATGGCGAAAAATGTATTGTAGATTTTGACATCTTGAATATGCAAGTCATCAAGCTGATTGCTCCAAAAGTTTAGTCCTAAAAACAATAAAATAGTTGCCACTAATAGGCCTAAATACTTCAAAATGCTGATACTTTTTCTGTAAAGAGTACTTTTCATAATAATATCCTTTCTCAAAAGTTTATCTTGACCCAAGAGCTCGTCAATACTGATATCAAATATTTTACTGAGTAGTATTAATTTATCGATATCGGGATAACTTTTATTTAGTTCCCACTTAGAAATAGATTGACGCGAAATGTATAATTTTTCGGCTAGCTCATTTTGTGTCAGTGAGTTATCATGCCGTAATTTTTTTAAGCTTTCAGCGAATGTGATTTTTTCTTACTCCCTTCGTAAATTATGACTTTATTTTATCTTGGTGTTGATATGTAAGCACGCACCAGCTGGTTGCATTGAATGAAATAAGCCTATGATTCGAACATATCCCCGTTTTTAGGGGGGAGCTTAAATAAATCCGTTTTGAAAATTATAGAGGGGGAGTACAGTTTTTTTTATTGTCTAAATTTAACTAGCACTACGCGTAAGAAATGGACTTTCCCAAAATTTGATTGTTCACAATCAAATTGGCTGTTTTTCTATCAGACTGGGTCAACTTATTGGCAGTATTGACAACGATAAGTATTAGAGCTAGATCTTGCTACTATAAAAACCGAATCTCAATTCGTTGCAGATTCGGTTAGGTTAAGTAAATAAGCATAGTATATAAAAATTAGCCGAGAGGACAAGTTTAGGAAGTTTTAATTCGGCCCATGACTAATTATGCCATAATGAGTTTGAATGGCTTAAAACTCATTTCAGACAGGTATAAGGACTAGCGACTTTTGATTTCCTGTACAAAATGCTGAAACACAGTTGATTGGTCTTGATATTTCAGCGTGCTAGTAAATTGTTTTAGTTCTTGATAGCGATTTTCAGCGCTTAACAGTTGTTGTAAGTGAAAACTGTAGAAGTTCTTTTTTAAATCAAATACGAGCGGGGCGGCATTTGGTGAAAATCGGAATTGTACCGTACCGGCCTCACCAAAGAACAGAGTATCGAAAAGTTGTGTCATGAGTATTCCACGTTCTCCGCTAGGAAGCGTCTTGGGCAGGTATAAAGCGGTAATTTCGTTTAGGGTCTTTAACGCCTTAGCAGCCCTTTGATATGAGTTGCCCGAAGCTGATAGTCCAAAATGTCTTATAACTTCAGGCACACTGACTTCATACATCTTGTCGGCTATATCATTTTCGCTGACAAAACTAAAGCAGTAGTCCAGAACTCGCTGTTCGAAAGATTTCAATCCACCAAATGACTTAGCTAAATCGTTACCCTGAACGACCAAATAATCTTGCCGGCTCAAAAGACCGCTAACTGCTTTTTGAGCCTTCTTATTTTTTCCATATCTACACCCACTCACTTTTTTAAAAAGCATCATATATCATAAAACTAAAACAAACAAGTTTTTTAAAATCGTGAGTATTCAGACGTGGTTTTTTAGTTTTTTAACGTAGTTTTTTAGTTTTATCGGCGCTGTACCCCTTGATATAACTGGATTTCTGTCTCCCCTAAAGTATTTAAAAGTATGTATTCAAAGTATTATATTAACGCGCGCGCGAGAAAAAAATTGCACTTGAGGTACGGTTAGGGGACGTAACGTCGTCCCCAATCCCCCCTCACTCAAAAAGGAGTGAGCGAATCCCACGCTCACATCTAACTGCGCCTCCCGTGGGTCGTTGCTAAGGTCAAAATCAAGCCCACGGTTAGGAAGACTTCGGGCACGCCCTCAGGCAGAGTTAACAACGGCTAGCATCAGAACTAGTCCTTACTATTCCTTTACTGATTAACAATTGTCTTATAGCTATTGATCATCAGTAAAAGTAAAATTGAGATATTTTTATCGAAAATGAGTATTATTTGATTATGATTAAAAAAAGATTATGATAAAAAGCAATCGACTAACCAGTTTAGGAGAATACTCAATGAAATTACTAAAAAGAATCTGTTCTGACTACTTGCATGGACTAGTATTTTTCATAATAGTATTTTACTTTATGACGGCTAATCCAGATGGCAGTATGCCTCTAAAATGGAGTATTGTTAACGTCTATTGGACTATTTCCTTTCTGATCGCATACCCATTACTGTTAGAGACGGTGCCCAGTATTAAAAAAATCAATTTCCATATGAAGTCTCTGCAATCACGGTCAATTCATATGGAAGATAAGGCCACAAAAAAACTGTCTGATTTGTACCATGATTCAACTAATCCAGTTAGCAACCGAATAGATTTACAAGCCCGCAGTGATTATCAAAATGACTGGCTTAATTTAATAATTAGTTTTTTTGTTAGCGGACTCCTTATCGCCATTTCAATACCAAGTTTGTTTTTTATTGCTTTTAAAAACCTTTTAGGGAGACGAATGTTATGAAAAAACTTTCACTTATGGTAGATTGTAAAATTAATCCGAACGCCCATTTGGATATTGGACAGCCCTAGTTCACAAAAGGTTTCGATTTTAATTCGTTCGGAATAGGTTATACTAGACAAAAGATCAGCTCCTAAAAGATGGGTTTGTGGTAAACACCATTTTAAAGGAAGCTGATCTTTTTTGTCCGAACAGCGTTCGGATTAATTTTACAATCTACCAACATAAATTGAATTAAAAATACAGTCAATTCAACAACGGCAAAAACTGATTTCATGGTTATCAGCAGACCGAGTAAAACGAGGTCAATGCGCACTTACACATAGAATTTATTCTATGTTGTGCTAGGCCCATTAAAATCCTGTATCAGAAGTCGCCGTTGGCGACAACAAAATCAAACCAATTTACCCAAAATCAATTTGGTTCAACATGTTTTCTGTACTTGCTTGATCCAAGCCCAAATAAGCTAAAGTCATTGATTCACTTGAGTGATTTAGTAAGTGCATGACTAGGCCAATATTGTAATTTGATTGCGTGTAAACACGATAAGCCCCAGTTTTGCGCATCGTATGAGTACCTAGATAATTAATTCCTAACAGATCGCCAACCCTACTCATAATTTTGTAGAACTGTTTTTCCGTGATATGTCGCTCGGGGTGTTGAATGGAAGGAAAGAGCCATTCAGATGCTAGTTTATGATCAAGCAGCCATTGACGATACAATAAGAGTTCTGTTTGAACTGGTTTAAGGTACAAGGTATTAGGCTTACCAGTTTTTCGATCATGAATAAACGCATTTTGTTTAATAGAACCGTCCGGATTAAAAATATCGGCCTGTTTTAAGCCCATAACGTCACTCACTCGCAGTAGCGTCGCTTTACCAACTTGAAAAATCGTATAGTTACGTCGGCCAGCTTTAAAGTTATTGAGTAACGTATCTTGAACCTCTTTAAGAACGTTTGAATCTTTGATGGGTAAGACAACTTGTTGCATGTAAATGACCTCCAGTAAGAATATTTGCATTGTGTATCTACACGGGATATACTTAACTTGTAATAATAATTTAGGAGGGGAAAATATGGAACTTATTAAAGAACAAACACGCTTAGCAAAGTGGGGAAACTCGAAAGCTGCTAGAATTCCTAGCCAAATTATTAAACAACTGAAATTAGATGATAACCAAGATATGACAATAACCATTGAAAATGGATCAATTGTTTTAACACCAATAAAAAAGAACCCAACCAATATTCACGAACTATTTAAGGATTGGAAAGATGACGGGAAAAGGGATCACGAGCTTGATTGGGGAAAGTCAGAAGGCAATGAACTTCAATGGTAAGCCAAGGTGATATATTTTATGTTAACTTTAATCCAAGCCGTGGTCATGAACAGATGAATAAGCGACCAGCCATTGCGCTAAGCAATGATCTAGTCTGTCAGACAAGTAACATGACGATTGTGGCTCCAATTAGCAGTACCAAGCGTAATTTTCCAATGTATCATCGACTAACTAGTAGTCAAACAGTATATGGAAAAGTATTATTAGATCAAACCATAGCCTTAGATTTACGGGCAAGACATGTCACTGATGAAACTATTGTCGATCATGTATCGCGTGAAGAACTAGAAGAAATAATCACTTTGTACAAATTATTGTTTAGTATTGATGACAAATAGAAGAAGTTATTTATTTAGTATTAAAACAAATAACCCCCAACATCTATATTATAGATATTAGGGGTTATTCTTTCAATGTTTTCGAGGGGCGATTTGTTAAAAATGGGCCCTTAAAAATATATAGCTTACTTGATCTTCCCATTTTCCTGGAAGATCTTTTTTGTTCGAAAATAATCCGACAAAAATTTGTTTTCTTGTTTTTCTGTGCTAAAATTAAGCCGTCTACTCGAACGTGTGTTCGAACATTAAGCAAATAATTTTTAAGGAGGTTGAATCAGAAACTGCTTACTCATTTGATAGCTTGTTCGTTGTAGGCGCTTATGGTTGCTAAACAACACAGAAAGGACGATTTATGTATGGATGAAATGGTAAAAGAAACACAAGTCTGGCTCAACAAAACTTACGGTAAAGTTTCTGGCTTTGGTAAAGTACCCGAGGACGGTAATACTGGTTGGAACACAGTTTATGGGTTAACTAGAGCCCTGCAACACGAATTAGGTATCACAGATCTAGTTGATAATTTTGGCCCTTCAACTGCCGCTAAATGGGATACTCAATTTGCTAATAAAGTTAAAACTGGCTTTAAGCACAATGTTGTTAAAATAATCCAAGGTGGCTTTTGGTGTAAGGGTATCAACCCTGAAGACTTTACCGGAGAATTTACTACTAACACGGCTGCTGCTGTCGTTGAATTAAAAAAAGACGCCGGTATCAAAGACACCAGCGCCAATGTAAACTCGGATATTATGAAAGCCTTGTTGACAATGAGCGCGTTTGTTTTAGTTCCTGGTGGGGACGCTAAAATCCGTTCAATGCAACAACAGCTTAATCATGATTATCAAGCTTACACTGGTATTTTACCATGTGATGGAATTTATCAAAGGGATACGAACACTGCTTTGATTTATGCTTTGCAGTCAGTGGAAGGTATGGATACTGGAACTGCTAATGGTTATTATGGTCCTGGTACGATCAATAAAACACCAACTGTTAATTCTGGCGCAACTGGGGCAATCGTTAAAATTATTCAATATGGTCTTTACGTTAATGGTTTCTATTCAGGCGCCTTCAATGGCCAATTTACACAAAATGTTGCCGACGGTATAGTTTCCTTTAGAAAATTCATGAAGTTGCCTCCTTATACTTCAACTGCTGACCTAACTGTGATCAAAGGCTTATTAACTAGTAATGGTAACACTAACCGATCTTCAGATGGTGTCGACATGGCTACTCAAATCACATCAGCTGCTACGGCTAAATCACTGAAAGCAGCTGGCTATAACATTATCGGCCGTTATTTGACAGGAAGCGTCGGGACTGGTGCTGATAAACGAGATAAAAATTTGACTAACACTGAAGTTAAACTGCTATTAGATGCTAACCTTAAGATTTTTCCGATTTACGAAGATGGAGGTTATGAAGAAAGTTATTTTAATAGCAAGCAAGGTTTCGCAGACGCTTCTATTGCCGTTAATACTGCACGTCAGCTTGGCCTACCAAGTGGGACAGTTATCTATTTTGCCGTTGATGTTGATATTCAAGATGGAAACATGAGTAGTACGGTTGTCCCCTATTTCGAGGGTATTACTGGTATTATAGGATCAACTGAATATAAAGCAGGTATTTATGGAACACGCAATGCGTGCTTGCATGTAAACCACTTAGTTAAGTATAGTTTTGTTGCTGATATGTCTTCTGGATGGAGCGGAAATTTAGGGTTCAAAATGCCTGAAAATTGGAGCTTTGATCAATTCAATGAATTTACTGGAGCTTCAACAGGGATTGATATGGATCAAGTTGCTGTCTCTGGTAAAGATAACGGAGTTTCTAAAGTTACCAAAGTTAATATAAATCCTAACGCTGCTTTCTTTACCCAACTGCAACAAGTAGAAGACCAGGCATATAGTTATATCAGCGGTGAAAGCTCTTCAACACCTGCTGAACAACTTGTTACCCAATTTTATAGACAATTTTCCTATTCTTCACCAAGTTGGGCACCCTTGGCCGGTGGATTAAATACTAGCTGGTTAGCATTCGCAAACTCAGCATTACATGTTTCAAAAGAAAGTGACTTCGAAACTCTTTATGATAGTACTACTGGCATAAAAATTGGCTTACCACACATGATGGCTTCTTTAAACGCACTTTTATTTTGGGGAGAACCACAGTCAGCCTCAGGAATTCAGGACCTTGGGGGCTGGTGTGGAGATCTTTTAACAAGTATAGAAGATGCTCATCTTAACCAGAAAAAATACGGCTCTTTTTATGAATCAATTACTGCATATGTAGGTAATAAAGGGCAATTTGGAAGGGAAGATTTGGTTGACGATTTGGATGCACTTAACGTTTACAGTACAATCCATTCGCAAAACAACCAAACTATATCCAAAATTATTAAAACTTATTACACCGGTAATGAAAGCTCCGTTCGCTTTAATTCTTACCTAAGTAATCGTTTTGATGATGACCTTGATTCACTACAGAACGACACATATACTCTTTTAAAAGGTGGTACAGGTTCATGGGGTGCAGCTTATAAAACCGCTTTATTGGCTTTTAAAAAGTTTAAATTACAAAAATATCCTTCTTAATACTGACAGTGAAGCAAAAGACGCCGCTAAAGCTTTTCGCAAGTTAATTGAACAAAACGCATAGAAAGTAATAAGCAAAATGATAAACTATATATATTAGTTTACCTCTTGTGCTAGTTAAGAATACCACCAGCTAAATTGAAGCCATAACGCCCTT
>CALFSK010000054.1 GCA_937916845.1 uncultured Lactobacillus sp. | reverse complement strand
ACAGAATTAGAACGAGTGTTTAGAAAAAGATGTGCCATTTATTGACATAGGAGCACATTACTACCGATATAATAGCAAAAAAAACAGTTACAAGAATACTGCTAAGATCTGTATTGTGCAATGCATTCATCCATAGAATTATCAAAATAATTACAAATACTATAGTAGTAGCTACGCCCATTACTAAATACTCGTACTCATCTGAAACTAATTTGTGTACTTGCACCTGTTCCTCCAACTTATTAGCTAACCTTTCGAGGGTATACGCACAGAAAATCAAACTTAACAAATAAAGTAGCAGACTATAGCTTTTTTTATATATTCTAATATTATCAAACACTTTCTTCATCTTCCTTATAAAAGTATACACATTTGTTAGAATTTCCTTCGAACTTCAACTTTATATCTACTAATGTACACACGAACACAGAATGAAAAGCTAATCCTATAAATCCTGGTCAGATAGACTTCTTTTATTCATCACACATACATCACCACTCCATTAACATATACTTAAAATCTCTCAGCATAGACGGAACAATAACCATCAAATGAGCGACAATCCTTGAAAAACTTAACCAAGTAAAAATTGCTGAAACACGATTCGTTTATCGGCAAAACTATATTTTTATTCCTTTGGTTACCAATAAACACTGCATTGTCTGGTTAAAATCTCCACCATTAGACAAGAATTAGTTTGGAGAAATACTCTTGACCCTTACCAATATCAAAGTCATTTCTGACGTCTTTCTGAATATCAATCTTGAATTGTCTTTTAAGACTATACCAAATAGACAAACATATTTACGTCACATTAGAAACAAAAACAGCACTCACCATTTGGGCTGAGTGCATTAAAATTAATGCTTTTCATAATATATCATACAACGTATTTACCTACCCTATAAGTTTGGCCGCAAAACGATCTCATTGATATCAACATTATCCGGCTGCTCAATGGCGAAAAGAACGGACGCCGCAATATCTTCAGGACGCAATTTCGGGACGCGTTCCAAGTTTGCGTTTCTTTGATCTTCAAAAAAGCCCGTCTTCACAAACGCCGGAGACACTATCATCGTTCTAATATGCGCTTTTGCTTCCTCCGCGCGGACCCCGTCCATAATTGCCCGGACGCTAAACTTTGTACTGGCGTAAACCGTATTATTTTGGCCTACTTGATGACCCGCCGTCGAATCGGTCGCAATAATTTGACCACCCTGTTGCTTTTCCATCACTGGAATGACAGCCACTAGCCCGTATAAAACGCCCTTAACGTTGATGTCGATCATCTTTTCCCATTCATCAACTCGCACTTCATTCATCGGTGCAAAGCTCATCACGCCCGCATTTAAGTCTAAAACATCAATTCGGCCATACTGCGCTAACGCAAAATCGATCAAAGCTTGAACCTCAGCCTTGTTACTAACATCGGTTACCTTATAAATTGCCTGACCACCCGCCTGCTGAATTGTTTCAGCCGTAGCTTGTAAATTCGCTTCTTTACGCGCGGCCAAAACAACTTGATGACCGTGACTGGCTGCGAGTAATGCCGTTGCTTTACCGATGCCACTAGTTGCACCAGTAATAATGATTGTTTTTACTTGTTGCAAAGCATTCGCCTCATTTATTTTATTTCTGGAAAGTAACGTCGTGCATAGTCATTCATATCATCCAAATATGAATCAATGTTTTTGGACGTTACAGGACCAATTGTATTCGTTGAGACTTCTTTTAGCCAACCATAGTAACTGTCAGCATCCTTATTCTTACGAATCATCTTTTGCATATTCTCACGCGCATAATTACTAAACTCATTATCGATCTGTTGCCGAATCGGCCGAATGTACTTGACCGCACTCCTGGGACCCTTCCCATTCAGTAACTTATCAGCTTCAACACTGTACGTTAAATATTCTTGAACCCGTTCGACTAATTCTTCCCTAGTGTATTCAAAATTAATAAAATCTAAAAATGCATTCATGTATTCATACCTCCAAACCCTAACTATACAGAAATCCGCGTTGTTAAGCGAGGGCTAGTTTAACACTTACAACATTTGAAGCCCAAGCTGCGGCCACCATCCAACTTATATTTAGTTTCCATCCGTCACTAATTTTCATGACTACCGGCAACTATCTATTGTATTTCTCAGGGGCTAAAGCTATGCTTAAATAAGTTTCAACTAAAAAGCATTATACGGGGAGCATTTTTTATGAATAAACAAACGGGGTTTAAAGTATTAGTCTTAGCCGCAGTCCTTACCACGGGCGTGGCGACCGTACCTACTAACGCCAGCGCAGCAAAATGGCACAAAGGTACACCTAAGGTCATCCGTGGCACCTATCAAGGCAAACGGACTTCAGCCGCTGAAGGCTTTGGCTACGTCTACAAAGTGACTAGCAAGTCCTTCATCCAACAATACTCAAACATGTCACAAGAGAAGAGCACTAAACTTAAGTACAAAAAGCTTAAGGGTCATACCTACCGCCTAGTCGGTCATACACAGAAACGCGGGATGGTTCTTGGAGGTAAATTTGACTCCGTCGTTTACCAAAAAGGCCATAAGCTTGCTTTAGACAGCTACAAATCTTACAAAAAGCATGGCTATAAGTATTTAAAACGCCAACTTAAAAAGAATCCAGCTAAACTAACTAAAAAGATCAAGAGTAACGGCCGGATCGTTAAAGACTAAAACCTCAAAAGTCATTGTCAGGATGCACGAATACCTGACAATGACTTTTTTTCGACTCCGCTAAGTTTTTAAAAAAAGTTCATCCTCGCCTAAAAATAACTTGCATCCCCCTAACAAATCAGGCAGACTATTAGCAGGTAAGGGAGAGATTTCTATGTTTAAACATAACCGACTTTTGATTCTTTTAATTTTAATGATTATTATTGACTCGTACGCCCGCTTCGCACACAGTTCTGCCGCAACCATTCTCGCCGTTGTTGTCACGATTGCCACCCTCCTATACGTCGTTTGGGAACGAATCAAACGTGGCTAAAAGCGCCTACAGACTGGTATAATGAACGTTGAGGTGAAACCATGAAACTAGAACAAATTACTGGCAACATTGCGCATGCCATCAAGGACCGCAGCACCGATGCACCGTACATTTTATCCGTTGAATTTACGGATAAAGCAACTAAGGGTAAATCTGCGACTGGTTGCGTGATCGTGCGCATGCCCGACCACCAGCACTATACCATCAACAGTTATGACTACCGTTACATGGATGCTGGCAAAGAGACCTTAGCCGAAGAACTCGGCGCCTTCTTCGAGTGCGACGACGACTTAGACCAACGCCAACCACTAATTGACCAAGTCAACGAACTGGTCGCTAACGATCCTGATAACGACGCCGAATTAATCAGTGACTAGGTCTAAATGTGCCGTTGCCACTCATTAAAAATAAATTACTTTGTAAATAAAAACACTCGTAACCGACTCTCCTTCCTGACACAATCAAATGTGTCAGGTGTAAAGAAAGTCATTACGAGTGTTTTTATATTTAATAGTGGTCCGCTTGTCGCTGTTCATTGACTTGATTCTTCGCGGTAAACGCCGCCTGAATCTCATCTTGACTAAACCCAAATTCGACGAGTCCAATCTTTAAGAAAACGTGCCACGCGTGTTTATAGCTAACTTGCCTGTGGTTGAAGTAAGCGTCGTATAAGAGGTGCTTGATCGCCAAATACTGCTTATTCAAGTCAGTGACCGGTTTATTGCTAATCTTATCCAAATCATCCGCTGTAATCGGCACCAGATGGGTCCACTGCTGAATGGCCGCGACTAAGAAGAAAAAATCCATTGCGTCCACGTACTCGTTCAGTAACGTTTCCCGTTCCGTCTTTCCTTCGTCCGCTTTGCCCTTGTGAATCTTCCAAACCTTGAACCACTCGGAAGTATTCGCCATTTCAGCCAATTCAACGTCCAGTGAGACCATGGCGTTTTGCAGCCGGTCCGCCGGCTTCCAGTGAATCTTTTGCCGCATCGTGATGTCACGATCCAAGCGAATGGATTGTTGTAATAAAGTCGTTAAATCTAACATTCAAGCCCTCCGTCGTTAAGCAAATACTAATGGATCCGCTTTTATTTCCAGGGATTCGATATTGTCCAAGTACCAGTCACGCATAAAGTCAAAGTGTAACAAGACATCGAACCAGGAAACCGCTTGCTTCGGATCGTGAACCGTCAAGACCCACTTAGGGCTTCCACCGGTCGCGCTATCAAAAATATCAACAAGCAATCCAGCCCGCAGTTCAATTTGTGCCCCGTGACCATGCTTGGAATTACGCAACATGTAATCGTGTTGCGCCGAAGAAACAAACAGCTTATCCACTATTGCACCATCAAGGTTACCCGCGCGCAATTCGTACTTCGCCGCGTTATCGACGTCTAAGATGTTGAAGTCCACGTTAAATCCAAAGTCATCGCGAAGACAGTGGCCAAACTTGATCAAAGTTGCAAGCACCGCGTTGATCTGGTCAACACCGGTCCCCTTCAGCAACAATTTATTAATAAATAAATTGGTAAAGGCTTCACTGTTAAACCGCAAGAGCCGCCGTTCAAGGTGAATGTAAAATAAATTCTCACCCGTCGTCTGTTCGCGGTAATAAGCGCCACCGTTAGCGTTGTTGACAACTTGATACAAGAACGTGTAATCGTCAGTCAAGTCTTCGTAGACGTGGTATAACGATTCGCTTTGACGTTGTGAATTTAAGATTGGCTTTTCATCGTGGTGCATCCCGAGCAACCGACTCATAAAGATCAAGTAGTAGTCCGCATTTTGGTACTGGTGCGGGAAAGTGACGTAGGCCGAATCCAGCTTAAAGCCAGCCAGTTTCTGAGCAGCCGTCAGTAAAACTTCACCGTCCGTGGTCTCAATTAACTGATCCATCAACGCCGTGAACTTTTCCCCGTTAGCCAGGCCACTCTTTAGGCCTTCGTTAAACATGGTCAGTTTGCCATGGGTACTTAGCGTTGCGGAATCAACGTGCTTTTCGTTATTCGCCATCCTCTGCTACCTGCGCCTTCCCAATCAGCGTAGTCAAGTAGTCAACGTATAGGCTACGGTTACGCTCATTAAAATTCTCGAAGCTCTTAAAGGCGTTTTCAATGGCTTGTTTTTCGTAAGCCAAAATCGTATCTTCCTTGGACAACGTCAAAATCTTCGCTTCGTTATCCTTCATCGTGGCGTGGGCGTTGTTCGCTTGTTCGTCCTCGTCAGCGAGTTTGGTTAACTGGTCAATGATCTTTTGCCGTTCGTCCTTAATCCGGCCAGAATCAAACAACGAATTCCGTTGGCCGTTTTCTTTCAGCTGCTTACGCAACGTCTCTTTTTGTTCGTCACGGTCAGTTTGGGCATCAATCAATTTTTGTAACTGATCGCTCCCGGCTGAGATTTTTTGAATTTGGTCGGTATTGAAACGCTTGTGCGCACTTGCCAACTCAAATGTTTTTTGTAGTTTATTATATTCTTCGCTACTGAATTCAAACGCCACGTTTAAAACGTTTAATTTGCCAAACCGGCGACGATCCCACCAGTTACCAAAGTAAATTTGAAATTCACCTAACTGGGTCTCTTCATAGTAAAAGAACGGATATTCATGAGCCAAATAATCAATCAATTTGGTACTCAAATAATGACTGATTGCCGGATGGACGTCCGTAATTAAATCCACTTGGGTGTTACGGGTTGGATCCGGTTCCTCATTTAACAAGGCTTGGTGATAGTGGTCACCATCGATCAATTCGTAGATCAACCGGTCGTCACCAGCCGTTATTGCTTGGCGCAACGCAGTCACGTAATCCAACTTTTGTTGAAGGCGATTCGTTAGCGCACGCGTTGGTTGATCTTGTTTTTCAAGATCAGGCTGATTTTGTTTTTCCATAATAATCTCCTTGCAATCAATTTCAATCTTTGCTTATTGCTGAATTGCACTGCTGATACTAATGTTACCGAAAATCCTAGCAATAATAAAGGTTAACGCCGTCGATTTTCCAAAATTATAACAAAAAACCGGTTAGGAAGCCCAAATAGGCATCCTAACCGTCATTTCTTCTATCATTTAAGGTGATTAGTACAATTCCATGTACTGATCGCGTTCCCATTCACTAACTTGTTGACGGTATGAAGCCCATTCAAGTCGTTTAGCTTCCAAGAAACTTTGGTAAATATGAGGTCCCAAGGCCTTCTTCATAATTGGGTCGGTCTGGAATTCCTTCAACGCGTTGTGTAACGTTGATGGTAAGTCCGCGATACCCGCTTTATGACGTTCGTCTTCATCCATCACGTAGATATTACGGTCCACACTCTTTGGTGGTTCGATGCCATTCTTAATCCCATCAAGACCAGCTTCCAGAACGGCAGCAAAGGCCAAGTATGGGTTCGTTGAAGCATCCACACTCCGTAATTCCAAACGGGTGGATAAACCACGGGCACTTGGAATCCGGATCATCGGTGACCGGTTAGATGCGGACCATGCCACGTAAACGGGTGCTTCGTAACCTGGCACTAACCGCTTGTACGAGTTAACCGTTGGGTTGGTAACGGCGGTGTAACTGCGTGCGTGTTTCATCAAGCCGCCTAAGAAGTGGTAAGCATCTGATGATAATTGTAATTCGTCTTTTTCTTCAGGATCGTAGAACGCGTTTCCCTTGTCATGGAACAAGGACATGTTAACGTGCATCCCAGAACCGTTGACGCCGTTTAAAGGCTTTGGCATGAAGGTTGCCCATAAGTTATACTTACGCGCAATCGTCTTCACAACCAATTTAAAGGTTTGAATGTGGTCAGCAGCGGATAAGGCGTCCGCATACTTGAAGTCGATTTCATGTTGACCAGGCGCAACTTCATGGTGACTGGCTTCAACGTTGAAGCCTAAGCGTTCGAGTTCAAGCGCAATGTCACGCCGGCAGTTTTCACCTAAGTCCATTGGTGACAAGTCGAAGTAACTCCCCTTGTCGTTTAACTCAGTGGTTGGTTCGCCCTTGTCGTTCATCTTAAAGAGGAAAAATTCTGGTTCAGTTCCGACGTTAAAGGCCGTGTAACCAGCATCGCGCATGTCGTTTAAGACCCGGATCAAGTTGTTCCGTGGGTCCCCAGCGAATGGCTTCTTGTCAGTCGTGTAGACTTCACAAATCAACCGCGCAATTTTGCCATGTTCCGTGTTCCAAGGCATGATCAACCAAGTTGATAAGTCTGGGTACAAGTACATGTCACTTTCTTCGATTCGAACAAAGCCATCGATGGAAGAACCATCAAACATCAACTTGTTGTCGAGTAATTTATCCAGTTGTGAAACTGGCACTTCTACGTTTTTGATGGTCCCAAACAAGTCGGTGAACATTAAACGCAAAAAGTTAACGTTTTCTTCCTTGACGATGCGACGAATATCATCCTTGGTGTACTGCTGTTTTGCCATGAAAATCGCTCCTTAAATTGATTGACTAATGGATACAGACGCATTAATGCGTGGGGTAGTTAGGGCCCTGCTTGGACTCCAATCCTCCCAGATTCAGGAACTCGTCATGCAAGATTCGGCGTACATCATTGTCCGTTAACGGCCGAGTCAAATCTGCTTCTTTTTGCTTGGCCCGCTGGCGTTGCATCTCGTAGATTTCCTTGATACCAGCCATGTTGATTCCATCCGCCAAGTAATCTTTAATTTCTAATAACCGGTCCACGTCATTTAACGAGAACATTCGGCGATTACCCGCATTCCGATCAGGAACGATGAGCCCCTGTTCTTCATAATAGCGAATTTGACGCGCTGATAAATCAGTCAGCTTCATAACCGTACCAATTGGCAAGACTGCCAACGAACGACGTAATTCCTTTTCCTTCATAACGACCCTCCTCTTTAATACAGACTTAATATTAGCAATCTAATAACTGATTGTCAATAAATCATGTAAGAAAATATCACATCGTTATAATTAGGTAGACCAATTTATATTTTAGCTTAACCAACTAGCGATTCGCCGGTCAATTTCAGCCCGTTGATCTGGGTGTTCCAATAAGTTGACCCAGTCAACTGTCATCTTATTACGGAACCATGTTAGCTGCCGTTTGGCGTAACGCCGTGAATCTTGCTTAATTGACGCCGTGGCGTCTGCAAGTGTTCGTTGGCCATCGAAATATGGGAATAGTTCGTGATAACCAATCCCTTTCCCTGCAGGTAAGTCGGCACCACCCTGTTCATATAACCACCGGGCTTCGTCAACGAGGCCCGCCGTCATCATCAGGTCAACCCGTTGATTGATCCGGTCATACAGGAGTTGCCGTTCCGCCGTTAAACACAGCGTGTACGCGTCTAACTGGTTCGTCGCGTGGTCCGCCTGTGCTGAGAAGCGTTCACCACTCGTATGCTGGTACTCCAGTGCCCGGACGACGCGAATCACGTTAGCAGGGGCAATTTGGGCCGCCGCTGCGGGGTCCTGCTGCTGGAGGGCATCCCAAACAACTTGGTTGCCCCGTTCCGCAGCTAAGTCCAGCCATTTTTGCCGGTAAGCGAGGTCGGGATCCGCATCCGTTGGGCCAAATTGAAATCCGGCCAGTAACGACTGCAAATAAAACCCGGTCCCACCAACAATAATGGGCAATTTTCCGTGTGACGTGATCTCGTTAATCAGGACCGTCGCCCGGGTCACAAATTCCGCTACCGTAAAACGCTGTTGTACGTCTTTAATATCAATTAAATAATGGGGAATCCCAGCTCGTTCAGCGGGCATGATCTTGGCGGTCCCAATATCTAAATGCCGATAAACTTGCATCGAATCTCCAGAAATAATCTCACCATTAAGTTGTTTAGCCAACGCGAGCGACAGGGCCGTCTTACCAACCGCCGTCGGACCCGCAATTAATAGTACCTTTTTGGCTTTCAAAATTTACCCTCCCTGTACCTTGACCCGAATGCGATGCGCCAATCCGGGATAGTCCGTAATGACGCCGGCAAATCGGTGCCGATAGCAAAATCGCATGTCGCGTTCCTTATTCACCGTCCACGGCCGTAATTGCACCTTGGGCAAGAGTAGCCAGTGCAACCGAACCCAACGGATATCAGGATGATACCCTAAGACGACGTGTTCGGCATGTAGCCGCTTAGCCGTTTGCTGTTTGGCCTGAAATAAACTGTCAAACTCAACGTCTGGCTGCAAGGCGTGCAACCGTTCAATCGACTTGCCGTAAAAGCTGGAATAAACAAGTTTAAACGGCACCTCGTGGTGGTTAAAATAGTCAGCGACCAGCGCTTCAATCCCATCGTAGTGAATCCGATTAGTCTTTAGTTCCAGGTTAAAAATCCCAGTAAAGTTTTGTTGAATTAATAGTTGAACCACTTCGTCTAACGTGGGCACGCTTGCTCCCGCGTATAAGGGGTCAAATGAACGCCCTGCATCTAGCTGTTTTAATTCAGCTAATGTGAGGTCCATAATGCGCCCCGTTCCGTCCGTCGTCCGATCGACCGTCTCGTCGTGCATGATGATCAGGTGACCATCCTTTGACAAATGAACGTCGGTCTCAATGCCATCGGCGCCGTCATCTAATGCGGCCTGAAAGGCCAATAAGGTATTTTCCGGGCGCGTTCCCTTACTGCCCCGGTGAGCAATAATTTGCGTTAACATTTTCCCACCCCACTTTTCGAAATTTAGGCTTTAAATCATTGATATCTCAAGCCAAAACAAGCATAATAAAACTAATAACAGCTAGGAGGTTCAAACTATGAAATCATTTACACGTGGCTTCTTATTCGGAGTCGTTGCAACGGCTGGTGCCGTGATTGGTTCCGTTTTATCTTTCAAGAAACAAGTTGTTGATCCAATCGAAGACCAAGAAAACAAGTTTGAAGAAAGCCGTAAAAAGGCAATGCGTAAGAGTCGTTCAGCACATAACGGCTAATCAAATAAAAAATGGTGGCACGAACAAAAACTAATTTTTGTTCCAGCCGCCATTTTTTAATACTTCGCTTTTTTTGTCTTACCTTCCCAACGCGCATAGCCGGGTTTTAGAATGTATAATTCTTTAAACCCATTTTTATGCAAGGTCACTACGGCCCGCGTGCTCAACGTGTGAGTTTGATCATAAACGTAGACTGGCATGTCCGGACGAAGTTCATTCATCCGGACTTTTAACGTATTGAAGGGAATATTCCGAGCCCCTAAAATATGACCCGCATCGAATTCCTTCTTTTCACGTAAATCAACCACTTGCGCTTTCCGCATTCCTGCTTGAAAGTCTTCCTCTTCCAGCATCGTGGAAACTTGTCGCCGCCGAATGTAACTGTACAGCTCATAAATAAAATAAGCCGCGATTATAATAACTAACACAATGTTGATGTAAGTCCAACCGCTCATCGCACCTAAAACCACGTTATCCCTCCTAATTTCTACCTACCTATTTTACACAAAACCGCTTACTTTGACTAGGGGCAAGCGTGAAAAGACACCTAAATAACCAGACTTACTTTCATCCGTACCTAATTTTATGATTTCCATCTTACAATTCTGATTTTCGAAATCCCTCCAGATAACCATTAACCACCATCATCGGCATTAATTTAGTTATGCAACTACCTAACTAAAAAGGGGGGCACCCATCATGACAAAATGTCATCACACCCTATAAGCACTACCATTCCAGCCTTTGCGTCAATTTATTTAAACTATTTTCCCAACTAGTTACCACTGGTCTTAATTAATAGTATAATATAGTTCCTAGTGAACCTTTTCTTATAGTATACAGCACAAGAAATTATAGGAGATTACTTCTACTAATTATATAGAAAGAAACCGGGGAAACATTATGATAAGCATCGGCGTCATCATTCCAGCTCTTAACCCAGATAATAAGTTAATTGAGCTGATTAACAACATCACAACAACCACGACATTAAAAAACATCATTAAAAAAATCATCATTGTGGATGATGGCAGTGATACTGAACACCAACCAATTTTTCAACAACTACATCACAGTTATCCTGACCTGATTATCCGCCATCATCCGCACAACCGTGGTAAGGGGGCGGCCTTAAAAACCGGCTTTGCCTACGTCCAAGCGCACTTTCCGACCATCGACGGCGTTGCCACCATGGATTCCGACGGGCAGCATACCGCTGACGCACTCCAGAGTTGCTTAACGAAATTTGCACACAATCCGCAGCGGCTCGTCATCGGGGTGCGTCATTTTACCAATGACATCCCCTTCCGCAGTCAGTTCGGGAATTTACTGACCCGGGCCTTGGTGCGGCTATTAACCCGCCAAAACATTTCTGACACCCAAACGGGGTTACGAGTGATTCCGGTCACGTACATGGCAGAACTGATCAACTTCCCCGGTGACCGGTTTGAATTCGAATTTGATATGTTGCTTCAAGCTAAAAAACACCAGGTCAAAATCGTTGAACAACCGATTCCCACAATCTATTTGGCCGGTAACGCCTCTTCGCATTTTCGGGTTATTCGCGATTCCATCGCCATCTATTCACGATTTTTAAAATTTGCAGCTAGCGGGCTAATCTCCTTCCTAATCGATATTAGCCTCTTTTACCTTGTCCTTTTTGTTCTCGGTAACCACGTGTTGAACAGCATCTTAATGGCCACCATCGTGTCACGCGTGGCTTCCTCGCTGGCAAACTACTCGATTAACCATCGCGTCGTTTTCAATCACGCCGGCAGCCAAACGTTAATTAAGTACGGGTGTCTATTTGTCGTGCAAATGTTAGCCTCCGGGTTCTTTACCGACCTACTCACAACGCTGTTACCAGCCACCAATGGCCAGTTGATTCCGACCCTAGCTAAAATGATCGTCGACTTCATCCTCTTCATTATTAGCTACCAGATTCAACGTGACGTTATTTTTAAGGAAGGTCCTCAACATGTCTAACCGTCGCCGGGTCCTTTATTTTCTAGCGATTCTTTTGTCAGTGATTTATTTGTTATGGCGGATTTTCTTCACGATTCCCTGGCACGCAAACATCTTTATTCTGATTTTTGCCTTGTTATTAGTCATCAGTGAAATTCTGTCGAACACCACCGGCTTTATTTTGATTTTCTTCCGGATGCTTTCAACGAAGAAAAAGTGGCACCTGGAAATGCCAGACTACAGCACGACCCAACCACTGCCAGACGTCGACATTATTATCGTGACCCATAACGAAGAAGTTGAATTATTGCGCAAAACGGTGAACGCAGCGACCTACATCGACTACCCGGATAAAAGTAAAGTCCACGTGGTCATTGCGGACGATGGCAACCGACCAGAAGTTCAGGCGTTAGCCAAGCATTATCACGTCGGCTATTCCGGCATGGAAGGCAACAAGCAGGCTAAATCCGGGAACATCAATAACACCCTGGCTAAGCTTGATTCACCACTGTTTGTCATCTTCGATACCGACATGATTCCCTTTTCGGGGTTTCTTCGCAATACCGTACCGCTGTTTACCCAAAACGCGCAACAATTAATCGATGATCCTGATCACACTGAACCACTGGGCTTTGTCCAAACACCCCAAAGTTTTTACAACGCCGATATTTTCCAATTTAACCTCTTCTCAGAAAAGATCATCCCCAACGAACAGGACTTCTTTTCTCGAGACATAAACGTTTTAAACGGGGGAAATAAACGGGCGCTCTTTACCACCGGGTCCAACACCGTCTTCTCGCGTAAAGCGGTGGACGAAGTCGGTGGTTTCCCGACCGATACGATCACCGAAGACTTTGAACTGGGCACCATGTTGAATATGGCCGGCTATATTAGCTTGGCCACGAAAGTTCCTCAATCCAGTGGGATGACCCCCATTGATATGAAGGGGGTCATTAAACAACGAACGCGTTGGGCCCGCGGTGTGATGCAAAGTTGTCGTAACCTGCACATCTTCACCAACCCCAACCTTTCCATGATGAACCGGATTATCTTGATCAATACCTACTTCTATTGGTGGGCTTTTTTCCGACGCATGATCTACATGATTGCGCCCATTCTTTACGCCCTCTTTAAGATTCAAGTCGTTAATGCGAACTTTTGGATTTTAATGGTCGTGTGGGCACCCGGGTACTTCCTATTGCACTACGTCATGGGGGATACTTCCGGGATGGGCGACACGGCCAAGATTCGTAATGAACGTTGGGGCGAAGTCCAAGAAACTTTCTTTGCCCCCTACCTATTTATTCCAGTCATTCTAGAAACTTTAGGAATTAAGGCTAAGAAGTTCAAGGTGACTTCTAAAAACGTCACTTACTCGATCAAGGACAAGTTATATATCCTACCCTATTTGATTTTATGGACGATCACCGTGATTGCCATTATTAAATTCAACTACGGCAAGTACGGTTCTGAAATTCTGGTCGGAAGTGTCATCACTTTCTGGCTACTCATGCACTTTATTAACCTGAGTATGTGCCTATTTATCTCCCTTGGGCGTCCCGTTTACCGTAAAAACGAACGGTTTATTCGGCAAGTGCCAGGTAAGGTTCAAGATGACGCCGGAAAATGGCATAAGATGGTCACCGAAGATGTTTCCGAAGGTGGGGTGGCTTTCACCACCACCGATGGTCCCGTCGATAAGATTAAAACGGGCGATACGATTAAATTAACGGTCGCACACGGTAAGTTCGACGTGCAGTTATCCGGTAAGGTTGCCCGCATTAGTCAACGTGGTAACAACACCATCTACAGTGTGCAAGTACAAGTCCCACCTGACGAAAACCGGGACCACTACTTGCAACTCATTTACGACGGTGCGAACAAAACGTTGCCCCGTGTCCAAGACACGTGGGTGACCCCATTTGATGAATTGTATATGAACTTGATTGTCCGGGCCCGCGCTTACGAACGGAACTGGAGTCGGCGCTTTAATCGGTTTTAGAAGGAGTCAGCACATTGATGAACGCTTGGATTGGATTTTTTGTTTACCTCTTAGGATTACTGGGCTACAACGGTACCCTGCGTCGTTTGGGTATTAGTCCCTACTTAGCTTGGATTACCGCGATGCTCGTTCAAATTTTAATGCTATACGTTTTTGCGATGTCCGGGATGCTGAACTTAGGGATTCAAATCACCACTTATTTAGGGATCGCCTTAGTCGTATTTTGGTTCATTTTAGGTTTCTGGCATAAGGGCCGACTGAAATTCGAAGGGATTCACCTTTTCGATTTCTGGATGATTGGCCTCGGAATTGCCATGGGCCAAACGTTACTTAAAAGTCCCCTGGTCCACTACGATAACTTTTCGCACTGGGCCGTCATGGTCAAATTCATGACGTTTACGGGTCGGCTTCCCGGAGCGGCGGACCACCTGATTTCATTTACGTCGTATCCACCCGCAACCGCACTTTTTATTACCCAATTTGTGCACTGGACGGGCTTTAGCGACGGCACGGCTCTGGTCGCCCAATTCATATTGATCTGGGCAGCCGGGTACGCCATCTTCGCCGGTCTCCGGGACCGTTCCCGCGCACTGATGAGCTTTGCACTCTGCTTCACGCTAGCCATCTCGTTTGTCTTTAACGTCGCCATTCGACTCAATAACTTGTTGGTTGATTACGTGTTGCCAATCATTGCGGTCGCAGCCCTAATCGGGATCTTCGCCTACAAGAAAAAGCCGGCGTTACTATGTGCGCACACCGCCATTTTCATTGGCGCGTTAATGCTGGTTAAAAACTCCGCGACGTTCTTTGTTGTGATGATTGGGTGCTATTTCCTGTACACTTTGATTGCAAACGGGCGTGGTCACTGGTATCGGCGACTCATCGCCGTACCATTACAATTTGTCAGCACCATTGGCATCGGGCTCCTACCGTTTTTGTGGTGGAACTGGCACGTTAAACACACGTTTACAGTCTCCAAACACGAAATCAGTACGCAAGCGTACTCCAAGCAACTGGGTGGTGAGACGCACCAACAATTACTGAAAATCGCCCACAAATTTATTGAACAGATCCTAAGTTCCAACTCACTTTCGACCAAGGGCATCTTACTGATCAACGTGGTCTTAATTGGAACGTGGCTTTACACGCGCCTGCGGATGCACCACCGCAATGATCTGTTCGGGATGGCCGTCCTTTTAGACGTCGTCTTTATTGCCTACTATGGCAGTTTATTTGGGATGTACATCCTTTCAATGCCCTATGCAGAAGCCATCATCTTAGACGGTTTTGAACGCTACATGGGTAGTATCGTGATCATCAACTTATTTATTGGCGCCGTGGCACTCGTTCGGGTCCTGGATAACTTGCAATTTGAGCAAAACTTTCAAAAACGGGATACCCAGTCCTTTAAAAGTGCCGCCACTAAAAATATCTATCAAGTCTCCACGTTAGTCGTGGGTTTCTTTGCCATTACCATGATGTACTCTGAAATTACCGGGACGAACTTCACCAATAAAATGAACCACAACACGTTACCGCTGCAAATGCGCCGGATTGCGAAACCGTGGACCCATTTAAACCACGCTAAGGTCCTCATCGTTGATCCTGAAAAAGTGGACGTCGATGACTACTACGCGGGTTACGTGGGCCGCTACTACTTCTTCACTGACCAAGCCATCGGACAAGAAAACTTTATGATGACCCCCAAAGCTTTCAAGGCGGCCGTGCAGAAGTTTGACTACGTCGCCATCCCTGAAACCCACCGGACGTTCACGGTGCTTACTCAGAAGGCTTACCACCAGCACGTTATTACTGGATTCTTTAAAGTAACACCGCACGGTTTAAAACGCATTCACTAATTCATTAATCGGAGGGATTCTCGTGGCATTCATTGGTCTCATTTTCTTTGCACTCGCGTTGATTGGCTACAGCAGCACGATGCGTTGGCTCAGGATTAACCCGTATTTAACTTGGATTACCGGCATTCTAGTCCAAATCATGTTGCTGTATGTTTTTGCAATGCTCGGCTGGTTGCGAATCGGTATGTGGGTCGTCACCAGTCTGGGCGTCGGACTACTAATTGCCCGGTTGATCCTAGGTTACTTCGGAAAAATTGCCTTTCATTATGAAGGTCTCCACCTCTTTGACGCCTGGATGATCTTTCTAGGCTTTATCATGGCCCTGGTACTTTTCCGAAGCCCGCTCATCCACTATGATAACTTTTCTCATTGGGCCACCATCGTCAAATTTTTGACTTACACGGGACACTTACCCGGTCCGAGTGATACGATTATTTCCTTTACTTCGTATCCACCGGCCACCGCGCTATTTATCACCCAGTTCGTCACCTTCACGGGCTTTAGCTCCGGTACGATGCTCGTGGCCCAGTTCATCCTGATTTGGGCGGCGAGTTACGCCATCTTTGCGACGTTACGTGACCGGACCCGGGGACTTAACTCGATGTTACTGTGCCTGACGATTGCGATTTCGTACGTCTTTAATATCAACATTCGCTTGAATAATTTGCTTGTTGATTACGTCTTAGCCATTCTCACCATGGCCGCCCTAGTCGGCATCTTCGTTTACCGGCGCCAGCCCCGCATCCAAATGGCCCACGTGGCTTTATTTAGCGGGACGCTCTTGCTAGTCAAAAACTCCGCGGCCTTTTTTGTCGCCATTATTGCGGTTTACTATTTGTATTCATTGATCAAACAATCGTCGACTGGGCATTGGTTCAAAAAAACACTGCGCATTATCGTCACTTGGCTTGGGACCCTCTTGGTGGGTGCCTTACCGTTTATTTGGTGGGAAATCCACGTCAAATTGACGTTCACGACTTCCAAACACGAAATTAGTGCGCAGGCCTATTCTCATCAGCTGTCCCACGATGGTCTGCACGGCTTCATCAGTATCGGCCAGCAATTTCTCAAACAGATCTTTAACCTAGGCTCGTTATCCACGCAGGGCTTCTTAGTTCTCAACCTACTGCTAATTGGGGGTTGGGCCATTATTAAGTACGCGTGCCACCATCCAAACGGTCTGCTTAAAGTGTTAGGCTGGTTAGACCTCGTCTCGCTACTTTACTACTTCAGTTTGCTAGGGATGTACGTCTTATCGATGCCCTATGACGAAGCCATCACCCTTGATGGGTTTGAGCGTTACATGTCCACGACGGTCGTGTTGAACCTGTTCATCGGGGCCATCGTCTTAGTCCGCGTCATTGACGAAACCTTTTACGAACAAAACTTCGCTGACCGCAGTCCCCGCACTTTCCGATCCATCTGGACAAAGAACGGGTATCAATTGGCGTCATTTCTCATCATGTTCTTTGCCGTTATCATGATGTACTCTGAAATCAACGGGACCAACTTTACTAATAACTATAATCGGCGCACTCTTCCCGTGATGATCACTACTATCGCCAAACCTTGGACGAAGTTAAACGATACTAAGATTCTGATCATCGATCCCCATAAGGTTGAAGTTAACACGTACTACGCCGGTTACTTAGCAAACTACTATTTCTTCACCAATAATGCGACGGGTCAAGCGACCTTTAGCAAACAAAAAAAGACCTTCACAAAGAACTTACAGCAGTACGAGTACGTTGCCGTTCCCGAGGCTGACAAGTCCTTTACAAAGGGGATGCGTAAGTTTTACCACCAACGCATTCATCCGGGCTTCTATCGCGTCAACCGTGATCACCTGACCTTGGTCTCACAGTCACGTTAAAACCAAATTGCCTGCTCAGTCGGCAGATTTACTTTTGAATAAAAAAATATAGGCTCGCTGTCTGAATCCTCCTTACGAAGAGGATTCAGACAGCGAGCCTTTTTGATCTTAATTAACTAATCAGCAATTTTAAATTCATCAACTTAAAAAATCATTCGACTTTTTCTCGAATCAAAAGTTGACTTTAGCCACGTTTACCGCCCGTGCAACCAACTTATTGACCTCTGAGATTAACTCTGGCTGCTCACTATCCTGCGCATAGACAATACCATACGACAAGACTTGCTTGGCGACCAATGAGATGTATCGCAAATCCGTATCATCCTTATTGTAAAGAACGCTTGGGACAATTCCAATGCCCATGCCCGCACGAATATACGCAATTATAGTCGAAGTATCATCCTCTTCACTAAAACTAATACTAGGCACATGGGTATTCAAACTATACTTTAAGCTTTCGATTGCTGGGAAATCATCATTGCCATTCCACAAATAAATATTATGACCAACTAGATCATCAAAAGTAATCTGCTGTTTTAAGAATAGCGGGTCATTTTCATAAACGATGACTGAAAATCCCTTTTTAAACAATTCAAAATACTTAGTCCCGTCCGCTTTCTTCATGATATCCCGTTGAATAAGCATTAAATCAATGGTTCCATTCGTGATCAATTGTGTAATACGGTGTTCACGCCCTGGATTAACGAAATATGGCACTAAGTCAATGTGTGTCTGGGCATTCGTCAGTTTTAATGCAATTGGAAGCCACTTTTTTTCAAACGGCAAATCCGTATAGCCCATTTTGATTTTTGGGCGATCAATCACTTGGCCTTGTTGCAAGTTAGCCACCGTACTATCAATCTCCGCAGCAATTAGTGACATACGGTTGTAGAAAATCTTTCCCTTTTCAGTCAGATAGACATGGTGATAATTTCGATTAACTAATTTGACTTGAATTTCTTTTTCAAGATTTTTAATATTTTTTGACACCGTTGACTGTGATAAATACAGTTCTTCGGCCGATTTAGTAAAGTTAAGCGTTTTAGCTACAGACAAAAAACATTTCACTTGCGTCGTATTCATAGCTACCATTCCATTCTGTCATCGTACTATTCATTATTGAGTTAATGATACCGCTATCAATGGCGTATTATCAAGGTGTAAGCAATAAGTAATTTAGATGGGGTGATTAAATGACTAATCAAAAATCGAATATTAGGCCATGGGTCGTGATGTTCTGTATCGGACTAATTTCAGCAGCATGTTTAGGTTCCAGCATGGTATTAATGGGCTCGTTCCTTGTGCCGTTAAGCCAATCGTTACATACCAGTGTTTCATTTTTATCGTATTACTACACCGTTATTGTTCTAATAATGGCGCTTATGATGCCGATTGTTCCTAAAATTCTTGCACGGACAAGCAGTCGATTACTTTATACAGTTTCAAGTATTGCCATTGTTATCAGTTTATTATTGATGCCACATTTTACCAATGTTTGGTGGTTCTTCTTAATTGCGGTTGTCGTCGGGATTGCAGTCTCGTTTATGTCATTTGTCCCAGTTGGTATTTTGATCAATAACTGGTTCGCTGACAAAGCGGGTTTAGCAATCGGGTTATGTTGGGCGATTACCTCAGTTTTTCAAGGTATCATGAGTCCAATTTTATCAGGGTTAATTGCCAACAATGGCTGGCAAAATACGTTGACACTCCTTGCTATCTTAGTTGCAGTCCTGAGTATTCCTTGTGCCCTGTTTGGCGTTAGCTTCTCACCCGAACAAGAAAACCGGCAACCATACGGCACTTTGCACGAGGAAGAAAACACTTCAGAAACGGTCAAACCAGTCTCTAACCACGAGCTTTTTCATTCCGCCGCTTTCTGGATCTTGCTCATTATGATTGTCTTACTCCAATTTCCAGCCGTTTTAAACCAGATGTTTCCAACTTACGCTGCTACATCCGGCTTCAACGGAACCGTTGGTGGATTAATGGTCACAGCAGCCATGTTATTTGATATTTTCTTGAACCCGCTAATTGGTTCAACTTGTGACAAATACGGTGCTGAACGTGCTAGCATGCTTTGGCTCGGTGTTGCCGTTATCTCAGATATCTTATTAATCATTGCTACTAACAGTCACGTTGCTAATTTAGCCATCTTCAGTGCCGGGATCAACGATGTCTTCTACGTTTATCTTGGTACTGGAATCACAACGATTGCAAGTGCGGCACTCGGCAAACGCGCTTTCTCCAAAGGATTCTCCTATGTTAGCTCAATCTCTTTCTTCATTGGCGCCTTTGCAATGCCTTTAAATAACTTCATTGCTGAAAAATTCGGCGGTTTCAACGCAGTCTACGTCTTCTTTGCCATTGTTACAGTAGCCATCATGCTCCTAATTGCGCTGCTTAGCAGAAACCATTTCAACACGTCAAAAACTAATTTAGATGAAAAGAAGGTTCTCTCATGAAAAAAACAAATTACGATATTATTATTGTCGGTGCCAGCAATGCTGGTGGGATGGCCGCAGCCAGTGCCGCTGAAAACGGTGCTAAAGTCTTAGTCATTGATAAAATGAAAAGTGCGGGTTATTTATACCGGGATACAATTGCTTCCATTCATAGTAAGGCTCAACAAAAAAAGAACGTCGACATTGATCGCAACGAACTAGTTAACTTTCTATCAACTTTTGCGCAAGGTAACGTAGATGAACGTCTACTCTATACTTGGGTAGATCACAGTTCCGAAGCCGTTGACTGGTTGGATGACCAAGTACTCCAACCACACGGCGCATATATGCAATCAACAAGCGATGCGCACTATGAAACCGAACGTAACCACGCCTTCCCAACTGGCAACGAAGTCACCGCAGCTGATGGTGCCTACTGGGAAATGGGCTATGGCAACTGGGTCATTGAAAAAGACGAACAGCTTGGCGTTGAATTTAGCTGGCAAACCAAGCTTGAACATTTAGTCGTCAAAGATGGCCGCGTTGTTGGTGCCGTCGTCCGCGATACTAAAACGAATCAGCAGACTACCATTTCCGCTAACAAAGGGGTCATTTTATGCACGGGTGGCTATGGCACCAACCAAGCCTTAATGCAAAAGTGGAACCCAGTTGGCTTAAAGACCAATATGTATTCCGATGGTCAGCGTGATGATGGTTCAGGCCTAGTCGCTGCCCTCGAAGTTGGCGCTGCAAAGGATGAAGAACCAGCATCAATCGTCTTTAACCGTGCCGCGGTACCAGTTGGCACCAATGCAAAGGACTTTTACGAAATCGATATGACCCCACCCGACGATCCCGGTTACTTATGGTTAGGTTCATACCCGATGTTAAAGGTCAACTTGAACGGTCAACGTTTCTTCAACGAAAGCGCCCCCTATCAATTCCAGATGAACGCCGCTTCGAAGCAACCTGGTTACCTCAGCGCCATGATTTGGACTGAAGCCACGATGACTGATAAATTCTTAAAACAATACCATACCCTTGGTTGCTCACGCTTAAACTTCCCAGGCATATTCACTGGTGATGAAGCGCGTTCAGAAGTCCAAGACCGTCTTAAAGAAGGCTTAGTTCAAAAGGCTGATACGATTGAAGAATTAGCAGCCAAACTGAACTTACCCGTTAAGAACTTGGAAAATAGTGTCCAACAATATAACGCCAACGTCAAAGCCGGTAAAGACACCGACTTCGGTAAGGAAGCTTCACGGTTAGAACCCGTTGACCAAGCGCCTTATTATGGTGCCATTGTGGGTGGTCGTTTACTCGCTACCCTGGATGGCTTACGGGTCACGACTAAGATGGAAGTGGTTAATACTGCTGATGATGTTATCCCCGGCCTCTACGCCGCTGGTAACTGCTCAGGTGGCTTCTTCTGGGGGTCTTACCCAGACCACGTTCCCGGCTTAACAGCAAGCCACGCCCTCACCTTTGGCCGCTTAGCTGGTCAATACGCTGCAAAATAGTAGACTAATTGAAAAAAGTTTCGCGCCACAAGTTTATGTGGTGCGAAACTTTTTTGACTATCTACCAAAACCTGAAAAGTGAATCTTATAATCGTTTCCGGTTGCCACTGATAACAGTATTAGCAAGACTATTTAGCGCAGGCAGGTAGAATCAGTGTACTGTGTCGGCAATATCAGTCGGCGGTCCTTAACCGACTGATGTTGCGGTCACAGACTGTACCGATTCTCCCCACCGGAACGACCAATCCAAGAACAATCACTGCTACTAACAATAAAAATTGTATAGTCAGCCAGTACTGACAGCTGAGACAACGCAAGTACAACTAGGTTAATAAGACCTTTTGCTATTCCTTTTGCTTCTTCATTCGTTTCTCATATCTATTGTGACCGTCTCCCCAAAATACCAACAGAACAACTATACCCATCAGCGCCATAAAATAATCCTGAATTCCAAGATTTGATGCCTTCATCAAAATATAAACAATTCCGACTGTACCCATTAACGGAATAATCCCACCAAGCCAAAAATATCTTGTGTTTGCGAAAACGAACTCCTCTAATAGAAATAGTACAATCATTAAACCGAAAAACATTAACTCATTCATCTTTCTTCCCCTTTAATAATAGTTAATAATACCCTTTGCAACATAGTAACTGATTTTATCCGATGTCCCCATTCTCATCATAAAAAGTTCTTTTTCAGCTAGAAGTCCTTTTTAAAATTAACTTAAAAAAGAAGGGACGAAAAACCTAAATACGGTTTTTCGTCCCTCTAATCTTGAGTAAAGTCATTTCTAAGATTTCTAAAATCTACTACAGGTAATCAAACTTCTTAGATTCGTTATCTTTAAATGAAGCGTTGAGCTAATGAAGCGGCCCCAATCACACCAGCATCGTTACCTAAAACGGCTAGCTTCAAGATCGTGGTATTACGAACTGTTGGGAACGTAAATTGCTTGAAGTAACTTTCAACTTGCTTCAATAAGAAGTCACCGGCAGCGGAAACACCACCACCGATAATGATGAATGATGGGTTCATCGTGTTACCAACGTTAGCTAACGCTAAACCTAAGTAGTAAGAAACGCGGTCAACCACGCTCTTAGCTAAGGTGTCGCCTTCTTTAGCTAAATCAAAGGTAATCTTAGAACTGATTTCTTCACCGTTGTCTAAGAGTTGTTTTAACTTAGAGCTGCCAGAGAATTCTTCAGCCATGTCGCGAGCGACGTGAACCACACCAGTTGCGGAAGCGTATTGTTCCAAACAACCCTTCTTACCACAAGTACACATGTAGCCATTTGGTTCAACGGTAACGTGACCAATTTCACCAGCTGCGCCAGCAGTTCCGTGTAACAAGTGACCATCAGCGATGATCCCACCGCCGACACCAGTACCAAGTGTAACGAAGACAACGTCGTTACCGTTTTCGCCGGCACCCTTCCAACGTTCGCCTAAAGCGGCAACGTTGGCATCGTTATCCAACGTAAACTTGATGCCAGTACCTTCTTCGATTTGTTTCTTAACTGGTTGTAAGGTCTTCCAGTTTAAGTTGTAGGCGCCGATAACGGTCCCTTTGTCCAAATCAACGGTACCAGGAGTTCCCATCCCGATACCAACAAATTGAGAACGGTCCATCTTGTAAAGGTCGATGTGATGGTTAATTGAATCAATGATGTTAGGGACGATGTGTGCACCTTCGTCTAAAATCGTTGTTTCAATACTCCATTTTTGTTGAATGTCACCATTTTCTGTTAAAATAGCGAATTTAGTCGTCGTACCACCAAGGTCGACCCCGATTAATTTGCGATCCATGTTGCCAAATCCCTCCATTAATGATGCGCGTCTTCTGCGCGCTCATGTTCTGCTTCTAGCCGGTGCTCATGACTCAATACGAGTTTTACGCGGGCATACATCTTGGCATCGATAACTCCAGCCTGATATAAATGATCAATCTCAATGGCCATGAGTTCAATATCCCAAATACGCTTGCCAACGTAAACGTACACACCAAACTTTTTAAGTAATTGCTGGACGTCGTAAAGTGTTTTCATGTGCATATCCTCGATTAATTATACAGTTAATTTAGTATTTGTAAAACCCATTTTTAACAGTGCGGCCCATGCAATTACTAAGACAACGGTCGCCACGATCCGTTTAACATTAGAAATTTTACCAATCCGCGGTACACCGAGCGTGTAAGCGATTAAAAAGCCACCAACTAACCCACCGATGTGTCCCCAGATATCAATCCCCGTGGAAAACATATCAAAGACCAAGTTCATGACCGTTAGTAATAGAAAACGGCCGGATAATTGCCGAATAACTGGGTTCTCCCAAAAGGATTCACCAACCATTAAAAAGGCGCCAAATAAGGCAAAACACGCGGTACTTGCCCCAACCGACTGATTATTGGATAGCGCAAAGCTCAAAATATTACCGCTAATCCCACCAATGAAGTAAATGAGCAGCATCCGCCAGTGACCAAACATCGCTTCAATTTGAATTCCCATGAAGTAGATTACTACCGCGTTCAATGCAATGTGCGTGAGGCTCATGTGCAAAAACATCGGAGTGATGAAGCGCCACCACTCTCCAGCAACGATTGCCTGATTGTTCTTAGCACCTAACGAGTTGAACAGCATGATGCCACTGTCACCTAGCAGTAACCATTCAATTAAGAAAACTCCTACCGTAATGGCTAAAATAATCTGCGTCACCGCTGCTTCTGTCTGCCACCACCGTTTAATTGTGTTCATTATTACCATCCTTTGCAACGAGCAACTGGTCCAATAAAATATCAAACTCATCAACCGGCCACTCTGGATGATCAAATGCCATCTGGCGGTAAGCCAGTGTCAATTTTACCCCTGTAAAGTCAGCAAGGTAACGATCATAGTAGCCGCCCCCAAATCCGATACGAGCGTGCTCTGTGCGGCTATATCCCAGTCCTGGAACCAGGATCAGGTCAATGGCCTGCTTTGCAACGGGCGTCCCGTCAGCGGGCTCTAAGATGCCAAATTTCGTCCGGGTCAATTGACTGGCATCCGTATACGGATAAAAGGCCATCTGACGGTGTGGTAGCGTTTTAGGAATGACGACCGTTTTGTCCTCATCCCACGCCCGCTTCACAAACGGTCGGGTGTCAACTTCAATCGCACTACTGATCGTGATTGCGACGGTCCGTGCTTGTTGCCATGCTGTGCTGGTAAATAGTTGGTTTTGTAAGGACAGATTCTGTGCAACCCGCTCTTCAGCCGTCATTTGACTTAGGCGCTGAATCTGTTGTTGTCGAAACGCTTTTTTCTCCACTGCTTACGCCCCCTGCATGATTGATGATATAAAAAAATCTCATTCATTAACATGCCGAATAAACATCCGGCAGTTGCCAACAAATGAGAAACCCATTGTCCAATGACAATGTTACAGAAAAAACAACAGGTAACCCCGTTGTTATTTTGTTTCGCGATGTAATGTCACTTTATGTTCACGAGGACAGTACTTCTTAAATTCAACCCGGTCAGGATTGTTCCGACGGTTCTTTGAAGATAAGTAGTTACGTTCGTGGCATTCAGTACATTCAAGTGTAATGTGTACCCGCATAGTGTTGACCCTCCAAACTCATTCGCGTATTCCAGGGCCAGAGCCCTTAACTCAAACTACTATATCATTAATGCATTAAAAATGCCAGTATCAATTAAGATACTGGCACTTTATCAGACAATTTTTTTACTTATTATAATACTTCCAGAAAGCTTTGTAGATTTGGGTTGCAGCCGTTGTATTAGCCGCCCCACCAGACATCCCTGGGAAGACGATTGCCATCGCGACCTTAGGATTTTTGAAAGGTGCGTAAGTGGCTAAACTCAACGTTTCCGTCGAAGCTGAACCGTGGAACGTTTCGGCAGTCCCAGACTTAGCTGCGACCGCTGGTGATAAGCTGGACAACGCGGAACCAGTCTTATAAGCACTGTTCCCGTGAACCACGTCCCAGTAGCCTTGATGAACGACATCAAAGTACGAAGAAGGCACATCAATCGTGTTTAAGACCCGTGGACTAACGTTGGCCTTAACCTTCCCTTGTGTCCCGTTGGCATTGGTCCCAGTAATGGCACCGACAACGTGCGGCGCGATTCGCCGACCACCATTGGCCATCGTTGAAATGTATTGCGCCACTTGAATCGTCGTGTAAGAATCGTAGTTCCCATAGGACAAGTCAAGTGCTTTACCAATACTGGTCCGACTTGAATCCCCTTGATACCCGGTTGCTTCACCAGGTAAATCGATTCCCGTCTTCACACCGAGACCAAATTCGTTGAAGTAACCCCGTAACTTCGAGAAGACCGACGTCGACATCGTCAACGCCTTTCCAGAAGCATAGGAATAGTTGCCTTCCTTCATGGCCAACTGCATCATGTACGAGTTAGAAGAAACTTCCATCGCCGTTGATGCATTCAATGACAAGCTCGTGCCGCCGCCCTTGTTAAACCAAGAAGTCTTGGCAGCCGTTCCGGCTAACTTAATTGGCGTATCAGTCAACGTACTGTTGGTTGGTGTGATTACACCATCCTGTAAGGCACCCATAACCGTGGCACCCTTAACGACCGACCCCATAACGATTGATTGGTTAATCGTCCCGAGGGCGTTTTCCGTCATCTTCCCGGTTGAAGTATCCCGGTCAATCCCGGCTAATGCGTAAACAGCACCGGTACTTGGGTTCATTACCACGGCGTAACCACCAGACATGTAAGGATTGGATCCGGTATTAGAACTTACAACTGATTTCATAATGCTTTGAACTTGTTTTTGGAACTTTGCGTTAACGGTCAACTGGATGTTATCACCCTTAGAACCGCCATACTTTTCAATTTCTTTTTGGATCACACCATCCTGAGTTTTGACCTCAGTCTGGGATTTGGTTCCGCGCAAGACGTTTTCGTATTGCTTTTCAAGTTGACTTTGCCCAACTGAATCATCACGGGAATAACCTTCAGCTAACAACGTTTTAACGTTATCACTTGGCAACCCTTGTTTTTCAGTCGTCACGGTCCCGAGCACACTACTTAAATCGGTCCCGTTTGGATAACTCCGAGTCCAACTCGTCCCAACTTTCACACCAGGCATTTCAGATTGGTGTTCACCGATTTGCGCTAGCTCCGTACTAGTTACGCCCGTCGACTTGATGTTAACGGTTGATAACGAGTACGCCGAGTTCATCTTATAGTAGATGGCCGCGGCTTTTTTCTGCTGCGGTGTGAAGTTATTGATCAAGTTCTTCTCCGCATAGGCCACTTCCCGCGCGTACACAACGTCTTCGTCGGACGAAGTTTTGACCTTCTTAGAGACAGCTTTCAAATTGCTAGCACTAGCTAAATAGTAGTCGGCTAGATTTCGGTCGGTTAAGGTATTCGTTGGAATAGCCAAATACTCGCTTAACTTGGTCGCAACCGAGTACATCTTAGTAGAAGCAACGTTTAGTCCCTTCGTGTATTGAATCGCTTGATGCGACTTATTCCCGACTAAGACCCGTCCGGCAGAATCGTAGACCGACCCCCGCTGAACGTTAGCCGTCGCCGTCGTATTATTGGCGGAGTTAACTTCCGTCCGAAACTTTTGTCCATAATCGACTTGCAAGTAAGCCAGCTGTCCAATCAACGCAGCAAAAAGCAAAAAGACGATGAAGAACAAAAAGTTTAACCGAAATGGAATATGTGACTTATTAGGATCACGATTCGCAGTAATTTTCTTAAACAGTTTCAATTCTCAGGCTCCCGTTCTTAATTTGGTGAACTTTTCCTAAAATCCGCCAGATGTTACTAAATAATCCTAAAAAATTGCGCTACCTATGCTATTTTAGCCTACGCGCTTTTACCAATCAATAGTTTACTATAAATCCTATTCTTTCGCATTCCTGGTGAAACAAATTTATAAGCATCTTTAAAAACACTTATCTCAAAGTTGAAAGATCATAATCACTATTCCAAAAATTAGACGCTTCGTCGGGCAGCCTTGACCTGCTGTGGGGGGACGGCCCCAGCCATAGTACGGTCTGTGGCCTCGATTCAAAGCCGATACCCGCGTCTTTAAATCGCCCCACAAGATTAGCAGCTAAAAATCATCTGCTAATCTTGCCGACACATCACATCAAGGCTGCCCGACTTCGCTCGAAATAAACTCACTATTTTTTGTATTGATTCAAAACTTTATTGAGTCATCGGAGGTTGGCACTGATAACATCGGTCGTGAAGGTGGTGTTTGACCGATGATTTTTCGGTCTTACACCACGGACGGTCCGGGACAATTGCGTTTTTTGCAACTGTTCCGGGCGAGGGGCAAGACGTTTCTCAGGCTTGACCCGGTCCCACGACCGCATGTCATCAGTGACAACCGGACTAGGTCATAAGTCACTAATTTATAAGTGAAAGTTTTTTCCACGAAAAAAATGACTGCTACTAAATTTGCGAATATATAAGATGTTAGGGTATCTCGCACCCTAACCCATTGTTAGCACGGATCATGTCACTCCGGATCGAGTCCGCATTGTCCGTTTGCCAAGCTGTCCCCGTCACTTTTGCTGACGCGGGACTTTTTTAATGGCGCGTAAAATTAATTTCATTATATGTCTATAACCATAACACAGGATCAACCCCATCCGAGCCTTTTTGCCACCACGAATCGGCATCAATCTTTTAAAACTGACTTTCCTTAGGATTAAACCTTTCATAATAAAGGCTTAATACCAGTGGGGCGTTTCTTATGCTATCCTATACGGTAGACATAAAATTGTAGCTGCAAGTTTCACCTTCAGTTGCGAATTTCTAAAGAGATTGAGGTGGCATTTTTGAAAATCCGTCGTTTTTTTGACAAACGAACCTGGCCACTGTGGGTCAGTTTTTGGCTTCCATTGCTCATCATGACCGGCTATTTCATCTACCGGCACATGGCGCCCTTTGGTTCCAGCAGTCTGTTGACGGTCGACTTAGGTCAACAATACGTTGATTTGTTTGCCTATTTCCGGCACACCCTGTTACACGACCCCAGCGCGTTCTTCTATTCCTTCTCCAAAACCATTGGGGGTGAAATGGTTGGGGTCTGGGCTTATTACCTAATGAGTCCTTTTAACTTAATTTACCTACTCTTTCCAGGCCAATCGATCACCACTGGGATTTTCCTCGTCACGGTCTTAAAGTACGGCTGTGCCGGCCTATCCTTTGCCTGGTTGCTGACCAAGACGCACACGCAAAAGGGCTGGCTCGTGCCAACCTTCAGTACGGCTTACGCCATGATGGGCTGGATGATTGCCAACCAGTTAAACATGATTTGGTTAGATACAACGGCCATCTTGCCCCTCGTGATTTTAGGTCTCGAACGGCTCTTTAAAACTGGAAAGGTCCGCTACTTTGCCGGTTGGTTAGCCGTCATGCTGATTGATAACTACTATATGGGCTACATGGTCATTTTGTTTAGTTGTCTCTACTGGCTATACGGCGCAACTAAGTATTGGCAAAATTTCAAGACGTTCTGTGTTCACATCTTAAAATTCGCTTGGGGTGGCCTTTTAGCGGTCGCACTCTCCGCTTGGATCTTACTGCCGACACTCTGGGCACTGATGCAAAGTAAAGCTAAGTATAACGTCACGAAGGTCCACTGGAAATTTGAGTACGCCCCGTGGAAAATGTTAGCTAAATTTGTTACCGGGACGTTTAACTTTGAGCAGATGCCATCCGGCCAACCAAACTTCTACGTCGCTTGGCTCGTAATCTTTGCATTCATCCTGTTCTTCTGCCGCCGTAAGTTCCACTGGACGGTCAAGGTTAGCACCCTGTTAGTCACCGCCGTGCTAATCCTGTCCTTCTGTTACGAACCACTGGATCTACTCTGGCACGCCGACCAATTTCCCGTCTGGTACCCGTACCGCTTCTCCTTTGTCTTCTGTTTCTGGATCGTCTGGATTGGCGCTCAGGCCCTAACGGATCGTCTGACTGTTAAATGGTGGCAAGGGACCATTATGCTACTCTTAACGGCCGGCCTATTTGGCACGGTTTACCTGAACATTAAACACGTGACTTACGTGACCCAAGCAAACTTACTCATCACGATTGCTCTGGCCGCGGTCACCTTGATCTTTTTACTAGTGCCAAAACCACGGATTCAACTTTATCAGATCATTGCGTTACTAATTGTTTCGGTTGATATGTCGATCAACGCTGTCGCTTCCTTGAATAATTTGTCCTACGTTTCTCAAGGCGAATTTGGGAACTATACCAAGGTCCTGGATCAAACGGTCAATCAAATTAAAGCTAGCAATTCCGGCTTTTACCGGATCGGTAAGACGTTCACCCGGACCAAGGACGACCCCATGCAGGCTGCGTATAATGGTGCTGATCACTTTAGCTCGACCTTTGAAAGCATTATTCCAAACTTCTTTGGCTCGATTGGTCAACCAGACGGCGACGGGGTCGTCGCTTACACCAACGGGACTTTGATCAGTGATTCGTTACTAGACATGCAATACTTTATGGATAAAAACGTCCCCACTGCGCAACAGAGTAACGCGAATTACCGGAGCTACATTCCGGTCACTAGTACGAAACCCGATTTACAAAACTATCAGAAATCATCCGCTTTAAGCAATACGAAAGTTAGCACGTACAAGAACCCTTACGCCCTCGGGTTAGGATTTGGCGCTTCTGATAACATTACTAAATTGAAAGTTTCTAAAACAACTGGTGATCCGATTGCCCGTCAAGAATTAATCTATCAAACGCTGGCTAACCGCTCAACGAGTGGCCTAATTAGCGCTGAAAACTTTGACCAAGTTATTTTCCAAAACGTCAAACGGGTCACCACCCTAACCGGTTCGGTCGTGAATAAGCAAAATCTAGCGAAGACCGGATCGATTTACTTCAAGTTCACACCACCAACGAATGATTCTTATTACATTACGCTTGGTTCCAACTTAACAACGTCTAACGCCAGTTACTATATCAATGGTAAAGAGCTTAAGCAGTACCCAACTTATCGGCATACCATTGCGGTCAACGTAGCAACTAATAGCAAGGGCAAGACGGTGACGTTTGGAATTCAGATGAAGAAAACGTCGTTGTGGTTGCAGAACTTCACGCTTTATAAGTTAAATAACGCGCAATTTAAACAATCCGCCAAAGTCTTACAACAAGAGCCTTGGCACCTGACGCACCATTCAAGTCGACAGTTACAAGGAACGGTCAATATCAAGAAGGCCCACCAAGTCCTCATGACGACCATTCCTTATTCTAAGGGTTGGCACGCAACGGTCGATGGAAAGACTGTGGCAACTAAGAAGGTCATCAACACCTTCGTTGCGGTACCGCTAAGTCGAGGTAAGCACACCGTAACGTTGACTTACCGGCCACCACTACTGCTGACCGGTAGTCTCATTACCGGAGTTGCCGCCATTGGAACCGTCGCGTGGTTCGCGTTGAAACGACGTCGACACTAATTATTACGTTTTAAAAAAATGCTAAAGGCGTCTCCCGAATGAAATTCATCTGGGAGACGCCTTTAGCATTTTATTTTTGATTTAACGGACTAAACCTATTCCGCGTTCGGAATGTAATCATACTTAGGCCCATCATTATCAGGATCAAAATCAACGTTTAGATCATAGCCCTTAAAGAACCATTCATCCCGGTCATTAACGTAATAGTTGACACCATCTTTTTGCACCTCGCCGATCGGATTGTGTGGCTGATCATCCCGCATTAAGCCGATTGAAAACCCACTGTGAACGGCAGTCTTGCCATAAGTTTTACCAAAAAAGCGCACCCCATTGCCGGTCGTTACACCCATATCATCATGAAACCATTTGCTGGCCGCATCCGTAATCGTAATTTTCATGTTGCCACCTCACTCTGTAATCGTTTACAGTTATTGTGCCTTTTTTACCCGTAAAACGCAACATTGCACCCCATTGAGCAAATCACCTTAACCACTTAGGACGTAAAATAAACCAGTTATGCAATCTTGATTTACAACCTTTTAAAAATATGGTGTACTGATAACATCTTAGGAGGTGAGCCCGTGAAAGTTCGGGTCGTAACAGACAAAAATTCAACTGAACCCCGCCTGACCTTAACGATTCCGGAAGACTTTCCCCAACGGGATCAACTGGTTGCCGCGTTAACAAAGATTTCGCTGACGCCAGCTACGTTACCGGTTTCACAACACGGACAGGCCGTCGCATTACCACTAACCGCCATTATGTTCATTGAAGCGACCGGTCACAACGTTGCGGTCCATACACCGGACGCCGTTTATCGGGCTAGTGAATCCTTAACGGCAATTGCCACGACCCTACCGACTAACTTTCAACGGGTCTCAAAGTCTGCGGTCGTGAACGTGCAGCGGATCTACTCGCTCACTAAGACCCTCACCGGTAACTTGCTAGCGTTTCAACAATCGCCGAAGCAGTTATACGTCTCGCGCCGCTACTACCGACCACTAAAACTTATCTTAGAACAAAAGGAGTCCTTATTATGAAACGAAATTGGTTTTGGGCCACTTTCTTAATCGTCAGTGCCGTCGTACTCGTGACGAGCCAACTCGGCTTGCTCACCGTCCACATCGGCTTTTGGGGTATTCTCTTTACCATCGTGTTAGTTGCCGCACTCATTAGCAGTTTGCGTTACTTAAACATGGCCGGTGCGGTGTTTGCCCTGGCCTTCCTAGCCATTCTCTATGCCCGACCACTAGGAATCACCCAGTTGGTCCCATGGACGATTCTGGGCGCCGCGCTGCTTCTCAGCATTGGACTGAGCTTAATCATTCGCCCGCGCTACTTTAAGCCCAAAAACTGGGAATACTCGATGGATTGGAAGAAGCATCACCACCGTGACTCCCGCGGCACTATCAGCAACGCTAACGTCAAGATTGACTTATCACTTGGTAATAGCATTCGTTACGTCCACACCGACCAGTTTAAAACGGCCAACATCAACGTTTCCATGGCTGGTGCAAAAATCTACTTTGACGACGTCGAACTCGCTGGTCCAACCGCCGTGATCAATCTCGACCTCTCACTTGGTAGCATCGAGCTCTACGTACCAAGTACTTGGCAGTTACAAATGAACGTGACTAACAGTATGGGCCACATTGAGACGGTCGGTCAGCCAACTAATGTCGGTCCCGTCGTGTACGTGGACGGTAACCTCTCACTTGGGGAACTTAAGATCGTTTATATTTAGCTAAAATGGGTACAATCGTTGCCATATCAAAAATTAATGCCAAAAAATAGGATGCTTCATCGCTCCGCCGGACAGAACCAGTGGACTGTGGGGTCGGCTACAGCCACAGTACGGGCTTCCGCCTCGCTTGAAAGCCTAAAGCCCAAGTCTTTCAAGACGCCCCGCCATATCGCCTGGCACACAACGCCAGGCGACATGGCCGACACTGCCCACTGGTTCTGCCGGCTGCGCTATGATTGGTTAAAAACCAGCCAAATCAATGTTTATAGAAAGATCACCTTAGCTGGAGGTCGGCCATGATGAATCTGCCGCGAAAGTGGCGTTGACCGGTGTACTTCCGGTTTACGCCACCGACGTCTTGCGAGACGTGGGGTTGCGGCTTGCAAGCGAGGACTAAGACCGTTTCTCAGGCTTAGTCCGGTCGCCGCGGCAGATGGGCGGCCGGAAGCGACAATTTTATCAGACTTGCTGGTATCAGGTTTTTATGACCTTCAACCATTAAACGTTTAATTTAAAAGGGCTCTAAAAAAACGCATTCACAGCTGATTAGTTGTGAATGCGTTTTTAACGTTATTAACTTTAGGCGTTTTCAACCTTTAAGATTTTAACTTTCATGGAACCGGCTGGAATGTTAATCGTCACTTCTTCATCAACGCGGTGGCCAATTAAGCCCTTGGCGATTGGTGAATCGTTGGAAATTTTGCCTTCCATTGGATCGGCTTCAGCGGCCCCAACAATGACGTAGCTTTCTGGTTCTTCGTCGGGTAATTCTTTAAACGTCACGGATTTACCAACGGAAACTTCATTTTTGTCAATTTGTTCGCTATCGATGATTTCGGCGTATTGAAGCATGTGTTCAACCGTCTTAATCCGGTTTTCAAGCAAACTTTGTTCATTTTTTGCTGATTCATATTCAGAGTTTTCGGATAAGTCACCGTAACTCCGAGCAATTTTAATTCGGTTAATAATTTCAGGGCGTTGGTTGATCTTAAGATCTTCAAGTTCTTTTTCGAGCTTGACCTTTCCCTCTTCTGTCATTGGATATGTTTTATCTTCGGCCAATGTTTCCACTCCTCTAATTCCTGTAATAGTTATATCAAAGACCAGCCTACCATTCTGAATTTTAAATGTAAACTCTCAAATTCAAAATAGCGCTGGTCTTTTAAGTTTGTTTATAAAATCGAGCGAACCTTAGTTGTCAGTAAATCAATGGCCACTTCGTTTTCCCCACCCTCGGGCACAATGATGTCCGCGTAACGCTTGGTTGGTTCCACAAATTGGTGATACATCGGCTTAACGGTCGCCAAGTATTGGCTGATTACAGAGTCTAACGTCCGACCCCGTTCCTCGATATCCCGTTGAATACGGCGGATAATTCGAATATCATCGTCCGTATCAACAAAGACTTTGATATCCATCAAATCACGCAACCGTTGATCATCCAAAATCAAAACACCTTCGACGATAATCACGTCACGAGGTTCTTGATGAATGGTCTCACTGCTCCGGGTATACTGTTCGTAGTCATAGACCGGTTTTTCAATCGGTTCATACGCCAGTAGTTGCTGGATTTGTTTGATCATCAGGTCAGTATCAAAAGCCAACGGGTGGTCGTAGTTCACGGCGTGGCGTTGGGCCATCGTCATATCACTTTGATCATTGTAGTATGAATCTTGTTGTAAAATCAGTAACGATTGGCCAGACAATTGATTATAAATTGCTTTACTGACAGTCGTTTTACCACTACCAGAACCACCGGTCACACCGATAACGACTGGTCGTTGGTGATGTTTAATTTCGCTCATTTTAAAGTTAGCCCCGTTCTTATTTTTCAGCGGCTTCGTTATGTTTCGAAACCTTTTCAATGTTAGCTGCGTGTCCAGCCGCGTCCTTTGCATAGTAGACTTTCCCAGTCTTCAGATCCGCCACAAAGTACATGTAACCCTTACTACGTTGTGCGGGATTTAAGACCGCCTTGATGGAAGTCAGGCTAGGACTGTTAAATGGACCAGGACCATAACCTAAGTTACGCCGTAAGTTATAAGGTGAATTGGTTGCTAGGTCCTTTGCCGTTAACGTTGACTTAGTTGAGTTAATGGCATAGAACACGGAAATATCAGAGTCTAAGCGCCACTTGGCATCCAAGCGGTTCAAGAAGACCCCGGCAATTAAGCGTCGGTCCTTGTTAGTACTACCTTCGCGTTCCACTAAGGAAGCTAAGGTCATGATTTCTTGGACTGACATCTTCGACTTCTTAACTTGACCATAGTATGGTTTTAACTCATCGTTCGTTTTCGAAACCATTTGCGTGACTAGCTGTTTCAGCGTTGTCTTCTTGCCCACTTCATACGTCGCTGGGAAAAGGTACCCTTCCAAGTGATAACGAACTTGTTTGGCACTCATCGACGACGTCAGTAATTGCGGGTACTTCTGTGCTAAGGATTTAATGAACGTCTGGTCCTTCATCAAGGCTAAAAATTCAGCCGCGGTAAAGTCCGTCTGTTTTTGAACCGTCTTAGCAATCGTCGTAATCTGACTTCCTTCGACGACTAGCACCCGGCCACTAGAACTTTGAATTGGTTCGGACGAACCACCCTTGTTCAAGGACGTTGCAATTTGTGACAAACTCATCGACGGCTTTAATTGGTAATAGCCAGCGTGGAAGTTAGACAAGTTATGCGCTTTGGTCCAGTACTCAAACACAAAGCCACTCTTGATGACTTTGCTGGATTGCAAAATATTCGCAATCTTTTTACTATTGGCACCATATGGAATATCTACTTGCACAACCTGATTATCCTTGCTGTTGTACGGTTGTGTTGCGTTATCAAAATAACGGTAGCCCATGACACCAATAATAATCAATAGCACTAGTAAAATGCCAACTACGCCACCAATGACGTGTTTTGAAAATGATTTCCGCTGTTTTTGCACCGACCGTTTTGGTTCGGTCGACCCATGATCTTGTTGATCCTGGTTATCTTGGTCGTTATTCAAGCTTCGCCCCTCCATTTATTAATTAATCCTATCAATTATACAAAACTGTTGCTTGCTTTGCACTAGTTCACAACGAGTTTTAGTGATTTTTAAAGTTAATTGGCCAAGATTGCTTACTAAGAACCCGTTTAGGCCACTCGTAAACGATAACCTCACCCTACCACACCTTGCCTGAACTGGATACTGACTAGTCATACCGTCATTTGCTTTCCTACTAGACCACTTAACAAAATTCGCAATATTTATTGAAATTAGCGTCAATTCTGATTGGTATCCTGTTGCGATTGATAGCCAATTGGCTAAACATCAGCAGCCATTCATATGATAGCGTTTACATCGTTTTCCAGATTTATTTATTCAAATAGCTATTCGGCTCATTAAAATTAAATTGCTACCGTTATTATGATTTCATTTCCAGGTAGACCAGTTGTTTTTTGCATCTAATAAGGTTATAACAGACTTTGAGAGAAGCTTTATTGATTAACGGGGGATTTTATAACATGCAACGACCAAAGAAACTAGTGACATTGCTGGGGATTATACTGATTGCCGGCCTGTTAATATCACTTCCAATCATGACCCACCATCGAAGTGCGGCGGCTAAAAATATGACGACCACTAAGAAAGTCACGAAGCCTTCCGTCATGCGGGCACCAATCAACTGGCGCAAATCGTCAGAGAAGGTCGCCTATCCCGACGTCAACAAATATCCGCATATGTGGATTCACGTTTCACTGAAAAAACAACGACTCTATTTGATGACTGGAAAACGCGTGCTCTATACCATGTACATTTCAACCGGTCGCGTAACGAATACCACTAAGACGCCACGGGGCACCTACCACGTTCAAGCTGAGCGGGGAAAATACTTTTACAGTGCGTCCGTTAACGAAGGCGCCTACTACTGGGTCTCATGGTTGAACCACGGTGAGTACTTATTTCACTCAACCCCCGTCGATACTCAGGGCCACATTATCAAATCTGACGCGGCGGACCTCGGTAAACGACCTTCATCACACGGTTGTGTTCATTTAAGTATTGCCGATTCAAAGTGGGTCTATAAAAACATTCGCTACAACACGAAAGTTGTCATTGACTAAAATAAAAAAAGACAAGTTCATAATCATCCAATCGTACTTCTGAAGATTAACGGATGGCCATGTGAACTTGCCTTTTATTTTAAATTTAACTTTTACCACGTTGTCCCACAAAAATCACAGTTTCCAATAATATCCAAAAAGGGATTAACACCACAAACAAAATAAAGTACCAAAAGGCCTCATTAAAATTAACCGTGCTAAAGCCTAACCCCATGCAACAAAGCGTCAGTAGCACTGCCATACCCTTTTGCATCTTAATTTTAACGGTAAAAAACGATGCGACAAGGCCCACGAGCAAGAGGCCACACCCGACATAACCGATCAATTGATTGTCATCTAACTTAAACCCAGTTTGAACACCGGTGGCAAAATAGAGTGCAGCGACAAAAATCATTAAATAAACGCCCGCAATAACTTGGATTCGAACATAATTTTTCATGCTGATTTCCTTAACTTAGAATTTGCTATCCGATAAATGTATCAAAACACAGTATGATTGGCAACACATGATTACTTAGATTCAGCCACATAAAAAAGTAGTGCCAGCAACCATCACAGCTGTTGGCACTACCTTTAATAATCACTAAAAATTTAAATTTGCGTTAATGCCGGCACATTACCACTGCCCGACTTCGCTCAAAACAAACTTACTATCGTTATTACTGTCGGATAATCGGAGGTTGCCACTGATGGCATCGGTCGTGAAGGTGGCCTTGACCGGTGATTTTCCGGTCTTAGGCCACGGACGGTCCGGAACAATTACGCTTTTTGTAATTGCTCCGGGCGAGGGGCAAGACCGCTTCTCAGGCTTGACCCGGTCCCACGACCGCATGTCATCAGTGGCAACCGGAAAAACTTATAAGTGGCTACTTAGCACTTAATTCTTAAATGTGCCTTTTAGACAACCATTTAACGAATTTCCGCACCCAGTTCATCGGTCAAAGCGGCCAAGACCTTATCGAAGGCTTGGGTCACTTCATCGTCAACCAGCGTTGCGTTTTGATCACGGTAAGTTAACGTGTAAGCTAATGACTTCTTACCAGCTGGAACGTGACTACCAGTATAAACATCGAAGAGTTCAACACTTTGTAAGTGTGCCCCACCCTTGTCATTAATCAAGTCAACAATCGCTGCGTTCGTAACGGTGTCATCGATCAACATCGCAACGTCCCGCGTCATACTTGGGAATTTCGAGATTGGTTGATATTGTTGCCGTTCCTTTGGTAAGGCAATCAAGGCCGTTAAGTCGAGTTCGAAGACGTAGGTTTCACGAACCTTGTAAGCTTTGGCCGTGTTCGGGTGAATTTCACCGACAAACCCAACCAGCTGGTCACCAACGAAAATGTTGGCTGTCCGACCAGGGTGCATTTCAGGATGATCACTCGTTGCGACGTAGCTTACGGCGTCGTCTAAGGCTAAGCTCTTTAAGTAACCTTCTACGATCCCCTTGATTTGATAGAAATCAACGGGTTGTTCAGCAACTCCCCAGCTCTTCTTAGTCATTGAGCCCATGATGGCACCAGCAATGTGTTCGATTTCCTTTGGACGAACTTGTTCAGGCTGGCTGTAGAAGACTCGACCTTCTTCGTATAAGGCCACGTTATGTTCTTTACGGGCATTATTGTAGGCTAAGTCATCTAACAGACCAGAAACGAGACTCAAACGTAACGTCGTCCGTTCTGAGCTCATTGGGAAGTCTAACTTAGTTACTTCACTTGGATGTAAGGCGAAGGCCTTAGCCTTTTCCTCAGTCGTCAATGAATAACTAATAGCCTGTGTTAAGCCGGCACTTTCCATTAATTTGCGTGAGTCCCGAATAACTTGTTGCGTTTCGTTCAACTTACCAATGGTTGGTTGGCCCGTCGGTAAAGTTGAAGGCAAGTTGTCGTAGCCATATAGCCGGGCAACTTCTTCGATCAAGTCAGCTGGAATATGAATATCCCAGCGACGAGATGGTACGGTGACCGTATAAGTTTCACCAGCAACCGTCGTTTCGAAGTCCAACCGTTTGAAGATGTCCGCAACTGCTTCAACGGATAACGTCGTCCCCAACACGTGGTTGATCTTGCTCAAGGTGATCGTTACCGTTGTTGGCTGAACGTCTTCATCGCGACCAATAACAACGTTCTTCGCCACAGTCCCGTCGCTTAATTCAGCAATCATTGCGGCCGCCGCGTCCAAGGCCGTTTCGGTCATCCCGTGATCAATGCCACGTTCGTAGCGCATGGAAGCTTCGCTGTGTAAATCGTGATTATGAGCCGTCTTCCGGATTTTAACCGCATCAAACACGGCGCCTTCCAAAGCAATCGACGTCGTTGCATCGGTCACTTCAGTATCCAAGCCACCCATGGTCCCTGCTAAACAGATTGGGGTATCTTCACTACAGATAACGAGGTCCGTTGGCAACAATTCGCGGTCTTCACCGTCCAAAGTTGTCATATGTTCGCCTTCCTTGGCCAACCGAACGTTAACGTGCCCGTTCTTCAATTGGTCAAAATCAAAGGCGTGTAATGGTTGCCCGTATTGCATCAAAATATAGTTCGTCGCGTCCACAACGTTATTGATTGGACGCATCCCAGCATTCCAGATCCGGATTTGTAACCATAATGGACTTGGCTTGATCGTCACATTTTTAATAAGACGCATCTTGTACATTGGAACGTCGTGTTCATCGGCATCGACCCGCACTTCTAATTGGTCGGTGGCGTCGTCTTGTTCGTCTTCATGTAAGTCAACCGTTGGCATGTTAGGCGTTTGATCATAAATAGCAGCTAATTCGTGCGCCGTCCCGTTCATGCTCAACATGTCCCCACGGTTAGGCGTCACGGACATGTCGATAATTTCATCGTCCATTCCGAGGTAACCGAAGACGGGGTCGCCTGGAACCGCGTCGTCTGGCAAGATAAAGATCCCGTCAGCGACTTCCTTAGGCACTAACTTTTCATCAAAGCCAAGTTCGTCCAAGGCACAGATCATCCCGGCAGACTTCACGCCGCGCATCTTGCTCTTTTTGATCTTCGTGTGGTTACCGATCCAAGAGTTAGGTAACGCTACGATGACTTTTTGATCAGCGGCAACGTTGGGTGCACCACAGACGATCTGAAGTGGTTCGTCTTCGCCAACGTCAACTTGGCAAACGTGTAAGTGGTCAGAATCAGGATGGGGTTCACAAGTTAAAATGTGCCCAACAACAACCTTTTTCTGTCCTTCATCAGGACGAATGACGCCGTCAACTTCAACGGCCGTCCGTTCAATTTTTTCTGCTAATTCATCGGCCGGAATGTCCAGCTTTAAATAATCCTTTAACCATTGGGTAGAAATTCTCATGTGGACTCCTCCTAACCTTTCTTGTAAAACTGTGACAAGAACCGAACATCGTTTAAGTAGAAGTTCCGGATATCATCAACACCGTATTTCAACATTGCAAAACGGTCTGGGCCTAAGCCAAAGGCAAACCCACCGTATACTTCGGGGTCGATCCCTGACATTTCGAGCACGTGGGGATGAACCATTCCGGCACCTAGTACTTCGATCCAACCGGTTTGTTTACAGATGCCACACCCTTTACCGCCACAGTTAAAGCAAGTGACGTCGGCTTCAACGGATGGTTCCGTGAATGGGAAGTAGCTTGGCCGTAAGCGGACGTCGAATTGGTCCCCGAACAACGTCTTAGAAACTAACGTTAAGGTCCCTTTTAAATCGGCCATGGTGATGTGCTTGTCCACAACTAATCCTTCAATTTGATGGAATTGGTGTGAATGGGTCGCATCGTCGGTATCCCGACGATAAACGCGTCCAGGTGACAACACTTTTAATGGGCCCTTAGAGAAATCATGGTTTTCAAGTGACCGGGGTTGGTCAGCGGACGTTTGGGTCCGTAGTAAGACTTCCTTAGTGATGTAGAACGTATCTTGCATATCACGTGCGGGGTGATCCTTAGGCAAGTTCAAACGTTCAAAGTTGTAGTAATCTTCTTCAACTTCATCACCATCAACGATTTGATAACCCATTCCCATGAACAGGTCTTCTAATTCCGTGATAATTTGCGTAATCACGTGCGGTTGACCTTGGGCAACTTCACGTCCTGGTAAGGTCACGTCTAATTTTTCCGCAGCCAATTGCTTATTAACCGCTAATTGTTCCAATTCTGCGCGCCGTTGGTCAATCGCATTTTGAAGGCGATCACGCACGTCGTTAGCGTAAGCACCAACTTTAGGGCGTTCTTCGGGCGTTAAGTCCCGCATCCCACGCAAAACTTCCGTAATGGGACCCTTCTTACCAAGTAAATCGACTTTAACTTGGTTGACTTTTTTCAACACATCGGCGGACTTAATGTCGGCCAAGCCTTGATCACGTAATTCAGTTAACCGATCTTGTAAACTCATATGCTTCCTCCAATATTTTTATTAACGTTTGACGACAAAAAAAGACCTCGCCCAAAAAGGGACGAGGTCATCGCGGTACCACCCTTGTTCACGCTATTCAATCCTAACGTGCACTTTTCCCGTAGTAACGGTCGGGTGACCGGAAAATTATTTGTTATCAAAAACGCCCAATTTCAGCTCGGAGAGTGAATTCATTAGCTTAAACGCCGGGGTGCTTACAATCGATGACACCCGTCCCTAAGACGTCGCTCCTAACTACTATTTCTCGTCACAGCTTTTATCTACAATGTAAGTCTAGGCTAAAGCCCTAATTCCGTCAACCCATTAATTACACTGAGTTGGACTAAACCACTTATCGGACCAAGTGTGGACGGTATCCATCACTTGCCGGAGATCCTTCCCCTTGGTCGTTAAGCTGTATTCAATCAGTGCGGAATCACAGTGTGTGACCCGACTAACAATCCCATTGGCTTCGAGTTCTTTCAAGCGAACCACCAGTACCCGGTCACTACACTTAGGAATGCGCCGTGCCAAGTTCTTGAAACGTTGTGGCCCGTCTTCGAGTAAAACGTCAATGATCAGACCATTCCACTTCTTACCCAAAATGGAAAAAGTCTTTTCAAATTTGGGACACAGCTCAAAATCGACGGCTGAGTCTTCAACCGTATCAACTATCATTTCTGACATATGCATGACCTCCAAAAAATTCGATTAACCGGCGGAGACCTTACCTCGGAACCGATCTAACTGTTTGGCCACCTTTGTACGTAGCGGGCCAAAAAATTCGTGTTCTGCTTCATAATCGTCGACTAAGGAAACGAGCAAACTTTCTCGATATTTAGGAACGGCTAACGTCGCCCCAAACATGTGCTTCAAAATGATATCCTTTTCCATCGGTGTTAATTTGGTTAACTTTTCAGCGTTTCGTAACGCGACCCGTGGATGGATAAATGCGTGCGACCCTAAATCAAACTTGGTTTCACGCCAGTCATAATAAAACAAATCATGCAATAATCCACCACGAGCAACTGCCGTCGTATTAAGATGCCATTTCTTCGCTAAAACATAACTATCATATGAAACTGCAATTGAATGATCTAAGCGATTCGAATGATGGTGCTGAGTAAAATCTGCCAACCGCTGTACTTCTGGTTGAGCCAACAAATCTGCAACTAGCGCCACGTATTCAGAATCTTGTTTCCACGCATTAGTTTTCATTAAAAGCTCCCTTTGTTAATAACTACCGCTATTCTACTAAAAAGTAAGTAACTTTAAAAGTATTTTGCCCAATTTAAACGTCATTCTTACTAATTGTAACCTAGTGGTATAACCCGAACATGAGAATCCCGGCTGCAACCGCAACATTTAAAGATTCCGCACGTCCTTTAATCGGAATGTATAAGTTTTGATCCGTTTGCGCTAAGAGCGCTTTGCTCATCCCGTTACCTTCATTCCCCATCACGAGGCCAAAAGCTGCGGGGGCGTCGACGTCTTGATATTGCACAGCTTCCGGATTCAACTCCGAACCGTACACTGGGACGTTGTCGGCATGTAGCCGGTCAACTAGGGTCGTTAAATCGGTGCTAATTAAATGAAGATGGAACTGACTACCTTGCATGGCCCGCTCAACTTTTGGTTGATGGACGTCGACCGTCCCCTGTCCAAATGCCACCCCGGCAAAGCCCGCAGCGTCCGCTGTTCGCACCATGGTCCCGATATTACCAGGATCCTGGACGTTGTCGAGTAATAACCATGGCCGGGTCAAGTCGAGATTTGCTAACTCATCGTCCTTGGCGTCCGGTAAAACAACCAGTGCAAACACCCCTTGTGGCGTAACGGTGGCGCTAATATGAGCTGCAACCTCTTCAGAGATTTCAATCAACGCCGGAAACTTGGTTAAGTCCGGATCAGTCGCTAATTGTTTTTCGGTAATCAGTAACGTTTTAATGGGAATGTGTGCTTTGACGGCTTCGTTAACTAAGTGCCAACCGTCTAACAAGTACATGCCCTGTTGCTTACGGCCTTTTTTGGTCTGTAATTTTTTCCACGCTTTAACGTGCACGTTTTGTAATGAATTGATTTTTTCCACGGTATGAACTTCCTTTTCGTCCTTGCAAGGTCTCCCGTGCCGAGAGATCTCACGATTTATTTTCAAGTATAGCATATCGCCCGCATCACACTTCCATGCTATTATATTAGTGTATGGGTTATTATGATTTACAATTAAAGGAAGTGACAGTATGCGCGCAGTAACTCTGCAAGCCAGCGGCCGCGTTCAAGGGGTTGGCTTTCGCTGGGCCACAAAGGTCGCCGCGGATAAGTGTGGTGTCAACGGAATTGTTCGAAATTTAATGGATGGCTCCGTATTCATTGAAGCGGAAGGCGAAGATCAACGGGTTCAAGTCTTTATTGACGTGATCAAACAATCGCCGACCGATTTTGGTAAGGTTAACAAGCTCATTGTTAACGATGTTGAACCACAAAACTACCACAATTTTCGGATAACTAATTGAAATCCCCGTTCAGGTTTAGTATCATCAAGTTTATATATCTTTAATAAAGGGGATTATGATCTATTGAAATCTAAAAAAGGCCTCACATTAGCGTTGACGTTAACTACGCTGACGTTATTTCTGAGTGGCTGTGTACAGACAACTAAGTCTGGGAAACCATACGGCTTTGTCTACGACTACCTAGCACGTCCTGGTCAAGCCGTTATGCAATGGTTATCACACATCTTAGGCAATAACTACGGCTGGGCAATCATCGGTTTGACGGTCATCGTGCGATTAGTACTTTTACCAATGATGATTAGTCAGCAACGCAAGTCCACGTACCAACAAGAAAAAATGTCTGCCGTTAAACCACAGATGCAAAAGATTCAAGCCCGGCAAAAAGCCGCGACAACGCAGGAAGAAAAAGCCGCTATCAGTAACGAAATGATGCAGCTTTACAAGCAAAACGGTATTAGCATGACTGGTGGGATCGGTTGTTTACCATTATTGATTCAACTGCCCGTCTTCTCAGCCCTCTACTATGCCATCCGCTTCTCACCTGAGTTGCAGAGTGCCACGTTCATGGGGATCTCCTTAGGGAAATCCAGTTTACTTTTGGCCATCTTAGCCTTCCTGTCTTACTTGGCTCAAGGCTACCTTTCAATGATTGGTTTGCCGGATGATCAAAAGAAGCAAATGCGGATGATGCTCGTCATGAGTCCAATCATGATCTTATTCGTGTCCATGTCAGCACCCGCTGGTTTAGGTCTGTACTTCTTCGTCGGTGGGTTATTCGCCTGCTTACAAACGCTCATCATCAACTTCTTCCGCCCACGGATTCGGCGCGAAGTTGAAGCTGAACTGAAGAAGCACCCCATCAAGACCCCAACCCCAGCGTCAGTTGCACAAGCTAAGCCAGTTAACGCAACTGAAAGTGACGTTAATCCTAAGCCACGTAACCAAGCGCCTGGCAAAGGTCGTAATGCTGGTAAACAGCAACGCCATCACCGCAACTAGTTAACTCTTTAAGACAAACAAAACGGCATCTCGATTATTTCATCGGGAGGCCGTTTTTCTGTACACTTATTAATTTACAATCCAGACTCGTTTTCCTCGTTTAATTTGTCACAGTCAATAATCAACTGACAAACTTCCCGGTCAGGTGTGAGTTTCATGGAGTACTTGCGTCCAAATTCAATCATCGTATGGTGGGCTCGGTGCAATTCTTTAGGATCCAGCACCCCAACGATTTTTTGTTCAACTTGTAGTGGTGACGCGGCCTGGTCGACAAAGTGTAACCGTTTGGAAATTGCCGAAACGTGGGTATCCACCGCAAACGTATTCTGATCAAAGACATCACTTAAAACCACGTTAGCCGTTTTCCGACCAGCGCCCGGTAAGGCCATAATGCCCTTGCGATCCGTTGGCACCACGTCATGCAGGTCTTCGTGGACGATTCGGGCCGTTTTGATAATGTTTTTAGCTTTATTCCGGAACAAGCCAACACTTTTAATGATTTGCTCAACATCGGTGACGTCCGCCACCATCAAATCCTTAGGTTCCGGATACTTGCCAAATAACACCGGGGTCACTTTATTGACCGAAACGTCCGTGGCCTGCGCGCTTAAAATCACCGATACCAAGTACTGAAACGGGGTCCGTGAATCCAGGGAAGGCCCCACCGGCCCCATCTCTTTTTCCATTTGATGAATGGCCCATACAATCTGTTCATCCTCCAACATACGTTACTTCACTTCTTTCAAGCTTCAGTCATTACCTAAAAATTGAAACACTTAAAAATGTAGTTATTTCTAAATTAGCCGCTCCGTCGGTCAGAGTTGGTGTGCTTTGGGGGACGGTCTGCAACCTCAATTCAAAGCCGAAAGCCCCCGTCTTTGAATTGCCCCGCAATATCAGTCGGCTAAGAACCGCCGTCTGATATTGCCGACACAGCACACCAGCTCTGCCGACTTCGCTAAACATAAATTTTTACTCTTCAATCTCTAGTAATTACTTCTATCTTACCCGAAAAGTGCTCAGTAAGACTCGTTAAAGAAAACTTTTTAAAATTATTTTAGCCGGCAATAAAAATCATTCCGGGATCGGTGCAAGACGTTTCCCAGGCTTGGACCGGTCCCACGACCGCATGTTATCAGCGACAACCGGACTAGCTATTGATACAACAACAAAAAAGACGGCCAGTCCACTTCAATGAGAAGCGCCTGGCCGTCTTAATGACGATTTTAATTAAAAGATAATTCCTAAAATCAATCCTACTAATTGCATTCCTTGAAACATCATCAAGTTTTGTGGTGCGGTGTTAAAGGTCGTTTCCTTAACTTGTTCCGCGTTGAATGCCCGAATATTTTTCAAAATCTTAGGCAAAACTAGTAAGACTAAGAGTTGATAAATTGGCAAGATTTGTAAGATAACGCTAATGATAACGGGGATGTAACCGAGTAATGCCAGCGTATCGTAAACTTGTAATGACCGCTTAGTCCCGATGTAGTAAGGTACCGTGTACCGTTCATTGCGGATATCTTGTTGTAAATCAGAAATATTGTCGGCAAGCATAATGTTCGCAACTAGGAAAATTCCTGGTAGTCCAACTAGGATCATCACCAAAATATTTTGTAAGTTTCCAACGACCGCAAAGCTTGGCCAGTCAAAGGTGAAGCCCGCTAACACGGGTGTTGCAACGTTCATGTAAACGCTCAGGAAAAACACCCCAAAACCTTCAACACAACCAGACAATAATTCACCCAATGGGAACCGTGAAAATGGCACTGGGCCGTACGTATAGAAAACCGCCACACCAATTGCAGCCGCCCCCATAAAGAGTAACAACAGGTTCGTCTTAAAGACCAACACGATACCTAAAATAATTGCTGTTGCTAACATGGCTAACATCATGTTCATTGATCGCCGTGGTGATAAATGTTCACGACCAACGATGTTATAAGTATCGCGGTAATGAATATCCTTGGCTAAATAGTAGTCCTGCACGTTATTGAAACCCGTTACAAATAACGCAATTGCGACTTGCGCAATTAAATAAATTAATGAATTTACCCAATTAAACGCGTGGAAATAATAGATTGAAAACAAAATACCAATGAAGTAAGGTACCACACTAGCTGCTTTTGCGTTCAACCGAATGAATTGCAAGAAAATCTTGAATGTCATCGGCCGATAAGCCGTTTCGTTTGTCAACAGTTTCGCCCCCCGAATTAATTTGCTACACTTCCACTATAACAAAGATTAGTGTTTGTGAAAACCGGCTCAAGTGAATAGTGAGCCCTTTTGATACCTATTTTGAGCAAAATAACCGTTCAGAAATATTGACTATTTCTGAACGGTTATTTAAATTTCATCCCAAATACTTTACTTAATTATCCGTCATTTGTAGGATGGCGGGACCACGATTCGTCAAGACGAACCCTTGATTGCTTTGGTGCATGAACATCATGCCTTCAAACTCACGGTCACCCGTGAAGTTCGTGGCACTAACGTCACTGGCATCTAATTGCCCGAGTTTGTCTACCGGAACAGAGAAGATACTGCCGTTAGATACAAGGTACAACCGGTTATTAGCGCCATTGTAACTCATCGACTGGACAACTTCCCCTGGTACCCTGCTGAGTCCTTGCATGACTAAGTTAAAATGAACCCGGTCAGTACTGATCTGCCCTTTGTAAATTTTAGCCGAGTTTAGCGGTGCCGTTGGCCAGGCCGAAAGCGTATGGGTCCAATAATAGGCGTTCCCATCATTATCAAACGCTAAGACGCTGCCCATGTGCATCCCCGATTTCAACGTAAAGTTAACCGCGGCATCTGGTTTCAATGTCTCTGGATTTAACCGTTCAACCGTCGACTGGTCGTCCGCTTGGTGCTTCTTAACAAACCATAACTCGTTTGTCCGCGGATTCAATGCTAACGACTGCGCGTGACCAGTGTTAAAGGTTGGCCCAACTTTGATGCACTTCAAAATGGCTTTATCCTTGCTCGTCGCCTTATTGTGATACTGGTTAACGGCGGCCTTGCGGATCAACTGCATCTGCCCGTTTTTTCGCGTGCCTAACGCCGTCAACTTTTGCCAGTCATAGCGGATGACCCACCCCATCTGAGCGTCATCCCCCTTACCACTCTTATCCACGTACATCACGTATAAGTAATGGTCATCTTTAGAGAACGTCGCACTTTGAGGGTTGGAATTAATCCCCTTCGTTGACTGACCGTCCAAAGGCAAATACATCGTCGACTTCAAAGCGTAATCGCTATCCGCACCAGTATGGCGAACAACGCTTAACGTTTCACTTTTAGTTTGAAGGGTCTTTTTGGCCTTGTACGTTGGCGAATATTGATACTTATAACGCGCCAAGGCGTAGTCACTCGGAACGTCAACCGTCGAAAAGTCTTCCGATTTATACGGATCGATCGTATTGCCGGCAACGTTGTAAGACGTGATGCCGTCAACCGTTTCACCAAGGGTCGTTAAACCACTTACTGTTGGCTCGGGGACAACGGGCGCTTTGGTCGTCAAATAACCATTCCAGACCCAGCCCTTCGTTTGCCCAGCTTTGACGTAGTAATACGTGGTCTTTTTATTCTTCTTATAAACCGTCCGCTTTTGCGTTCTTGTGTACTTTTGGTCAGCAACCAGCTTGACACCCTGCTTAAAGGCCACGTAGCTATTCTTACCCGTTAACTGATAAACCTTACCTGACTTGGCGTTCTTATAATAAGCTTTAGCGGCCGTTTTCTTGGCGGTGGTTGCCTGACCATTTTTGCCGGCTTTTAATTGACTTGCTTTGACCCACCCAGCCGCTTTATTCTTGGCAGCTTTAACGTAGTAGTAGCGCGTCTTTTTGCCCTTTTTAGTCACGAACATCTGCTTAGAACGCGTCCACGTCGTCTTCGTATAATTTTTTAACGCGTGGTTGGACTTTAAAATCGGCTTTTTAAGTGTTCCGCTTAACTTGTACGTCTTGCCGGTTTTACTTAGCGAATAATACGCCTTATGGCTCACCTTAGTCGCCTTAGTCCGATAAGTCTTGCTAACCTTTTTTCCCCGTCGTTTGCTTGCAGCTGCGGTCGTTGATTGCACACTGGCACCAATCACCGCGACACTACTTAACAACGTGACGCCTAAAAAGACGTGTTGTTTGAAATTCATCCCTGACACTCCCTACAAAAATTAATACTTAGAAACAAAAAACACTAATCCTAAAATCAGTGTTTTTAGCAACCATGATAAAAGTTTATTTGTTATTCATTTGGAAAAGCGCTGGTCCCCGGTTTAACAAGACGTAGCCTGAATTGCTGCGGTGCATGAAGGCAACCCCTTCAAATTCCCGTTTACCAGTGAAGTTTGTGGCACTAACGTCACTCGACTTCAAATGACCCAACTTGCTTGTCGGTACGGAGAAGATACTCCCGTTAGACACGAGGTACAACCGCTTATTGGCTTGGTTGTAACCCATGGACTGGACGATTTCACCAGGGCCCTTGCTCAAACCTTGCATAACCAGGCTGAATCGAACCCGTTTCGTACTGATTTGGCCCTTATAGATCTTAGCAGAGTTAACCGGTGCTGTTGGCCAAGCGGCAACCGTATGGGTCCAGAAGTAAGCATTCCCAGCGTCATCAAAGGCTAAAACGCCACCCATGCTTAACGTGGACTTCAACGTAAAGTTGACCGCAGCGTCTGGCTTCAAAGTGCTGGCGTTTAATCGTTCAACCGTCGCTTTGACACCTGATTTATGATCTTTAATGAACCATAATTCGTTAGTCTTCGGGTTCAACGTCAATGACTGCGCGTGACCCGAATTAAACGTTGGGCCGACTTTAATACAATTTAAAATGGCACGGTCTTGACTCGTTACCCGATCATGATACTGATCAACGGCAGCTTGACGGATCAATTCCATTTGGCCGTTCTTCCGCGTGCCTAACGCCGTCAGCTTTTGCCAGTCATAACGAATGACCCAGCCCTTTTGCGTATCGGCGTCCGTCCCGCTTTTATCAACGTACATGACGTACAAGTAACGGTCGTCTTTAGAAAAAGTGGCACTTTGCGGGTTAGAGTTGCGTCCCTTTTCATTGGCGCTATCTAATGGCAAGTACATGGTTGAACGTAAATCATAGTTACTGTTAGCACCCATGTGCCGCACAACCCCCAACGTTTCGCTCTTAGGTTGTAACGTTTGGTCTGCGTGGTAAGTTGCCGAATATTGGTAAGCGTAGTTCTTAACAAAGTAGGCGTTAGGAACTTTCACCGTTGAGAAATTTTTCGACAAGTATGGTGCAATGACGTCGCCAGTTGTATGGTACGTTGTCATCCCATTGGCCGTTGCGCCCCGCGTCGTCAAACCACGTTTACTTTTGGCTTTGGCCTTAGACTTGGCTTTTGCTTTGGCTTTGGCTTTGGTCTTTGCTTTAGCCTTAGACTTGGCCTTGGTCTTTGCTTTAGCTTTTGACTTTGTTTTAGCTTTGGCCTTTGATTTCGATTTGGATTTTGCCTTAGCTTTTTTAGCCTTAGCTTTAGTTTTGGCTTTGGCAGGTGCCTTAGTCGTTAAATCACCACTCCAGACCCAGCCCGTCGTCTTGCCTTGCTTGACGTAGTAATACGTCATCTTTTTACCGTGTTTGTAAACGTAACGCTTTTGCGTTCTGGTGTATTTTTTATTAGCCGCTAACTTCCGAGCGCTCTTCAGGGTCACATAACGATTCTTACCCTTTAATTGGTAAATCTTTCCTGCTTTAGCGTTCTTATAGTAAGCTTTGGTCGCCACTTTCTTAGGCGTCGTTGCTTGACCGTTCTTCCCGGCCTTTAACGCACTCGCCTTGACCCAACCAGTGGCGTGGTCCTTGGCGTTGGTCACGTAATAGTAACGAACTTTTTTACCCTTTTTAGTGACAACCATCTGTTTGGAGCGAGTCCACGTCGTTTTTACATATTGCTTTAACGTGTGGTTAGCCTTTAAGGCCGGCTTTTTGAGTGAACCACTCAATTTGTAAGTTTTTCCGGTTTTACTTAGCGAATAATACGACTTATGACTCACCTTGGTGGCCTTTGTCCGATAAGTCTTGCTAACCTTGGTAACCTTTTTTCCCCGACGTTTGCTTGCGACAACGTTGTTTGGTTGTGTACTCGTCCCAATCAACGCCGCACTCCCTAATAACGCCATACCTAACGCGACGTGTTGCTTCAAATTCATGCCCGACACTCCTCATAAAATTGTTTCTTAAAAATTAAATACAACGTTATTTACTAGTCATAGTCGTTTCCCCGCGATTACGATAACGCCTTAATTAATTCTAACATAAACATACATAATTAATTTAATAACATTGAACTTGTGTTCATGATAAAAAAAGCTGCCGGAAAATTCTCAATCAATAAGAATTTCCGACAGCTTTTCGCTGAAATGTTTATTTAGATGACTTCGTATCCCCATCATCGTGTTCATGATCATCTAACGGGGGCTCATCTTTACTGTAAATCGCCGGCTTGATTCCCGCCGGTAACTCAGTCTTGGCGATTTTTTCAACTTTATCCGTTTCAGCTTGGGCTTCTGCTAAGAGTTCAGGGTCACGCAAAATCGGTAAGTGGAAGCGGAAAATCGACCCTTGGCCAACGACCGATTCCACACTGATTTTACCGTGGTACCCTTCAACTAACCGTTGGGCGATCGACAACCCTAGTCCGTTACCACCCTTATCGCGGCTACGCGCCTTATCGACCCGGTAGAAACGGTTGAAAACGCGGTCCAGATTATCTTTGGAGATTCCTTCACCAAAGTCTTGTACCGCGACTTCGATGTAACGAATATCCGTCGAAAGGGACAAATGGATCTCCTTGCGCTTCGTCGAATACTTAACGGCGTTATCTAGCAAGATAATCAGTAGCTGTTCCAAGTGGTTGCGATAAATCTGCGCGTAAACGGGCTTCTTAACGTCGTCATCAAACGTAAACCGGAAGTCTGGGTGAATCATCTTAAAGTCGTTAAACGCTTGAGTGACGAGTTTTTGCACGTCAGTCGTCTCGTGGCTAAAGTTGATTTCCAACTGTTCAGCCCGGGACAGGTCCAACATTTCTTGAACTAAGCTCTGCATCCGCTTAGTTTCAGACAAACTCGCTGCCAGCGATTCGGACAAGACTTGCGGATCATCCTTACCCCACCGGTTCAATAATTCCATGTGACCTTGAATAATGGCGACCGGCGTCCGCAGTTCGTGGGAAACGTCTTCCACGAATTGTTGCTGCTGCGTGATATAGCGTTGCATTTGGTCCAACATGTCGTTGAACAAAACGGCTAAATCAGAGAGTTCGTCGTTCCGGCGTAAATCAGGTACCCGTGAATCCGTTTGGGGGTCAGCGTTGACGGCGTTAATGGTCTCTTTGATTTGACGCATTGGTCGCAGTAAGAAGGCCGCTAAGAAGTAACCTAGTAGCGTCGCGCCAAAGATGGCAATCATCGTCATGACGACAAAAATCCAAACCAAGTTATACGTCGTATTGTGATAATCTGACAAACTATCCGTTACTTGCGCATAACCAATCAGTTTATGCGTGGCCGTTGCGCGAATCGGTGCCCGCCCCACTAACTGAGCCGCGTGCCCACGTCCGACCATGCTGACTTGACGGGCCGTACTTTTCTGAAATTCGTGGGAATCTTTGCGTGAAATGTATAGCGTCGTCCCGTGCGGATCATAGACCGTGACGGCAAGGTTGGTCCGTGATAGGGCCGTTAATTCCGAATCCGAAAAGATTTTTCCTTGAATGGCGCCCCGTTTCCGCTCATACATTCCAGAAGCTGGCTCAACACTGGCTTCTGGTTGTAACTTAGCGGCAACCGAGTGAATGGTCAGTCCCTTGGGCTCCGTCCGCAGAGACTGTTGTACCGTCGTGATGGCACTTACAACGTCACGTTGTTCCTGGCGCAATAAGAGGTTCGTGAAACTCTTATAGACCAGCATTGAAAAACAAATAAAAATGAGCGCGGTCCCAATTGCGGTCCCGAGCGCCCATTTCCATTTTAACGACCAACGTTTTCGTTGCTTCGGCATCACTTGATCCTCAGCTTGGTCAGTCATTAGGAACGGATCACGTATCCTGTCCCACGAACTGTTTGAATATAACTCTTTTCACCTGGCCGGTCGATCTTGTTCCGTAAGTAACGAATGTAGACGTCCACCACGTTAGTTTCGACTTCTGATTCGTAGCCCCAAACCTTATTTAATAAAACGTCACGTGCTAAGACGACGTTGATGTTTTCCATTAACGTTAATAATAATTCGTATTCACGCTTCGTTAAATTAATGACTTCGTCACCACGCTTAACGACTAAATTTTCCTTTTCAATCGTCAAGTCTTTGTAAGTGACCGTCGTTTGTTTCGTACTTTGTTGTTCGCTTTCCAAATCGATGCGCCGTAAAAGTGCCCGTAAGCGCGCCAACAATTCTTCAATCGCAAATGGTTTAACGATGTAGTCATCGGCACCGTGGTCTAAACCGGAAACCCGGTCAATCACGGAATCTCTGGCCGTCATCATGATGATTGGGGTATTCTTAACTTCGCGAACACGCCGGCAAACTTCCAACCCATTTAATTCTGGTAACATCAAGTCTAGTAAGATGGCATCAAAATCTTCAGCTAAAGCGGCGTCTAACCCCTTACGACCGTTATATTCAACTTGAATATCGTAGCCTTCGTGCTTTAATTCAAGCTCAACAAACCGCGCGAGATTTTTTTCATCTTCAATAATTAATATCCGACTCATTTACTTTTAGTCACTCCTAATATTCAACTTATCTAAGAACCTTGCATAACTGCACTTTTAGCGCAGTTACTGGCATTCACATTATACAACATGTTATTTTAACATGAATAAGCTAAATTTCATACACTAGAAATTTAGGCAGTTCCTAATATAAATCTAATTTTACAAGGAAAAGCTTAAAATTCAATTCATTTGGTCTTTACGATTTCTCATCATCTGAACTCGGATGATGCGTATGCCACTGCTTAATGGCTGCCAATCTTTGGTGCCAAACCTTTTCCTGTCCCTGATCAGTCGGTTCATAATACGTGTGACCACTCAGCGTTTCCGGCATGGTTTGCATATCCGTTAATTTATCATCGGTATCATGCGCATATTGATAATGCGCCCCGTAACCTAAATTCTTCATCAACTTTGTCGGTGCATTCCGAATTTGCAGTGGTACCGGCAAGTTCCCGGTCGCTTTGATATCCGCATTCGCCTTAGACTGCGCAACGTATAACGCGTTAGACTTTGGCGCTAACGCTAAGTAGGTCACCGCCTCTGTCAAATTAACGTTACACTCCGGCATCCCAATCAACTGGCAGGCTTGATAGGCAGCCACCGTTAATGGCAATGCTTGGCGATCGGCTAGTCCCACGTCTTCACTGGCAAAGCGAATCAACCGTCGTGCGATGTAGAGGGGATCTTCGCCCCCATTTAACATGCGCATCAGCCAATAAATGGCCGCGTCGACATCACTGTTACGCATCGATTTGTGTAACGCCGAAATGATGTTATAGTGTTCCTCACCATTTTTATCATAACGTAACGATTTGGTATTGATCAGCTGGGATAGCCCCGCGGCCGTGATGGTGACTTGTTGCCCATCGCGTTCCCCATTTAAAACGGCCATTTCTAACGTATTTAGCGCCATCCGACCATCCCCGTTAGCAAATTCTGCAATCAGGGGCAACGTATCGGGCTGCATGTTTATCTTTAAATTAGGAAAACCGTTGGGATTATCGAGGGCCGCTTGCAAGATTTGCATTAACGCGTCGGTCGATAATTCTTTTAGGACTAAGACTTTACACCGCGACAGTAACGCAGCGTTGATTTCAAACGATGGGTTTTCAGTTGTCGCCCCAATCAGGGTAATACTCCCACGTTCGACATACGGTAAAAAGGCGTCTTGCTGTGCCTTATTGAACCGATGGATTTCGTCAATAAAGACAATGGTCTTCTCACCAAAATCCCGGTTGGCTTCCGCTTCATCCATAATTTTTCGAATTTCTTTAATCCCACTTGAGACCGCACTAAACGTAATGAAATGTGATTCCGTTTGTTGCGCAATAATTTCCGCTAACGTTGTCTTACCGACACCGGGGGGACCCCAGAAAATCAAGGATGGTAACTGGTCTTCAGCAATCAGTTGCCGTAATAACTTGCCCGGCCCTAAGAGGTGATCTTGCCCCTTAAAGCCGTCTAAATTTGTGGGTCGCACCCGGTAAGCCAGTGGGCTACTGGCGGCGTGTTCCGGATTAAAAAGTGACTCTTGTCGCATACTACACCCCCGCTCTATTGATCATCATACTTTCATTTTATCACGAACGTACGTTCTAAACAAAGCTAATGACTACAGTTTAAAAATAATATCAATACCATAATGGCTATATTAGCTACTCCGTCGGGCAGAATAGTTCTATGGGGGACGAGACCCCGATGCAAAACCGATACAGCACTCCACCCCCGTTTAACTCCACTAAAACAAATGTATTATTGCTATTTTAGTCGGATAATCGGAGGCTGTCGTTGATAGCATCGGTCGTGATGGTGGTGTTAGAGCGGCGTTTTTTTCTGCCGGTCTTACACCACGGACGGTCCGGGACAATTGTGGTTTTTGCAATTGTTCCAGGCGAGGGTTAAGACCGCTCCTCAGGCTTAACCCGGTCCCACGACCGCATGCCACCAGCGACAGCCGGACTAGGTTTTCAATTGTATTTAGCTAACGAAAAAAGCCCCCGCAAATGCGGAGACTTTTCATTATTAACGATTTATTGTTCTTTGTACCAAGTGTAGTGATATGCCCCGTCGCGGTCAGTCCGTTCGTAGGTATGTGCACCAAAGTAGTCCCGTTGTGCTTGTAACAAGTTAGCAGGTAAAACTTCTGCCCGATATGAATCGTAGTACGAGATGGCAGCACTGAATGAAGGCATTGGTACGCCGGCTTGGATAGCCAAGCTTAAGACGTCACGAGTTGATTGTTGGTACTTAGCTGCGATATCAGCAAAGTAGTCGTCCATCAACAAGTTGTTTAAATCTGGCTTCTTATCAAAAGCATCAGTGATGTTTTGTAAGAATTGGGCCCGGATAATGCATCCGGCACGCCAGATCTGAGCTAATTCACCAAACTTCAAATCCCAGTCGTAGTGCTTAGAAGCAAAACGAAGTTGTTCGAAACCTTGTGCGTAGCTCATGATCTTGCTGAAGTAGAGGGCTTGGCGAATCTTTTCAACCAATTCTTCTTTGGCTGGTAACTTAAGGTCGCCCTTTGGTCCAGCTAATTTCTTAGAAGCAGCAACCCGTTCTACCTTCATCATGGAGATGTAACGAGCGTAAACGGCTTCAGTAATTACTGATTGTGGCACTTGGACGTTCAACGCGTCTTCGGAACTCCACTTACCAGTACCCTTGTTGTTCCCACGGTCTAAGATCATGTCAACAATTGGCTTAGTCTTGTCGTCGCCGATGTCATCTTTCCGCGATAAAATATCAGCGGTGATTTCAACGAGGTAACTGCTTAATTCACCCTTGTTCCAGTCAGTAAAGACTTCGGACATTTCGTCAACGGATAAACCAGCCACGTTACGCATCATGTTGTAGCTTTCGTCGATTAACTCTTCGTCACCGTATTCGATCCCATTATGGACCATCTTAACGTAGTGACCAGCACCGTTAGGGCCAATGTAAGTAACACATGGTTCGCCATCTTGAGGCGCCTTAGCCGCAATCTTCTTCAAGATTGGTTCAACTAAGTCGTAAGCTTCCTTTTGGCCACCTGGCATCAATGAAGGTCCTTGTAAGGCACCTAATTCACCACCGGAAACACCCATCCCGATGAAGTTGATTCCTGATTTGTCCAAACGGGCATTCCGGGCCATCGTGTCGTTAAAGTTGGTGTTCCCACCATCAATTAAGACGTCACCCTTGTCTAACAATGGTAATAATTCATCAATCACCATGTCAGTTGGTTTGCCAGCTTTGACCATCATGATGATGCGCCGTGGCGTTTCAAGTGAAGCAACAAAGTCTTCAATCTTGTAGCTTGGAACCAATTGCTTTTCAGCGTGGTCCTGCATGACCTTTTCAGTTTTTGATCCGGTCCGGTTGAAGATTGCGACTTTGTAGCCGCGACTTTCAATATTTAGCGCCAGGTTTTTGCCCATGACGGCCATCCCAATGACACCAATTTGTGGTTTTTCGTTACTCATTAGTTAATAACCTCCCAAATTTTATTACGCAACTATCGTACCAAAAAAAAGCGGTTTATTAAAGCAAATTGCTGTGAATTATAAAATTAATTTCATTTTTTACATTTTATAAAGAAAGTAATTTTCATTTTGCGGGAATTGCCACCTAATTTGGCGGACTCAAAAACCGGCGTCTCAGAAGTTTTATCCTTCTGAAATACCGGTTAAATCAGCTTTATTTAACGGCTTTGACCGCTACGTGCTTCTTAGCTGATAAGGCGTGATACGTGTAAGTCGTCTTACCATTTTTTTGTTTACTGTTCTTGGTCCGGTAAGCCGCAGCGACTGAAACGTGCTTAGCTGCAGAACGCTTGTTGAGCGTCTTCTTAAACGTTTGGTTCTTCGTCAACTTAGCGTGGCTCTTACCCTTATAATCCGTAATGATGACGTATTTAGCCGCATGTTTTGCGGTATTCTTGGTCGTGGCAACTTGACCATTGACCTTCAACGTCTTGCCAGTCTTAGTTGCACTTAGCTGGCTCACTTGGTAGCCATACTTCACTTTAGTATAAGTCGGAATCGTGACGTTATTAACGGCGTATTGGGCCTTTTTAGCGTTCATCCCTAAGCGAACCCGCTTCATGTCAGCTTTATAACCGTTAATTTTAGGCGTCTTGATCGTAAACGTCGTACCTGGAATGGCTTTGACCTTTAACGTCTTGGCATACAACCCATTTTTATAAATTAAAACGTGGACCGTCCGTTTAACGGCTTTGCTCGACTTTTGGCTCTTCACAACGCGATAATAATGCAAATCAAAGTAGCTCGGTTGTGCGACGGGTTCAATCGTCGCCTTGCCATTTTTCATGACCGCTTTAAAAGAATACGTGCCGTTATTGGCAACGTAACCCTTAATAGCTGGAACTTTGGCATCAACGGACGCGCCGTTTACCGTCGCCGTCACGTTTTTAAAGACCACGTGGCTCTTTGATAGACCCTTCAGTGTCGTCACTTTGACGTTTTGGGTCACCGTTTGTGAAGTAGCTGCTTGCGCCTTCACGCTAGTCCCCATCAAGCCTGCAGCGCCTGCAAGCGTAACACCAGCCAATAGACTCGTGACTAATTGTGTCATTTTTTTCATCGTTTATCCGACCTTCCCCTTGGTCAATTTCACCAATTTTTACATAACACCCCTATTATAGTGAGTCATCAACCGATTGTATATAAAAACATTAATATCTTAATGTTTCGCGGACTAATCTTTCAAGTAACGCTTACCACGACCCATTATAGCAACGGCCAACCCTAGCGCAATCATTGCCGAAATACCAATACCGGTGAAACCACTAACCAAGTAGATTCGCCCCCCAATTAGTGAGCTGAGCGTTAATCCTAAGTATAGTAAGGCACTGTTGCACGCCATAACGGTGGTCCGTCCCTGTGGTGAGAGACTAACGATAAAAGTATTTAACGCCGTCACTCCTAATCCCTGAACAATGGCCAACGCGCCAAGCCCCACTATGACTACTAACAACTGGTGTTGCCCAATAGTGAGCCCTAAGATAATCAGAACGGATAGACCACCATTAATCACGACCGTTCGCCGCTGTCCCAAATGAGTCATCACCCGGCCACTAACAAAGCTTGCTAAAAAGTTACAAAAACCATACACCGTAAAAACGATCCCACCTTGTGCGGTATTTAACTGAAACGACGCGTTCAAAAACGTCCCTAAAAACGTGTAAAGCAGATAAAAACCAAACATCCACGTCAGGGTCACACTTAACGCGCGCCAAGCCTTAACCGATCGACCCAGTTGTCGATAACTCGCAAAATAGTGTCGTTTGACAGTTATCTGGGCTGAACGTGGAATAACCAAAATTAAGATACCGCCAACCACCAACGTGAGACCCGTTGACACCCCAAAGACTAACCGCCAATTAGCCAGTTGTGCCAATCCAGCGCCTAGCGGGACGCCAATGGCAATCGAAAGTGACAAGGCCGCCATCGTCATTCCCATCACGACATTCAACTGTGGGCCTTTGAACGTATCACCAATCAATGCCCACACATTCGGGAGGGTCATCGCCGCGCCGAATCCGGCCACCGCACGCCCCACTTCAAACCAGCCATTGGTTGGCGCCAAAGCGCAACTTAAACTCCCAAAGGAAAAAATGCTGATACCTAATAACAATAGCTTTTGCTTGGCATATTGATCACCAAGCGGCCCAATCAATGGTGCGCCCACTGCATAGCAGACAGCATAACTGGTGACCGCTAACGCCGCCTGGGACACTGAAATATGAAAGCTCCGTTCAATTGCTGGTAATAACGGCGAAATAATAAAAGAATCGGTTCCAATCATAAAAACAATTAAGAATAGTCCACCCACTAAATAGCGGTTTTTCAACGTAAGGTTCATCGACGCCACTCCCTTTAACGCTATTGTTACGAGATTGGCCGCCAAACACAATACGGGAATTTTTTGTAACCTCGTGTGGTAACTGAATAAACATGACGCACAGTTGCCCCGTCAAGACCTTGCCGCAGTATAATCCAATGTAAATTAACTTTATACATGGAGGGCTTTAGGAATGACGGCTTTGGAAATGCAAACGCGGCACGGTGAAGTTTGTCCGTTAGACACAACGTTGAAAATTCTAGCTGGAAAATGGAAATCCATCATTTTATGCCGATTGAAGGCCGGTGAATTGCGGTTTACTGAGTTATTAAACACCTTGCCTGGTTGTACCCGCCGAATGTTAGCACTACAGTTACAAGAGTTAAGCCAAGATCAAATCATCATCAAGACGGTCGATCTAACTGCTAGCCCAATCAAGACAAGCTATCGATTGACAGCTTTGGGCACCAGCCTCATTCCAATCATTCAGGCCATGGACGCGTGGGGGGCTACTTATATTAAAACCTTGAGTTCGAATTAAGCGACGATCCTTTTGAAAAGCAGCAGTCCCCCGTAGCAATAACCAAAATAAATCCGTTGCCAATGTGAAACCACATTGAACAACGGATTTTAATTTAGCTGATTATTTAGTTGCTTTGACCGTTACTTTTTTAGGAACGGAAAGCATATGGTACGTGTATGATTTACTGTTATGTTTCTTAGTGCGGTAAGCAGCCATAACGGTAACTTTCTTGGCGGCAGCCCGTTTCTTGATGGACTTGTTGAAGGCTTTCTTGCTGTTTAATTTGACATGCGTATTGCCCTTGTAGTCGGTAATGACGGCGTAAGTCGCGGCGTGCTTATTGGCACTCTTCTGATTCTTGATGGCAAAAGTGCCTTTAACTTTTAGTTTGCCAGACTTAGTGGATTTAGTGGCTTTCACTTTAGTTGCTTTATATCCGAAAAAGGAGTTCTTCGTGTAATGAATCTGGTTAAATCCTTCTGGATATGATTCATCTTTTCCTAAAATTCCAACCTTCACAGTCTTTACATTACAAGTATATCCGGCAACTTTAGGTACAGAAGTTTTTACTAGTGTCCCAACAAGTCCCTTAACCTTAAACGGAACTTGAATAGTCTTCTTACCCTTAGTATACGAAAGAGAACTAGGGACCGTTACTGCTTTTTTCGATTTTGCGTTAGCTTTTTGAGTTTTAGCTGAAATCTTCTTTACAAAGGCATACTGATTACCCCACTGCTGGCGTACTTTTCCTTTTGCATCAACTATAGCACCGAAATTCCCATCACCTACGACATCTACGTATCCTTTATACTTCAAGGTAGGAAAATAAGTTGTTTTCCCATATGGCGCATGTACCGTTAATGAATGCCAAGAACCGTCTTTCCAGACAAACTTCTTAACAACAATTTTTTTAGTCTTTGTCTTTGCCTTCGCTGCCGCAGTTACCGGTTGGCCAGCATTGCTATAAACTAATCCAGTAGTCAGCCCAGTCCCCATCAGAGCAGCCCCTAGCATTAAGCTAGTAATTAACTTTTTGCTTCGTGATTCAACCATTTTCCCGCACATCCTTTTATTTTTTGATGATCAATCCTAATAAATATAAATATTTTTATAATCATCAAACAAATTATAGCGTCATTAGTTTCAACCCGCAACTACTTTTTAGATTAAGTTCGGTATACTCAAAGCCCGTAAATTAGGCAATGTAATCGCTATCTACATTTTAACCTACTATGTAGCTGCAGGTGGTCACCCGAAGGCGTTGTCAGTCCGACGCAGTTGAATTTGTCGGATTGACAACACGGGCGACTTTGATGATTTGCGGAGTGGGCAAAGCATCAAAGCGAGGACTGAGATCGCTTTTCAGGCTCAGGCCGTACCCCACGGCAAACTCACGTGGCGGACCACCGGAAGCGGCAATCTCCTCATAAATAAATGAAGACACAAAAAAACGGCTCTAGAATATTGGGTGTTGATGGATTTCCATCAACACCCAGTTTTTGTGTAA
>CALFSK010000053.1 GCA_937916845.1 uncultured Lactobacillus sp. | reverse complement strand
GTTAATCAAATATCTGGAGACTTAGCCACGGTACAATTAATGGCTAATATGCCACGAGCGCAAGGAATTCTAAACAATCCTAGTACGACAGCTAATGGGCACACGTTTTGGCAGTCTATGTATTCACAATTGTTATTGGGTGGCGAATGTTTCGCATACCGTTGGCGTAATCCAAATGGCTTAGATTTGCGCTGGGAATATTTGCGGCCAAGCCAAGTGCAAACTTACTTATTAGATGATGGCAGTGGCTTAACCTATACGGTTACCTTTGATGAGCCTAATTTGGGTGTTCTTCAATATGTACCACAGTCTGACATGATTCATATTCGCTGGGCTAGTACCGATGGTGGTATGACGGGTAACAGTCCGTTAAAAGCGTTATCGAATGAGTTACAAGTCAAGAGTTCGTCTAACAGTTTAACGTTGGCTGCATTAGCACGTTCAATTAGCGCTCCTGGCGTCCTATCTATTCAGCACGGTGGGCTGCTGAGTGAGAAGATGAAGGCTAGCCGCTCACGCAACTTCATGAAACAGGTGAACAGCTCAAACGGCGGCCCGGTAGTTATTGATCAGCTTGAAGATTACAAGCCGCTAGAAATGAAAGCCGATGTTACTAAGCTGTTAAGCCAAACAGATTGGACGAGTAAGCAAATCGCTAAAGTTTTCGGCATCCCTGATAGCTATTTGAATGGTCAAGGTGACCAGCAAAGTAACATTGACCAAATTAAAGGCATGTACACCAACGCCCTTAATCGCTATTTACAGGCGATTTTATCTGAACTGGATAATAAGCTTAATGCTAAGATAACGGCCAATATACGGACTGCTGTAGACCCATTGGGAGATTCATTTGCAGCTACTCTATCAGGGCTAGCTAAAGATGGCACGATTGCCAATAATCAAGCAACTTGGTTACTACAGCAGACTGGTTATTTCCCAGATGAAATGCCTGATGCTAAGAATCCAACGACACAACAAGTTGTAATTCAATCGGGAAAAGGAGGTGATAATGATGACAAAGAAAGTGATGATTAAAGGTGATATTGTTGATGATCAAACAGCCGGTTTCTATCAGTTCTTCGGAATGCCAGCAGTATCACCTTCGGGTGTTGCTGACATTTTAAATGATGACAGTGGCGATGACGATGACGACGGTGATGATGAAGCACTTGAAGTTGACATTGCTTCCAATGGCGGTGATGTTTTTGCGGCTAGTGAGATTTACACTATGCTAAAGAATTATGCTGGCAATGTAACAGTTAATGTGCAAGGATTAGCTGCTAGTGCTGCTAGTGTGATTGCGATGGCTGGCGACAAAGTCTCCATCTCACCCACAGCACAAATTATGATTCATAAGGCATGGTCAGGCGTCCAAGGCAACGCGGACGACTTATCACATGAATCGAATGTGCTAGATAGCATTGATCAGTCTATCGTTGCGGCTTATGTTGCTAAGACTGGCATGGCCGCTGATGATGTGTTGCAATTAATGGCTAATGAAACTTGGATGACGGCACAAGATGCAGTGGATAAAGGTTTCGCTGATGAGATTATGTTTGTCGATGACAAGCAACCTCAATTCACCAACTCAGTTTCAGAGATTCCTTCCAAAGCGGCAATCAACAAATTTATGAATCTGATTTCCAAATCGCAACCCAAACCTACACAACCTAAAGAAAGCCAATCTGCTAGTGCGTTAATACAAAGTAGATTGGCTATTTTGATAGACAAATATAATAAGGAGGCCAACTAATGGTCGTAGAAAATAAAAACATCAATCAATTGAATGACGCGTGGATTGATCAAGGACAAAAAGTATCAGCCATGGCTGACAAGCTTAATTTGATTGCATTATCTGATAAGTTTGACAAAAAAGAATTTGACGAATTGTCCGCGGAACGTGATAACGCGGTTGCTCGTCGTGACGCTTTACACACACAACTTGAAGAAGAACGCAAGGCGCAAGAAATTGCCAACATGAATGACAAGGATAAGACCTCACTTGATGATAATGAAAAAGACATCAAAGCTGAGTTCATTAAGAACTTCCAAGGCATGATTAAAGGTGACCCGAAAGTTATGAACTTGGTAACTTCTTCTACCGACGCAGCTGGCAACGCAATTGGTTTGACTATTCCTCAAGATATTCAAACAGCAATTAATACGCTGGTTCGTCAGTTCGATTCATTGCAACAGTATGTTAATCGGGAAGCTGTTACAACTCAAACTGGTTCACGGGTTTACGAAAAGTGGACCGATCTTACTCCGTTGGCTGATTTAGATGATGAAACGGCTACCATTGGTGATAATGATGACCCTAAGCTATCCATTATCAAATACACAATCCATCGGTATGCTGGCATTACCACGGCCACTAATTCGTTATTAAAAGACACGGCTGACAACATTTTGGCTTGGCTGTCTCAATGGATTGCTAAGAAGGTTGTTGTTACTCGCAACGCTCAAATCATTGCGGCGATGAACAAAGCGCCTAAAAAGCCAAGCTTGTCCAAGTTCGATGACATTATTACCATGATTAACACTGCCGTTGATCCTGCCATTAAGTCTACGTCATTCTTAATGACAAATACGTCAGGTTTCAATGTGCTTTCCGAGGTTAAGGATGCTATGGGGCGTTACTTATTGCAACCAGATCCAACACAACCTGATCAGTATTTAATTCGTGGTAAGCGGATTGTAGAGGTAGCTGACAAGTGGTTGCCTAACGTTACAGCTACGTCAGGAACGGCTTATCCACTTTACTATGGCGATTTATCGCAAGCGGTAACTTTGTTCGACCGAGAAAACACTTCCTTATTGACTACAAATATTGGCGGTGGTGCCTTCGAAAAAGACCAAACCAAGATTCGCGTGATTGATCGTTTTGATGTTGAAGCTACTGATACGGAAGCCTTTGTTGCAGGTTCGTTCAGCAAAATTGCTGACCAACCGGCTAACTTTGCGGCTAGCGCTGCTACAACGACCCCTGCTAAGTAATTAGCCAACTATGTCGCCAATAAATACACAGTACAGTGATAATCTGGGCGGCTAAGTAAGGATGTGATTTAAGTGGCAGCCGATTTAAAAACATTGAAATCATCTTTGAGAGTTGACGGGAATGATGACGACGAGCTTCTAAAAGGATACCTATCTGCAGCCACTAGCTACATTAAACAGGCTATTGGGGATGAAAATGGCGTTACGGGGTTCTATGAAATGGAAGACGTGGACGACTTGTTTGAAACGGCTGTTTACGCCTTAGCTGGTTCATACTGGTATTACCGGACATCAATCACTTCAAACGCTGTTAATCCAGTTGACTTAGTTGTTGATTCAATCATCGGCCAATTGCGAGGGCTGTATAACCAAAAGCAGGATGAGGTGGACGGCAATGGCGATTAATAAGTTAACTCCGGTTGACTTTAACCAACATATACAGATTGGCACTGTTAAAACTATTCAAAATCCTATTAACGGAACTAGTAAGCAGACATTTGTTAGTCAGTTTAGTTTATATTGCGCACCCTATACACGATCGATTGCATCTTCGTATCAACTCACGGCTGAACAATTAGAGCAAGTAGTGGTCGTTATTAGACATAATCCTAAAGTTTACGAAGGCATTAAATGTCAGTATAAAGGTAAACTTTACGATGTCATCAATGACAGCATAGATGATTCTAGTAATTATCTATCTTGCGATTATTTGACGCTCAAACAGGTTACTAAGGGGGCCTAGCTATGGCAAATGATGATATGGCAGACCAACTAGCAAGCTGGCTTAAAGACGTCCATAAACTAGTCCCTAACGAGGCTGAACAAGAGAAGATAACCAAAGCTGGCGCTAAAAAGTTAGCTGATAACTTAACCGAAGTCACAAAAAAGAAACACTATTCAAGTCATAAAGACGAGAAGTACGGACACATGGCTGACAATATAAGCTATAACAGCAATGACATAGACGGTGAACATGACGGAAGCTCGATTGTAGGCTGGACTAACAAATTCCATGACATGAATGCCAGAAGGCTAAACGATGGTACTAAGTACATTAAGGCTGACCACTTTGTTGACCAAAACCTAGCCGACTCACAAGATGATGTCTTTAACGCCATGCTAGATGAGTATAAGAAGGGGGACGATGACTAATGCTATTACCAGTTTCACAGGTGGCTAGCCTAGTTAACTCCCTCAATTTAACGTGGGTTGATAAAGTTTACCTTAATGAAATACCTAAAGAAGAACCAGACAACACTGATAGTACAGTCATGCTATTGCAAGAGACCGATTCAAGCCCGGCCTATCTTGCAAACAACACGTTTAAAGGCCTAGCCATGGGTGTTGAGATTCAAATCTTTTATAAGGCTGACCTAGCCGATGACTTTAACCCGCTAGAAGCTGAAATAGCCTTAATGAAGAGCTTTAAAGCAGCCGGATGGTTAATTGTATCTAGTCAACATCACACAACTGACCCGGATACCGACCAAGTAACCAAAACAATTTACGTAACTAAAAATGAAATGATTTAAAGGAGAGATTTATAAATGTCAAAACATAACATTGTCAAAGCGACTTTTGCTTTACTTGATGACAACGGCGACTTAATTAAAGACGCTACCAAAGGTCTATCTACTGACGGAATCTATGTTGCCGATCACAGTGGCGAAGGTTTCAGCCAAATTAACGTGACTGCTATTGAAGCGGCCGGAACGCCTGGTTGGGGGAATGGACAAATCAAACGAACAGCTTATGGTAAGTCTATGCCTACGCTGGCTTTAACCGCTTTAGACTTGGACTTCAAGATTAACCAAATGCTTAAAGGGTTTACACAAAATCCTGACACGGGCGCTTGGGTACGCCAACTGCCTAAGCCACACGTCGCTTTAATTGCAGAAAGTCAATCATTAGATGGCAACATCTCAATTTATGAATGTTTCAACAACATTGAATTTGTCGAAGAAGCATCTAACAACAGCACTGATACCAACAGTGAAGCTGCTTACTCAACAGTCTTAAATGGTACTGTCTTAACACCATTAAAGCCAGACATTTTCTTGGCTGCCAACGGGGTACAACAACCTTATATGATCGCCAAGTCAAATGATACTAACTTTAAACTAGATAAGCTCATGGCTGAAACGTTTGGTGGCTACACCAGTTCACCAAGTGTAGTACCTGGTAAATAACAACAATTAAAAGGCTTACCTTAACTGGGTGGCCTTTTTAATACATACAAATTTAAATAAAGGGGTACAAACAATTATGAAAATCAATGCTAAAAATTACTTTAAAATCAACAAGACAGCTGACGTAACGCCAACTAACAATATCATTCGATTAGCTACAAAAGTTCAAATCGGCATGTTGGAATCACAGGATGCTGAAAAAGAGATCACTGAACTAGACGCAATGAAAAACGGCCTGGAATTACAGGACGAAATGACCGACTTTGTGCAACAGGTTATGGGCTACACTGACAAGCAGATGGAAACGATTAATGACACCATCTCAATTGAACGGTTTGGCGAAGGTGTTGGTTACCTAATCATGCGGTTAAATGGTATCTCAGACGCTGACATTAAGCTGTCGGAACAGAAGCAACGTAAAGCCATCGAAGACGCTAAGTCGTCAAAATAAGCCGGCACAAGCGTAACGGTGAGCTTAAAAAGGAAGTCTTAAAGTTGAAAAACCAACAGGAAGACTTCAACTTACTAGCTAAACAATTATTAACCGAGGGGTTATCGCCAAAAGAATTTGATGATAGTTCCTTTTTTAATATGATGGCTAGTTTAAACGCTCGTAAAAAGGAATACCGCGCTGAACTGGTTGACCCACTAGAAGCCATTAATCAAACGTATGGCTTATAAGCGTTTGTGCCTAAAAGGAGGTTAAAAAAGAATGGCTAAAAAAGTAGTTGGCCGTGAGATGACCAGTAAGGTTGGCCTAGATTCAGCAGAAGCTGTTAAATCACTCAAGCAGTTAACTGCTGAGGTTAAAGCTAACACTAGTGGTTGGAAAGCTCAAGAGACGGCCTTAAAATCAGCTGGAGAGTATCAAAAGGCCACCGCAGCTAGGGTAGACGGGTTAGCTAAGTCAATGGAGATGCAAAAGTCTAAAATTGATGAGTTAAAGTC
>CALFSK010000052.1 GCA_937916845.1 uncultured Lactobacillus sp. | reverse complement strand
AGAACCAGAACCAGAACCAGAACCAGAACCAGAACCAGAACCAGAACCAGAACCAGAACCGGAACCGGAACCGGAACCAGAACCAGATTCGAAACCAACAGCGAATCCAAAGCCTAAACCAGCACCAAAGCCTAATTTGGAACTAACCAATCCGAATGACAAGGGTTCTTTATCAGTAAATCCAATCCAGCATACTAAACAGGACTTACAGAAACCCCGTTCCACATCAAAACCAGCCACGATGGGGACGAAACGAGACACATTACCACAGACCGATGAACAAGTTGCGTCACATATACAACAATGGGGACTTGCACTAGCCGGGTTAATGGCCGGACTAGTCATGTTCCGTAAGCGTCGCTGATAAATATTTCACTCTAAACTAAAGAATGATCACAACAAAGAACGCTTTGGGCCATGCACAGCTCAAAGCGTTCTTTGTGTTTAAAATAGTTGTTTAAATCTTGTTTTACTTTTGAATGGAAAAATTGTCGTCCAATATCGTGACGCGTTCAACGGGTAAGCCAACGATTTTTAATTGGCGTTGCTTATTAACGAAGATGGCACCATATAAGTCTGGGCGGTCTTTGCCCCAGTCGGGAAGTGGGCCGCCGGCAAAGAACAACCGGGTCGTTTCAATCTCACCATCAATGGAAGCTTTTGAAAAGATCGTGACACTCTCAAGGTCGTTTTGACGCGGATACCCCGTCTTAGAATCCAGAATATGGTGGTAGGATTTGCCGTTAAATTCCAAGTGCCGTTCATAAATACCGCTGGTGACGGCTGAACAAGGGCCGATTTGAACGCTAGCAATGGCATTTCCGCGGGGTGTCAGCGGGTTTTGAATGCCGACCCGCCACTGGCCGTCAGCGTGCAAAGGCGAATCCCCATACATCAAAAGGTTGCCGCCTAAATTAATCATGCCGGCGCGTTGTCCGAAGGCTTCCCAATAATCTTGAACGCGGTCGGCGATGTAGCCCTTCGCGATACCGCCGAGATCCAGTTCCATCCCAGCGACTTTTAAAAAGACACTGAAGTCGGCATCGTGACACACCACTTGTTGGGGATCGACAAGTCGTAAACGGTCTTGAATTTCCACATCACTAGGGACGTGGGCGTTTGAAAAACCAATCCGCCAAAGTTTGACGAGTGGGCCAATCAACGCGTTGAAGCCAAAGTGTTGTTGACTGAGCTGGACTGCCCGTTTAACGAGGCTGTAAGTCGTAGCGCTGACTTGTACCGGGTGTTGACCAGCGGCTTGATTGATTGCCATGACCTCGGAATGTGACCGGTTGACCGTTAGGCGGTCTTCGTATTGGTCGATGAGGTCGCAAGCCTGCGTCAAATAGTCGGAACGGTCGCTACCGAGTAAGGTTAAATCGATATCGGTTCCGAGTGCGTGGTGTGCGAGGTGCCGCCGTTGAATCGCTAAGTTATCAACAGCTGGTTGCTGATTGTCATTAAGAGTTGCCATCAAAATCCGTCCAATCTGTGGAAAACTAAATTAGGATACCGTTACAATGATCGACTTCGTGTTGAATAATTTGGGCAACGAAGTCACGAAACGTCTGTTGTTGGGGGGCAAAGTTCTGGTTGACGAACTTAACCGTAATCTGGTGATAACGCGTTGTCGTCCGTTCGCCACTTAGGGATAAGCATCCTTCGCTCGTCTGATAGGCCCCGGTTTGGCTAATGATTTGAGGATTGATCATTGGAATAGCCAGTGGTCCCATTTGAACCACAATGATGCGTTTATTGACGCCAATCATGTTGGCCGCCATTCCAACGCAGGAAGCGCTATTAGCTGAGAGCGTGTCTAATAAGTTAGTAACGGTTGGCAAATCAGCACGGGTCGCAACCTGGGCTGGTGTTTGTAACGCTGCTGGGTCGTGGACAACGGGTTTGATCATGAAAAAAATCCTCCTCTTGATAATGCTTTCATTATAGAAGTTTTATGTGACGTCACGCAAGTTCTTAGTTAGTAAGGTGGCCTATCGCTAAATGTGAAATAGTGTTCAATCTTTAAAAGGTTCGTTAAAATTAAAACAAACCGGCTGTGACTAAAGTCGTCAAGTCAGTTTTGTGATAGTTATGGGTATTCGTTCAATCAAGAGAAAATTACAGCAAGTTAAAATAATGGAGGATGAGTAAGATGGCGGCAGAAACAGTTATGACAACGCTGTGTGCGCCGGTTGCGGGACGGTTAAATGCATTAAAAATAATTGATGATCCGGTCTTTTCCAAGGGGCTAATGGGGCTTGGATTCGCGATTGAACCAGCAGATGGCCAAGTTCACGCGCCGGTCAGTGGCAAAGTAACCATGGTGGCTGAAACGAAGCACGCGATTGGCCTTCAAACCGTGACAGGGCTAGAAGTGTTGATACATTTAGGCCTCGACACAGTTGAACTGGATGGTCGTCCTTACGAGCTCACGGTCAAAGTGGGTGATCAGGTGGATGATGGCCAAGTCCTTGTCAAAATGGATTTGGCTATGATCAAGCAAGCCCATAAAGTGCCAACCGTGATCACCGTTGTGACCAATAGCGTGGCCCTGCACGCCCAACTTTTTCTGAAATCGGAAGCGGGTTTGGTGCAACCGCATGATTCAGTGGCAATGGTGATGATTCCAGAAGCCGCTGTATCAGCCATGCCAAGTTCGGCTACTGGACAAACTCAAACGTATGACCGGCTAGCGGCTCAAATTATTCAAGGGGTCGGCGGGCGAAACAACATTACCGGTGTGATTCACTGCATCACACGGTTACGGTTTTATTTGAAAGATGAGGCACGGGTACAGCGGGCTCAACTGACTGAATTGTCAGGGGTAATCGACGTAGCACAAGCGGCCGACCAGTTTCAAGTCGTGATTGGTCCCACCGTGAATGACGTCTACGATGCCGTGATAGCCCAACTAGGACCACAGTTTATGGGTGAAACTACTGTCGCTACGAGCGAACCACCAAAGCAAAAGGCGAAATCGCTATTAGGGGTAATGAAACAAAGTTTGAATAGCCTAATTGGCGTGATGACTGCTTCCATGATTCCGGTGATTGGTATCTTAGCGGGTTCTGGGATTCTAAAGGGGATTTTGGCGGCACTCACGGGGTTCAAAATTTTGAGCCCCACCGATGGCACGTACATGGTACTCAACGCGGTAGGCGACGCGGTATTTTATTTCTTGCCGATTATCTTAGGGATTACAGCGGCGAAACGCTTAGGTTCGAATCCCATTGTTTTAGCAGTAGTCGGGGGAATCTTAGTTTACCCGTCGTTGATTAGTGCGGCGGGCAAGGCGGTGACTGCTCAAATTACGGTATTTGGGTTGCCAGTTCACTTAATGACCTATTCCGCCTCGGTCTTTCCGATTATCCTTGCGGCTTGGTTAGGCGTTTACGTTGAAAAAGGGTTGAAACAACTTTTGCCGGTGGCTTTGCGGGGCATTTTTCTGCCAATCAGCGAAGCGCTAGTTTTAAGTCTAGTTATCCTTGGCATTGTTGGTCCTTTGATTACGGTTGCGAGTCAAGGCTTAGCCAACGCCATTCTTGCGACGTATAATTTCAGTCCCGCACTATCAGGCTTCGTTGTTGGCGGCTTATATCAATTAATGGTGATTTTTGGTCTGCACTGGGGACTGGTCCCAATTGTGGTCAACGATTTGGCGACGAATGGTCACAGTTACTTAAACGCGCTGATTTCAGTGACGATGGTGGCGCAGGGTGGGGCCGCATTGGCCGTTTGCCTCAAAACGCGTCATCAGAAATTGAAGCGGTTATCATTGGCTGCGGCCGTCTCAGCATTTTGCGGGATTACCGAACCGGCGATTTACGGGGTTAACTTGAAGTATAAACGGGTTTTCATCGTTGGCAGTATTGCCAGTGCGTTAGGTGGATTACTGACGGGGATACTCCGAGTCAATAACTACGCGTTGTCCGGCGCTTTGATTGGATTTCCAGCCTTTATTACACCTAACGTTGGGATTGGCAGTAATTTTTATGGCTACCTGATTTCTCACTACGGGACACTGTTAATTGCCGTGGTGGCCGTTTACTTCTTTGGCTTTTCCGATAATAGGCGTACTGAAAAGGTACTTAATCAGCATTAGTGCCTTGTTTTAGGCCACATGAGAAATAGCACTACTAAAAAAACCAATCAGAAAATTTCTGGTTGGCTCTTTTAGTAGTGTTTTAATAGCTTGGTTTAAAGGCAGGGGTCAGACTAGATTCTTTTAGAGCGACAGTTCGGTTCGTCGGAATCTCGCTACGTTGTGCTGACCAGTTGGGATCCTTAGTTAATTTCGTTGTTAAGTTGTTTTGATGCATGGTCATATTATTAGCATCATCTAAATCTAATTTAATTGCATGGTGATTGTTAATCATTAAGGTGGCGCGGTTATTGACCAGTTTAATGGTGAAGTGTTCCCGGATCGTGCGTTGATTGCCGCGGAACATGACCAACTGATGATGTGTATTTAAGTAGACACTTGTTGCTGGCCTTGGACTGACCCAACGCCCCATAAAGTCGGTGGCGCTATAACGACTGACTACGTTGACCGTTGACTTAGTCGTTTGCACCGTGCGATCCGTATGACGAGGTGTTGACTGGCAACCCGCAATTAATCCGGCTAGCGCAATCGCCATCCCGAATCCCCATATTTTTTGCATACATAATCTCCTCCAGCGTCCTAATTCCCGTTATTAAGACATAAGTTCTATTATAACGAAAGTGACGGTTAAGTTAAACTGATGCGATTAATTTTTATGCTTGAGGTTCGGTAATTTTCAATTGAATTGTTTTAAGACTAATTTAGCACGATTGAATCCCACTAAATTTCACCATGAAAAAAGATTGAAAGCAGACGGGAACAGACGTTGCTCGATGGTTAATGAACTTGATTAAAAATTCCAATTTTATATACAAAATGATACAAAAGATAATTTTAAAAACGGCTTCGAATGATCAAACGTTGTTGGCAAGGACGTTTGTTGAGCACAAATAAATTTAAGCCCTCTGACCTAGGATGGCTTTTTAGCTAAAATAGGCTACTATATATAGTGTTACTTACAACAACTAGCACCATTGGTTGTAGCGGTGTTTTTAATGATACATAAACTAAAGGTTGAAACGCCCCCAATAGCGATAATCGCTATCATAGCGGCAATGGTAAGCCATTTATCAAGGTCAACCTTTAAACTATAAATTTAAAAAGTGGGGATACGCATGTTAACAACGTCAACCGGTGATATTTTAGACCAATTAAGAACTTTGCCCGTAATCAAACGGGGCGGAACGCAAACCAAGTTTCATCCTTATAAAATCAACTTTGTTTTAGCACAGTTATTGGATGACCCCAAGGACCAAGCAGCGGTTAAAGAAGCAATTGTGGCGCATTATCAACAATCCGATCAGGTGGAAACGCGTGAGTTGCGTCCCGCACTCATTGCTATTTTTAACGACCTCGGATTAACGGACGCTGCCAAGCGGTACCAAGACTACTTTATTGCGGAACAGGAAAGCTTTGCGGCTGCAACGAACGTTAAGGGTCGGATTGAGAAATTATTTAATCGGGATGCCGACGTGGTCCACGAAAATGCCAATAAGGATAGTACTGTTTTTAATACGCAGCGGGACCTTGAAGCCGGCGCAGCTAGCCGGGCGCTTGGATTAAAGATGCTACCAGATATTGTGGCTAAGGCCCATTTACGTGGCGACTTGCACTGGCACGATTTGGATTATTCACCCGTCACGCCTGAAACCAACTGTTGCTTGATTGATTTCGACGGGATGTTTAAAAACGGCTATAAGATTGGGAATGCCGAAGTCGCTTCGCCCCGTTCCATTCAAACGGCCACGGCGCAAATGGCCCAGATTATCGCCAACGTCGCTTCCCTTCAGTATGGCGGGTGTTCCGCTAACCGGGTGGATCAGTTGTTGGCACCGTATGCTGAAATTAACTTCCAAAAGCATATGAAGGATGCTGAAAAGTGGGTCGCTGAAGATCAACGGAACGCTTACGCAAAGACCAAAACGAAAAAAGACATTTACGACGCAATGCAGGCGTTGGAATATGAAATCAACACGCTCTATTCGTCACAAGGGCAAACGCCGTTTACGACGGTCAACTTTGGCTTAGGGACGAGTTGGATCGAACGTGAAATTCAACGTGCCATTTTGCAGATTCGGATTAAGGGGCTTGGCAAAGAACAACGGACGGCAATCTTTCCTAAGTTGATTTTCACCATGAAGCGGGGGCTTAACTTAAGTCCCGATGATCCTAATTACGATATTAAAGAGTTGGCAATTGAATGTTCTACCAAGCGGATGTACCCCGATCTTTTGATGTACGATAAAATCAAAGAATTGACGGGTAGTTTTAAGACACCGATGGGTTGCCGTTCGTTCTTACAAGGTTGGAAAGATGAGAATGGGAATGAAGTCAATTCTGGTCGGATGAACCTTGGTGTTGTGACCGTTAATTTACCACGGATCGCCTTATCCGCACATGGTGACCAGGGCTTGTTCTGGGAAATCTTCGACGAACGGATGGCGACGTGTCATCAAGCCTTGGCTTACCGGGTTGAACGGACGAAGGAAGCTAAGCCTGAAAACGCACCGTTACTTTACATGTACGGGGCGTTCGGCAAACGACTACCTGCCGGGGGCAACGTTGACGACCTGTTCAAGAACCAGCGGGCGACCGTTTCCTTAGGTTATATCGGCTTATATGAAGTTTGCACGACGTTCTTTGGCCCGGATTGGGAAAAGGATGAGCACGCGCTGACATTTGCCGAAGACGTGGTTAAAGCGTTACGAGACAAGTGTGCACAGTGGGCTCAGGAAAGTGGGTATCACTACAGCCTGTATTCCACACCCGCTGAATCTTTAACGGATACGTTCTGTCGAGACGACATTGCCAAGTTTGGTAAGGTTGCTGATATTACGGACAAGGAATATTACACGAATAGTTTTCACTACGATGTCCGCAAGCACCCAACGCCGTTTGAAAAATTAACGTTGGAAGAACGTTTTCCAAAATATGCTTCGGGCGGTTTCATCCACTACTGTGAATACCCTAACTTGACCCAAAACCCGAAAGCCTTAGAGGCGGTTTGGGACTGGGCTTATGATCACGTGGGCTATTTAGGGACCAATACAGCGATCGATCAGTGCTTTAAATGTGGATTTAAGGGTGAGTTTACCGCAACTGCCCGCGGGTTTGTTTGCCCTGAATGTGGTAACCATGACCCTAAATATTGTGATGTTGTTAAGCGGACGTGTGGTTACTTAGGTAACCCGCAACAGCGACCAATGGTTCACGGTCGTCACGTTGAAATCGCGTCCCGTGCTAAAAATATGTCTTCGGAGATGATTAAGAATGCCGCGCGCTACGAAAGGACCAAACAATCCGATGCCCAAAGAATGGCTGGCAGAGGACTTAAGTGAACAATACGTTGCTGATTACAAGGCGTTTAATTTTGTTGATGGTGAAGGGGTTCGGTGTAGTCTCTATTTGAGTGGCTGTCCGTTTCATTGTCCGGGTTGTTACAACGTCGCTGCCCAGAATTTCCATTACGGGCAGCCGTATACCCAAGACTTGGAAGACCAAATCATCGAAGATTTAAGTCAAGATTACGTTCAAGGATTGACGTTATTGGGCGGTGAACCGTTCTTAAATACACAAGTTGGGATTCGAATTTGTGAACGCGTCCGCAAAGAATTTGGCCACGATAAGGACATCTGGTCTTGGTCCGGCTACACGTGGGAAGAGCTGCAAAAGGATTCTGAAGATAAATTAAAGATGTTGTCATTAATTGATATCCTAGTCGATGGTCGTTTCTTGAAGGACAAAATGGACTTAAAATTACAATTTCGTGGGAGTTCTAATCAGCGAATTATCGACGTTCCTAAGTCGTTAGCCAGTGATCAAGTGGTTATTTGGGATAAGCTAGTGCGTTAAGCAAATGAGACGTGTATAATAGAGCTTAAGATATGATAGCGTTTTCAAAGTGAACTATTCATTCGCTGATTTGGATTGCTCAATTATCAACGTTTAAACAGAATTAATAAAATGATATTAGGCACGATAAGCAATAGCACGATCGTTATAAAAAGGGTTGGAGCACGTGCCCCAACCCTTTTTGACATCATACTGGGGATATGGAAGGATTGAATAACAATGTTAACAATTATTAAACGTTTTCAGACGCGCTACTTTCACTTTTGGGATCGACTGAACGTCTTGCGCGCCGGTATTTTAGGAGCAAATGATGGGATTATCTCGGTTTCAGGAATTGTATTGGGTGCGGTGGGCGCAAATATGAGCAATCAAACATTGTTTATCAGTGGAATTTCCGGAATGCTTGCGGGTGCTTGTTCCATGGCCGGTGGCGAATTTGTTTCGGTGAGTGCTCAAAAAGACGTTCAGGTCAGCTGTTTAAATGACCAAATGTCACCAGAATCCCGAAATTCTGAAGCCTATCAAACTAAAATTCAAGAAATTGATTTAATGAATCCGTTACACGCGGCGATCATGTCGTTTGTCTCGTTCATGCTGGGTGCCCTGATTCCGCTATTAGCTATCAGTTTGTCGACACCAGCATGGCGCTTAACGAACACGTTGATTGCCATGGTGATCGCGTTAACGTTAAACGCGACAATCAGTGCGCAACGGGGAGCGATTTCGGTTCGCAAGGTTGTGTTGCGTAACATTACGATTGGTTTGGTCACAGCTTTTGTAACCTTTGTTATGGGGTCATTATTAGGCGGTGCGGTTTAAGCATCAAACAATAATATTTGTAAATAAAAAAGGAGTTACGATTTTTATCGTGGCTCCTTTTCATTTGGCTAAGATTCGCTAGTAGCTTGTTCTTGTGCTTTGCGTGCCAAGTAGCGTTGATTACCACGCCGTAGTTCAATAATGGTCCATGCGAGTAGGGCAATGATAATGATGATTAAAACGGCAGCAATCCAGTTAGATAATGTCAGTTGTGTTTTAGTTGGATTATCACCGAAGAACCCAGCGATTTGTGGGGCGAGACCGTACATGTTCAAGCCGGTCAGTGCAATTACGGATAACCAGCCGAGTCCCTTGATCCACCAACTATTTTTGAACCGTTGGCCCATTTCGGCGGAGCTGTCGGTCATCATTAGTAGCGGTAGCATTGAAAACGGCAGTGCAAAGGCTAGAAAGACTTGGGAATTATTCATTAAGTCGTTTAGCGCCACGTGTTCGTCAATCGCACTCTTACCACTGGTCAGTAAGACGCAGATCAGAACGGGAATGACGGATAATAAACGGGTGACTAACCGCCGTAACCAGAGTGGCATGCGCATGTGGATGAAGCCTTCCATAATGACTTGCCCAGTTAAGGTCCCAGTGATCGTGGAGTTTTGCCCGGAAGCTAATAAGGCAACGGCGAATAGCGCTGATAAGACGCCGGACCGAGCGAGACTGATCAGAACACCGTTACTGAGGGACGCGGTGTTTGAGAGGGCTTGATACAGGCCGAAGAATGAAGGATCTTTGACGGCACCAGTTTTGAAAACGGCCACTCCTGTGATGAGGAGTAGTGCGTTAACAAAGAAGGCGGCCGTTAATTGAATGTTGGAATCGAGACTGGCAAATTTAACAGTCCGAGCAACGGCTTCTTCGTCATGGTGATCAGTTTTCCGGGTTTGTGAAATGGCTGAGTGGAGGTACAGATTATGTGGCATAACGGTCGCACCAATAATCCCCAATGCGCCACTTAGCGGGGTCATGCCAGCAACCGTCCGGCTATTGGAAAAGGTTGCGCCCGTAGGAACCAGGCCGGCGAAGACTTGTCCCCAGTTGGGGCTTGATAGGACGACTTGGTAAACGAAGACCAACAAGATAACGAGAATTAGGCAGACGACGATGGCCTCAATCTTCCGGAAGCCAATTTTAGTCAATAATAGCAGGAGCAAGACGTCAAAGACCGTAATGAAGACTGCGATGACTAAAGGAATCTTGAATAAAAGGTACAGGGCAATTGCGGCACCGATGACTTCTGCGATGTCCGTTGCCATAATGGCAAATTCGGTTAAAATCCATAAAACGATCCCAAGTGATTTGCTCGTGCGGGCCCGAATTGCTTGGGCCAAGTCCATCTGTGTCACGATACCAAGTTTAGCCGCCATGTATTGGAGTAACATCGCAATCAAACTTGAAATCAAGATCACGGACATTAACAAGTACGAAAAGTTTTGACCACCAGTAATGGAAGTGGACCAGTTCCCAGGATCCATATAACCGACTGCCACTAAAGCACCTGGCCCCGAGTAGGCGAGAAGTGTTCGCCAGAACCCAATATCCTTTGGTACGCTAATCGTTCCGTTAATTTCTTCCAGTGAAGGGCCATTAGCATACTCAATTAGCTTGTGTTGCCGCTTCTTTAATGGAGTGCTGTTCATGATAATATAACCGCCTTTCTTTAAAAACTGGTTACATTGTAGCTTCATTTTGCTAATCATTAAATAAAAGTTAGGGATAACTTAAAAATATAACGCCTTTTTTATCAACGCCGGGTTAAGTTAAAGAACTAATGAGAGTAATGCGTTAGTTGAATCCGGGAAAGCTTGAGGTCGGCATGATATTGGCAATGTTCGTTAATTGATTTTACAAATGAACCATAACAAGTGTAAATGTTAACAATATCAGCGAATTAAGCTGTTAATTTACGAAAAATATGGTAAAGTCTATGGTGAAAAATAGTTTGTTCAATGACTTGAACTGGTTATTGAGTAAATTTGAACGTGTTGTGATAAATCAATCAATCTGGATTGGGCATAAATTGCTAAGGAGTGGAAAAAATGGAATACGTGAGGGTACTGATGGAGAATCGACAGGCAAAAAACATTGGACCGCCACAATTGTCAGACTATCGACGGGCCTTAAACTGCCGGTAGTCCACAAACGATTACAGTGGCTAAGGACGAATGGGTCAAAGACCATTGGGGCAACGCGAACGAATCCGTTGGCGTTGGTTCACAAGGTCGCTAGTTTGGAACGGTTTTACTAGCGTCGCTGATGGTTGGGCACTCCCGTTTAGCGTAGTAATACGGGGTTGGATCTGTATTGCTGAAACGTGAGTGACCAGTATGGAAAAAGACCGATAGTTTAGACAGCTCGGACTGATTTAGTTGTGGTCAAATAGTTAGGTGTGGTTGCTTGAATCAGTTTTTGTTTGGGAAGTAAAACTGATCAGGCGCCATTGCTATCAGCGAGAAATCAATAGAATTAAGTCGAATTTGAAAGCGGATTACTTGCTTTTACTTGGCAGTCCAGTTTAAGCTAAGGCTAAACTGTGAAGGAGTGATTTGTAATGAGTAAGACTTTTAATCAAACTGAATTAGCAAAATACAATGGTCAAGCTGGTCAACCGGCCTACGTTGCCGTTGACGGTGTTGTCTATGACGTGACGGGTGTTGCTGCTTGGGCGGGTGGCAAGCATCATGGTAATTTGGCTGGTCAAGAATTGACGGACATCATTGATACCAAATCACCACACGGTCGTGGCGTTCTCAAGAAGTTAACCGTGGTTGGTCAGTACGTTGCGGACTAGGTATGACGGCGCAATGGCTAAGCATAGTTAGTCAATTAAGCATACAAAATCAGTTAAATGAACTGTCAGGCGGGAAGCAATTCTCCGCCTTTTTTAATGCAATTGTTATTAAAATGTAACTTACGAACGGACAATTTGGCATGCTATAGTGAACACTCGATACACAAACTAGGAGGGTTTATTTATGCCACGGAATTTAAAAGAAGAAGTTGTGTTTACAGCCATTATGGCAGGATTGATGGTGCTGGTTATGACAGCGTATAACGTTGCGATGGCGCAGGGCTTTAGTAATGGCTTAATCATGGCAATCTTAAGTGGGTACCCGCTTGGTTTAGTTGTTGCTATCATCTTAGATCTGTTGGTCGTAGGACCAATTGCCAAAGGATTAGCTTTCAAATATATCATTAATGATTACATGCGTAAAAAGACCGTTTTAATTGGAATTACGATTTCCATTTTAATGGTACTTGGCATGGTAACTTGTATGTCCCTATTTGGGATTGCGGTGGAAGGTAAATTGGCCGAGGGACACGTTCTTGCAACGTACGGCCACACTTGGATTTTTAACTTGATTGTTGCGTTACCGTTACAGTTATTGATCGTCGGGCCAATTGCCCGCGGCGTACTGGGTAAGATGCAACAAGCAACTGCTAAGACCGAAGCGGCTGCTAAAACTGAGGACTAAGAGTGGGCCGAAAAGCGGAACAAACTGCTTTTTGGGCCACGTTTCGACCATAATTATAGGGAAAACCGTTCAGAAATTTTAAATTTCTGAACGGTTTTTATTTTCTGAAAATATTCAAGTAAACAAGCTAAGAATAACTGATAATATCAGGATAACACTAAAGGCTAAGCTAAAATAGTTAAACGGATAAATCGTTGCTGCATCAACACTTGGGACACTTTAATGGTTGCTGAAAGAATATAAAATATATTATCAGCGAGCTTGAAGATTGATTGAAACTGCGTGAAAATAGAGATGAATTAAAGGAATGTTGATAAATATAATTTTAGGTGGGATTGATGATGGAACAGAAACAAACACATTTTAAGATGTATAAAATTGGTCGTCGCTGGGCGTTTGCCTGCGCAATCATTTTAGCATTAGGGGGCGCGTCATTAACGGCGCGTGCGGATGATAACGGTGCCAAGAATGCTGAAAGTATCAGTTCTAGCTCGGTATCCAGTGAGAGCCAGTCAGGGCAGACGTCACAGGATTCGAATTCTGCATCACAGTCACAAACCAAGGCTGGTGTGACGTCAGAACAACAAACACAAACAACCGGTGCAAAACTGACTAAGACGGCGCCAGTGCCTAAAGCTGATTCAAATTCGGCCAAGCAAGATGACCAAAAAGAATCACAAAAAAATAGTGAGAGCAAAAAAGTTGTCCCTAATAAAGCCGATGTAACGTCGCAAAGTGATAACAGTGCGAATAAACAAGACCAAAAACCAATGGCAACCGATCTGAAGTTAGATGCATCGGCCACAGCCAAGTCAAAAACGACTGATACCACGTCGCAACCTATTAAAACGACGGATTCAGTTAAGGCTGACAATTCAGCTGTTCAAGATGGTGGGAACGTTGAAGACGATTATGCAGATTTACATAACATTCTAGGGGTTTCCTCTCAATTTCATATTTTTGCGCGCGAAGCTGAACTAAACGCACATACGAATGGGAACATTGCTGTCGGGATGCTCTCAGGAAACGTCAACTTTGGGACCAATATTATTGAAGAATTATTGGATAAAGATATTTCTTATATTCAAAATATTGATAAGATTGCGAACAGTTCGTTTGTTTCTGCTGGTGATACCCGGGTCAATAAGGTCATCTTCGGTCAGAATATCGATATTGACGTCTCAAACCCCAACCGACCTAAGATTAACGGGACCGATATCGATCACTTACTTGCCTCAGAAGTTTATCAGGATAAAAACGGTAATGTTTATATCGACTTTGACAAGGAATTTGCTAAGCTAGAAAAATTAAGCGGCAGCATGAGTAATCAGAAACCGCACGTTAACTACACGAACAGTGATTTCAGTGACATGAATAATCGGGTCATCGATATCAATGACCTAGAACCTGATGAAAATGGCCATATTATCATCAACTTATCGGCGGACGTTTTAAATGGCAGCACACCATTGACGATCCAAGGTCTGTCCGCAGATAAAGATGGGAATACGGTTATCATTAACGTGGATACTGAGGGTAACCAAGATTATCACGTCAATTCACAAATCAAGGTTATTTATGATGATGGCAGTATTCGGGATAATAAGGAAACCGAAGACTTTGGGGATAACCATTTGTTGTGGAACTTCTACGATTCAACGGCAAGTGACCAATTGGCAATGGGCACTATTTCAATTGACCGGCCATTTCAAGGTAGCGTCTTAGCTCCTAAGGCGGAAGTTGTGGCTAATCAAAATGTTGATGGTAACATTATCGCGGATAAAGTTGTTGTTAACGCCGAAACCCACCGCTGGGATTTACAAGATAATGTTGATAACGAGGGTGATCCTGATCCAGAAGAACCACTAGACGTTGAAGAACCAGAAGAGCCGGAAGAACCAGAAGAGCCGGAAGAACCCGAGAATCCAGAGGAACCAGAAAACCCTGAAGAGCCCGAGAATCCTGAAGAACCCGAGAATCCCGAAGAACCCGAAAATCCAGAGGAACCCGGAAACCCTGAAGAACCTGGGGACATCGAAGAACCGGAACAACCTGGTGAAACTGAGGAGCCTGGGGATGTTGAAGAACCAGAACAACCCGGTGAAACCGAAGAACCCAAGGACGTTGAAGAACCGGAACAACCCGAAGAAGAGTTCGAAGAGGAAATCGACGAAGAAATCAGCGAGGGTGTTGATCCTGATGAAATCGTGGATGAAATTGAAGACGAAGTTGAAAAAGAAATTGATAACAACGCAGTCACGGATGAAACGGCTGACGAACTAGAAACGGCCTTTGAAGAAATTCAAAAGGAACCAGCTAGCGAGCAAGCCACTGAAGAAGAGACGTTGTTGAATTTGATTGATTATGCCATCCAACAGGCCAAGGAACAACACAACACTAGTTTAGTGGCTAAGCTGGAAGGCTTACGTACCCAAGTAGTTGATGCCTTAGCTGCACACGGACAAGGATTACCACAGACAAATGAAAGTCAGAATCAATGGCTTAGTTTGGCTGGGATTGCCTTAGCAAGCAGTTTAGTTTTAGCCGCGTATGGGTTACGTCGTAAGCAAAATGCTTAAAGTAATATTTGATTGTTAAAAAGTCAGTCAGTATCATTTAGTGGTTTCCACATTTTGTGGGAATCACTTTTTATTTGAAACAAAATAGTTTTTGAGCGCACTAATCTAAAGCACTCGAAA
>CALFSK010000051.1 GCA_937916845.1 uncultured Lactobacillus sp. | reverse complement strand
TTACACAAAAACTGGGTGTTGATGGAAATCCATCAACACCCAATATTCTAGAGCCTTTACTTTTAATATACGTTATGCTAAATAAGGTACAGTTTATTAAGTGAACTGAATAAGCAGAAAAATGATTGGAGTGATGAGGTTGTTTCTGACAATGGAACATTTGAACAAGACGTATCCTGGTGGCAAAGTCGCCGTTGAAGATTTTAATCTGGAAATCGAAAAAGGTGAGTTTGTTTGTTTCATCGGGACTTCTGGTTCAGGTAAAACGACGACCATGCGGATGATCAATCGGATGTTAAGTCAGACTTCCGGCACTATCAAGTTAAATGGCGAAGATATCAGTAAGATGGACCCAGTGAAATTACGCCGCCAAATTGGCTACGTGATTCAAAACATCGGGCTGATGCCACACATGACGATTAGAGATAATATCACCTTAGTGCCGCGTTTACTTAAATGGCCACAAGATAAGATGGATGAACGGGCCAAAGAAATGATTAAGCTGGTTGAATTACCAGAAGATTACTTAGACCGCTATCCATCCCAGTTATCCGGTGGGCAACAGCAACGGATCGGGGTTGTTCGGGCGTTAGCTGCGGACCAAGACTTAGTTTTAATGGATGAACCTTTTGGGGCTTTGGACCCAATTACGCGTGAAGCCTTACAAGACTTGGTCAAAGATTTACAGGAACGTTTGGGTAAGACCTTCGTATTTGTGACCCATGATATGGATGAAGCGCTGAAGCTATCAACGCGGATCGTCATCATGGACGGTGGCGAAATCATGCAAGTTGATACGCCAGACGGTATTTTACGCCATCCCGCTAACGAATTCGTTGAGAATTTGATTGGGAAAGACCGGTTGATTCAAGCCCGGCCAAGTATCACGACCGTTGGGCAAGTGATGCTTAAAGACCCAATCGCAACGACTCCGGGCAAGTCTTTGACCGATGCGTTACGGTTGATGCATGATAAGCGGGTTGACTCACTGTTAGTGACTGACGAAGCGGGCATCTTAAAAGGTGTGATTGGCATTGAAGACGTGGATTATAACTTTAATTCCGCAACCAGTGTCAGTGACATCATGAAGAAGGACCTGTTCTATGTTCAGTCCAATTCGTTGATTCGTGATACCGTTGAGCGGATTTTGAAACGGGGTTTGAAAAACATCCCCGTTGTTGATGACAATCACCGGCTAGTCGGAATCGTGACGCGGGCAACCTTGGTTGATATCGTGTACGATGCGCTCTGGGGCGATGAAGAGGCAGATGAAGAAACGAACAACATTCACCACGGGGAGGACGAAGACGCCGACTCCGCGAGTGCCAAGGGCGGTGAAGCCTAATGATGAGTTTCTTACAAACTTACGGGGCTCAGTTGCTAGTTAAAACCTGGCAACACCTGTACATCTCGGCTTTTGCGCTGTTACTCGGCGTGATCGTTGCGGTGCCCATTGGGGTCTTATTGACCCGTGCGAATGGGACCGTGGCCAACGTGGTGATGTCGATTGCCAGTATGTTACAAACGATTCCCGCAATGGCGCTCTTAGCGTTGATGATTCCGTTCTTTGGGATTGGGAAGATTCCGGCAATCGTGGCGTTGTTCATTTATTCGCTATTGCCGATTTTACGTAATACCTATTTAGGGATGAAAGATGTCGAGCCGGCGTTGATTGATGCCGCTAAAGGGATGGGCATGACGAGTGGTCAGTCGATCATTAAAGTCGAAGTGCCCATGGCTGCACCGGTCATCATGTCAGGAATTCGGTTATCGGCAACGTACGTGATTGCTTGGGCCGCATTGGCTTCCTATATCGGTGCTGGTGGTCTTGGGGACTTTATTTTCAATGGTTTAAACCTTTACCGAACTGACCTGATTTTAGGTGGGTCAATTCCAGTTATTATCCTGGCCCTCGTTGTGGATTGGTTACTCGGCAAGCTTGAAGCCGCTGTTACCCCACGGACAACACAGGCGTAAGGGGGATAACGAGATGAGAAAATTTAAAAAATGGATTTTAGGCGTTATCGCGACGGTCGCTAGTGGTGTCTTACTTGCTGGTTGCGGTTTTCCTGGCTTATCGGGGACGTCTTCAGACACGGTTCGAATTGCCTCACAAAATACGACGGAACAACAAATTATGGCGTACGTGATTCAGGATATGATTCAGCACTATTCAAAACTGAACACGACGATCATTAATAACTTGGGTTCCGGGACGGTTAGTTTCAACGCTTTGAAAAATAACCAAGCCGATATTTCATCGATTCGTTTTACCGGGACCGATTTAACGACCATCTTAGGTGAAACGGCCGATCGGGGCAACGTGAAGGCGACCGATGACAAAGTTCGTTCACAGTTTAATTCGAAGTACCACATGACGTACTTCCCATCCTATGGGTTCGCCGATACGTACGCGTTTATGGTGACCCAAAAGACGGCTAAGAAGTACCATTTGAATTCGATTAGTGATATGAAAAAAGTCGCTTCTAAGTTAACGGTTGGGTTGGACCAAACCTGGCTGGAACGGAAGGGTGACGGTTACGACGACTTCCAGAAGTTGTACGGTTATAAGTTTGGGAATACTTACCCAATGCAAATTGGGTTAGTTTACGACGCGTTGGAATCTGGTAAAATGGATGCCATCTTAGGTTATTCGACGGATGGTCGGATCGGCAGTTACGACCTTAAGATTTTGAAGGATGATCGTAACTTCTTCCCACCATATAATGCTAGTGCCGTTGCAACCAACAAAGTCTTAAAGGAACATCCCCAATTGAAGCCAATTTTGAGTCGTTTGAACGGTAAAATTGATTTGAAGACGATGCAAAACTTAAACTACAAGGTGGATAACAACTTAGTCGAACCAGAAGTGGTTGCTAAGCAATTCCTAGAACAACATAACTACTTTGAAGGGAGTGACAAGTAATGGCACACATGAATTTGCTGCAGCAATTGGGTTATTACTACCAACAAAACGGTGCGTACGTGCTTAGCCAATTTACCCGTCATTTTCTAATTTCAATTTATGGGGTGTTGTTTGCGGCCATTATCGGGATTCCGATTGGGATCTTTATTGCGCATCACAGTAAGTTAAGTGCGGCGGTCATTGCCGTCGCCAACGTGATTCAGACGGTGCCGTCGTTAGCGATGCTGTCGATTATCATGATTGGGTTAGGCTTAGGTGTGAATACCGTGATTGTCACGGTGTTCCTGTATGCCTTACTTCCCATTATCAAGAACACTTACACGGGGATGCGCAATGTCAGTCCTAGCATTCTTGATTCTGGTAAGGGGATGGGGATGACTCGCTGGCAGATTCTGCGCATGGTCGAGTTACCACTCTCACTATCAGTGATCATGGCCGGGTTGCGGAACGCGCTCGTGTTAGCAATCGGGATTACAGCGATTGGGACCTTCGTTGGTGCCGGTGGTTTAGGAGATATCATCATTCGGGGAACTAACGCCACGAATGGTGGTGCCATCATCTTAGCCGGGGCATTACCAACGGCCTTAATGGCGATTATTTCAGATACGGTCTTAGCTTGGATTGAAAAGCGGGCCGATCCAACTCAAAAGTAAGGTAAACAAAAAGATTGATTTACAGGTCACCCACCGTACTCATTCAGGGAAGTAGGGTCGGGCTGTAACATCAATCTTTTTAATTTGCGGTTAAAACACTTCAACCAATATGCAAGGTTGTATTAGCTGAAATTTCATCTTTAACCGCAAGTCATATCATTTTAATTAAGTGGTGCGCGTTTAATATAGCGAATCATCGTTGGTTCAATCAGGTGCGTGACGTGTTGGTGACGGTTGACCAAGACTAACTGGCCACTCGCCAGAGTTTTGAGTACCCCGTGAATATCATAGGGATGGGTCTCCGTTAGGCTGGGTTGCATTTGTAACATGATCCGGTAGTGTTGCGTTTGGGCTTGCTTTAAGAACAAATCCCGCTGGAAAGCCGGCATCGTTGGCAGTAACGGCGCAACGATGGTCGGGGCAGCGATGAAGTCGTCCATAAATTGACGGTAGGAAGCTTGTAAATTTTTGGAAATTAATTTTAAATTAGATTGTTGATTTTGCATGTTGGCCACCTCGAACATTTGTTTGTGTTTTTATTATACGAACAAGCGTTCTAAAATGCAAGTCATAAATGACCAAAAATTTAGATTGGCAGATGTTAATCCGCGCAATCGCTTGATAAAACTTGCAATCTAGGCTCAAAAAGTGCAAAATAATCTTTAAAACATATTTAATAAGGGGAATTTGCGATCATGGCGAAACAAGGCATGTTAATCGTCTTATCAGGTCCTTCAGGCGTTGGCAAGGGTACCGTCCGGAAGGAAATCTTTGACTCAGATGATAACGATTTTCAATATTCAGTCTCGATGACGACTCGGAAAATGCGTCCGGGTGAAGTTGATGGAAAGGACTACTATTTTGTCTCCAAAGATGAATTCGAGGATGAAATTAACAGCGGCGGTATGCTTGAATATGCCAAGTATGTTGACAATTACTATGGAACGCCCTTAAAATATATCAAGCAGTCTTTGGCCGCCGGTAAGGACGTTTTCCTAGAAATCGAAGTTAACGGTGCCATGCAAGTTCGCGAAAAAATGCCTGACGGTGTCTTTATTTTCTTGACACCACCCGATTTAATGGAACTCAAACACCGGATTATTGGCCGGGGCACGGATGACATGAGTGTCATCAATAAGCGGATGGCCAAAGCCGTCGATGAAATCAAGATGATGCGCAACTATGATTACGCGGTAATCAACGACGAAGTGCCGTTGGCTGCAGCACGGATCAAAGCGATTATCAAGAGCGAACGTTACAGTGTGAAGCGGGTCATGCCCGAGTATGAAGAAATGTTAGGAGATGCGGAATCATGATCTTATATCCATCAGTTGATGACTTATTGAAACAGGTTAATTCACGTTACTCATTGATTATGCTAGCTAGCAAGCGGGCCCATGAATTAGATGCTGGGGCAACCCCAATGCTTAACGAATACAAATCCGTTAAGACGATTGGTCGGGCCTTAGAAGAAATCGCTGCCGGCGATTTAATGATCGACCCCGACGAAACTGACGAAAACTAGTTCCGCTAAATTAGCTGCGTAACCGGTATGGTTATTGTGGCGAGTGTCATAAAGAAATCCCTAGTTGGTCTGCAAAATGGCCAGCTAGGGATTTTTAGTTTGACTGCCGGCGGCTTTGAACTACAACTCTGATGTAATTCTTGATACAATTAAACCATGTGTAGTTGCGACCATTGATGTTGTAACGAAAAACGGTTTTATAAATTTAAAAGTTTGGCTGGGAGTTTCGAGTTCGGCCACAAAGGACGTGAAATAGTGGATATTTGGAATAAACAGCACGTGACGGTGGTCATCAGTGGCGGGATTGCCAGTTACAAGGCGTTGCTATTGATTCGGCAATTGATGAAACGGGGGGCGACGGTGCGTGTCGCCATGACGGCCCACGCGGCGGAGTTTGTGACGCCACTGACGTTTCAGACCCTCACCCAGCAACCAGTCGTATTAGATGAATTTACCACCACTGATCCTAAACACGTCGTCCACGTCGAATTAGCTGATTGGACGGAGACCATGATCATGGTACCAGCGACGGCTAATTTGATTGCCAAAGTCGCTAACGGGATTGCGGATGACGCCGCGACGACGACGATTCTCGCGACGACCGCACCAAAGTTTGTGATTCCAGCGATGAATTCGCACATGTACGCTAACCCGGCCACGCAGCGCAATTTAAACCAGTTAGTTGCGGACGGCCTGCACGTGTTGACACCTGCGACGGGGATGCTTGCAGAGGGCTACAGTGGCAAAGGGCGGCTGCCTGAACCAGAAGTCATTATCGACTGGTTAACGGATCAGTTGATCCAGCTAACGCCTAACTTACCATTAGCACACCAGCGCGTGCTGGTGACAGCGGGTGGCACGCGTGAAGCTATCGATCCGGTTCGATACATTTCAAACCGGTCTTCAGGAAAAATGGGTTACGCGGTTGCTCAGGTTGCCCGTGAAATGGGTGCCGATGTGACCTTGATTAGTGCGACGGATCTGCTCACCGTTCCAGTGGGGGTTCACTTGGTTAAAGTCGCCTCGGCCGCTGAGTTGTTGACGGCCGTGAACGCGGCGTTTCCGACGACGAACCTGTTAGTCATGGCGGCGGCTGTTTCTGATTATCGTCCGGTTCAGTCCGCTGATCAAAAGATCAAAAAACCAGCTGATCACGGTGATCTGACGCTCCAATTAACCGAGACCCCCGATATTTTGAAACAACTAGCGCCGCAAAAGACGAGCCAGTACGTGGTCGGCTTTGCGGCAGAAACCCAGCACTTGCTAACCAATGCGCAACGTAAATTAACGCGTAAACAGTTAGATCTATTGGTCGCTAATGATGTTTCGAAACCCGGGGTTGGGTTTAACGGTGATACGAACCAAGTCACGTTATTGCGTCCAAACCGAGAACCCGTGAAAACGGCGTTATTATCAAAAATTGAAATTGCCCGGACCATTTTGACGACCGCGGTGGCCGATGGTGCGGTGAAAGCATAGCTATTAAGAGAGGAAGACGAGTGTGGCACAAATTGCCCAAGTTTTAGTCGATGTGCCGACAATGCAGACGAATCGGCCATATAGTTATCAGATCCCGGTGGCTTGGCAATCACAAGTCACACCTGGAATGCGGGTCGTTGTGCCCTTTGGCCGTGGTAAGCGCCGGGTCCAAGGGTTCGTTTTAAAATTGGATGAAGCGACGAACTACGACGGTGACTTAAAGGCCATCGATACGGTGGTTGACCTTGCCCCAGTCTTAAATCAGGAAGCCTTGGCAATGACGGAGTGGTTAGCGGAAAGTACGTTTTCATTCCGAATCACTTGTGCTCAGACGATGCTCCCGGCCGTAATGCGTGCAAAGTATGAAAAGCAGTTGCGCGTGACCGCTCAAACGACGAGTACCGTTCAGCAGACGGTCTTCAAAGACCGAACGGAAGTACCGTTTGACGACGTTGCGACGACGCCCAAAGCGGTGAGTGACCTATTGCGGTTACAAGCTGAAGGACAAGTCGACGTTTATTATCACGTTAAAAATCAGGCCCGCCGCAAAACGCAGCTGGCCGTTAAACCGCTTCTGACACCTAGTGAGCTCACGGAAGCTGAAGCTGATGTCCGGGCGGGGGCGACCCAACAATTGGCGTTACTGAAAGGTTTAGCAACGTTAAACGGGGAAGTGCTTGCACAGAAGGCCTTTACCGAACGTTTTGGTGTCAGTGAAGCCACCATTCGTGCGGGAGCCAAAAAAGGTTGGTTAGAAAAAGTTGCCGTGGAGGTCTACCGGGACCCTTACGCAACAAGTGATATTAAGCCAACTAAACCGTTAAAATTAAATGATGAACAACAAGTTGCGGTCGATCAGATCGTCACGGCGATTGAAGCGCCGAAAACGACGACTTTTCTATTAGAAGGTGTCACGGGTAGCGGGAAGACCGAGGTTTACTTGCAAGCCATGGCGGCCGCCCTAGCACAGGGTAAGACGGCCTTAATGCTGGTGCCAGAAATTTCGCTAACGCCGCAGATGGTCAACCGCGTGAAGGGGCGCTTCGGTAAAGCCGTCGCGGTATTGCACAGTGGGTTGTCCAGTGGTGAAAAGTACGATGAGTGGCGACGCATTCAGCGTGGTGAAGCACAAGTCGTTGTGGGCGCCCGCTCAGCGGTATTTGCCCCACTTAAAAACCTGGGTCTAATCGTAATGGATGAGGAACATGAAAGTACTTATAAACAAGACGATGCACCGCGCTACCACGCGCGCCAAGTCGCGTTGTGGCGGAGCCGTTACCATAATTGCCCGGTCGTTTTAGGTTCAGCGACCCCGTCCCTTGAGACCCGGGCACGGGCCGAAAAGGGCGTTTATCAGCGGTTACTACTAGCTGACCGGGTCAATCAACGGCCCATGCCAAGTGTGTCGATCATTGATATGAAAAAGGAAATGCAGCAACACGCCGAGAGTAACTTTTCAGCGCCACTACTAGTTGCGTTACAGGACCGCTTGGACCGCCACGAACAGAGTGTGTTAATGTTAAACCGACGGGGTTACTCGTCATTTGTGCTCTGCCGTGACTGTGGGTTTGTCTTAAAGTGTCCGAATTGTGATATCTCGCTGACGCTGCACATGGACACGCACACGATGAAGTGTCACTACTGTGGTCATGAAGAAGCCATTCCCCGGGTATGTCCGAACTGTCACAGTCGTCAGATTCGGTATTACGGGACCGGGACTGAAAAGGTTGAAGAAGAATTACGCGACTTGTTACCGGACGCCCGTATTATTCGAATGGATAATGATACGACCCGTAAAAAGGGTGCGCACGCTAAGTTGTTGGCGCAATTTGGGAGTGGCGAGGCCGATATTTTAATTGGGACGCAAATGATTGCGAAGGGCTTAGATTTTCCTAACGTGACCCTCGTTGGCGTGCTCAACGCGGATACCGCCCTCGGCTTACCTGACTTTCGGGCGAGTGAGCGAACCTTTCAGCTGTTAACGCAGGTCAGTGGTCGGGCTGGCCGGGCCGAAAAGACGGGGCACGTCTATATTCAGACGTTCAACCCGGACCATTACGCGATTCGCTTCGCTAAGCACCACGATTACGAAGGCTTTTTCAAGTATGAAATGCAGATGCGGCACCAGGGCGGTTACCCGCCGTACTACTTCACGGTCCAAATTACGGCGAGTGATTTAGACGAAGCGGTCGCTGCTAAGCGGATGTACCAGCTTTTACAGTGGTTACGGCCGCGGTTAGCGCCCAATACGATTATTTTGGGACCAACGCCCAAGCCGATTGCTCGTGTCAACCGGCGCTATTATTATCAAATTGTGATTAAATATAAACAGGAACCTAATTTAAAGCAGACCTTGACGACCCTGTTGCATGAAACCCAAGTTCAGCAGCGCCAAGGTCTCCAGATTGGCATCGACGTGGAGCCATTACACTTCATGTAACGGTGCCGTTATTTTGGAACGTACGGAGGAATAATTTAATGACATCAATCGTATTTATGGGGACCCCGCAGTTTGCGGCCCCAATTCTAGAAAGTCTCATCAAGGAAAAGTATCAGGTCTTAGCCGTTGTGACCCAGCCGGATCGCAAGGTGGGCCGTAAGCATATTTTGACCGCGTCACCCGTTAAACAAGTGGCCGTGGCGTATGATATCGAAGTCTTACAACCCGAAAAAATCGGTGGCAGTCCTGAAATGCAACGCATTATTGATTTGCAACCGGATCTGATCGTGACTGCAGCGTTTGGACAGTTCTTACCAACCAAGCTTTTAAAGGCCGCTAAGGTTGGCGCCATCAACGTTCACGGGTCCTTGCTGCCAAAGTATCGTGGTGGTGCGCCGGTTCAATATTCAATCATTAACGGCGAAGCTGAAACCGGGATTACCATTATTTACATGGTTAAAAAGATGGACGCTGGTGACATGTTAGCCCAACAAGCGATTCCAATCGAAAAGACCGATGATACCGGGACGATGTTTGAAAAGCTCAGCGTGGTCGGGCGTGACTTACTGTTAGCAACGTTACCAAAATTGTTAGCTGGCGAGTTGACGGCGACCCCTCAGGACGAGGATCAAGTCACTTTTTCACCAACGATCAAACCTGAACAAGAAGAACTGGATTTCTTTAACCAAACGGCGACTCAGATCGACGACCAAGTTAGAGGGATGCGTCCCGCCCCAATCGCCTACGCGATGCTCGATGGTAAACGGACCAAGTTCTGGGATGTGACGCCACTTGACGAGCAGGTGACACAAGCGGCCGGGCAAGTGGTGCGCAAGACCAAGCACGAGCTCGTCTTAGCGGCAGCCAACGGAACGGCCTTAGCGGTTAACACGATTCAACCGGCAGGTAAACCAAAAATGACAATTACGGACTTTTTAAATGGGTCAGCGGATAAATTCGCGACCGGAGAGCAGGTTATTAGTAAATGAGTACAGTAGACAACACACCCCGCTGGTTAGCAGTGGCAGCCTTAGCAAAAATTAAAGATGGCGCTTATTCTAATTTACAGTTGAACCAGATGATCAATAATCACACGATGGATCGTCGTGATATCAATCTGCTGACGAATATGGTCTACGGGGTCATCCAACACCGCATGACCCTTGAATACTGGTTGAAGCCCTTCGTACGCCACCCTAATCAGATTGATCCTTGGGTCAAAGAATTATTGTTGAGTGCAGTCTACCAGTGGCAGTATTTGGACAAAATTCCACAACGGGCCGTCTTTAACGAAACGATTGAAATTGCCAAGGTCAAGGGGCATCCCGGAATTCGGCGGTTTGTGACCGGTGTGTTACACCAGATGGATCGTAGCGGGTTACCTAGTTTTGACGATATTAAGGACCCCGACGAACGATTAAGCGTAATGTACAGCATGCCAGTTTGGTTAATTGATGAACTTCGAGATCAACTCGGTGCCGATAAGATGGTCAGCATCTTGAAGTCACTCAACCAGCCCGCTAAGCAATCACTGCGCGTTAACCCAACCGTTTCGACCGTTGAAGACGTGCAGAGCGCCTTGGAAAATGATGGCCTGACCGTTGAAGCCAGCGAAGTGTCACCACTAGGTTTGATCGTCACTGAGGGGCAAGCCATTAACACCGAAGCCATGCGTTACGGGATGTTTACGGTTCAAGATGAAAGTGCCCAGCTAGTGGTTCCCGCATTAGACGTCCAACCAAGCGATAAAGTCTTGGATGCCTGTGCTGCGCCGGGTGGGAAAACGACCCAGATTGCGGCTGAACTGGATGCGGATCAGGGCGGTGAAGTTGTTGCCCTAGATATTCATGCCAATAAAGTAAAATTAATCGGCGAAAATGCCGCTCGCATGCACGTTGCGGACCGCGTCGCGGCAACGGAACTCGATGCCCGTAAAGTCGGCACTGAATTTGGTGACGAACACTTTGACCGGATCCTCGTTGATGCGCCATGTTCTGGTTTAGGACTTATTCGGCGGAAGCCTGAAATTCGTTATGAAAAGCAGCTCAGCGATAGTATGAATCTGCAAAAGATTCAGTTGGCGATTTTATCAGCGGCAGCCCCAACCTTAAAAAAAGGTGGTATCATGACGTATAGCACTTGTACGATTTTGCGGCAAGAAAATCAGGATGTGATTGAGCAATTCTTGGCAGCACACCCCGATTTTGAGTTGCAGATGACGCCAACGAAACAAGCTTTAAAAGCGGATCGGGATGTTAAAACATTGTCGATTTATCCGGACGATTACATGTCAGACGGCTTTTTCATTGCTTGTTTGCAAAAAAAATAACGGTGGAGTGGTGAACAGTGGATTTTGCATACCGGTCGGATATTGGCCAACAACGTGAAGAAAATGAAGACTACGTCGGCGTTTTTAAGAATAAAGCGGGGATAAACTTCGCCATCGTCGCGGACGGTATTGGTGGGCACCAAGGTGGTGACGTGGCTTCTGAAATGGCCGTGTCACACATGGGGTATCGCTTTGAAAACACGACTTTTGATCAGCCAACTGATGCAGTTAAGTGGCTTGCAAATGAAGTTCAGGACGAAAACCAGCACATCATTGAAAAGGCCCGTGAGTTTTCGGACTTAAAAGGGATGGGGACGACCATGGTGGCGGCCTTACTCTTTGATGACGAATTCTTAATGGCCAACCTCGGTGACAGTCGGGGCTACCTGTTCCGTGAAGGTGAGTTACACCAGTTAACGGAAGACCATTCCTTAGTGAATGAACTCGTTAAACGGGGCGAAATCTCAGCTGAACAAGCCCGCAAACACCCGCAAAAAAATATTATTACCCGGACACTCGGTATTTCGCCAGATGCGGATATCGATACCAACTTATTTGAAATGGCCGCCGGTGACCAGTTGTTACTCTGTTCTGACGGTTTAACCAACATGGTGCCGGATGATCAGTTAGCAAGCGTTTTGAAAGCGACTGATCAAACGGCAGCTCAGAAGTGTGAAACTTTAATCAAAATGGCCAATGCGGCTGGGGGACTAGACAATATTACCGCCTTGATCGTTGCGGTAGATGGTGAGGTGGCCGGTAAATGACACCCAACTATACCCTTAGCGGACGATATCGAATCGTTCGGTCATTAGGTGAAGGTGGGATGGCCAACGTTTACTTGGCACATGACTTAATCTTAGATCGCGATGTTGCGGTCAAGCTCTTGCGCTTAGACTTGCGTGATGATCCAAAAACCATTAAACGGTTTCAACGCGAGGCCTTAGCGACAACGGAATTAGTGCATCCGCACATCGTTAGTCTGTACGATGTCGGTGAAGAAAACGGTATGCAGTACCTTGTTATGGAGTATGTTAAGGGAATGGACCTGAAGAACTACATTAAGGAAAATTTCCCGCTACCGTTACAACAAGTCATTGATATCATGGAGCAGATCTTAAGTGCTGTGGCCACCGCCCACGCGCATAATATAATTCATCGGGACCTCAAGCCCCAAAATATTTTGATTGATGAACAGGGCAACGCCAAGATTACCGATTTTGGAATCGCGGTGGCGTTGTCCGAACACTCGATGACCCAAACGAATACGATTTTAGGCTCCGTCCACTACCTCTCGCCAGAACAGGCTCGCGGTAGTATGGCCACGAAACAGTCTGATATCTATTCGTTAGGCATCATTTTGTATGAAATGTTGACGGGATCGGTCCCGTTCAAAGGTGAAACGGCGGTTTCAATCGCGTTGAAGCATTTCCAAAATGCGATTCCGTCCGTTCGTGATTTTGATGCTGATATTCCGCAAGCCTTAGAAAACGTTGTTTTACAAGCGACGGCTAAGGACCCGCGGGATCGCTATACCACGGTTGAAGACATGGCCTCGGATTTACTGACCACGTTATCAACGACGCGGACGGGTGAAAAACGGTTTATTCCAGCTGATTTGAATAATGATGAAACGCGGATTATGCCGAGTGCGGATATCCAAGCTGCCATTAAGGCGAATCAGGATGGTAAAACCCAGGTCATGCCGCGTAATCCAGTGTCAAAGTCGGCCGAAGTTCAGCCAAAGACGCCTGAATCTAAACCGACGCCAGATGATGACGAGCCGTTACCGACCCGCTCGTGGTCTAAACGACACCCGTTACGCCGGCGCATCATTATTTTTGGGAGTATTTTCGTGTTACTCGTGGTCGCCATTGTCATTGGCTTAGAGTTGAGTCGGCCTCAGTCGACGACGGTTCCTAAGGTCACTGGCATGTCACAGGCCGCGGCAACGAAAGTGTTGGCCAAGCATAATTTGTCAGTCGGCAAGGTGAAACGTATTAAGAGTAACCGCGTTCGCACGGGACAAGTCATTAAGTCCGACCCGGGCAGTAAGACGATTATTTCTCAGCACGCGCGGGTTAACTTGACCGTTAGTAACGGGGCTAAAAAGATGAGCTTTGGCAACTACGTCAACGAAAGTTACCGAGACGTTCGGCAAACGTTGAAGTCGGCTGGCTTTAATGTCCAGGAACGGTTCAGTACTTCGGACGTTGCGGAAGGCCAGATTATTAGCCAGGACGTGGTCGCTGGAAGTACCGTATTGCCAACCGCCACGACGGTCACTTTTACGGTCAGCGCGGGGAGTCGCTACGTTGAGTTGAAAGATTTAACGGGTGAGAGCCGGACTGACATCGTGAACTATGCACAGTCAAATGATTTAAACGTGAACTTTAAACGGGGCTACTCGTCCGACCAGAAGGCGGGGTATTCCTATGATCAAACGCCGGATGGTGGCAACAACGTCCGGGCTGGGTCAACGATCACGGTGACCATGTCACGTGGGAGTCAACCCAGTGGTCAGGGGACCCCGGCAAACTTTTACGTGAAGTTGACCTTGCCGTACAAGTCATTGACCACAACGGCGACACCCGCAAATGATGTCAAAATTTATTTGCAGGATGACAATCACGTCTTGGGAACGCTGTACCGAGACGTCGCAATTATGCACGATACCCGGGTCAGTTTGCCGTTTGAACTGAGTGGTAACACAAAGGGGCGTTACCGCATTGTTCGCAACGGGGTCACCATTAGTGATAAAGCCAACATTACCAGTAAAGATGCAACAAATTAAAATAGTAAGTCATGCGCAGGCATGACTTTTTTTGGTACAATAGGGACAGTTATTTAGAAGTGGACCGTACCAAATCAAGAATAAGGTGGTGCTAATTTGAAAATTGGACAAATTCGACAGTCATTAAGTGGATTTTATGACATTTATTCAGACGGTCAAACGTATCGAACCCGTGCGCGCGGAAACTTCCGTAAGCGTAAAATCACCCCGTTGGTTGGGGATCAAGTAGAATTTGATAGTACGACGTTACAAGAAGGTTACCTTTTGAAAGTATTGGACCGGCAGACACAGCTGGTACGGCCACCAGTGGCCAATGTCAACTTAGCGGTCGTTGTAACGGCGACAACGAAGCAGGAATTCTCGACGAACTTGTTGGATCGTCAACTAGTGGCGTTAGAAGTGGCAGGAATTCAAGGCGTCGTTTACTTCGCCAAGACGGATTTGTTAGACGATGAGACCTACGCGCAACGGGAACAATTGGCACAACGGTATCGCCAAATTGGTTACCCAGTCATTATTGATCGAACGGCCTTTTCAGACGCGTCATTAACGGCGATAAAAAAAGAGCTGGCGGGGCACGTTGCGGTTGTCATGGGTCAAACAGGGGCCGGTAAATCGACCCTGTTGAATCACTTACAACCAGGCCTAGATTTAGCAACTGGTGAAATTTCTCAAGCCTTGAATCGTGGGAAACATACGACTAGAAAGGTCAGTCTGATTCCAATTGCTGACGGGTTAGTTGCTGATACACCTGGATTTTCGTCGTACGAAGTGTTTGACATCGCTGCCAACGAGCTCACGCATTATTTTCCAGAGTTCGTTCAGCTTGGACAAGACTGTAAGTACCGGGGCTGCGTGCACATTAACGAACCGCACTGTGCGGTTAAAGCAGCGTTAGCCGACGGTGACGTTTTGCAGAGTCGTTACGATAATTACCTGCAATTTTACGAAACAATCAAAAATAAAAAAGTAATCTATAATAAGAAAAAATAAAACGAAAAGTGAGTGAGACTGATGATTAAAGTTGCCCCTTCAATTTTAAGCGCGGATTTTGCAAATTTACAACGCGACGTTCAACTGGCAGAAAAGGCCGGTGCGGATTCGATCCATATTGATGTGATGGACGGTCAGTTTGTCCCCAACCTATCTTTTGGAATGAAGACGGTCGCTGATTTACGTCCGGTGACGTCATTAACGTTAGATTGTCACCTGATGATTGTTGAACCAGAGCACTTTGTTGAGCAATTTGCGAAGGCCGGTGCGGACCTGATTGGGGTTCACGTTGAGAGTACGCGGCACATTTATCACGTTCTCCAATTGATCAAACAGGCGGGTGCCAAAGCTGAAGTCGTTGTTAATCCTGGAACGCCGTTGAGCATGATTAGTGAAGTTTTACCCTTAGTTGATCAGGTCTTGATCATGACGGTTAACCCTGGTTTTGGTGGGCAACATTTCTTAGAACCAATGCTCACAAAAATCAAGGCACTTGCAGCAATCAAGCAAGAACACGGCTATGATTTTGATATCCAAGTCGACGGTGGTATCAATGCCACTACTGCTAAGCAGTGTTATGACGCGGGTGCCACGGTCGCCGTCGCGGGCTCATTTGTGTTTGATAGTGCGGACCCAGCTGCTCGGATTCAAGATATCAAAGTGGCGACGAACTAATGACAACAACGGTAAATCTACTCGTGGGTGGGCCAATGGCGAATTGGCCGGACCACTTAGAACGGATTCCTGGTCCCTGGGTCGGTGCCGACCGGGGTGCGCTACGGCTAGTTAAACTGGGAATCAAACCAGTGATGGTCGTCGGTGATTTTGATTCGATTACCGCGTCAGAATTGGCGACGGTCAAGTCAGCTTTAGCCGGTGCGGTCATTGTGAAGCCCGACCAAGACCATACGGATACACAGCTAGCACTGAAATCGATTTTTGAACAGTTGAATCCAGATGAAGTCCACGTCTACGGTGCGACCGGTGGGCGACTGGATCATTTATTGGCTAACGTTTGGTTAGTCTTAGATCCATTTTTCCGTCAATGGGCTCCCAAGGTCAAACTGATTGATCGCCAAAACACTGTCGAATACTTTTTACCGGGGAACTATCAAATTCATAAGGAACCAGATAAAAAGTACTTGGCCTTCGTCCCGTTGATGCCAATGCACCTAACGCTTCCCGATGAGAAGTACCAGTTGCAAGCCGACCATAACGACTATCCAATTTCATGGGCCAGCAATGAGTTTGTCGGAACTAGTGGTCGTTTCAGTTTTGATCAGGGCGTCTTAGCCGTCATCCAAAGCCGGGATGAAGCCTCTGCTCGGCATGAATAGGTAAACGTGAGGTGCTTCACCGCTGCGGCGGACAGAACCGGTGTGCTATGGGGGACGGTTTCAGCCAGAGTGCGGTCTGAAACCTCAATTCAGAGACGACAGACCACGTCTCTGAATCGCCCCGCAATATCAGTCGGCTAGAAACCGCCGACTAATATTGCCGACACAGCACACCAATTCTGTCCGCCTGCGCTAAAATAGCATTACTATTGTTAATGCTTCAAAAAATATTGAATGATCGGAGGCAGTCACTGATAGCATCGGCGAGGGGCAAGACGTTTTTCAGGCTTGGCCCGGTCCCGCGAGCGCATGTTATCAGTGGCAACCGGATTAGATCAATTAATCTGAATACATCAGTACTTTTTAGATAAATGCAAAAAAAGATGGCCCTCAAGAAATGAATTCTTAAGGGCCATCTTTTTTGGATGGAATGCTCAATTATAAAGTTTATAAAAAAGTATGCCGTCAAACGTGATTTTAGGTAACAAAAAACGCCAGGCACAAAAAATTGTGGTGGCGATTTGTTGCGCTAAACGCGCGTTACTTTACCTGATTTCAAAGTCCGAGCTGAAACCCAAACCTTCTTTGGTTTACCATCAACTAAAATGCGAACTTTTTGCAAGTTAGCTTTCCAGCTGCGGCGGCTGTGGTTTAAGGCGTGAGAACGCGTGTTACCAAAGTGCGTCCGCTTACCCGTAACGAAGTCTTTTGCCATGTTGATCTGCCTCCTTCGGTAATCATTGATAAAAGGTCGTTGCTTTATCATTCACTTGAATAATTTATCATAGTTTAATACAGGTTGCAATACATTTCTATCAAGTAATTTTACTTTACTGCTAAATTCCTACGCTGCGGGCTTTCAATAGCACGGTCGCTTGATTTTTCTTTCATGGGTTGTTGTGCTATGATAAACTATCGTAAATGAGCGCGTTAAAACAAGGAGGCTATTTTCATGGCTGTCAAAATCAAAACGCAATTTGGAACAATCGATATCGATAATGATGTTATTGCGACGGTCGTCGGCGGTGCTGCGACGGATAATTACGGGGTTGTCGGCATGGCTAGTCGTAATCAAATTCGTGATAATTTAAATGAAATTTTACGCCGCGAAAATTATGCGCGGGGTGTCGTCGTTCGTCAAGAAGACAACGGTGTCGCCATTGATGTCAATGTCATTGTTAGTTATGGCACTAAAATTTCAGAAGTTTCACGCAATGTCCAAGCCAAGGTCAAATATAATTTGCAAAACATGCTTGGCGTTACGGCCAATTCGGTCAACGTCATTGTCCAAGGTGTGCGGGTAATGAACGACTAAATTGAAGTTGGTGTAAGCCAAGGAGGAATTTTGAAATTGAAAATCACCACGATTACTAACCTTGAATTTGGCAAAATGGTGCAAGCTGCTTCTCAAAAGCTAAACCAACGTGCTGAGTTCATTAATTCTTTGAATGTCTTTCCGGTACCAGATGGTGATACCGGGACTAATATGAGTTTGTCCATGGCCAGTGGGGCGAAATACGAACGTGAAGAAACCAGTACCCAGGTGGGTGACTTGGCTTCAGCCCTTGCTAAAGGTCTATTAATGGGTGCGCGCGGAAATTCCGGCGTGATCTTGTCACAAATTTTCCGAGGCTTTTCTAAAAACGTTGCCGGTAAAGCAACGTTAGATGCCAATGATTTGGCTGAAGCCTTCGCAGCGGGCGCTCAGACGGCTTATAAGGCCGTTATGAAACCAACTGAGGGAACTATTCTAACTGTCATCCGAGAAGCTGCTGGCGCCGGTAAAAAGGCCGCTAAGAGCACTGACGATATTTGTGAGGTTATGACCAAGGTTGTTGAAGCAGCGGAAGCCGCATTGAAGTCAACGCCTGATTTGTTACCCGTTTTGAAACAAGTCGGGGTTGTGGACTCAGGTGGTCAAGGCCTAACTTTTGTATTGGAAGCTTTTAGTGATGCCTTAAGCGGCAAGGTCGATGAATCTAAAGACTACGTCCCAGCCGACGCTGAAATGGATTCCATGATCGATGCTGCCCATCATCAAAGTGTCCAAGGTAAATTAGACCCTAATGATATCAAGTATGGTTACTGTACTGAAATCATGGTTCGAATCGGCGACGGTAAGCTTGTCGATCATGAATTTGACTACGATACTTTCTACGATTACTTAGCAAAATTAGGTGATTCGTTACTCGTCATTAACGATGATGAAATTGTTAAGGTGCACGTGCACACTGAACATCCCGGCGATGTCATGACTTGGGGCCAACGCTTTGGTGCGTTGATCAAAGTTAAAGTGGACAACATGCGCTTACAACAAGAAACCATCATGGAACATGACCAAGAAGAAACGAGTGCTGAAAACAAAGTGGCCGCAGCGGAATCCGCACAGCCACAAATTGACATGCACGGGTATGCCATTATTTCAGTTTCATCTGGTGATGGGATTGCCAAGCTCTTTACGGGCTTAGGTGTGACTCACATTATCGCTGGCGGTCAGACGATGAACCCAAGTACGGCGGATATCGTCAAGGCGGTCAACGACAGTGGTGCTAAACAAGCCCTCGTCCTGCCAAACAACAAGAACATCTTCTTAGCTGCTGAACAGGCAGCGGAAGTGGCTGACGTTCCGGTAAAAATCGTCCACAGTAAGACGATTTCGCAAGGGATGACGGCGATGTTGGCGTTTAATCCAGAAGCCGACTTGGAAGACAACCAGGCTGAAATGGAAGATACGCTTGATACGGTTATCAGTGGTCAAGTGACCCATGCGGTTCGTGACACGACCATCGACGGCTTGGAAATCAAGAAGGCTGACTACATGGGCTTAGTGGATGGTAAAATCGTGATCACGAACCCTGACCGTGAAACGGCAACGTTAGATATGGTGAAAGCCATGCTTGATGAAGACAGCGAACTCGTCACGATTATTTATGGTGCGGATGCTACTAAAGCGGATGCGGATAAATTAGCGAAAGCTGTTCAAGCGTTAGATAGTGAACTTGAAATTGAAATTCACGAAGGGGACCAACCGGTTTACCCATTCTTGATTTCAGTCGAATAAAGTTAGCTTAATTAAATAGATCATGCAGATTGGGGTTGGGCTTGTTAAGGTGCCAGTCCCTTTTTGTGTTTTAATTAAAGATTGAAAGTTAAATTTAGGGATTGATTACTGTTGTATCGGTATTTAGACTAATACAAATTAATCACTTGTGAGTTAGTCCGGTTGTCACTGATGACATGCGGTCGTGGGGCCGGTCCTAGCCTGGGAAGCGGTCTAGTCCCTCGCCCGGAATAATTGCAAAAAGCGCAATTGTTCCGGACTGTCCGTGGTGTATGACCGGCAAAAAAACGCCGTGCCAACACCACCTTCACGACCGATATCATCAGTGACAACCTCTGATTATCCAAATCATAATAGAAAGTCTGTTTTGAGCACACTAAGGCTACCCGACGGAGCGGTAACTAGGTGTTTGGTCAGTCATTAAAGTCTTTGGTATAATTGACACATAATCTTTCGGAAAGGGTGTGCGGAGATGGCACAACAATTAAGTGACGCCGTGGGAACGCTGAGCGGTGTTGGTCCAGCGCGACAAAAAGCGTTAGCGGAACTAGGAATTAATACGGTCGCCGACCTTTTAACGTACTATCCCTTTCGCTACGATGATCTCCAAGTCAAAGATGTTAATGAAATTGCTGATCAGGAAAAAGTGACTTTAAAGGGAACCGTCGCTTCGGAACCGGTTCTCGCACGGTTTGGCCGTAAAAAGAACCGCTTAAACTTTCGGCTGTTGATTGAACACGACGTTTACATGGTGACTTTTTTTAACCAGCCGTATTTGATGAAACAAATTGAGACGGGCCAACCGATTGCTGTTTACGGTAAGTGGGACGCCAAGCGCAGCAGCTTGACCGGGATGAAAATCATTAATCCTAATAATGCCGACGAAGCGTTTGGGTCGATTTATCCCGCTAGTAAATCGGTTCGGCAAACGACGCTTCAAAAGTTGATTAAACAGGCGTATGACAGTTACGCCGATTTGTTGGTCGACATCGTGCCACCGGCCTTAAAGACGAAGTACCGGTTGCTATCACGGCGCCAGATGGTCCATGATATGCATTTTCCAGCTAGTCAGGATGCGTCTGCGGCGGCACGCCGATCCGCTACTTACGAAGAGTTCTTATTATTTCAAATGCAGATGCAGGCGCTCAAGAAAAATGACGCGACGACCAACGGGATTGCGATTCACTATGACAATGACCGTTTAAAGGCGTTCATCAAGACGTTGCCGTTTGAATTGACCCACGCGCAAAAACGGGTGGTCAATGAAATCTGTCTGGATTTAAAATCACCACAACACATGAACCGGTTGTTACAAGGGGACGTGGGTTCTGGTAAAACGATCGTGGCGGCCATTGTGATGTATGCGGCCATTACCGCTGGTTATCAGGCGGCCTTAATGGCACCGACTGAAATCTTGGCGGAACAACACGCCAATAACTTGGCGCGGGTGTTTGCGGATACCGGTGTCAACGTTGCGTTGCTGACAGGTTCAACGAAGCCCGCGGCCCGCAAGACGTTGCTTGCGGCTCTAGCTGCTGGTGAAATCAATCTCTTGATTGGGACGCACGCCCTGATTCAAGACGGAGTCGAGTACGCCAACTTAGGATTGGTCATTACGGATGAGCAACACCGTTTCGGGGTCAATCAACGGGCGGCTTTCCGACAAAAGGGTGGTCAGCCCGATGCGTTGGCCATGACGGCGACGCCGATTCCCCGAACCTTAGCGATTACTGCGTATGGTGAGATGGACGTGTCAGAAATTGATGAATTGCCCGCGGGTCGCCAACCGATCCAGACGACGTGGGTGCGCAGTAATCAGGCCAATTCGGCGCTGAGTTTTGTGCGGCAACAAATCGACGCTGGTTCACAAGCCTACGTGGTGACCCCGTTGATTGAAGAATCGGAAACGCTGGACGTTAAAAATGCCGAAGCGTTATCCGCTAATTTGCAAGATTACTTTGGTCCGTCGATTAAAGTTGGACTTCTACACGGTCGGTTAAAACCGGAGGAAAAGGAAGCCGTTATGGCTGAATTTAAGGCGGGTGACCTACAAGTGTTAGTCTCAACGACGGTCATTGAAGTGGGGGTTGACGTGAAGAACGCCACCATCATGATGATCTACGATGCTGACCGGTTTGGTTTGGCTCAGCTTCATCAATTGCGGGGCCGGGTCGGCCGGGGAAGCAAAGCGTCGTTCTGTATTTTAGTGGCTGATCCCAAAAATCAACAAGGGATTGAACGGATGAAGACTATGACCGAAACGACCAATGGTTTCGTGCTTGCCCAAAAGGACTTAGAATTACGGGGCGCTGGGGACGTGTTGGGCGTCAAACAGTCGGGGATGCCGGCCTTTAAAGTTGGTGATCCGATTGCGGACTTAAATGTTTTACAAGTTGCGCAGCAGGACGCACACGCCATTGTGCAACAGCCAGATTGGCAAGACCAACCGGACAACCGGGCACTGGCCCAATATTTAAAAGTGAAATTAGCGGCGGTCGGAACCTTAGACTAGCTGGTGAATACGAGAGGAAATGGTGACAAGATGATCAAAATTGCGATCGATGCCATGGGTGGCGACTACGCCCCTAACGCAGTAATTGAAGGGGTCGAACAGGCCCGCGACTTATTTGAGGACACGGTCTTTTTACTTTACGGTCAACGGGACGTCATTACTGCCCAGTTAAAGAACCGGGAACGCATCCAAATTATTAACGCTGACGAAGTGATCACGATGGAAGACGAACCGGTACGGGCCGTGCGCCGCAAAAAGAACTCATCGATCGTGATGGCTGCCCAAGCCGTTAAAGACGGTCAGGCTGATGCCTTTTTCTCTGCCGGTAATTCGGGTGCGGTATTAGCAGCCGGGTTATTTATTGTTGGCCGAATCAAAGGGATTGACCGTCCCGGATTAGTTACGGCTTTACCCGTCGTTCGCAATGCGAACCAGTCGAACTTTGTGATGATGGACATTGGGGCTAACGCCGACAGTAAGCCGTTGAACTTGCAACAATACGGTGTGTTAGGCACTTATTACGCGGAACGCATGATGCACGCGAAGAATCCGCGGGTCGCTTTACTTAATAATGGGACGGAAGACGATAAGGGCAATAAGGTGCATAAGGCGGCCTTTGAATTACTTTCCCAGACGGCTGACATTAACTTTGTTGGTAACGTTGAATCTCGTGATTTATTGAACGGAGTTGCGGACGTCGTCGTTACTGACGGTTTTACCGGTAACGCCGTTTTGAAGAGTATTGAAGGAACTGCCCGTTCTATGCTGGGATTAGTTAAGGACGCCGTTTATAATACCGGGGTCGGTGGTAAGCTAGGTGGTTTACTGCTAAAGAACGGCTTCAATCAGATTCGCTCACAAATGGACTATTCACAGTACGGCGGGGCCGTCTTATTAGGTTTGCAGGCGCCCGTTGTGAAGGCGCACGGTTCCAGTAAAGCGCCAACCATCGTTAACACGATCCGTCAAATTCGTCAGATGGTTAGCACGGATCTTGTGCCCGGTGTGGCGGAGTACTTTGCCACCCAACAAGCTAATCAGCAAGCAAGTGTAGACAAGCCTGCGGAAAACGATTAGAATACTTTAGTGAATTCAAGTTAGTGAGGAGTTTCTACATGACTAAAGAAGAAATTTTTAACAAGATTGCGGCCATCATTGCCGATCGTTTTGAAATTGATCAAAGTAAAGTTACCAATGAAATGAATTTGCAAAAAGATTTGGACGCTGACTCCATTGATTTTGTCGAATTTGTATTGGAACTTGAAGATACCTTTGGAAGTGAAATTTCCGACGAAGACGCCGAAAAGCTCTCAACGGTTGGTGAAGTTGTCGATTACGTCGCTGCTCACCAAGCAAAATAATGGTCTTCAAAAAGCAGGTCTCCCAATTGGGACCTGCTTTTTGATTATTAGGGGGCGCACACCTAATAAAATTGTTATTAAACACCCAATCATAGTATAATATTTAATTGTATCGGTATTTTATTTAAGGAAGGAAGCACAATATGATTACAGAATTAGCCGCGATGCTCAAAGACCGTTTTGGGATCGTTTTTAACAACCCTGATTTATTAGCGGAAGCCTTCACGCAGGCCTCATACGTCAATGAACATCAGGATCAAAACTTAAAGTTTTATGAACGGGTCGAATTTTTGGGGGATGCCGTCTTGGAATTAGCCGTATCCGAGTATTTATACAAACGCTATAAAGACATGCCCCAAGGCAAGTTGACTCGCCTCCGAGCTGCGATGGTGTGCGAAGATAGTTTCGCCAGTTTCGCGCGGGAGTGCGGGTTTCCACAATATATCCGCTTAGGTAAAGGGGAACAAAAAGCACGGGCGTGGGAACGTGATTCCCTCCTCTGTGATATTTTTGAATCCTTCGTTGGGGCCTTGTACCTAGATCAAGGCCGGGAACCAGTTTTGAAATTCGTTCGCCAAGTCATCTTTCCTAAGTTGGACGAAGGTCGCTTTGATGGGGTCTTTGATTATAAGACCACGTTGCAAGAATATTTACAACGGGATGGCGACGTTGCCATCGACTATCAACTCGTTGAACAAGATGGTCCTGCCAACGAACGGTCTTACGAAATTGCCGTCTTAGCCGATGGTAAAAAGATTGGCCAAGGCTGGGGACATTCCAAGAAGGAAGCCGAACAAAGCGCGGCTCACCAAGCTTACACCCAAGCACAACAGCAGGATTAGGTCTTAAAAAACCAAAGTTAGTCTTTTATGAACCTAGTCCGGTTGTCACTGATGACATGCGGTCGTGGGACCGGGTCAAGCCTGAAAAACGTCTTGCCCTTCGCCTGAAACAATTACAAAGAACGTAATTGTTTCAGACCGTCCGTGGCCTAAGACCGGAAAATCACCGGTCAAAAGCCACCTTCACGACCGATGCCATCAGTGACAGCCTCCGATTAACAGTAGTAATAACGATTACTGCTGTTAATGGCATTAATGAGTACAAGTATTAGATATTTTAACGTTGTCAGTAAGTAACGATTAATAATTACAGGAAGTTTGTGTCGAATGCAACTTAAATCATTAGAAATCAGCGGCTTTAAATCCTTTGCCGATAAAACCAAAATTGATTTTCAAGCCGGAATGACTGGCATTGTCGGCCCAAACGGTAGTGGTAAGAGTAACATTATCGAAGCCATTCGCTGGGTCCTGGGCGAGCAAGCCGTCAAAAGCTTACGCGGAACAAAAATGACCGACGTTATCTTTGCCGGTTCCGCAAACCGCAAGCCGCTCAACATGGCAAAAGTCACGATTACGTTTGATAATAGTGACCACTTTTTACCACTCGACTATGCGGAAGTCAGCATTACCCGTAAATTGTTCCGGAATGGTGACAGTGATTATTTAATCAATAACCAAAGTTGTCGGCTAAAAGACATCACCAACTTAATGATTGATACGGGGCTGGGAAAAGATTCCTTCTCCGTTATTTCACAAGGTCGAGTCGAAGCAGTCTTTAACGCCAAACCGGAAGATCGTCGGAGCATCATCGAAGACGTTGCAGGTGTTTTAAAGTACAAAAAGGATAAAAGTACCACGGAGGCTAAACTAGCAGAAACGACCGACTATTTAGACCGGGTCAATGACATCATTGCGGAACTCGCGCAACAAAAAGGACCGCTGGAGCAACAAGCTAGTTTAGCCCGGGATTATCAAGATCAAAAACAAAAGTATGACGATTTAGACCGTTCACGCTTAGTCAAAAAGATTACAATTGCGCACGACCAACTAGTCACGGTCAACCAGAAGCTGACCGGTGCCAAGACACTCGTTACTCAGTACCAACAACAAGTTGATGCCGGTGCAACCAAGTTGGCGACGTTGACAGCCCAACAGGCTGAACAACGGCAGCTAAAAGATCAATTGGCAGCCAAAAACTTGGAATTAACGAAAACGATTGAAAATACGCAGGGCCAACAAGGGGTCGACGCCGAACGCCGGCAAAATCAGCAGGCCACGCAAAGTCGGTTACAAGCGGAATTGGCCAACGCCACGGATCAGCTGGCTAGTTTGAGTGAACAACGGACCCAACTAACTGCCCAGCTGAACCAGCAGCGCGAGCAAATCAAGCAGTTGAAAGCGACAGTAGCCGAGCTGACGACGGCAACTAGTGAGGCGGGACGTAAACAATTGGCTGATCAATTAACCGCGTTGCGTAATGCGTTTGTAGATGAGAAGCAGGTTCAAGCTGAACTGAACAACGAAGCTAAGAATTTAGTCAAGCAGCTTCAACAAGCGGGTAACCAAACGGATGCGTTGGCCCAACGTTTAGCGACGGCCCAAGCTAATCTTAAGCGGGCACAAACGACGGTCGATGTTCATAACCGTGACCAGAGTACCTTGCAAAATCAAGTGACGCAGCAACAAACCGCGTTAACGCAGCAACGGGAACAGTTTAAAGCTAACGCCGTTAAGATTGATCAGCAACAGCAACGGTGGTTAGACGCAGCTGGGATGATGCAACGCGAAAAGTCACGGTTAGAGGCGTTACAATCGGTTCAAGAACGTTACACTAATTTTTACGCCGGTGTGCGGATGGTCTTACAACATCGGCAACAGTTTGCCGGTGTCGCTGGGGCAGTCTCGGAACTGTTAACGGTCCCGAGTTCATATACGAAAGCCGTAGAAGTTGCACTTGGTGGGCAATTGCAAAACATCGTTTGTGATACTCAGCAAACGGCCAAGGTCGTGGTTAATTTCTTAAAGCAGAACCACGCCGGTCGGGCGACCTTTTTACCAGTCGACCGGATTCAAGCCCGGCAACTTGCCGTCAATACTGAACACGAGTTGCAACAACAACCCGGTGTTTTGGGCATTGCCAGTGAACTGGTCGATTGTGAACCCCAGTTACTAGCGATTAAACGCTATTTACTAGGCACAACGGTCATTGTTGACACGCTAGATCACGCCATGGCCATTTCACGTACCCGTCGTTTCCGTTGCAAATTAGTCACGGTCGGTGGTGAAACGATTGCAGCCAGTGGTGCGATTACGGGTGGTGCGATCCGTCACGATGACAACGGACTGTTACAACAGCAACAGTCCGCTGAAAAGATTGCGGCGAATGTTGACCAGATGCAAGGCGAATTAATCACCTATGAGAAGGACTTGGCTGACGCTAAGAAAGCTAATCAGGACCTCTCTTCGCAGATTGAGACGAATCAACAACGGCTGAGTGACTTAAAGGATCAATTGAACCAGGTCCAAGCCCAGTTACAGGCAGCTCAAAGTGAACAGACCCAATTGGCACGTCAGGTTAAAGCCCTTGATTATGAACAGCGCCAGCGTAGTCAGGCCGATGATAGTTATGAAGATCAGGTTGCGCGAAACGAGCAAGCTAAGACCGATAACGACGCTAAGCTGAAAGACTACCAAGCCCAAATGGCAACGGTTGAACAGCAGCAAAACGACTACGAAGCCTATCAAAAGGCGCAAAGTAGTCGGTTACAAGAGCAACGTGAACAACTGGTCACGTTGCAGGAACGGTGTAAACAAACGCAGGCCCAGGTCGAACAGTGTGACCAACAGGCCCAGCAGCAGACCCAGGCGCAAACGCAAGCGCGTGCTAGTTTGGAAGAAATCAAGACGGACCTTGCGAGTCAACAGATGTCGGTGCAGGAACGGGCATCGGTCCTTAAAACGGCCAAAGCTAGTCAAGCCGAAGTACTGCAGGCCCGTAAAGACTGTGACCAACGCTTAGGCGACCTCAACGATACCGTTGAAGATCTTTCAGATCAACAGGTCCGCAATCAGCAACTAGCTGCCGCCGCAACTGACGATTACCGGCGTCTTGAATTGAGTCAAACCAAGCTAACTGGTGAGGTCGATCACGCAACGGCGGATTTGGCCGAAAAGTATAGTTTGACGGTTGAAGCGGCCCAAAGCGACGTCAGTGACTTAGAACTGCCGGCCATTAATGAGCAGTTGAAGCTGTTAAAACGTGGGTTGGATGAAATTGGGACGGTTAACCTAGGCGCGATTGAAGAGTTCGACCGCGTGAAGGAACGTTACGACTTCTTAAGTCTGCAGGCTAGCGATTTGAAAGAATCCAAAGCCCACTTATTACAAACGATGGCCGATTTAGATACGACCGTCGCGACCCGCTTTAAGACGGCCTTTGACAAAGTTGCCGAACAGTTTAGTACGATCTTCGTGCAAATGTTTGGTGGCGGGAAGGCCGAATTGATTTTAACCGATCCGGCCCACTTGCTGACGAGCGGGGTCGATATCATGGCCCAGCCACCTGGCAAGAAGTTCCAACGATTAAGCCTATTATCTGGTGGGGAACGAGCCTTGACTGCCATCACCTTGCTATTTGCAATCTTGGCGGTTCGTCCAGTACCGTTTAGTATTTTGGATGAAGCTGAGGCCGCGTTGGACGATGCCAACGTTGACCGTTTCAGTCAATATCTAAATGATTTCCAAACGGGGACGCAGTTTGTTATCATCACGCACCGTAAGGGAACGATGATGCACGCCGATGTCTTATACGGTGTCACCATGGAAGAATCCGGTGTCTCCAAAATGGTTTCGGTATCCTTAGCAGATCTTAAAAATGAACAAAACTAATTCAAATAAGAAAAGGAAGTGTTCAATATGGGACTGTTTAGTCGCCTGAAAAAAGCATTCAGTTTACCTGAATCTGAAGAATCCCAAGCAAGCGCGGCAGCTAGTGAAGCTGTTGACAGTGAAACTAGTCAGGCGAGTGCTGGTACTAGTGACGTTGAAAGCGCCGCTGCTAGCAGTGCGCCAGTCGAGAGTCCAGTAGCTAGTAGTGAAGCCCCAGTTTCTGAGGCGCCCGTTTCGGCCCAAGTCGTTTCCGAAGCCCCCGTCGTAGAATCAGTCGCAGCTGAATCAGCAACGGCGTCACAAGCACCTGACAGTGACGTAGCCTCAACGGAAGCTGAATCTTCAGCAGCACCCCAATTAACGGCTAGTGAAGCCGTTGCGAAGTCAATTGCAGCTTTAAAAGCAGCGGTTGCGAGTCAAAGTGCGGCCGAAGCAGCGCCTGCTAGTGAAGCAGCGGTCACTGTAGATGAGACGAGTGACGCGCCAGAAGTGGTCTCAGCAGCAACCAGTGCGGCTGTGGCTGAATCTGAGGCCCCAGCTGACAGTGAAGCCGAACCAACGGAGGCTGAACGTTACGACGAAGGTTTGAAGAAGTCCCGGAAGACCTTTGGCGATCGTATCAACGCCTTTTTGGCCAACTTCCGCCACGTTGACGAGAGTTTCTTCGACGATTTGGAAGACACGTTGATTGAATCCGATGTCGGTTATGAAACGGCGATGCGGATCAGTGACGAGTTACGTGACGAAGTAAAGCTTCAAAACGTTAAGAGCAAGAAAGAAATTTCTAGCGTTATCGTTGAAAAGTTAGTCGATATGTACGGTGAAGCCGGTAAAGGCGAAGATAATTCGATTCACATGGCAAAAAGCGGCCCAACCGTGATCCTGTTTGTTGGGGTCAACGGGGCCGGTAAGACGACGACCATCGGTAAAATGGCAAACATGTATAAACAGCAGGACAAAAAAGTTCTGTTGGCTGCCTGTGACACGTTCCGGGCGGGTGCCATTCAACAATTACAAGTTTGGGGCGAACGGGACGGCGTTGACGTTGTCGCTGGTCCTGAGAAGAGTGATCCAGCCTCGGTTTGTTTTGACGCGGTCAAGAAAGCTAAGGCGGAAGATTACGACGTGTTATTCGTTGATACCGCCGGTCGGTTGCAAAACAAAGTCAACTTGATGAATGAGTTGGAAAAGATCAAACGGGTCATCACGCGTGAAATTCCGGACGCACCGCACGAAGTCTTACTAGTGTTGGATGCCACAACTGGGCAGAATGCGTTGAACCAGGCAAAACTGTTCAAGCAGTCTACGGACGTGAGTGGCATCGTTTTGACGAAACTCGACGGGACGGCTCGTGGTGGGATCGTGTTAGCGATTCGAAACGAACTGCACCTCGCTGTGAAATACGTTGGTCTAGGTGAAAAAGTGACTGATTTACGGCCATTTAACGCCAACGACTTTGTCTACGGGCTATTTAAAGATGTCATCACAGCCTAAATGAATAATCAAGATGGTGCTTAGGACTCGCTCTTAAGGGCCATCTTTTGTATTTGAGTCTAAGAAAAATGGCAAACGCTATAATTTGTTCCGGTTGGCGCTGATGATATGCGGTCGTGGGACCAGGTCAAGCCTGAGAAACGTCTTGCCCCTCGCCCGGAACAGTTGCAAAAAACGCAATTGTCCCGGACCGTCCGTGGCCTAAGACCGGAAAATCACCGGTCAAGGCCACCTTCACGACCGATGTCATCAGCGCCAACCTCCGATCATCCAACAGATTATTGATGTCATAATTAATCGTAAAGTTGTCCGACGGAACGGCCAATTTGAAAATAACAATTACGGTTACTGTGTTGACGCTAATTTTAGATTGAGTGATTTTTTAGTCCGGGTAGCTGACGATTATTGAAACTAAAACTAGACACAAATGAGCGCCCTTTCATTTTTTATATGAAAATGGCGGCTGAGAGTTGACGAATCCTACTAAAATCGGTAATCTTAACTAGTATGTAGTCTGAGAATATCGCGCGAGGAGTCACCGCATGGAAATTGAAAAAAATTATCGGATTAACTCGTTATTTGAGTTTTATGAACCGTTATTAACGACGAAACAAAAAGAATATATTCAACTGTACTACGGCGATGACTATTCCTTAGGTGAAATTGCGGCCGAGTTTTCGGTCTCACGCCAAGCGGTCTATGATAATATCAAACGGACCGAAAAGATTTTAGAAGGTTATGAAGCCAAACTTAGCTTGTACCATGATTTTGTGGAACGTAACCACGAAGTCGACGCTATTTCTGACTATATCAAAGCGCATTACCACGGTGATGCAACGTTAATTAAGATGATTCAACAACTAGTTAGCTTAGAAGCTGACTCAGAATAATATAAAGGTTAGGTGACACTGATGGCATTTGAAGGCCTAACAGAACGTTTACAAAAAGCAATGACCAATCTCCGACGTAAGGGGAAGGTCTCAGAAAGCGACTTACGGCAAACGATGCGCGAAATTCGCCTCGCGTTGTTGGAAGCCGACGTTAACTTTTCAGTCGTTAAGGACTTTGTTAAAACGGTCCGCGACCGCGCCCTCGGGGCAAAAGTACTGGAAGGTTTAAATCCAGCGCAACAAATCGTTAAGATCGTTAATGAAGAATTAACGAAAACGATGGGTGAAACGGCCGTCCCGCTGAACAAATCGGATAAAATTCCAACCGTTATTATGATGGCCGGGCTTCAAGGGGCCGGGAAAACGACGACCGTTGGGAAGTTAGCACTCAAACTCAAAAATGAAGAAAACGCGCGGCCATTAATGATTGCGGCCGACGTTTACCGTCCCGCTGCGATCCAACAATTACAACAAGTTGGGGACCAAATTGGCGTACCGGTCTTTGAAATGGGAACGGACGTTGATCCAGTTGAAATCGTGCGTCAAGGGATGGCTCACGCAAAAGAAAACCATAATGACTACGTCTTCATTGATACGGCTGGTCGTTTACAAATTGACGAACAGTTAATGAATGAATTAGCTAACATCAAGGATTTAGTCCATCCTGACGAAATCCTGTTAGTGATCGATGCCATGACTGGGCAAAATGCCGTTAACACGGCCGAAGGGTTTAACGGTAAGTTAGACGTGACCGGGGTTGTTTTGACCAAGTTAGACGGGGATACCCGTGGTGGGGCCGCACTCTCTATTCGGGCCGTGACGGGCAAACCTATCAAGTTCGTTGGTCAAGGTGAAAAGATGACCGACCTCGACGTCTTCCATCCAGACCGGATGGCGGATCGAATTCTTGGTATGGGTGACATGCTGACGCTGATTGAAAAGGCGCAAAAGCAGTATGATGAAAAAGAAGCCGAAAAGATGAACCTGAAGATTCAGGAGAATAGTTTCGACTTTAACGATTTTCTTGCGCAACTAGACCAAGTTGACAAGATGGGGAGCATGGAAGATATCATGAAAATGATCCCCGGAATGGCTAACAATCCGGCCATGAAGAATGTCAACATGGATCCTAAAGACATCGCACATGTGCGGGCCATCGTTTATTCGATGACTAAACAGGAAAAAGCTGACCCCGACTTATTGAATCCTTCACGGCGCCGGCGGATTGCAGCTGGTTCTGGGCGGCCAATTCATGAAGTTAACCGGATGATCAAACAATTTAACCAAACCAAAAAGATGATGAACCAAATGTCCAAGGGTAACTTTGCCGGCATGGAAGGTCTGATGGGCGGTAATGGCGGCGGTATCGGTGGTAAGATGCAGCAAATGGCCATGAAGCGCATGGTGCGGCAAACTAAGAAGACAAAACAAAAGCGTTTAGCTAAGGCAATGCGCCGTCGGAAACGCTAGTTTAAAAGATTTTTTAGCCTGTCAAGAAAAAGTCCTTTACAAGCTATTGATTTACTGGTATATTATTACCTGTTAAAGAATTCGGGAGGTGTTTAAATGTCAGTCAAGATTCGTCTAAAGCGGATGGGTTCAAAGAAAAATCCATTTTACCGGATTGTCGTAGCAGACTCACGGTCACCACGTGATGGTCGTTTTATCGCCCAAGTCGGCACATACAACCCACTTACTGAACCAGCCCAAGTTAAGCTTGAAGAGGAAGATATCCTCGGTTGGTTGAACAACGGTGCGCAACCTTCAGATACGGTTAAGAATATTTTATCCAAAGCCGGTATCATGAAGAAGTACCACGAAGCAAAGTACACTAAATAATAAAGCGGTAATAGATCATGGCAGATATTAAAGCTTTAATCACCACGGTTGTCACGCCTTTGGTCCAACATCCTGATGATATCCAAGTTACTTTTAAGGAAACTCAACGGTACCTTGAATATAACTTAACGGTTAACCCCGAAGATATTGGACGGGTGATTGGTCGCCAGGGACGGGTTGCTTCTGCAATTCGGACGATTGTGTATAGTGTCCGCGTTTCAGGACCTAAACGTGTCCGGCTTACGATCGAAGACGGACAACAAAAAAACTCTTGAGCAAGCAGCGATGTTTTGTTTAAGAGCTTTTTTATTACTTATCTAAAGGCTAAAAGGTCTGAGACCCTGTATCGGACAGTGGTCGCTTCGTCGATTAGGGCCGGTGTGCTGTGGGGGACGGTTCCAGCCATAGTGCGGTCTGGAACCTCGATTCAAAGCCGATAGACCACGTCTTTGAATCGCCCCGCGAGGTTAGCTGCTAAGAAGCGCCAGCTAATCTCGCCGACACAGCACACCAGTCCTAATCGACTTCGCTACAGGCAATTTTATTAATATAGTAGGATGGTTGAACCTGTCAGTGATAGAGGAGACCACAAGGGACTAATTTGTAGTAGCTAAAAAAATATAATTAAATTAAAAATAGAACGATTTAAGGAGGGATTAGATGGATTATTATCGGATTGGAACACTAGTAAACACGCACGGTATTCGCGGTGAAGTGAAGGTCGTTGTGATTACTGATTTTCCTAAAAAGCGATTTAAAGTGGGGCAGCAAGTGACTTTGTTTAAATCACCAGACCAGACCACGAACGGTGTCACGTTAACGATTGCCACGTCACGTCAACAAAAGGGGCTCTTTTTTCTGACATTTAAAGGGCTTGGTAACATTAATGACGTTGAGCAGTACAAAGGCTGGACAATCATGGTAAAGGCTGAGGAATTACACAAGCTACCAGCAGGTGAATACTATTACCATCAAATCATCGGTTTGTCCGTTGTCACGACGGATGGCGAAACCTTAGGTAAAATCAAAGAAATTTTGTCACCGGGTGCCAATGACGTTTGGGTCGTTCAACGTGACCACGGTCAAGACGACGTCCTCTTACCAAAAATTCCACAAGTGATTAAAACGGTTGATTTAGACGCTGGCGTTGTCACAGTTGAACTGATGGAAGGGCTGATCGACTAATGCAAATCGATATCTTAAGCCTGTTTCCAGGAATGTTTGAAGGACCGTTGCACGAATCGATGATTGGTAACGCCATCGAAAAAGACGTTATCAATGTGGACGTGACGAACTTTCGTGATTACACGACTGACAAGCATAACCACGTCGATGACTATCCGTATGGTGGCGGGGCCGGGATGTTGCTACAGCCTCAGCCCATCTTTGACGCCTTAGACGACGTTCAAAAGAAACATCCGTCCAAGGGGCGGGTCATATTGTTAGATCCTGCGGGTGTGCAGTTTAACCAGCACGTGGCGGAGGACTTTGCAAAAGAAGACCACCTCACGTTTATCTGTGGCCACTACGAGGGCTATGACGAACGTATTCGGTCACTTGTGACGGATGAGGTCTCACTGGGCGACTACGTCTTAACAGGCGGTGAATTAGGCGCCATGGTGATGATTGACGCGACCGTGCGACTGATTCCAGGTGTTTTAGGTAATTCCGAATCTGCCCCTGGCGATTCGTTTTCTAGCGGCCTGTTAGAATATCCGCAATACACGCGTCCGGCTGATTTTCGCGGCATGCCCGTGCCAGACATCCTGCTCAGTGGGGATCATGGAAAAATCGACGACTGGCGTTTAGCACAGGCCCTCAAGCGGACTTATGAGCGTCGGCCCGATATGTTAAAAGATTTGAAACTGTCTGGAAAAGCCCGCCAAATGCTGGCGGACATCCAGGCTGACGAGCTGGATCACTAAATTTAGCTTGCATTCTTTAGAATGAATATGTTATTCTATTTATTGGCTATTATGCCCATTAACGATGTTCCGCTGACCAGGCTGTCACGAATGTCGGCGAAAGGAAGATACAAATTATGCGTCAAAACCAATTGATCGAAAAGATCACCAATGACCAACTCCGGACAGATATCCCTGATTTCCGTGCCGGTGATACGGTCCGTATTCACGCCCGTGTTGTTGAAGGAACTCGTGAACGGATCCAATTATTCGAAGGTGTCGTAATCAAGCGTCACGGTTCAGGAATCAGCGAAACTTATACTGTTCGTAAGATCAGTAACGGTGTCGGTGTTGAACGGACTTTCCCATTACACACACCTCGGGTTGCTGCCATTGACGTTGTACGTCAAGGTCGTGTACGTCGTGCTAAGTTATACTACTTACGTGACTTACATGGTAAAGCTGCACGTATCCCAGAACGTCGTCGCAACTAAATTACAATGTAATCAGTTTGAATTAGTGGCGTAAGCCTTGGTTCAAATGCAAAGAACGACTAGCTGAATTTTCAGTTAGTCGTTTTTTTGTTATCTATAATTTGAAATTGAAAACGTCAGGATAGTTTGTCCAATTTTTGATTTGGATTCTTAATGAAAGGGTGGCAAAAAGAATTGTAATTAAAGATGAAACCGTTTTAAAAATGGCTTTAGTCGGATATTAGCTAAAGGGGTCGTAATTAAGTTAGCAATCTGTTAGATTATGATTAAAATATAATTAGAAAAATGAATGACCAACTAATTATAAATAATTCAATGGAGTGTGATGCTTATGGCTGCAATTATTGCGCTAATGACTGTTATGGGTTTTATCATGGTAGGTGAATGGGTTTCAACCCGTTCTCGGGCCTTCATCCCGTCAGTTTTCATTACGGCTGTGCTATTTTTGATTGGATTCTGGACGATCGTACCGAAAAACGTTGTTCCCCAAGCTTCCTTTGGGACTCAGTTTATTGCAATTACGCAAGCAGTTTTATTAGTCCACATGGGGACCCTTATGGACTTGAAACTATTACTTAAACAATGGCGGGCCGTGACCATCGCCTTAGCCGGTGTAATTGGCACCGTAGTCCTCGCGATGGGTGTTGGGAGCTTGCTATTTAGTTGGCATACCGTTGTCGCAAGTGTGCCACCGTTGACCGGTGGTTTAGTTGCTGCATTCTTAATGACTTCTGGTTTAAAAGCCCAAGGCATTACCGCCTTAGTTGCTTATCCGGTCGCAATGTTCGTTGTACATAGTATGCTCGGCTACCCACTGACGTCATGGATGTTAAAGCGCGAAAGCAAACGCCTCCTCGTGAAATATCACGCCAATCCAGTATCAGTCGTCGCCGTTGACGATGCCAAAGTTGCTCAGGCAACTAATAACACGACCGCCCAAGTGACGGACAGTGCACGGGATAACGAAACGGCAATTGCACCAAGCAAAGCATTTTCTCGGTTTAAGTTACGGCGCTGGCAAATTTCCGATGCCTACGATACACCAGCCTTTATGTTATTTAAGGTTGCCATCGTCACGGCATTGGCAGAATGGGTCGCTAGTTTATTACACGGCACCATCAATGCATTTATCGTCTGCTTGGTCTTCGGCGTTGTTGCCCATCAACTGGGTTTCCTAGAAGATTCCGTTCTTGAAAAAGCGGGCGTGTTCCACTGGTTAATGTACGGATTACTAGCCTACATCTTCTCAAACTTAAGCATCGTTAAGGTCAGCATGTTATCAGGAATCTTAGTCCCAATCGTTACCTTGATCTTCTTAGGCGTTCTAGGCATGTTCCTAGCTTCCGCCGTATTGGCAAAACCATTAGGGTTCAGTCGTGAAATGGCTTTTGCCAGCGCGTTGACCGCGTTGTTTGGTTTCCCAGCCGACTACATTGTGACCCACGAAGTTGTTAGCATCATGGGTTCCACTGACAAAGAGAAGAAGTACTTACTCGATAACATGCTACCAAAGATGTTAGTTGGTGGGTTTGCGACCGTGTCAGTCGCGTCGGTTATTATTGCATCGGTATTCTTGAAGATTTTGTAGGGGGCATTTTTATGACAACAACTGATTTAACGACTTGGATGACGGGGTTACGTCATCAGATCCATTCATATCCGGAACTCGCACTACACGAGGTGAAAACGACCGCGCTCATTAAGAAAACGTTGACGGATCTAGGCGTTCGCGTTTTACCTTATCCCGGGGCGACCGGGGTGGTGGCTGAAATCGGTCACGGTGAACCAACCGTCGCGTTACGGGCGGATATTGACGGCTTACCCGTTTTGGAAAAATCCGCGTTGCCATTTGCTTCCACGGTAAAGGGCCATATGCACGCTTGTGGGCACGATTTCCATACTGCAGCGTTACTAGGTGGCGCACGGCTACTAAAGGCGCACGAGGCCGAATTAAACGGCACCGTCCGATTGATTTTTCAACCGGGTGAAGAAGGGCACGTCGGGGCGAAGCTCATGATTAAAAATGGTGTGCTAAACGGCGTCCAAGCCATTGCGGGATTCCATAATCAGCCAGATATCCCAGTAGGGACGCTGGCATTGAAAACCGGGCCAATGATGGCCAGCAATGATAACTTTGACGTCACCATTAAGGGGCACGGTTCCCACGCGGCGATGCCGGAAGCGAGTCACGATCCCATCGTCACGCTAGGGGAATTGATTACGGCGCTGCAGACGATTCGCAGTCGTAACATTGCGCCGGATGCGCCGTTAGTGTTGACGTTGGCGGCAGTTCAAGCCGGGACGACGTTTAACGTCATTCCCGATTCAGCGGAGTTTAAGGGAACCATCCGGACGTTCAGCGCGGCTAACCGTCAATTAGCCAAGGAACGGTTCTACGACATTGTTGAGGGTGTGACCAAGATGAATGGTCAGACGACGGAAATCAAATGGGACCGCGGCCCAAGCTGTGTCAATAACGATGAAACGTTAACGGACGTGCTGGCGAAAGCGTTGGCCGACACCGTGACCATCGTACCAGCGCATCCTTGCAATGCGGACGATGATTTCGCGTTGTATCAAGAACGGGTCCCTGGGTTTTACGGCTTCCTTGGATCGGGCGGGACCGGTGTGTTACATCAGTCCAACTACAGCTGCGACGATGCCGGGCTGATTTACGGTGCGAAGTTCCACTTGATGGCGGCAAAGGCGATGTTAGCAGCCGTTTCAGCGGGGGTACTAAATCCGGTCGACCAGGCGGTTTAAAAATAGATTACGATGTAAAAGACGTTTCACTAGTTAAGTGGGACGTCTTTTACATCGTTGTAGAGTCAAACCTGAGCGGGGACGCATGTTATAATAAGAGGCATTAAAGGGGTGACCATCATTGAAAGAAAAACAAGTTTTTCATATTAATGGGTACATTGGATTAGTCCTAGCAGTCTTATTCGTACTGGCCGGGGGATGGCTCGTTTGGCTTGGCGCGACTGGGGATCAGTTTTTTAACGTGATTTTAGGGGCGTTGCTGATCATTATCGCGGCGTTTGGGGCAAGTTCGCTTACGATCGTGGGCCCAAACGAAGCACGGGTGTTGACGTTCTTTGGAAAATACATTGGGACGATTCGTGATTCGGGGCTATTTATGACCGTGCCACTAACTAATAAATTTGCAATTTCACTGCGGGTGCGTAACTTTAATAGTGCCATTTTGAAGGTGAACGATTTACGCGGGAACCCGGTCGAGATTGCGGCGGTAATCGTATTTAAAGTGGTCGATACGAGTATGGCGCTGTTTGCGGTGGATGACTACGAACAATTTGTGGAAATTCAGAGTGAATCGGCTATTCGGCACGTGGCGTCTGAGTATCCTTACGATACGTTTGATGATAAGGAAAAGGTCACGCTGCGGAGTAACCCAACGGAAGTTTCGGACCGCTTGACGGAAGAGCTACAGGAACGCCTGAACGTAGCCGGGGTGGAAATCGTGGAAACTCGTTTGACCCACTTGGCTTACGCGACGGAAATTGCGAGTGCGATGTTGCAACGGCAACAGTCATCCGCTATCCTGTCCGCACGGAAGGTGATCGTCGAAGGGGCCGTATCGATTACTGAGGAGACGATTCAGCGGTTAGAGAAGGATACCGGGATGAGTCTGTCGGATGATAAAAAGCTACAACTGATTAACAATATGATGGTCACCATCATTTCGGAGCGGGGTTCGCAGCCAATTATTAATACGTCGGATTTGAAGTAGAAATACTGGTATAACAATGATTATAACGATTTTAATTTAGAACTGGCTCTCTAAAAAAGAGGGCCGGTTCTTTTTGTGGTACCGTTCGTGGTGCCATTTTTAGTTGGAATGGGAGCCGTTTGAAATGGAAAACTATCCTACTTTCTCAGCAGATACGCATCCAAATTACTGATGCAAAAAAATTAATCATGGTTTAACAAAACAAGAAGATTAGAGTCATTGAAGAATCAGTGGAATAGGACTGCTGAGTCAGTTGGCTAGGATAGTGTATCTAAAGAATTTCCCGACTATGTTAAGATGCGATATAATGATTCTAAAGAGTTATGTGTTTTTGCAAAGGATGCTAATAACTGGAATATTAAGTGAGTTTCCACGAATACAACTGTTAGTGATGATATTAAAGTCACTAGCCTTGGTCTTGAACCAAAGAAAATGGGACTGTGTGGTTCGTGAGAATGTTCACTTTTCAGATGTTGTTGGTGTGTTGCACTCATCAACGGTTGTGCCAAGCAAAACAGATACCAGTGTACAGAAATACGCTGGTGATAAAACACGAGTAACCCCTAAATGTGAAGACTGGTAATATTGTTCAAGTGAATAGGAAGGGGACGTAAGCCATGATTTTGACGTTATCTAAATCTGATAACAATTTTTTCTGTAAATATGCAGATAATCCATTTGTTGGGTTTGATGTGTCACAGTCAGATAAACTAGTTAGATTGAGTTACACACCCGATAATGCAGAGTTAGCTTGGCGTCCCTTCGAAATGGCATATGATGATGCTTACTTGAATCATGCACCCAAGCCAGAATATGAACCAGATAGTATCGGACGACGATTAGAACGAATATCTGATTATTTGGTAGATCAGACCTACAAATAATTAGTAAGTGTATGCAATCCATAGTGTGAGTGCTTTTTATATCCTTTTTTCGTTAAAGAACAGTCGATTCGTTATCGCCGCGTAAAAGTGATCTTGTCCTCAGAAAAATTTGTGTGAGTAATGAGCTAAATGCGATTACGCTAACGTTAGAGGAAAAGGATTAATTAAAGTTGAGAAAAACCAAGTAAAGCCGCAACCTGCAATCGATTGATTGTGTGGTTACGGCTTCATTTGGTTTTTTAAGTCCTAAAAATTAAATTTACTGGAAAGGTGTGACAATCTGATTTAAATCTCATCTACATTTAAGCGGTTTAAAAATCTGATTATTCACTGACTTTAGCAAGTGCATTTTTAACAGCGCTCTTTAGTGCTCGGCTTGAAGCGGAGGCACCTGAAATACCGTCGACATCATAGGTGTTATTAGCCACCATATTTTTAGGTAGTTCCTCAACAGCTTTTAACCCAAAGTCTTCACTTTCGTTTTGTTCAATAACTTCGACATCTTTGATTTTACTATCATCGTAGGTGACCCGAACAACAACGCGACCGCCAATTCCTTGGTCACTAACACCCAAGTATTGATTCGATTCCAAATCGATGTCATCAAGGTTGGTTTGTGCAAGGTCGTTTTGTGGCGCAACACTCGCGATTTTACTTGGTTCAGCGTGATTATCTGAGGTAGCAGTGTCACCCTTAGGCTTAGCCGCATTTTCGCCAGCGATTTTACCAAAGATGAGGCATTCTGCTAAGTTATTACCACCTTGATACGGATTAGTGTTGATTCCACCTAATTCACCAGCACCGTAAAGATGGGGCACAGGTTCACCGTTTAAGCCAATGATTTCGGCATTCGCATTTCGCTTTGGCCCACCTTGCGTGTTGAGCATGGTATGGGTTAACGCGGCTGCATAGAAGGGGCCGTTATCAAATTTTCGCATGGATGCTGGTTCACGGTGGTACTCATAATCTTTTCCTTGTTCAGCAAATAAGTTGAAGTCGGTCACAGTATTGACCAGGTTGTCCGAATCAACATTGAGCTTTTGTGCTAACTGCTCGATACTATCGGCCTTAACTAATGTGTCCAAGAAATCAGAATAAGGGATGTTTTTATTAGCCTTAATCTGTTCTAACTGAGCCTGATCAAAGATCAAGTATGGATGTTGGTTTGCACGGGGAATGCGCCAAGTTCCGTGGTCCCAAATATGACCGTGACGGCATTCTTCGTCTTCTTTGAAGTAACGGGTCGCATCGTCCGCAATGGTTAAAATACTCCCGGTATATAGATCTGGCCAGTAGTCGAGAATCAAGCGCGCACGTTTGCCGTCTGGAACCTTAAAAGCCAGTCCGTGAAGGAAACCAACCGCTTCGTAGTTATGCATATGCCATAACTTAGCGCCAACTTCGGAGGCCATTCGAATACCATCGCCACGGTTATAAAGGGTGCCGAGTGGTGACAACTTTGCTTCACCAAGGTAATCTTGAATTTGTTCCTTATTATTTTCAAAGCCACCAACGGTTAAAACGACCCCGTTTTTCGCACGAACGTTGTAAGTTTCTCCGTTACGCTCGATTTGTGCACCCAAAACAACTTTACTGATTGGATCTTGAATTAAATGCATTGCCCGGGAGTTTAACCAAATGTCAATTGAATCAGCACGATCGAGTACTTTTTGGCGAATGATCTTCCAAAGCGCCGCGTCAAAGATCCCGTTATGCACGGTCAAAGCGTCCGTCGAATCTGCGCCTGCAAGTTCTGGGAATTCCGAGATAACACTTTTGGCAAATGCGGATAATTGACCACCACTGTGCTTGAAACTATACGGTTTAACGTCCAAATAGTTTTGAAGATAGTTAGGAAAATCGACCATTTTTTCAACGAAAACATCGATCATCTTTTCATCGAGATCAAATGGTGCGGTCATGGCTTTGTAGTAGGCCTTTAATCCGGGAACGTCATCTCCAGAAGCTAAAATTTGAGCAGCGTAGCGGGTGTTACCACCTTCGTGACCAGCGGGTGCAGCATCAACTAATAATACTTTTGCACCACTATCCGCTGCGTGGCGGGCTGCGGTAGCGCCAGCACCACCAAATCCGAGTACTAACGTGTCATAGGTTGTACTCCAAGCGATTTTATCGACATAGTTCATTTCAGTATCCTCCTCAGTTAATTCTGGAACCATTTTATGAATGAAATCTAGATAGTTATCGAAACATTCCGTTAAAAATGTGATAGTTTGTTTATTCTTTAACTTGTGATCGGCATCAAATTCATCCCGACAGTTTCCCAATAAAAATTCATTACCTGGAAGTACTAGCGCGTTGACACCAGGAGAGTCCAAAATCTGTTTTAAATTAGTTTGGGCACGTGAGGTTCCCTGACTGCCATAAGATGCGCCAACGACCATGACGGGTTTGTCTTTAAAGGGATGGCTAGTACATGATAGCCATTCAATCATACTTTTTAAGGCAGCTGGAATTGCGTGATCGTATTCCGGAGTTGCGATAATGACACCGTCAGCATCGTCGATTTGTTGTGAGATTTCTTTGACAGATGCTGGGACGTTATGACAATTGTTTTCATTAAAAAGCGGTAATTGATCGATTTCAACGAAATCGATTTTTGCCCGGTCGCTAAAAATATTTTGCATGTATTTTAGTAGAAAGCGATTGAATGAATAGTCAGCATTAGTTCCTGTTATACCAATGAGTTTCATTACTTCACCAGCCTTTGTGTTATTGTTAACAAGTCTTGTTAAATTGAGCGTTCCTAATTAGTTCTCCTTCATTATGAAACCGTTTTCTGTTAAAGTAAAAGTACTTATCGGCATATGGCTATAACTGATTAGTTATAGAAAGGGGCCTAATATTGAGTGTGATGAATGATAAATTGAAAGACATTTTGGAAGGCGTTACGAAGTATTCAACGATTACGCAAGTTTCGCAGGCGTGCTACGTCAGTCAGCCCTACATTAGTCGTCTACTAACAGAAACCGAAACCAATTTTGGCACTAAACTTGTTAATCGAAACTTAACGCCGATTAGTCTGACGTATGCTGGAACACGGGTTTTGGCCTATTTACAGGAAGAAGTTTTGATTGAACGGAAAATGCAATCAGAAATGCAACAACTTTCGGAGCATCAGGGTGGTTCATTGACCATAGCCGTGTACCCCGGGTTTGCTAATTTTTGGATGCCACGGTTGTTGTTTAAAATTCAGCGTCATTTTCCGGCGTTACACATCAAGATTGTTGAAGAAACGACGAGTATTGCCGAACGCGACCTACCATCTGGAAAAATTGATATTTTTATTGGGAAGGTTATTTACAATGAAAAGATTAATAGTTCAAGTTTAGGGCGGATTCCACTGTATTTAGTGATTCCAGAGTATTCTAAATTATTTAAGCGGGGTCACTTATACCGAGATAGCATGAGTGATGACATTAAAATCCTGAATGGCGCGCCCTTCATAACCATTTCACAAGAGTCACGGTTCCAAGAAATGATTGATCATTTTTTAAAGGATAACGGGGTTCGAGTTAGAAATGTCGTGGAAGTTCAAAATACGATGTTAGCAACTTTACTCGCAGCAAATGGGGGTGGGTATACAATTACGATGAAACAGATTATTGAGAATCTTCCCAAGATTGGTGACATCAACGGGCTAAAATTACCGATTGATCAATTCTCTTTAGACGTTGGTATTTCGTATTGTGAATCAAGTTCAACGTCTAAGTTTATCAAGGAAACGGTCTCAATAATAAAAGAGGTTGGGTTGAGCGGATTAGGTTGTTGAAGGCCAAAATAGTACTGGCGACATTTTTTTAGAGATTAAAGAAAAGCGACCCACCGACGGATGATAGTTGTCGGTGAGCCGCTTTGTTGCTGATTACTACTTAAATCGTTTTAATAAGGTGAGTCCTAATCCAAGTAAACCTAGCACACCAGCAACCGCGATCCAACGAGTACGGGATTCGTTAGTTGCGGGGAGTGCTTTATCAGTTGTTGACTTTGTTTGAACCTTTGCCGACGTCACCGTTTTAATCGGTGACGTTGGTAGGGGCTTGGTTGTTTCTGGCTTCTTAGCTGGCGTACCAGGTTGGTCGGGCTTAACTAGGTCCGGCTCACCGGATGGGTCTGTGGGGAGGACTGGTGGCTCAGTCGAATTGCCGTCGCCACCGCCATTATCACCACTATCGGGGGCCGCTTGCACGTGCAAGTGAACGAGTAAGGTTTGGCCATCGGTAGTACTCAAAGTAACGGGATAGGTCCCAACTTTATGACGATTAGTCTGGCTAAGGTCGACGTGCACATTCAAAGTCTGACCATTTTTATCCTGCGCCACGGCCTTGAAATCACTGGCCGTCGGTGCTGGGCCGTCCACGGTCATCGTAAAGTCCTGTCCGGTTAATTTTCGATGGTCCTTGTCAGGAGCCTGTTGCTGGTAAAAGTAACTGACAGTCTGAGCCTGTTCGTTGAACGTTCCGGTAGCGGCACCCGTTGTTTTAACGTGGGTGTAGCCGGTAATTGCTTTAACGGTAGTGGTGTACGCCGTCTCTAATGGCCCAGTCAGCGTATCTTGAGGTGCTAAGGTGTGACCGTCTAAATCCAAATAGTTGACGATTACTTGTCCTAATTTAGCGGCATGCTTAGCATACATTAGTGTGACAGTGGCCGATTTTTCACTAAACTGTCCGGTCAGGCTGCCATCAGCGTGCTGGTATTGGTAATCCTTGAACGTCGGTGGCGTAATGGTATAAGCAGACGCAATGGTCCCGGTCAATTCAGTATCTGGCGCCAGGGTTTGACCATCGGTAGTTTGATACTTAACGATGACTTGCCCTTGCTTTTCCTCGGTAGCGTGGTAAATCAACGTGACGGTTTGGTCGTCCTTGGCAAAGGTGCCAGTTAAGTTGCCTTCAGCATGGTGATAAGTGTAACCTGAAATGCTTGGTTGGCTAACGACGTAGGGCGTGTCGATATCGCCAGTTAAACTGGTCGCGGGAGCTAACGTTTTCCCTTGATCATCCAAGTAGCTGACGGTGACTTTTCCCTGTGCCACGGCATCCTTGCGGTAAGTTAGGGTAATGGTCTTAGCGGTCGGCGTAAATTGTCCGGTCAGGTCACCTTGAAGGAAGGTGTAGCCGTCAATGACCTTCTTTTCAATCGTGTAATCAGTTGCGACTGGTCCGGTCATCGTCGTGGATTCGGCCAGTTGCTTGCCTTGTTCATCGACGTAGTTCACAGTAACCGTTCCTTGAGCAACCTGTTTGCGATAAATGAGATTGACAGATTGACTAGTCGGCGTGTAAGTTCCAGTCATTTGCCCCGATTCAAAAGTATAGCCATCAATGGTCAATGGTTCGATAGTATAGGCGCTACCGAGTTTGCCCGTCATGGTTGTCGGCTTAGCTAGAACGTGACCGTCGGAATCAAGATAGTTTACAGTAATACTACCCTCGGTTGGGATTTTTCGATAAGTCAACGTGACGGTCTGGTCGCTGCTAGTGAACGTGCCAGTTAAGTTACCGGATAAGTAATTGTAGCCGTCAATGGCTTGTGGCTCAATCTCGTAGCTGGTTCCTAAGTCGCCCGTCATTGTCTTTGATGGCGCAATGGTTGTGCCCGCTTCATCTTGATAATTGACGGTCACTTGTCCCTGTTTGGCATAATTGAGCGTAATGGTCTGTGCTGTGCCACTGATGGTACCCGTAAGTGGGACGTCATCTTGAGTGCCCTGATAAGTGTAGCCCGCAATGTCCGGTGGCGTTATGGTGAACGGATCCTCAATCGCACCCGTAATCGTGGTGGCTGCCTTGATTGGGTGGGTCGGGTCAGCCTGATCGACATAGTTGACCGTCACCGGTTCAGCAGCTTTAGGTTGCCAAACGAAAGTGTCAATTGCGGGGGTGCTAGTCCCATCGTAGATTGATACCAATTGGTCAGTCGTTAAAACCTGGTCCCCATTTGGCTGACTAGCCGTTCCCGTGCCGATGTTTTGCCAATAGCCCGTATATTTATTGGTTTCAGAAACTGATCTCAGGCCGGTGCCAGCAAGCTTGGAATTGGGACCGAGTTTAATTTCTTTAAGTAGCATGGCACTGCCAAACATTCGCCAAGTGCCACCGTAAGAAGTGCTTAAATTGCGCATGTCAAAAGAAGAAATATCAATGTTATTGATCCCAGCCAGGGTGAACATGCTCTCCATACTGGTGATATGGCTGGTGCTTTGCCAGTCGGAGGTGTTGATTGATTCCGCTTGTAATTGGAAACCAAAGTTAGCTAGACTAACTTTTGGTGCCTGAAAATTCCAACCAGATAAATTTAACAGTTTAAATAAACGCTGACTATTGTCATCGAAGGCACCCGCACGCCCGAATGCCATAGATCCGCTAGTTAACGAACCGACGTCCCAGTGGCTGAGGTCAAGGGTTCCGACTAACGCGGTTGCGAAGAAGGTTCGATCAATGGTCTTAACTTTACTGGTATCCCAGTGTTCGACACCGGTCAAATCCATTAATTGTGAGTCTGCGTAAAATAGATCGTTAAGGTTCGTCGTCCGACTGGTATCGACTTGATCAAGGCCATCGATCTGAGTTAGGTTGCTTAAGCCGGCAAAGAGTCCCGCGGCTGCGGTGTTAAACGTAACTGGTCCGGTGATTTCAATCTTGGTAATTGAGGCGCTGTAAGCTTTCCACGGCGACTTATCGGTTGTGTTGTTTGCAAAGTCACCTGGTCCAATCGTCAAGGTGCCATCTTGCAAGGACCACGCGCTGGAACCAAACGTCCCCGTGATTGGTTCACTAGCCGTTGTGGTCAAGTTTAAGGCCGTCAGATTTTTAGCGGCCAAGGGCGTCACTGGCGTGGTTGATTGCGTCAATGAAGGGAATGGTTCAGGTGCGGACGCGTGAACTGATAATTGAGAAAACGCTGTCATTGTGCTGAAACTTACAACGACGAAACTGAGTTTTTTCCAACGAGTTCTGGATAGTTGGTTGGTAACCATAAATTTTACTCCCTTTTAATTTAGTAAATGCGGTTAACAATTAAATCATAGTATATTATGAATGTTGACCGATGTACATTATTCGCAATTGTAATAAATGGGGCATAAAAAAGGTTTTGATTCTATAAAATTGGGCGTTGATGGCTTGTCATCAACACCCAATTTTTGATAAAGCGTCATGTAACTGACTTATGATTTAAAACGTTTAAATAAAGCAATCCCTAGTCCGAGTAATCCGATTAACCCCGTAACTGCGACCCAACGAGATCGTTGCTCGCTAGTTGCGGGGAGAGCCTCGTCTTGTGTTGGCTTTGCCTGAACCCGCTCCGTCGTTGCCGTTTCGATTGGCGACGTGGGGAGTGGGGTCGTTGTTTCCGGAACTTCAGTTTTTGAAATATCTGGTTGGTCGGGCTTAACTAAGTCCGGTTCACCTGCTGGGTCAGTTGGCAGAACTGGTGGCTCAGTGGAATTGCCGTCGCCATTGTCGCCGTTCCCGTTGTCACCACCGTCGGGAGCCGCCCGTATGTGCAAGTGAATAATCAACGTTTGACCATCACTGGTCCGTAACGTGACCGGGTAAGTTCCGACTTGATCAAATTGTGCTTGACTGAGGTCGACTTCAACCGCTAAAGGCTGCCCATCTTTGTCTTGCGCGCTGGCTTTAAAATCGTCAGCCGTTGGGGTTGGGCCATTCACCACCATCGAAAAGTCCTGGCCAGTCAGTTGACGCTGATCGACCTCGGTTGTTGCTGGTTGATAGTAATAGTTGACCGTTTGCGTCTCAGCTGTAAACGTCCCGGTTTGGGAGCCCGCCGTTTTGATATATTTGTAACCTGCAATTTGCTTAACAGTAGTCGTGTAGGCTGTGTCGATTGTGCCCGTTAAAGTCGTCTTTGGTGCAATCGGTTGCCCGTCCATATCTAAATAATTAACGGTGACTTGTCCGTTGGCAACGGTATCCTTTTGGTAAATCAAGGTAATGGTCGGCGTCGTTGCGCTAAACGTCCCCGTTAACTGGTCACTTGCATGTTGAAAGTGATAGTTTGTAAAGGTCGGAGGTGTAATGGTGTACGATGACCCAACCGTTCCGGTAAGTTGGGTATCGTCAGCAAGTGTTTGTCCGTCGCTTGTCTGATATTTGACGTTAACTTGGCCTTGAGGTTCCGGGGTCGCTTGATAAATCAAGGTCACGGTCTGAGGTGCTTTAGTAAATACACCGGTTAGCGGACCGTCAGCGTGTTGGTAAGTGTAGCCGTCAATTGTTAGCTGGCTAACGGCAAACGGGGTATCCACGTCTCCCGATAACGTCTGCGATGGCGCAAGTGTCTTACCCTGATCATCTTGATAATTGATGGTGACCGTTCCTTGCGCGAGTGGGTCTTTGCGATAGGTCAGTGTGACCGTCTTGTCGGTTGTGGTGAAGTTACCAGTTAATTCACCAGTCAAAAAGGTGTAGCCCGGGATGGCTGCTTTTTCAATAGTGTATTCACTGTCAACGGGGCCGGTCAGCGTTGTCGGTTCCGCAAGCTCGTGACCTTGCTCATCAACGTAGCGGACGGTCACGGTGCCATGAACAACGTCTTTTTGGTAAATCAGTGTGACCGATTGATTAGTGGCGGTAAACGTTCCGAATAATTGTCCTGATTGATACGTGTAACCATTAATTGCCGGTGGCGTAATGGTGTAGGCGCTACCAATTTTGCCCGTCATGGTCGTTGGCTTTTCAATCGTGTGACCTTCATCGTCTAAATAATTAACTGTAATACTGCCTTCAGTTGGGATGGCACGGTAGGTTAAGTTCACGGTTTGTGGGGCTTCCGTAAAGGTTCCTTGAAGATCACCCGCGACGTAGTCATAACCGGGGATGTCAAGTTGATCAATCGTATACGTGGTTCCCACGTCACCGGTCTTTTTCTGGGCCGGCGCAATCACGTTGCCCGCTTCATCCAGGTAGTTCACTGTGACCTGAGCCTGTTTAGCGTACAGTAAGGTGATGTCCTGAGCAGTCGTACTAAACGTTCCAGTTAATGAAACGTTGCCTTGCGTGTTGCGATAAGTGTAGCCGTCAATTGTGGGCGGGGTGACCGTAAATGGATCATCGATTGCACCCGTAAGTGTGTCCGTTGGCTGGATGACTTGGCTAGGATTGGCCTGATCAACATAGTTCACCGTCACTGGTTCCCCAGCGTGGCGTTGCCAGACGAACGTATCCGTTGCGGGAGTCTGAATCCCATCGTAGCGTGCGACCAGTTGATTGGTCGTTAACACCAAGTCGCCCTTAGGTTGGCGCGTCGTTCCGCTGCCAACATTTTGCCAGTAGCCCGTATATTTATTGTCATTCGGAACCTGGGTGAGATTGGTTCCAGTCAACTTGGAATATGGGCCAAGTTTAAGTTCTTTGAGGTTCTCGTTGTTCGAAAACATTTTCCGCGTGCCATCCGTGGAAGTGGGCAAGTGGCGCATGTCAAACGAAGAAATATCAACCTTGGACACTCTTGAATAGTAGAACATGTATTGCATATCTGAGATGTTACTGGTATTTTTCCAGTCAGAAGTATCAAGGTCGATGTCCGCTAGTTCTTGAAGAAATAGGGCTAGGGAGGCCTTGGGACTTTTAAAATTCCACCCCGACAGGTCGAGCCGTTTAAACTGGGATGTTCCAGTACGTGCAAACGCCAGCGTGGTTCTAGTCAATGAACTAATGTCCCAATGACTGAGGTCGAGCGTGCCAGTTAAACCGGTCGTCATGAAGAGGTAGGAAATGTTTTTGACGTTACCCGTATCCCAGTACTCGATGCCAGGGACACTTTCTAAGTTGGGGTTGTACGCAAAAAGGTTGGACATGTCAGTAGTCTTGCTGGCATCAACTTTTTCAAGACCATCAATTTGGGTCAGTTTAGGAAAATTCGCAAACAGCGAGTTGGCCGTCGTATTGAGGGTCACTGGTCCCGTGATTTCAATTTTGGTAATTAGGGATCGGTAGTCAGTCCAGGGAGAACTGTTGACCGCATTATTTGCAAAGTCACCAGGGCCAATGGTCAGGGTGCCGTCTTGTAGTGACCAATTACTAGTGCCAAATTGACCCGTGATTGGGTCTTCTTTTGCTACTGGCGTCGTTAGATCAAGTAGGGTCGCTGGCTCTGGTAGTGAAGCTATTGGCTGGGGTAGCGTGACTGAATTAGTTAGTGATAGTGGGGCTGTAAAAGTGGTGGCTTGGGCTGATTGAGCAGTGAGTGTAATGGCACCGGCACTTAAAAGTACGAGGCCAAGGCCAGTCCACTGGGGGCCGGGATGCCGTTTAGTAAGCATGGGGGCGTTCTCCTTTAGCTGGTTAGTCAGTTTAGTTAACGATTTAAAATCAATTAAATTATATTATGGATAATGACCGGTGTACAACAAATGCTAATGTGAAATATTAATCATTTAATACATTGAACATTGAAATCAATTGCTATATACAATTTTCCAGAGTATCAGTAATACTTGGCGCTGATAATTTTTAATTTGAATAGCTGGTGTATCTTGAAAAAATCGGTATTGATAGCGTGGATGTCGGTTAAATAGATGGATGTATCACGCAACTAAATATGGCGCCAAGTTAATTGTAATTTTCTCAAAAATAAAAATGAAATCAGCAGTAAATGCGTAACTAATAATCATCGTGATAAAATCATGAAAGTTCATTATTGGGGGAGTTCTTTTGAAAAGAGTAAAGTCAGTTAGTTTAGGGTTATTGTTGGTCATGATGGGGACCGTTTTAGTGGGGTGTAGTAGTGGTGAAACAGCGACCACAGAAGACGGAACGCTGAGTTTACGGGTCGAACAGTCAACGAGTGAATCAGAGGAAGATGAAGCAAGTAGTTCTTCCGAGGATGATAAGGTGCCGAGCTCTTCAGAAGATGAAGCGGAAACCAGTTCTTCAGCGGACGAGAAGGCAACGAGTTCCTCAGAAGATGAGACGAAGACTAGTTCTTCATCGACCAGTGACTCATCTGAAAGTCAGTCTACCGCTGAAAGTAGTTCGGCTAGTCATCCAAGTACCAGTGTAACGACGGCCTCTTCTAGTTCAGTTACACCAGTACCACGCCAGGATCCTGGTCAATCTCAAGGTAACTCTAGCCAAGCACAGCCCCATACTAGCGGGGTTCCAGATCATAAGGTATCAACGGCTGGTGATCCACGAATTTGGGGAAATCCGCGCACCAAGCTATATTACACACCAGCTCAAAATTACCGCGGCTTTCGGCCACGGCATGCCGTTCCTTTTGATAACGAAGCGGCGGCTAAAGCGGCTGGTTACGTGCAATCATCACGACGACCACGGTAAGGCCAAGCTGATTTTTTGAAAATATAAAAGCACTAATTCCAGACATGTCGATAGATACAGCTATCGTTGAGCTAATTAGTTGACCTTTTTAATTAAATCCCGTATGTTGAAAATAACATAATTCATTAGGAGGTCTGTTTAATGGCAAAAGTAACGATTTTTGGTCAAGGCAATATGGGTCAAGCGATTGGGGATGTTTTCAAACAAGGTGGTAACCAAGTCACCTATTTGGGACATCACGATGCAGTGACGGATTTAGGTGAAATTGTGGTACTAGCAGTTCCTTATCCCGCCGCAATTAGCATTGCAAAGGCTAACCAAGCCGCATTAGCAGGTAAAATTGTCGTGGATATTACTAACCCGTTGAACTTTGAAACTTGGGATGAATTGGTCGTTCCAGCGGACAGTTCGGCGGCAGCGCAGATTGCCCAGTTATTACCAGACGCAAAGGTCGTTAAGGCGTTTAACACGACCTTCGCCGCAACTTTACAAAGTCGTAAAGTTGGTGACAATCAAACGACCGTCATGGCAGCGAGTGACGCTGAAGATGCCAAGGCAACTTTAGCGGATGCGTTGACTGATAGCGGGGTGGCATTTGTCGATGCCGGTTCCTTGAAACGGGCACGTGAAATGGAAAGTTTAGGCTTCTTGCAAATGACCTTGGCAGCTAAAGAAAAGATTGGCTGGACCGGTGGCTTTGCATTAATTAAATAAGCGAGACTAATAAAAAGTGGTCAAAATCAGCGTTGATTTTGACCACTTTTTTGATGAAATTATTGATATAGCTAGTTTTGCTCGGTTAAAGCGTGGGGTGCCATGGGACTTGCACCGGATGCGTAGAATAAGGTTAATACCATGATTTTTTTTAAGGCCGATGCTTGCTTAGTTATGTTGAATAGTGAATGGCAGTATAGTTATGAGGAAAGAAAATAGTTGTGATTCGAAAATACAATTGGGTATTTCGGATAGTCTAAACGACGATTCTAACTCATAAAAAAGCGCCATGTCGCAATCTTATCAGCGGCATGGCGTTTTTGTGATGTTATCAAAATTTGTTAATCTGAAATAAAGTCAGTTGCTAACTGGAGCACCGTTTTCCGAGCAGCACCGTCTAAACGGTGGCTGGCACCGGGGATGAGGTGGAAGGTACTGTTTTGATAGACGTTGTCGTATCGTTGTGAAGCTTGATTGGAAACGATGTTATCGGCGTCTCCGTGAATCAAGCAAACGGGACCAGTGTAATTCTGTGCGGTTTCGTAGATGGGGAGCAATTGCGCAGTGCGAAGGTAAAAGCCGCCCAAGACCTTGCCGTTATCCATTGGTAGTTGTGCAGGAATGTGATGTGGGTCGTAAGTGAGACCACGGGTGTGCCCGGCAATTGCATCGTCTTTGAGGGTCGCAGCGGGCGCCATGAGAACTAATTTGTGAATCAAGTCGGGATAGTAGCCGGCTAACATGCTGCTGACAACACCGCCTTGTGAATGGCCCAGTAAGTCGATCTGTTTGGGTGCGATCCGGGTCTGAACGGCTGTTAAGACGGCCTGGGCGTCAGCAATTTCACTGAGTACGGTCATGTCGGTGAAATTGCCGTCACTGTGGCCGAGACCGTTAAAGTCAAAACGCACCGTGCCCACGCCAATCTTGCGTAGGTGTTGCGCGAGTTGGACTAGTAAGGCCGAGTCCGTATAACCCCGGTCGCTCATAAAGCCATGCATGAGAATGGCAATCGTGCCATTAGGTTGGGGTGCGGGTTCATAAATACCAGCTAAAGTTAAGCCATCACGTGTTACGTTAAATTCCATCTTGAGAAGCCTCCATTTTCATCGGTACCTCTCTAGGATAGTCGGAAATTGTCAATATTGCTAAACTTTTTTTAAAAGATAGTGGTGAAGGCCAGTCAAGTGCTAGTGCCACTCGGTCAGCAGTGCGATAAAAATGGCGGCAATGTACGCCGACATTAGGCGTTCTCGGATGCCAGCGGGTAGTTGTCGCAAGGGACGCGTTTTGAGACTACTAATGATGACTAAGAGAATCATGGCAGCGCTGACGCCTAAATTGAGGTAGGCAAATTTTTGACTGGTCACGAGTCCGGACCAATGCGCTAACCCAATCAGCAAGTTCACAAAGCAGCCAATCACAATTGTGACCCACAAGTTATTGAAACGTTTCATCACCCAAAACCTCCCATCAAGACTAAAATAATCGCACTGACCATACACCCGTTCAAACCGAATTTCGATTACAAATTTTTGTACGGTCATTGTCCAAACCAATTATCGGAACAAATTGCCTTTTGTCACACGTTTCGACCATAGTAATAAGAAAAGCCATCCAGAAATAGCAGTTGATTTCTGGATGGCTTTTTGAGTGTTCATAAGATTGTCAAAAATTAGTTCAAATGGGTCGTGATTTCGGTTACCACTTGTTCAGGGGTGAGTTTGAACTCGTGCCAGAGCGCCGCGGTCGTCTCACGGTCGTTAAATCGTTTGGCAGCACCTAAGTTAATCACGTGCATGGCAGTATCACCATAGTATCGGCTAACTTTTTCACCAAAGCCGCCACTTAGACTAGCTTCTTCTAACGTTACGACTAGTTTGTGGGTTTCATTTAACCGGTTTAAGGTTGCCGTATCAAGTTCTGAAATGTCGCGTGGATCAATGACCGTCGCGTCAACCTGGTGTTCTAGTAATTGTTGCTGGACTTGTTCAGCCAATGGCAACAAACTACCCACACCAATAATGGCCACGTCTTTACCTGCGTGTAAGGTGTGCATTTGATGAACATCAAAGTCTGGTGCTAATGGTGCCGAATGCACCCCGTTACTAGGTACGCGGATTGCCACGGGACCGGTCGTTTGATGGAGTGACCAGCGCATCATTGCAGCTAACTCTTCCTTGGTAGTTGGTGCTAAGTAGGTCAAGTTAGGAATGTTGCTGAGCATTGCAATATCAAAAATTCCTTGATGGGTAGGATCGCCAGCACTGATACGACCACCCGAAACCATGATTGTAACGGGTAACTGGTTGATTCCTAGGTCGTGTGACAATTGATCGTAAGCCCGTTGAAGGAACGTGCCAGAATGAAAGACGATTGGCCGCAAGCCTTGTTGGGCTTGGCCCACTGCAAAGGTGATTGACTCCTGTTCAGCAATTCCCACGTCAAAGTAACGGTTAGGATGGCGTTTGCCGAAACGCTTTAAGTCGTAACCACCAGGGATGGCCGCCGTAATGGCCGTCAGCGGCGTATGGTGAGTCGTTAATTCATCTTCGAGCACGTTGTGGATGGTATCGTTATAACTTTCACCAGTTGCGGGGTGTAACGTGATCCCCGTTTTTAGGTCAAACGGAACGTGCCAGTGGAAGGCTTCCTTATTTTCAATGGCGGGAGCGTAACCGTGGCCCTTTTCGGTGTGAACGTGAAGGACGATGGGGTGGTCGATATCTTTGATGTCTTTAAAGGCATCCAGCATGCTAGCAAGGTCATTGCCGTTATCGACGTAGCGGTAGTCCAATCCCATGGCTTTGAATAAATTATTTTCACTTTGGCCCTGGGTGTCACGGAGTTCCTTTAGATTACGGTATAAGCCACCATGATCTTCCGCAATTGCCATCCCGTTATCGTTGACTAAAATAATCAGGTTGGAATGCAGCGTGGCCGCGATGTTTAAGCCTTCTAAGGCCAAGCCACCGGACAATGAACCGTCACCGATGACGGCCATTACGTTGCCAGATTTGTTTTGTAAATCGCGAGCACTGGCCATCCCCGTTGCGAGTGCAATCGAAGTGGACGTATGCCCGATGTTGAAGTAATCGTGGGGACTTTCTTCTGGTGACGTATAGCCACTGACATCGTCGTAGTGGTCCGGGTCAAGCCAGGCTTCTTTACGACCAGTCAAAATCTTATGTGTATAGGCTTGGTGTGAAACGTCCCAGACGACTTTATCGATTGGCGAATTGAAGATCGTGTGAAAAGCAATGGTCAACTCAACGACGCCCAGGTTAGGGCCAACGTGACCGCCAGTTTGGCTCACTTTGGTGAGTAAAACGTGGCGAATTTCAGTCGCTAATTTTGTTAACTCGGCCAGTGACAATGTTTTCAGGTCAGCCGGTTGATTGATTTTATTTAAAATAGGGGTGTTCATATGATCGCTCACTTTCTGTTTCAAGGTTACTTTACTAGGTTAGCACCTTCGAGTAACGCTAAGACAAGGTTTTTTTGAAAAAAATTAGCAAAAAACCGTTCAGAAATATTTAAATTTTCTAAACGGTTTTTGCGATTAGTCGTTGAATTATAAGTTTAAGTCGGTTTGATAATTGAGTGGTGACATATCGGTACTCTTAGTGATGAGCTCTGCCGTTAAGGTTTGCATTGCTTGAATCGCCATGTCGGCGGCTTCTTGGTTGGCTTGTGTTAGTTTAGCCGTTAAGGCGTCGCCAGTGAGTGATGCAATTTCATGGTCAGTCATAATTAGGTGATGCCCGAGTGCAATTGCCAATTCCTTTTGCGCAGTTTGCATGTCGCCATGAAGTTCGTGGTAGTGGGCATCAACGAGTACGCCAACGTGCTTAAAAATCCAGTAGGCGGAAGTTGGGTCGTACTTTTCAGTCGCCACTTGGTACGCTGCGGGGGTGTCGCTAGCCCCGGCGTAAAATGGGACGTAGACACTTTCAGCAGCAACGCCCATGGCTAGCCAGTGTATGCCACAAGTTTCTTTAGGCAAGTCCTCGCGAATTTGTAAGACGTGTGATTCTTGCGTTTTAGCGAGGCTAATTGGCCGGTAAGTGTGCTTTTCCGCTGCCGTGCCACTACCAACCGGATCGAACGGTGTGCCTTCATAATGGGAAGCTAAGTAGTGTTGCACCTGATCGATGTGAATCAGACCACTTGCCCGTTGGATGAAAGGTAAGGTGAACGACTCTGGTTCTTGTGGCACGTCCGGTGTGAAGTACTTTTGCCCGTACCAAACGCGGGGCGTATTGTAATGAAGGTCAGAGAGGTCGGCCGTCCCGAAAACTTCGCGGAAGTTTAGCCCGTTGTCCATTGAAGCTAATTGGTTGTCTAATACAAAATTGCGGATTTCCTTAGCATACAAGAAGTTGTCATGATCTGCCAAATCAATTTCTTGAATGGCTAACTGGTTGGCCACGACGGCGTAAGCGTCGTCCGGAATGCGCTGAGCGACCCAATAATGACCAGCCCCCGTTTCCATGTACCAGACTTCGTCAGCGTCACTAAATAAAATTCCGTTGGTTTCATAGGTCCCGTGTTCTTCAACAATGCGACCGAGGTGTTCAACACCTTCACGTGCGGAGTGGATATATGGTAAGGTCACGGTGACCATGGCCTCTTCACCAATTCCGTCTTTGACGTAAGGATCAGCGGCCAAAACCCGGGCGTTACAGTAGGCACTTTCAGTCGCACTCATGGCGACCCCGTATTCATTGATCCCGTCTTCTTCAAATAAACCGTATTTAGGCGTCCATTCGGGGGTCGCCGTATATTTGGCCCGAATGGTTGGCAAGGTCATCGTAAACGGGTGGTCTTCGTCATTTGATTTGAAGACTTGGGGCGTCTCAAATTCAGTATGGGGATGAACGACGAACTTTTTTGCCCAAGCAGACCGGGAGTCCTCGTTACGACCAATCATAGTGGAGCCGTCCGCGCTGGCATTTTTACCAACGAGGATGCTCGTACAAGCAGAATAAGGATTAAACTGATGGGTCAGCATAAACTTCCTTCTTTCTATAATAGTTAACTTTACTGATTTAATTTTAGCATTTTTACGAATCAATGCGTATTTTTTAGTTATAATAAGGACGGCTTAAAATACATATAAAGAAGGTCTAGTTATGGCGCATATTTCTAATCCCCGGTTGGCTTTTGCATGGCAACTCGTGATAATGCTAGCTTCAGCAATTATTTCCGCCGTCGCACTGAATGAATTTTTAATTCCGGCAAATACCTTTAGTGGTGGTGTGAATGGGATTGCTCAGTTACTGTATTCCGTTGGTCAGCCAATGGGGATTCACATCAATACCGGTTGGTACATTCTGATTTTTAACATTCCGATTGCGTTATTAGGGTGGTTTAAATTAGGACACTTGTTCACGATTATGAGCTTCGCCACGGCGTTTCTAACGTCAATGGCGGCGGTGATCGTTCCCGTGGTTAACGTTGCCCATAACGCGCTACTTGGGGCGCTATTTGGTGGAATCCTAACGGGGATCGGGATTGGGATTACGATGCGCTACGGTTTTTCAACTGGTGGCTTCGACATTATCGTGCTGGTGCTAGAACGCGTGACTGGGCGGACGGTCGGCAGTCTGATGTTTCTCACCAACCTACTGATTATCGTGATGTCAGGCCTGCTATTTAGCTGGCAAAACGCTTTATTCACGATTATCGCCATTTATGCGTCAACTAAACTTGTCGATTTGATTCATACGCGACACCAAAAATTGACGGCGATTATTGTGACGGGGCATCCGGATAAGGTGGCCAAATCTATTCAGCACGCTATTTTGCGTGGGGTCACGATTATTGGCTCTAAGGGTGCTTACTCGGGCCAACCGAACGCAACGTTATTAGTGGTCCTAAGTCGCTACGAATTATACGCGCTACAGCGGGCCGTTCAGACGAACGATGAGCACGCGTTTATCGACATTTTAAACACCGTCGATACGTCCGGATTATTCATGAGTGAACGGGAACAAGCGGCTCAACGAGAAAGTTTGCAAAAACCGTAAAATTAAAGTAAGATTAGTTTCTGTAAGAATAATAAGAGGAGTGTGAACCCAATGCCAATCGTACACATTGATCTAATTGCCGGTCGTTCACAAGAACAATTAAAGAACTTAGTGAAAGATGTTACCGATGCTGTTAGCAAGAATACCGGTGCACCGGCCGAACATATTCACGTTATTTTAAGTGAAATGCAAAAAAACCGTTACAGTGTTGGCGGTGTTTTAAAGAGCGACGAAGAAGCTAAGTAGGCTTTTGATTGTGAAACCGGCCCGAATTATCGGCCGGTTTTTTTGAAACAAATGCACGTTGAGAAGGGGTTAGATCGTGAACGAACAAATTAGTGCTGACGCCCTGAATGCGGCCCACCATTTGACCGTTGGCGGTGTTGATACTTTAGCCTTAGCTAAGCAGTATCAAACGCCGTTATACGTCTATGATACTGGTGCGATTCGGGACGAGATTGCGGCTTTTAAAGAAGTATTTGAAACGAATCAAGTTAAGTATCAAATTAGTTATGCCAGTAAGGCTTTCGCTACCGTTGCGATGTATCAGTTGATTGCGCAAGAAGGCATTCACTGTGATGTCGTTTCCGGTGGTGAATTGTATACCGCCCAACGCGCCGGTTTTCCAATGGAAAAGGTTTCGTTTCACGGTAACAATAAGTCGATTGATGAACTCACCATGGCATTGGACGCTGGCGTGGGCTGCATTATGGTTGATAACTTTTATGAACTAAAGATGTTGGCCGATTTAGCGGCCACTCGTCAGCAGATGACGACGGTCATGTTGCGGATTGCACCAGGAATCTCAGCGCATACCCATGATTACATCTCAACTGGGCAAGAGGATTCTAAGTTTGGGTTTGATTTGAACAGTGGCCAGGCTGACCAGGCCGTAAAGCAGGCGCTATCAGCTGAATATCTGGACTTAGTCGGGATTCACTGTCACATTGGGTCACAAATTTTTGAACTGAATGGTTTTGAAATGATTGTCGATAAGTTGGTCAGTGTCTTTGCACGCTGGCAAACGGAATTGGGCTTTTATCCGAAAATCATGAATGTCGGTGGGGGCTTCGGGGTCAAGTATACGTCTGAAGACCAACCACTCCAGCCAACGGAATTTGTCGATGCAATCCTTAAAGAAACGTTGACCCAGACAAAGGCACACCACGTCCCAATGTTAGAAGTTTGGATCGAACCCGGACGATCATTAGTCGCAACCGCTGGGATGACGTTATACACGCTCGGATCATCTAAAGATATTCCGGGCATTCGGAAATACTTGGCAGTTGATGGTGGGATGGGCGACAATATTCGTCCGGCCCTCTATGAAGCTAAATACGAAGCGGTATTGGCTAAAGACCCAACGTTACCGACTGAACAAGTGGCCTCCATTGCCGGTAAATATTGTGAATCCGGTGACATGGTGATTTGGGACCAAGCGTTGCCCGCAACTAAACCGGGGGATGTTTTGGCAGTCCTCGATACCGGGGCGTACGGCTATTCAATGGCTAGCAATTATAACCGTAATCCACGACCAGCCGTGGTCTTCTGTGAAGACGGTCAGAGCCAATTAGTCGTCGAACGGGAAACGTACGCGGATTTAACGCGGTTAGATCTTCCGTTAGCGGTACCAGAAAAAACGGAATAATATATGTTAACTAATAGAACGTGTGTTGATGGGCATTCCCATCGCACACGTTTTAATTTACTCGCAATCCTTTGGTAGCTTAATTTTGGTATTGGCAAGTGGTTGAATGATATTGCCAATAGAGCAAAATTCAAGTGTTATTGGCCAAGCGAACCAAGCCGACAAATGATAGATGCGAAAAGTAGGCAAGGCGATTATGAAAGGGTACGATAATGGTAGTAATAAGCTGATAGGAGTGGCAAAGGATGCAAAAGTGGTTAACTTGGCGTGTGTTTTATGAATTAACGGAAATTTATACCGCACCGCTAAACGTGATGTGGTTTATTTTAGGGGTGGCGATTGCGCAGTACCACCTCGGTACGGTGAACTGGATCAATGTCGGATTATGCTTGATTGCCGTTTTTATTTTTGATTTAGCAGTCAACGTTTCGGATAATTATTATGATTACCGGCACGCTCTGGATCGAACGGACTACGCGCAAAAGACGAATCCCATTGGTCGGCTAAACTTGCCCGTGGCCGGTGTCGGGTACTTAGCGCTAGGATTATACTTGCTTTCGCTCGTTCCCGGAATTTGGCTAGTCATGCGGACCGGCTGGTTGGTTTTGTTATTAGGATTATTAGGTTATACGATTGGCATTTTTTATACGGCGGGACCGCACCCGATTAACGCTACCCCGTTGTGTGAAACGGTCGTGGCACTATCCATCGCGTTTTTGATTCAGTTGACGTGTGTTGTCGTTTCGACGTACGGTCAGCGGCCCGTCACTTGGTCGATGGTGGGGGCGACCTTTTTACTGTGCTTACCGTTGACATTAATTTTCTTTACCATTCAATTAGCCAATAACACGGCGGACCGGGACGAAGATATTCGTAATCACCGGTATACCTTAGCTTATTATTTAGGCAAAAAGGGTTCAGTCCGTCTGATTCAACTGTTCTTAGTCATCGGGAGTTTGTGGCCCATCGTAAATGCACTCCTGGGACTGGCACCCGCGATTACACTGGGTGTCGTTTTGTTACTGCCTTTTATGTGGCGGGGGATGCGACCGTTTTTTGCGGTGCAAGATAAACGGACGACGTTTATGACCACGGTTAAGAGCGCCTCACTATTTTTTATTTTGTATCCATTACTGTTCGTGGCGGGTACGTGGTTATAAGAAAATGTAAAGGTCGCTTGAATGGTGGGTCATTAAGTCATAGGTAGCTTATATTATTATTTAGCTAAAGGTTGAAAGTTAAATTTAGAGATTGATTACTGTTGTATCAGTATTTAGACGATTACAAATTAACTACTTGTGAGTTAGTCCGGTTGCCACTGATGACATGCGGTCGTGGGACCGGGCCTAGCCTGAGGAGCGGTCTAGTCCCTCGCCCGAAACGATTGCAAAAGTCGCAATTGTCCCGGACCGTCCGTGGTCTAAGCTCGGAAAAGTCACCGGGCTAAAACCACCTTCACGACCTCCGATTATCCGATGGTCATAACAATAGTAAGACTGTTTTGAGCGCAGTTGGATAGCCTCGGTGTGCTGTGTCGGCAAGATTGGCAGGCGTTTCTTATCTGCCAATCTTGCGGGGCGATTCAAAGACGTGGGCTGTCGGCTTTGAATCGAGGTCGCAGACCGCAGTGTGGCTGGGGCCGTCTCCCTCAGCACACCGAGGCTATCCAACGGAGCGGATAATTTAGGAATAACTATTGCTACTGTTACAGTGTTAATAGCAATAGACTTTTCAACCTTCGTTTTAATTTATAAAGTGGGGTAAGTGTCATGAAGGCAAAACAACGCCGGTGGATCGGTGGCTATCATTTAAGCGTGACCATTCTCACGATTTGGTCCGTCATTAACGCCCTTTTACTGAGTTTTCATGTCGGTAATTGGCGAATAGAGGCACAGATTTCAAACGGACTATTAGTCGTCTTTGTGGTCGATTATTTTGTTCGGCTGACGCTGTCTAAGAATCGAAAGACGTTCCTGATTCATTCCGCCTTTGATTTGATGGGAATCGTGCCCATGCATCCCATATTTGCGGTATTTCGATTAGGGCGACTGGCACGGATGATTCAGTACCACCATTTATTTTGGAAACTAGGGTTAGATGGCAAGTGGACCCATGATTTCCATCGGTTTATCTACAGCACGGGATTTATTTACTTATTCTCAATCAGTATCGCTATTATTGTCCTCAGTGCGTTATTATTTTCCGTATTTGAACACCAGAGCTTGTCGGATTCACTCTGGTGGGCCATCACGACGGCGACGACGGTCGGTTATGGGGATGATACGCCACATACGGCAGTTGGGAAAATTATTGCGGTTGGCTTGATGTTTGGTGGAATTGGGTTTATTGGTTTACTGACAAGTACAATCACGGATTTCTTCACCAAGGAGACGAGTGAAGCCGTCCAAACGACGGATAGTGAAGATCAACAAAATTTACAACAATTACTCATTAAAGTTGAAACGCTCACGCAAAAAATTGATCAACTACAAACGGAAGTGCATCAGTTAAAAGGCGGGGACGCTAAAAAGAAGCCTCATCATTAATGGACCGCTGAATTTAAGATAAAACGTAAGCAATCATTCAGAAATATCAATTATTTCTGAATGATTTTTTACTAGTATGCAAAGTTGCCGAACAAAATTTTTAATATCACCTTTTTTGTACAATCGTGGTATCGTCTGGTTACTGACAGAACGAGAACGATGCTTAGTCTTAAGTCATCCGCAAAATAAATTAGAATGGAGGAATTATCATGCGTTCAGTAAAAATTATGGCCAGCCTGAGTAGTACCGTCACGCTGGCATTACTAGCACTGAGCCCCGTAGCTGCCATGGCGGCTGGTCCTGGAACCACGACGAGCAATTTGACCACGGTTTCAAGCGGCTATACTGCTGACACGACTGGTTCTGCTGAAGCGGCTTCAAATGCAGAATTCACCGTTTCACCAGGCAGTTTAACCTTAAATCAAGTGCCAAATATTTCATTAGGTAGTGCTGGGGTCAAAAGTATTGCAACCGCTGACACAACGTTGCCAGTTGTCAGCAGTACCACAACGAGCGGGACTAACTACGATGGAAATAACTCTGGCACCTTAAGCGTCAGCGACTATCGTGGTAATCATGCCGGTTGGTCATTATCGGTTGGCATGGGGCCTTTCACTTCTGGCACCAATACCGTCACCGACGCTAAATTAACGTTGAATGAAACGGCCGGTACGTTAGATAACACCGCGACGGCCGCCCCAGTCAACCTGCTGTTATCCCAAGGAACTGTCACTAGCGGCTGGATCAGCAATCCCGAAAACTTGTGGAATGCGGACACCAACACCGGTGAAGGTAATAACACCGCGACGACGGCAACCAGTAGCAGTTTATTGATTAGTAAGCAACCTTTGATTTCAGCTGGTACTTATACCGCAACTTTGTACTGGGCACTCGACAGTGCGCCGGTAACGGTCAAACCAGCAAGTTAACTCAATTGAAACGCTTAGTATGACTGGAGGTGGCCAGGATGTCGTTGCACAAACTGATTTGGGGCTTATTAACGTTAGGTCTACTCGGCGGACAAGCATTCGGATTCCCGCTGCCAGCTCAAGCCGATCAAACACCAACGGCAAACTTTGTCGTTACCCCTTTGCTTCCTAAGAATCAATTATCAACTAAGGATGGCTACTTCAATCTCAAAGTCACGCCGGGAAGTACCCAAACGTTAAAACTGTCAGTGACCAATCCCGGGACAACTCGACGCGAGCTACAGATTATTCCGGTCAATGCGACGACCGCGGATTCTGGCACGATTGTTTACATTCCGTCTAACCGCACTGATCCATCTGCGAAAACGACTTTTACTAAAATGACTTCGCCAGCGGTGACCGTTGACTTAGCGCCACACCAAGGAAAGACCGTCACGTTTGCAACCAAAATTCCTAAGGATGGTTTTACCGGCGAAATTTTAGGTGGCCTCTTCGTCACCAATCCTAAAACCAGCAAGGCTAGCACGAAACGGACGGCGCAAAATTTCCAATTGGCCAACCGCTATGCGGTAACCACTGCCGTTGCACTTTGGTGTCAGCCTAACCAAACGGTGCCTGCCAAGGTCCAATTAGCAAGTACGAAAGTCATCACCAACGATGCAAGTGCCGCACCAGTCGTCGTTGCCAAACTCCGGAACTTAGCCCCCATTGCTTTTGGTGAACTTGAGATTAAGACTCAGGTTTTTGAAAAGGCGACTGGTCACGAGATCGTTTCACAGACCTTGAAAAATCGCGCCATGGCGCCCAACAGTTGGTTCAATTTTGAGATTGGTCTCGGTGATAAGCCCCTGGCTCCTGGTAAATATACCCTGAAAATGCAGTTAGCCAGTGGTGATCGTCATTGGCGGTTTGCCCAAGACTTTACGTTATCGAAAGCGCGGGCTCAGGAACATAATACGCACACTAAGCCCGGCAAAGGAACGGCCACAACCGAATGGTACTGGTTTGCTCTCGCAAGTGGTTTAGCGGTAGCTATCGGTGGACTCGCATACTGGCTTGGACGTCGACAAAGGCAGCGCTAAGTTGAATGAGGTCATCAAAAATGGTCCTGACGACATGTGAAATCAACACGTTGTCAGGGCCGTTTTTTTGATTTTAAGGATGTTAGCCATAATTCTGTCGCTAGGTGCATTGAAACGGTTAATAAGGAAAATAACGCAATAAAACTTGTCATTAGGCTTTTTTAGACCAATTATTTTAAATTAAGGGTATCAGATCGGCATATCTGAGTTGAGGAAGTGATGGCAATGAAAACCCGAAAACGAATTTTAATTGCGGTTTGGTGGCGACATCAGTACATGTGGCAGTGGATCATCGCGTTAACAGTCAGTTTATTAGTGTGGTTCGAGGATCGACTGGGGGCGTTGGCTGCCACGACCCATTTTCACGATCGTATGGAGGATGTCCGGTGGCTCTGGCGTGATCGAACCTTGCACTTTGGGACGCTGGCCATGATTACGGTCGTGGTTGTACTAGGTCTAGTCCTCATGGCCCGTATCCAGCGGCGACACCACTTGATATAAAATCTGGGCAGGGGACGCAAAAGAGAGTGCGATAAAAAGTGGAACAAATTGCCTTTTACTACACGTTTTGGCCATCATAATGAGGAAAGCCATTCAGAAATGTCAACTATTTCTGAATGGCTTTTTGACTCACATTGTTTAATATTTTAATTAATTTTATGATGGCAGTTATTCTGCCAATTCAAAATAATCGTTTAGGTAGCGGGCAACCCCGTTTTGATCATTATCGTAAGCCGTCGTATCATCAGCCGCCGCTTTAATTGCAGGGGTGCCGTTGGCCATGGCGACGCCCAGACCAGCGTATTGCAACATTTCCAAATCGTTATGTTCATCCCCGAACGCGATAATGTCGCGACGTGGAATTTTGAAGTAATCAGCTAAGTAAGCGACACCCTTGGCTTTATGAACGCCTTTAGACGTTACTTCCAAGATGGCGTTGGGGCCGCCCCAAACACCAACGTCTACGAAGTCGCCAAAGTGTTTGTTGATCCAATCGACCACGGCAGTACGACGATCCATCTGAACGATTAAGACCAGTGAATTCGGATTCCGGGTCAACGTTTCTGGCGTTAACCGGGGACTGTTAGCAATTTCTGGGAAAAACTTGCCAGCAATGAGGTCTTGACCAGCCGTCATGGTGCTATTCTTATTTTCAGCAATGATTTCGCTAATCCCTAACTGTTCACGATATTTCACCAGTGCCAACACGATGGCCTTGTTAACGGTGAATTGGTATTCAGAATCCCAAGAATGGTGTGGTAGGTGCCCTAATGAGCCATTAAAGTTAATCATGGGACTCACGAGCTGTAAGCTATCGTAAATGGCTTGTGAGCCCTGATACGAACGACCAGTAATAATGCTAACAACGTGACCCGCAGCTTGCAAACGCTGCATCGTTTGGATGGTTGCTGCGTTGAGCTCAGAATCCGCATTCAAAGTAGTGCCGTCTAAATCTAGCGCAATTAGTTTTCTTTCCATATCAATCAAACCTCTCATTCACCACAGTTAATTAGTTAAATTTAGCATAGATTTCTTATGATTGCGAATCTTTGAATCCTTGCGGTGCGGGTGAAATGTGGTAATCTAATTGAGGATACTTTTGTGACTAGGAGGGCTTTTTGTGGAATTACCAGCAGAATTTATTAGTAAATATAAAAAACTTTTGGGTGACGAAGCCCCAGCTTTTTTGGCCGCTTTTGACGGGACCGTTGAGAAGGGGTTTCGGATCAATCCCAATAAAGCGGTGACACCCGCCATGACGGCTAAAATGACCGAACAGATTCCATATAGCCCAATCGGCTACTATGGGCGGGTCAACGGCAATGCCATGGAACATTTGGCGGGAGCAGTGTACAGCCAGGAACCCAGTGCCATGACCGTGGGCGAGTTTGCTCGTCCCGAACTAAACGAACGGGTACTAGACCTCTGTGCGGCGCCCGGGGGAAAAACGACCCATTTACTCAGCTACTTGAAACAGACCGGACTATTAGTGACAAACGAGATCAACCCGAAGCGGGTGACCGCTTTAGGTGATAACGTTGAACGTTACGGCGCGTTGAATACGGTCATTACGAATGCGGCACCGGACGCGTTGGCAAAAGAATTTTCTGGCTTTTTTGACCGAATCTTAGTGGACGCACCGTGTTCCGGTGAAGGGATGTTCCGCAAAGACCCGGACGCTGTTCAATATTGGACGCCTGATTATCCAGCGGAGTGTGCGACCCGGCAACGTGAAATCTTAACGGAAGCCGTCAAAATGCTTAAGCCCGGTGGTCACCTGATCTATTCGACTTGTACGTTTGCGCCTGAAGAAGACGAACAGATGATGGCTTGGCTGTTAAAGACTTATCCTGAGTTTGAATTAGAACCGTTAACGAAAACGGCGGGAATGGTCGACGCTAAGCCGGAATGGGCCGATGGTAATCCTGAATTAGCCAAAGCGGTTCGGTTATTCCCACATCGCATGCGTGGTGAAGGGCACTTTATCGCTAAGCTCGTTTACCATGGTGAAACGGCCGCAAAGCCAAAACGGACGGTGCGCGATGAATTGACACCGGCTAATCGCCAACTCTGGCAAGACTTCTTGGATAAGGCGGGCGTGAAGCACTTTCCGCCATTGGTTTTACAAGCACACGGCGATCAGCTCTACGGTATTCCAGCCGCGATGCCGCTAACGCGCAAGGCCAAAGTCTTTCGGTCCGGCATCTTACTAGGCAGCTTTAAAAAGAAGCGCTTTGAACCTAGTTACGCCTTAGCCTTAGCCAGTGATGCGATTGACTTACCTAAAATGGCGATTGATCATGACCAGTGGCAAAAGTATGTTCATGGCGAGACTTTCCAATTGGCAACGGCGGTGAAGAAGAACGGGTTCCGTGTTTTGACCTGTGACGACTTGCCAGTTGGCTTCGGGAAAATCGTCGGCTCGACGGTTAAGAACTTCTTTCCGAAGGGCCTACGTTTTCTCGCGACGCCGGATAATACTAGTTTATAGATTGTTAAAAGTGATTTAATAGTGGTAAAAAAAGTAATACTTTGGAAAATATTTTTCCGAAGTATTACTTTTTTGATCTGGACCGTTAAAGATGCTAGCTGAAAGTCTTCGTCTGAACAATTTGCACGCAGTCGGGGCAGTACACCACCGCGTTGACTTGTAAAAAACTGCGAATTTCACCTAGTGTTCGGTGTGGAACTTGCAATAAGAAATAGGCGCGGTCCGGCCGTTTTAGTGGCTGACCACAATTTTGACAGACTAACATAGCCATTTCCCCCTCGTTGATTTTCTTAATCATAACGAGGTATCAATCAAAATGATAATATAGTCAATTGTAAACTAAATTGCCTTATTAAGAGATAGTTGGTTATAACAATAAGCTTAAAAGCGCCACTGAAAAGTCTCTTTTTCAGTGGCGCTTCTTATAGGTAATTATGAATTTAGTGACTGCTTGTACGCAACAAGATCAGCTGAATACGTTAATTTATCCGTCATCGTGTGTAACTGTGTGATGGTGGTTGCACCGACTAAGGCCATCAGCAGGCGTAGCTGTTCCTGCCAAGCCTTGATCATGGCTTCGACTTCTTCGTTAGTATGATGCAATAAGGCGTGTAGGATGGTTCCGGCAACGCCCACGGCATCGGCTCCTAGCATTAACGCTTTTAAGACGTCGAGTGGCTGCCGAACGCCCCCAGTCGCTAGAATGGTGAGGTCGGCGGGGTGCTCTTGAACGGCCAAGAGTGATTCGACGGTCGTTAAGCCAAAATCATGGAGGTAGGCCATGTCGCGGGATTCCCGCCGTCGGTTTTCAATGTCCACGAAGTTGGTGCCGCCGTGACCACCCAAATCGAGGTAGCGGACACCGGCCTGATAGAGTTGGGTCATCGTCGGGCGGGAAATGCCAAAGCCAACTTCCTTAGCGATAACGGGAACGTCCAGGTGGCGGACAACGTTTTCAATGTTTGCTAACCAGTGAAAGTCGCGGTCACCTTCGGGCATGACGATTTCTTGAACAACGTTTAAATGGAGCTCCAAGGCATCGGCTTGCAACATGGCAACGGCCGTTTGTGCCGCCATCAGTGAATGGCCTGCCCCTAAATTACCAAAGACGAGGCCATCGGGATTGTTTTTCCGAACGGTCGCAAACGTGGGCGCTAGGTCGGGGTCTTTAATTGCAACGCTTTGTGACCCGGTGGCAATTGGTAGGTGGCACGCCGCTGCAATTTGGCTTAAGCGGGTATTAAGTTTGCCAGTCTGTTGCGAGCCACCAGTCATGGCTTCGATATAAAGCGGGCTTTCCCAGTGCCACTGACCAACGGTTGTCGCTAGGGTGACGTCTGCGACCCGAGTCTCCGGAAGGGCGTCATGGCGAATCTTCACTTGGTCAAATGAGTTGGGTTGTGTGCCGTGATAATATTTTTCTGCCAGCGAAACGTGTTCGTCTTTACGGTGTGATTGTTGACTTTGCGGCACAGAGGCCACCTCCAATTTAAAAAGGGCCCGGGACGGATTTCCCGGACTCGTTTCGGATTTCTAGATCTTAGTTAATGACAATCGTGATCAAGATTATACGTTAGATATTGAGTCATCACTGACCGTATGAACGGTTAAATTCAACTGTTCAATGCCATCGTGCGCCCATTGCTTTAATAAGTTTGCTGGGTTGATTGCTCGGTCGATTAAGACGATCCCACAATCACCACCACCGGCACCGGAAGTTTTAGCGGCGGCACCCGCAGCTTCAGCAAGGTGAATCATTTTCTTTAAGATGGGGGTCTCGATGGTCACGTGACTGAAAGCCCCTAAAGTTTGTAATAAGTGGCGGTTACAACGAATTTCGGTTTGAATCGCCTGTAAATCCCCAGCTTGAAAGCCAGCAATCATTCGTTTCAGACAGGCCTTACTGTCTTGTAAGAAGGTCTGGTATTCCCCCCGTTGCTTAGCCTTAACTAAAGCCACCTTGTCGACTAAATGGGAGGTCGATGCGGGGGAGCCGGTCCACCCAATCATCAAGCGTAAATCAGCTGGTGGGGTGAGCAGGTCGATTTTTAAGTCTGGCCAGTTCATATCCAGCAGTTCACTTAAACTTGTTTGTTTTCTTTGAACGTGTAACCAGTCCCGATCAAAGGAATGGTAGGCAATCCAGCCACCGTAAACACTAGCGGCGATGTCACCTAAAGAACCGTTACCTTGTACGGATAGGTGGGCAATTGCGGCTAACTTGAATAGCTTTGGTTTGTCCATGGGCAGGTGGTAGAAGCGACAAAGTGCTTTGACCGTTGCCACGGTGACCGCCGCGGATGAACCCAGCCCGTACTTTTTGCCGTCCGCACTATCCAGTTCGCTATTGATGCCTAAGTGGTAGACGCCCAGTTCGCGTCCTAGTTCGTGGGCGTAGGCTTCCGTCAGACTAATTGCAGAGAGAATGTAATGAAACGGGTTATCCCGGTTGTCAAAAACCATCGCATCTCCCTTACGGCGCCAGACGATTGAGTTTTCCTGATACTGCTTGGAAACAATGCTCCCAACCGTATCACTGGATGAAATTGTAGCGGTCACAAATTGATCTAACGCCACGATAATCGCTGGAAACCCACTTTCAACCACGGCGTATTCCCCCGCAATGTAAAGTTTTCCAGGTGCTTTCACCGTAATCATGCCATCATGTCCTTTCATGGCCTGCGCAGACGGTTCACGTAGCCATTTCTAAATTAACTTATGCTTCTGTCATTGTAATCCCAGGCCCCGGTTTGGCAACAATCAGTTGTTCCGGGGCAAAGTATTGTTGTAGGGCTGTCTTAATCACAGCCGTATCGCGACCCGCACAAATGATCTTTACGTTCGGGCCAGCATCCAAAGTATAATAACAGTTTATCCCGTGTGCACGCAAGTCTGTCACTGCCTGAATTGCAGTCAGCGTGTCAGCCGTGAAGTAGTTGAAGGCGGGGGCCGCGCTTAAATTAAGGGCGTGCATCCGCATTGCGTTGGTTTCAGCGATGGTTCCGACCGCTTCTAAGTCCTTAGCGGCAATTGCTGCGCGCATCCGGGTTAGATCGTTTTCAGCAGTTTTGACCCAAGCGGGGTAGTACGGGGAAGTCGCGACGACGCGTGCCATACCATCCGTTGAACTAATTGGCTTTTTGGTTGCTTTAAGAACGACGGCAATCATTTGAATATCCCAATCCACGGGGTCTTGAATCACTTCAGCATAGGAAGACTGGTCGTCGTGCCCGGCGTGCCATTCGACAAAGCCACCAAAAACGGAGCGGGTGGCGGAACCGGAACCCCGGCGTGCTAACCGACTCAGCGCGGTCGCATCTAAATCCATGCCAGCAGCGCGACTACCGGCAGCTGCAAGGGCCGCAAAGCCAGAGGCCGACGAAGCGAGCCCTGCCGAAGTCGGAACGTGATTCATTGTTCTGACCGCAGCCGGGGCGTGCAGTCCGCTTCGTTGGCGAATGAGGTCTAAAAAGCGACTGATCCGTTGCGATTGGGCTGGCTGGAGTAGTTGCTCGTTGAAGTAGACTTGATCGTGATTTAGTTGGGAATCAAACGTGACACTCGTTTCGGTATAAAAATGATCCAACGTCAAAGAAATGCTGCCATTTTGTGGCAACATTAAGTGCGCGTCTTTTTTTCCCCAGTATTTGACGAGTGCGATATTCGTATGGGCTTTCGCCGTTACTGTTTTAGCCATGTTGTTCCTCCAAAGTTAATCATTCGCAAGCAGGGGTTCGACCCACGTTGCCGTGGCGCCCGCTGCGGACAGCTTTTGTGATAAATCGTTGGCGATACTTTCTTCAGGTGCGACGGCAATCATGCAGCCACCCTGACCACTGCCAGTCAACTTAGCGGCGACCGCACCGTTTTGCCGGGCAACGGCTAAGAGTTGTTCTAAAGCGGGATGACTGACGCCTAGTGAGCGTAAATCGTCTTGGGCACCGTTTAACGCCCGCGCTAATTTTGGTAGGTTACCGTCAGAAAGGGCGTCCCTAGTCATTCGGGTAAGGTGTCCGAGGTCATCGATGCGTTGTTGAATGGTCTCGCCTTCGACAATTAGCAGGTTTCTAACCGTTGCCACGGCAACCTTAGTTTGACTTTTAATACCCGTATCGGCGATGACTAAGTAGCCTGGTAGCTTAACGGGAATCGGGTAATTTTCACGGCCCTTAACAAACCATACTGGGGAAGTGGCACTGGCCGTGGCAACGTCTAAGCCGCTTGGTTGGCCGTGCGTGTAACTTTCAGCTACGTTTGCCGTCTTCAACAGGGTCTGATGGGACAAGGGTTGTTCAAAAAAATCATAGAATGCCCGGGTCACTGCGACTGCCGCAGCGGCTGAGGACCCCATCCCGCGTTCAGAGGGGATGTCACTGGTAATGTGAATATCAAAGCCTTGTTCGGGCGCGTCGAAGCGGGCCAATAGGGCCTTGATCAACGCCTGAATACCGCCTAAGTTGGCGGTCATGCTGTTGAAGTCTCCATTAAAGTAACGGCTTTTAACCAGTTGTGCCGTTTCACGTCGGTGAATGACGGCTTGCATTTGAATCGTCGAGATTGGGAGGGCAATTGCGGGTTGGCCGTAAACGACCCCGTGTTCCCCAATCAAAATAATTTTGGCATGACTAGTACCGGTAGCTAGATTTTTCAATCGTGTCGCTGCCTTTCTAAAATGAATTAATAATAGGATTATGATACCTTATTATCACGCTTTTTACCACGGTTGCCCGGTGACAAGTCCCAGTCGGACCGAATCATTAGAAATTTTAGGCCTCAACTATGTTCGGTTAACAATCATTGCAATGACCGCCTTTCCGTTCGCTTGCTTGAAAATTTATGGTTAGGTGGGAAGTCAGAATTGGCATGTGTATGATAAAATGAGAAACAGATTAAATTCAGGCCTGCTGACCAGTTCGCAAAGGCAGATTTAGGGCGGGTGTTCCTAGTGGCCAAACGGAACGGATTCACTTTACTGGTATGCTATAATTTAATTTGAGAATGTTGGCATGAATTCAGTGCCAGCACATTGATATAGACTAAAATTTGGGGAAATGACCATGAAACCAAACACAACCTATGCCGTCGTCGATATTGAAACGACTGGTACTAGCGTTAAGGATGGCGACCGTATTATCCAAATCGGCTGTGCGTTCGTCAAAAATAATAAAATAATTAATACGTTTGCGACCGACGTCAATCCACTGACCACGGTACCGCCAGTGATTGAAAACCTGACGGGAATTAGTAACGCGCGGGTTCGAAAAGCACCGCCGTTTGATGACTTAGCGGGTACCGTGTACAGCTTATTGCAGGGAACGGTGTTTGTGGCGCACAACGTTAATTTTGACTTACCGTTTATCAACGCCGAATTATCCCGCGTTGGTTATCCAGAATTGCCAATTCAGGCCGTTGACACGGTCTCATTGAGTCAGATTCTATTACCAACGGCGTCGAGCTTTCGGCTACGGGATTTGAGCCAACTACTAAATATTGACCATGAGCATCCGCATTCCGCGGATAGTGACGCAATCGCAACCGCTCATTTATTTATCTTTTTGCAAAAACGATTGGCGCAGTTACCTTTGATCACCTTGCAGCAGATGGTGCAGTTGACGCCAGAGTTGCCGCGAGAAACGTCCGAACTCTTTTCGTACGCGTTTCAGCAGGGCAAACAGCACCCGTCGCGGTTGCCAAAAGATTTGATGATTCGCAACGGGATTGCTTTAAGAAAACAGTCGTTACCGCAACAAGCCGTTGGCCGAAAAGCACCACGTTATCCGTTGACTAAGGCCCAAAAGGTAAACCTATTTGGGCATAATTTGACTTACCGGCCACAACAGGCGCGGATGATGAATCAAATCTACCGGCACTATACGAAGAATCAAACTAAAGAAAATCCGTTACTGATCGAAGCGCCTACCGGGACGGGAAAAACGTTAGGGTACTTATTACCACTCGCTTATTTAGCCCACGATGATCAGCAAGTGATCGTCAGCACCGCAACGACGGTCTTACAAACCCAACTGCTTGATCAAGGTGTTCAGTTATTGAACGCATTGCTCCCAGATCCAGTGACGGCCGTGGTTATTAAAGGAAACCAACACTACGTTGATTTGAACCGCTTTGCACGGGGCTTAGCCCTGCACGAGCATTCAAAGCAAACGCAACTTTTGAAATTGCGGGTGCTGATCTGGTTAACAATGACGACCACTGGGGACCTAGATGAGTTGCACTTAACGACGTATCAAGCGCCGTACTTCTCAGAAATCGCGCACCACGGGATCGGTTCACTAAAAGCTGACGACCCGTTCTTTAAGGAAGACTTTTTACGGTTTCGGGATCAGTTGACCGCCCAAGCGACGTTCATCATTACGAATCACGCCTATTTGATGCAACACGTTGCGCAACTAGGTAGTCGCCAGCAACGGCCGTTACTCGTTTTAGACGAAGCCCAGCATTTAGCTGACGGGGTCTTACGAGAATCACGGCAAAAATTTGATTTTAATTATTACATGTCGGCTTGTCATAGCCTGACGAGTCGAATCGATCAAGATCACGGGTTGAGTTTGCGGGCCTTGTTCGCGGAACAACCTCAGGCGGATTACCGGTTGAAACTGTTAGATCACTCACTTGGTGATACTGATTTGCATTTACAACAAGTGCAAGCGGCGTTGGCACGGGAATTTGTCCCGCATCAAAAGGGCGGCAGTCAACCAGTCGAGATTGGCGTCAATACGAGCCAAATTACCGAGTTCTTCGCGGAGCATAATCCGTTGATCAAACAATTACAAACGGCGATTGAAAACTGTTTCTTGCAGTTTCAACAGCTTAACGAGCAGTATCACCACGACCAAGCACAGATTTTACCTACTGAGCAGCACGTCTTAGATGATTTCTATAACCGGTTGCAAGTTTTGCGCCATGGGTATGACTTACTACAAACTTGGCTAATGCCAGCAACCCGGGAACAACGGGTCTTCTGGATTACGCTGAATCAGTGGCATGACCGTGGAAGTTTGAACTTATCTGGGAGCTTGATCGATACTCAGGGCTACTTTAAAGAACGACTGTACCCGTACTTCAGCGCACCGTTACTGACTGGTGCGACCCTATTTTCAACGGGCAAGTCCCAGTACGTCTACAATCAGTTGGACATTGACGCGGCCACGGCGGAGCATCATCAACTTTCGACGCCGTTTGATTTGGAAAAACAGGCCCGGTTAATGATTGCGACGGATGCGACCCCGGCTGAACAACCAAGTGGGAAGCAACGGGTCGCTTATTTATCACGTGCCATCGAGCAAATCGTGACCGCAACGCCTAAACAGACCTTAATCTTGTTCAACTCGTTGAATATGATCGAAGGGGTCTTCTACGGCTTACATCAAGGTAATCTAAGCGCTAATCGCGAGATCTTGGCACAAGGGGTTAATGGGAGCCGTGAAAAGCTCTTACGCCGGTTTATTCAAGGAGACAACGCCATCTTACTGGGTGCCGCTAGTTTCTGGGAAGGCATTGACTTGCCACAAGATCAGTTGGAATTGTTGATTATCACTCAACTACCGTTTGAGTCACCCGACCAAACGACGACGAAGGCGCGTTACCAACAATTACGGCAAGCTAAATTGAACCCGTTTTATAATGAGGCGGTTCCTAAGGCGGCACTGAAACTACGTCAGGGACTAGGTCGTTTGATTCGGACGAGTCAGGACCGGGGCGCTGCAGTCATCTTAGATGATCGCTTGGTCACGAAGCGTTACGGGCAAACAATTTTAAAGGCGTTACCCAAAACGTTACCGCCAAGTAATGGCTCGTTAGATGAAATTACAGGTAAACTTCAAAGTTTTTTCAAAACTGAGTAAGAAAGCATTCCGCTGACAGTTAAATTTGCTATAATTAATTTATCTGTTTTTTGAAAGGATCAGGATAAAGATATGCGAGTTCAACGTAGAAGACGCCCGGAACGGGTGATCATGATCGTTTTGTTAGTCGTATTAGCGCTAATTGTCGCCATCTACGGGACGCTATGGGTTGCTCAGCGCCCAATGCACCAGGCACAAAAAACGGCGTACAGTTTAGCTGTCAGCAAAGGCAAGTTAAAAACGACGACCGGGTTCTCGCAGTATAACGGAGAACAGAGTTATTACGCCGTAACCGGGACAACGAAGAAAAATGTGCCGGTCTACGCCATTATTAATACCAATTCCAAGCACCAAACGACCGTGGTTAAGCAGACGGCGGGAATTTCCCGTACGAAGGCACTGCGTAAAGTTTGGGCTAAGCGTAATCCTAGCAAGGTCATCAAGGCCACGCTAGGGAAGTACGATGGTGAAGTGGTCTGGGAAGTTACTTATCTCAATAAAAAGAACAATTTGTGTTATGAAGTTTTACAATATTCAAATGGTAATCAGTTAAAATCAATACTCAATATCTAATGCTAAGGGGTGCGGATGTTTATGGAATTATCACGAAAAGTCATGCAAATTCAACCGTCAGCTACGTTAAAGATTAGTGCGATGGCCAAACAAATGATTGCTGACGGGATCGATGTCATTAATTTGGGCATTGGTGAGCCAGACTATCAGACACCGGACAATATTAAGCAAGCCGCTATTGATAGCATTCAAAACGGAAAAGCTAGTTTTTATACGCCTGCAACTGGATTGCCAGAATTAAAGCGTGCAATCAGCGCTCGCATCGAGGCCGACCACGGCTATCATTTCGATCCTAGCCAAATCGTCGTCACTGACGGGGCCAAGATGGCGTTGTTTACGCTCTTTCAAGTAATTTTGAACCCAGATGACGAAGTCTTATTACCAGTCCCATACTGGGTCAGTTACTCTGAACAAGTTAAATTGGCGAGTGGTGTTCCGGTTGAAGTTGGGACGGACCGGCAGTTGCGGTTCACCGTTGCGGACTTAGAAGCCCAACGGACCCCTAAGACCAAGGCCTTAGTCTTGAATTCACCACAAAATCCGTCGGGACTCGTCTTCAGTCAGGAAGAATTAACAGCCATTGTCAATTGGGCGGTTAAAAATGATATCCTGATCATTGCCGATGAGATCTACGAGAAGTTGCTCTATAACGGGAATCATTTTACGTCCGTTTTGGAGTTAGGTGATGCTAATATGGATCACATCGTCTTGATCAACGGTGTGTCCAAGGCCTATTCAATGACCGGTTGGCGAATTGGTTACGCGGCGGGCCCTAAAGCCATTATGGCGAAAATGGGAGTCGTCCTTGGCCACGCAGCTAGCAATCCGGCCGCCGTTTCACAGTACGCGGCGATTGAAGCCTTTAGTGGTGACCAGTCGTCAGTTGAAACGATGCGCCAGGGTTTTGAAGCACGGTTGAATGAACTCTATCCGCTAATCTCAGGATTACCAGGCTTTAAGATGCCGGGTGGCAAACCAGCGGGAGCCTTTTACATGTTCCCAGACGTGACTGAAGCGTTACGTTTGACTGGTTATTCAGACACACCAGCTTTCGTACAGGCCGTGTTAGAAGATGCTCACGTTGGATTAGTACCGGGTGAAGCCTTTGGGTTACCTGGTCACATTCGGTTGAGTTATGCGACTGACATGGATTCGTTACGCGAAGCTTATCGACGTTTACAAAAATTTATTGAACAAAAAATTGCTGAACAAGCAAAGTAATTGGAGGATGTAAGTAAATGGTGCAACAGATCAGCATTATGGATGCAAAAAGCCACGTAGATGAAAAAGTCAAAATTGGGGTGTGGCTAACCAATAAGCGCTCCAGCGGTAAAATTGCCTTCCTACAATTACGTGATGGGACTGCCTTTTTCCAAGGGGTGGTTGTGAAGAGCCAAGTCACACCAGAAGTTTTTGAACTGGCTAAAGAAGTTAAGCAAGAAACCAGCATGTGGATCACGGGTGTGATTCATGAAGATAGCCGTTCCAAGTTCGGTTACGAAATCGAAGTGGAAGACTTAGAAGTTGTTGGTGAAAGTGAAGAATACCCAATCACGCCTAAGGAACACGGGGTTGATTTCTTACTTGACCACCGCCACTTATGGTTACGTTCAAAACAACCATGGGCAACGATGAACATTCGTAATGAAGTGATTCGTGCCACTTATGAATTTTTCAATCAAGAAGGATTCATCAAGATGGACTCACCAATCTTGACTGGGAGTGCGCCAGAAGGAACGACTGAATTGTTCCATACGGAATACTTTGACCGGGATGCTTACTTGTCACAAAGTGGACAGTTATACGCTGAAGCCGGGGCCTTGGCATACGGTAAAGTCTTTACTTTTGGCCCAACGTTCCGTGCTGAAAAGTCAAAGACGCGTCGTCATCTGATCGAATTTTGGATGATCGAACCTGAAATGGCGTTCATGCACCAAGAACAAAGCTTGGAAGTACAAGAACGTTACATCGCTCACTTGGTTCAATCAGTAATTGACAACTGTCAATACGCTTTAGATATTTTAGGGCGCGACGTTGAAACGCTTAAAAAATATACGAAGTTACCTTACCCACGGATCAGTTACGATGAAGCCATCGACTTATTAAAAGCCAACGACTTTGACGTTGACTGGGGTGTGGACTTTGGGTCGCCAGAAGAAACGTTCTTGGCTGATCACTTTGACCAACCCGTCTTCGTCTTAAACTATCCAAAGGCCATCAAGCCATTCTACATGAAGCCACACCCAACTCGTGACGACGTGGTCATCTGTGCCGACTTATTGGCACCAGAAGGCTATGGTGAAATCATTGGTGGGTCTGAACGGGCGACGGACTATGAATACCTACTTGACCAAGTCAAAAAGGCCGGCTTAGATCCTAAGGACTACGCTTGGTACTTAGACTTACGGAAGTACGGTAGTGTACCGCACTCTGGTTTCGGGTTAGGGCTAGAACGCTTCTTAACTTGGATCACAGCGGAAGATCACGTTCGGGAGACCATTCCATTCCCACGTTTGTTAAACCGCATTTACCCGTAAACTTAAAAATGAAACAATTGAGTAAGAGCGTGAGGCGCTGGTCTCACGCTCTTACTGTTCAAAGGAGGTTGCTATGGAACCTTTAGCACACGCATTGATTTATGATGGCGAGACCACGTTATCAAACGCCTTATTAGCGCATTACCGTGAAATTGGCGTGACTAACGATGAGTTCTTAGTGTATCTGCAGTTCAAACGCCTGATGGATCGGGGTAATCAGTTTCCCGATGCCGCGGTTGTTGCTAAGAGCCTTGGTGAATCGTCAAATACTGTTTTTCAGCGACTCCATGAAATGTTAGCGAAAAAGTTACTGACGATTGAATCGGTCACGGGTGACGATCAAAAGATTCATGATCGTTATAACTTTGATGGGTTGTACGATAAATTGGTCGTTGCACTCAAGCAACCGGAACGGGCCCAGGCGGCTCAGGACGAGACGACAGCAAAGGCTAATCCCCGGCAGAAAGTCTTTACGGATATTCAGCAGGAGTTTGGCCGCGCGTTATCGCCGATTGAAATGGAGAGCATAAGCAAGTGGTTCGATGAGGACCATTACGATCCGGACGTGATTGGATTAGCGCTACGGGAAGCCGTGTTGCGGCAAGTCTATAATTTAACGTACATGGATCGAATCTTACTAAATTGGCAAAAACGGGGGCTTAAGACGCCCGTACAAGTGGAAGCAGAACGCCAACGCAGCATTGAGCATCGGTTGAATTCAGAGCCCAAGCCGAAGCGCCAAGTCGGTCAGAATGCTAAACCTAAGATTCCGTTATTTAAGATCGGCGAAGAAAATTCTAAACAGTAAATCAAGTAACCCCCAAGGTTGGAATCCTAACCTTGGGGGGTTTATCGTCGACAAAAAAATTTAAATCTTTTTGTGACCGGTAAAACAAGTTAATGTGATTAACTTGTTTCAAAATTTATTACTGACAGGCCTTATTAGCTGGATATAACTATTTATAATATCAATAAATAGTTATGAATAATAAAAATGCTAAATTGGGCCTTAAATTAGCTTAGCGGGTAGATGATTCATAATAAATATTAATAGTCAATTTAAAACTGGAATTTGTGAGACCACACAAGTTCCAGTTTTTGTATATATAAAACACACTGCAAACGGCGGTATATCAACGTTTGTAAGCTTGAGTGCTGTAGATTTAAGGGGTACACTATTTATGACGATAAAGATTAAACCAATTTAAATATACGAGCAAGTCGTCTATCAGACTAGATTCGAACTAAGTCTGACGGATTGGTAAGACGAGGGGCGTTTTAAATGCATAAGAGTCAGCGAGAAGAATTGAATCGTAATAATTTCAATAACAAAGTAGCCAACAGAGGGCGTTTGTGGGTGTTCGCTGGGGTATTAATGATGACGACCTGGCAGGGCAATCAGATGCTTGTTCATGCTGATGAAACCAAAGCGGACAGTACCAGTAATGATGCTTCTTCAGTGACGAGTAATGCGAGTCAATTAAGTGCTAAAGCTGTGACGTTGAGTAGCAGCGCTAAAAATAATGCGGCTAGTTCAGCCGCTTCAACGACTTCGTCCGCGGCAAGCGGTACTTCAACTAGCAGCACGAGTGCGGCAACGGTTGGTTCAACTTCAGCAACAAGTACAGTGGCGGGTAGTTCCAGCGAAAAGATTCAGTCCAGTAGCACGACTGCCACTAGTACTTCAGCTAGTGCGGGTAAGACTAGTCAGGCGGGTCGCACGGCAGGAGTTTTATCTGCAGATACTCAAAAAAGTAGTGCAGCGGCCGTTAATACGGCAACAGCTGCGCCAGTTAGTTCAGGCTCAGAAGCAGCACAAACTAATGACCAACAGGCACAGACGTCACAGTCAGCGACTGGTAATCAGACGGTGACGACCGCAGTCGCGGCGATTGATTCAACTGTTGACGGAACAACTAATACTGAATTAGTTAATGAGATGGTCAGTCAAAACAGCCCAGTTATGGCTGGTAAAATGATGACGACGATGGCCATGGCTAGTTCTGACCAACAAGTGACGAATAAACGGGCAGCCTTATTACGGGCGGCCGTTGCTGCGGCTGACATTGATGCTGGAACTGACTGGAATATTGATAGCAATGGGGTATTGCACCTTAATACTGGGGTGCTGACTGCGAATACAGCGTCAAGTTTAAATACCGCGTGGACACCAAATGCAGCCAAAATCACCGCGATTTCGATTGACAGTCCCGTGACTGCCGGAACCAGTACAGCTAATTTATTCAAAAATTTAAACCAAGTAACGACTATTAATGGACTGACTAATCTTGATACAAGCCAATCGACTAACTTTGCTGATATGTTTTTCGGCATGACTAATTTATCGAGCTTAGACCTGTCGAGCTTTAAGACGAGTAATGTGACCAATTTAGGAAATATGTTTTTAGGCGATTCTAGCTTAACGAGTTTAAACGTGAGTGGTTGGGATACTAGTAAAGTGACTAATATGAGCCGGACTTTTAACACGTGTCAAAAGCTGACTAACTTGGACCTGTCTAGTTGGGATACAAGTGCGGTCACTACGGTGGAATCCATGTTTTTTGCGGATAGCGGCCTGACCAGTCTGGATCTTAGTAACTGGGACGTTAGCCAAGTGACAGGGTTAACCAATATATTTGCGGGTGATACGGCGTTAGCTATGTTAAACGTTTCTGGTTGGCAGTTGAATTCTAAAATCACGAGTTTGAATAATCTTTTTGCTGGACTGAAGAGCTTAACCGAATTAGATGCGGATAATTTTAGCGCGAGCGCTGCGACAACGGTTGATAATTTGTTTAATGGTGACGTTGCCCTCACGACCTTGAAAGCTAATAATTGGAATTTGAGTAGCGTGA